>CAZTZR010000005.1:0-79301 GCA_964618145.1 uncultured Kofleriaceae bacterium
CCATGGGCGGCTGGGGCGCTGCCATGGGCGGCTGGGGCGCTGCCATGGGCGGCTGGGGCGCTGCCATGGGCGGCTGTGGCGCTGCCATGGGCGGCTGTGGCGCTGCCATGGGCGGCTGGGGTGCTCCCGGAGCAGCCGGCGGATTGGCACCGGGAGTCCAGAAGAGGGTTTTCTTCTGCTTTCCGGCAGTTTCGCCTGGAATGTTCTGAATGGGTTGCCCGCAGGATCCGCAGAAAACCTCGTTCGCTTGCATGGGGCTGCCACATTTTGTACAATTCATGGTTACAAGTCCTCCCGTCGTAGTTAAATGACAATAAATCCTTGATCAATATGAAAATATACTGAGCAATTGCGGCCGGAACGCTTTGCGTGGTACAGGCAATCATCTGCCGCCTTGACAAATTCCTCAATGGCACGCATTTCCACACGGAACGGTGCAATGCCCAGACTTATGGTGAACGGTATGATCTTTCCAGCGTACTCCAGAACGTTGTTCTGGACGACATTCCGGATTTTTTCTGCAAAAATGCACGCATTTTCCAGGCTGATTTCCGGAAGGATGATGGCAAACTCCTCTCCTCCGTAACGACAGAAGATGTCTTCCTTGCGGATGATGGCCGACAGGGTCTGTGCCAGTTTGGAAAGGGCGAAGTCTCCGGCCAGGTGGCCGTGGGTGTCATTGATGACCTTGAAATGGTCAATATCAAACATAATCAGGGAAAGATCCCTTTTGTACCGGGTGGCCCGGCTCATCTCCCGGGGGAGGGATTCCAGGAAATACCTCTTGTTGTATACCTGTGTCAGACCATCCATGGTGGTCAGTCGGTAAACCTCGTTGTAATATTCCCCTTCAATGTTGTCGCCGCTGATGAACTTGAAAATCACACCGCCGAGTTTCAGGTAATCTCCGTCGTGGAGGGGAACCTGCCCGCGCACGGGGAAGTTGTTGACAAAAGTACCGTTCATGGAATTATTGTCGGAAACAAAATATTCCCCGGATGCGGAAGCATGCAGATGGCAATGCAGACGGCTGACACTGGAGTCGTTGATGGCCAGGGTGCAGGTCATCTGTCGCCCGATGGTCATGTGGTCCTGATTGATTTCAAACCGTTTTCCAAGGTCCGTTTCCCCGTATACAAGAACCAGGCAGGAGGGCTTCGGTTTGACCGACTTGTCCTGTTGCAGGTCCACGGGGTTGATGTTGATGATGCGGGTTTGCTCGCCGTAATCGGGTGGATTGGCGGCCCCGCTCTTGACACTTTCACTGGAACCGTTTTGATGGTAATTGTTGTCGTCGTTCATGGGCTCTTGTGCCTCTGGCAAAACCGGATTTCGACGCAGGCATGATATAGGCGTTTTTCATGAGTATCAAGGCAAAAATCATGATTTTGCTCAAGTATGGGGGAAGTACCCTGTTCGCCTTGGTTTTGCAGTTGTTTTGCCTGCTGCTCATCCGGAAGATCGCCCACAGGGATACCCGCAGGATGATGACGGGAATCTGGCTTCTTTTCTTTTTGGCCTTGTTGCTGATTCCCCTGGATGCCCTTTTGGGGCTGACCCTTCCTGTCACCATCTACCGGATGATCGTTTTTCCCGCCCTGATGTGGCAATTTGCAACCGGTTTCCTGGTGTTTGGTCTTTTGGCGGTGTGGCTCATGACCTCCCGGAAAACGGGCAAGGATCTGCTGGAAACGTTCAGGGAGAGACGCTGGCGCCATCTGTGGATTTTTCTGTTTGGGTCCGGATTGTTTTTGTCAGCACACGGTCTGGATCAGGCCATGTCTCCCCCGGAGGTGGTGGTGCGGGTCATCCCGGTGCGTGGTCTGGAAAGCCGGGTGACCATCCTTCATGTCACGGATGCCCATGTCGGATATTTTTTCAACGTGTCCGAACTTCGGCGAATCACCGAGGGGTTGCCGGAATCCCCTGATCTGATTGTCTTTACCGGGGACCAACTTCATGGATTTCATCCTCCGTTTCTGGAGGCATTCATAAAAGGAACGCGGGATCTTTCGGCACGGCTGGGGGTATTTCAGGTGCCCGGGAACCATGACCACCGTCTCGGGGCGAAAAAACTGCTGCAGGCTTCCGGTTCCCGGGGCATGGTGGGCTTGCGGAACGAACATGTGGTACTGGATACGGGAAAGGGTTCCCTGGTGCTGGCAGGAATCGATGACCTCAAATATGGAGGTGATCTGGACCGGGCGTTGGCCGGAAAACCCGGGCAGGTTCCGGTGGTCCTGCTGTCCCACAGGCCGGAGGTTCTGCCGGCCGCCGCCGCCGCCGGGGTGGATGTGGTGCTTTCGGGTCATACCCATGGAGGACAGATCTGTCTGGGCAGCCTGTTTTGTCTGTCGGACGTGGAGGGACGTTTGCGCCGGGGAATCTACCGGCGGGGGCGCACTGTTCTTTCTGTCAGTTCCGGGGTGGGGACCACCGGGTTGCCTTTCAGGTTCTTTTCTCCTCCGGATGTGGGGTTCATCATTCTGGTGCCGGAATCATGAGCACCCTGTTTCTTCCCGATTTTTCCATGGATTGGTCCACGAAAGACCTCGAAGCCGGATTGGCGCGCCTGCTGGGGGATCCCCGTCTGGCGAAACAGGTGGAAAAAGGCTTGCTGGTGGCCTGCTCGGGAGGATGCGACAGCATGGCGCTTCTTGTCCTGTGCGATCGGTTTTCCGGCCGGAAAATCCGGTTGGAAGTGGCCCATGTACACCATGGAATCCGCCGGGAAGCCGACATGGAACTCGCCTTCGTGGAGGACATGTGTTGCCGGATGCAGAGGGTGTGTCACCGATCGTTTTTGCAATGGGACAAAGAGCATGTATCCGAAAATGACCTTCGCCGGGCCAGACAGGATGAACTGCGCGGATTTCTGGAATCCGGCGGTCTGGGTCTGTTGTTGCTGGGACATACTGCGGGAGATCAGGCAGAAACGGTGATCATGCATCTCTTGCGGGGTTCCGGCCTCCAGGGCATGGGGGGCATGCGGGTGGTGGACGGGCCGGTAGTGCGTCCCCTGCTGGGGTGTTCCCGCAGGATCCTGGAACAGTATCTTGCGGAGCAACGCATGTCCTGGTGCGAGGATGAAAGCAATGAATCAGGCATTTACCTGCGCAACCGGGTGCGTTCCTTCCTGATACCATGGCTGGTAAGGGAAAATCCGCAGGTGGTGCAAACCCTTTGTCGCACGGCGGAAATCATGCATGCCGGACATGGGGCCATGGTACATCTTGCCTCGGAAGTTTTACAACGGCGTGAAACATGGATGCCGGGCATGCTGGAAAGTCTGGTGCTGGACCAGCACGGGCTCAGGGAGCCGGGTATCATCATGGAAACCGTGCGCCAGTTCTGGCGTCGGATGGTGGATTCCGGAAACTGCCGGAACGAACTGGGGTCCGCAGTCGTCCTGGAGATCACGGAAACAGTATTGGGAGCCAGGGAGGGTTCCTGGAACCTTCCGGGGCGGGTGTTGTGCCAGGTGCAAAAGGGAAGACTGGTTCTCCGGAACAGGAATCAACCGATGTTCGGACCGCAGGAGATTTCCTCTCCCGGCCACCGGGACGGATATTTCCTGCTTCCCCATGATCCGGGTTCCATACAGGCAGGCGAGCACGATTTTCCGCTCACCCTGCGTCGCATCCATACCGGGGATCGCATGGCACGCCGGGACCGGAAAGTGGTTTGCAGAAAAGCCTTGTCGGGGTTGCCGTCCGCCATGCGGGATCTGTCTCTGGTGCTGGAAAATGCTTCAGGGGAGATCATCTGGTGCCAGCATATTGGTCCTGCCTGGCGGGATGCCAAAACGGGAAGTTACCAACTGGGACACGAATCGGGTTTTGTCCCGGGTTGAGTTTGTGCTATTTTTCTGTCGGGGAGATTGTCTCATGCATTGTCCAAAAGATTCGCAGGAAATGTTCCAGAAAAATTATGAAAAGGATGTGGAAGTCGACATCTGTTCGCAGTGTGGCGGCATCTGGCTGGATGTGGGGGAACTCGAAGCCATCCAGGACATTCGGGAAAACGATTATACCGAATGCATCAAAAAGAGCCGGGATTTTGTCCGTGCGGCCGGTGAGTTGGCCATTTTGCGTCAGGCTCCACTGTTGAACTGCCCGCATTGTAATGTGGAAATGGCACGCCGTGAGTATGGGTTCACTTCCCAGATCCTGATAGACGTGTGCCCCGAATGCCAGGGCATCTGGCTGGATCCGGGGGAACTGCAGCAACTGGAGATTTTTTTCGAACGCAACCGGGAAATGAGCCGGGAAAAGGGAATCCTGGCCGGCCTTGTGCGCATGTTCCGGAAATAGTCATTCTTCCGAATCACCGGAGGATAGGAGTTTTCCATGAAATCCTGGTACTGGGTTCTCATTGGCGTTCTTTTGTTTCTGCCTGCACAGGCCAATCCTCCCGAGCGGTCTCTGGCCGACGAGGACATCCGTGGTCCCCTGGGTCTTCCCCCGGTTCCCGACCGACCCTGGGAGGTGCCCGGACAGAAGGTGGATTCCATTGTAACCCGCATTCGCCAGAGTCTGAACCAGAAGGCATGGGTGCCCAACCCCCATGGGGTGTTGTGGGGAAAATCGGTCTATCTGAGCGCCGGTCACGGATGGTACTGGACGGGAACCCGCTGGACCACCCAGCGGGGTTTGAGCGAAGGGATCATCGAGGACCATGCCAACGCCGAATCCATTGACCAGTTCGTGATACCCTGCCTGATGGCGGCGGGAGCCCATGTGATCCCCATGCGGGAAGCCGATACCACCACCCACATGGTGGTGGTGGACAACGACGACGGACAGGAAATGACCGCCCGGGGAAGATATCAGGAACTGGGGCCAACCGCCCTGTTCAGCACTTCCGCCCAGGACGGGTTTGGTTACCAGGCAGGCACGATTCCTTCGGGTACCAATCCCTTTGCTGCCGGCACCAACCGCCTGATGGAAACCTCCCCCACGGAAACCGCAAGGGCGTTATATACATTTTCGGTGCCGGCGGATGGGTACTACAATGTGTATGTTTCCCATTCCGCCTGGACCTCCCGGGCTCCGGACGCCCATGTCATTGTGATGCATCCCGGCGGCGAATCCCATTTCCGGGTCAACCAGAGGCATCATGGCCGTACCTGGGTGCTGCTGGGTCGCTTCTGGTTCAGACGGGGTTTTTCTTCCACCGAAGGGGCTGTGGCCCTGGCCAATGATTCCGCCCACGCCGGTTCCGATGTGCATGTCAGCCTGGATGCAGTGCGCATAGGTGGTGGCATGGGTTTCATCGACCGGGGGCAGGGGGCTTCCGGAAAACCCCGGTATGAGGAATGCTGTCGCTACCATGCCCAGTACATGGGCGCCCCCCCCACGGTGTATGATGCGGCGGCAGGTGACAACCAGGACGACATCACCTGCCGTTCCCGGTTGGCGGCCTGGGTCAACGAACAGGGGGAGGATTCGGTTTTCGTGTCCTGGCATTCCAATGCCGGCGGCGGACGGGGAACCGAAACCTATGTGTATGGTCCGAATCCCCCGGACGGCACCTACAATTTCACCGGCACGCCGGGATCCGACCGACTGGCCCGGCATGTTCAGGACCGGCTGGTCAACCTGTTCCGTACCCATTACCAGTCCGATTGGCGGGACCGGGGGGTCCGGTCGGCCTACTTCGGGGAAATCAACCCTTCATACAACAACGAAATGCCGTCTGCGCTCCTGGAGATTGTCTTTCATGACAGTGCCGCGGACATGGTGTTCTACCGGGAACCCCTGGTACGCATGCAGTCGGGCCGGGCCGTCTGCCACGCCGTGATCCAGTATTTTGCCGAACGGGATGGCCGGCCCCTGGTATTGCCGCCGGAGCCTCCCCTGGGCCTGCGTCTGCGCAATGTGGCTCCGGGAGAAGTCGAAGCCTCCTGGTCACCACCGATTCCGGATGCTGCGGGAGGAAGTCCCCCCACGGGTTACCGGGTGTATGTTGGTCCCGTGGCCATGGCCTTTGATGACGGCCAGTATGTGGAAGGTACTTCGGCAAGGATCTCCGGTCTGGTGCCCGGAGAGGTGCTTTTTGTGAAGGTGCATGCGGTCAACGATGCCGGAGAGAGCATGATCGGAACGCCACCTGCTGCAGTGGGAGTCAGCGCCACGGGCCGGGCCAACATCCTGATCCTGGATTCGTTCAACCGTCTGTCCGCCCAGATGAACTGGATGGAAGACCTGGGATTGTCAGGTCCCGTTCACCGGGTGCTCATGCAGAGGATCACGGATTTCAGGGAGGGGATCAAGCATCATGCACCGGAACTGGGATCCCTCAAGATGGCGTTTGACACCTGGCAGGTGGAAGGGTTGGCGGAGCAGGCTCCGGACTGGGGCCAGTATGAACTGATTGACCTCATTCTTGGCCGTGGTGCCAGTCCCTTCGACCCCGGGCTATGGGATGAACTGCATGCGGCAGTTCTCGGCGGCACCCACCTGTTTGTGACGGGAAGCCGCGTGGCGCGACAGCTGTCCGAGGAGGGCCGCACGGATTTGATGCAGCAATTGCTGGGAGTTTCGTCCTTTTCTCCCGTAACGGGCACTGGTATCCAGTTTGTGACCGACGGGCTGTTCGACGGTATTGATCCTTCGGACACCCGCTGGATGGATGGGCATTCCCACGACGCAACGGAGATGGAAACATACCAGTTGCTGGATTCGGTTCCCCTGGTGTCCGGTTCCGGCGGTTCCACTCTGGGTGTGCATCATTCCACTTCCGGAGGTGAGGTGTTTACTTTCGGGTTCGCCTTTGAAAACATTCATGACACACCTGTCCGCCAGGAGATCATGGCCCGTCTGCTGGAGCATCTGGTCATCGATGCCCCCGTTCCGGATGCGGGTCCGGATGTGGACCCCGACCCTGATGTGGATCAACCGGATCCGGATCCGGACCCCGACCCCTGCGGTCCTGAAAAACACTGTACAACCGAAAAGGTCGTGGGATGTCACTGCCGTTCGGGTCACTCGGACTCCCCGTCCGGTCCTGTCTGGTTCCTGCTGGTTTTGGGAATGGGGATGGTCGGTCGTCGCAGGTTCCTTTTCAGGAGAACCTGACCGGCACCATTATGGAGCCGTATCCGAACAGCAGCGAAAACCGATGGTGGGTAGGGTGACGGATGCAGCGGCCTGGGACAGGTCGAAATGGCAGGTCAAACCCGGATATGGAGTGTGATATTCTCCTCCCCGGATGACATACACCGGATCCCCCATGCTGGTGGTTCCCCGAAGATCATTGGTCCATTCCCGCAGGTTTCCGCTCATGTCGAACAGACCATCGGGAGATTCGCAAAGGGTGGCCAGGCCGGTGGGGAGCAGAACGCTTCCGTAATCCACGCCGTTGCAGGAAAGGGGCTCGTAAAACTGTCCGTAAGGATAGAGAAGATCAGCAGCACCGGCACAGGCGGCCTGCCATTCGGGTCCGGTACACAGGCGTTTGCCTACCCGTTCACAAGCGGATCTGGCCTCGGAGAAAGTGACGTTGGACCAGGGAAGGACCCCCGGACGGGAACAGGGCCGGGCCCCCGATGAACCCGGCAGACTGCCTGTGGCGTCGGGACGGGAAGCTTCGTGGCGATAGATGTAGAAGTCCAGGCCGGAATGGTTGATGTATACCATGTCATCAATGACCCTGTCCGGATCCCCCGGGTCGAAATTGTCCACGATACCGTCGCAGTTGTCATCAATACCGTTGCACACTTCAGGAAAGGGGGCGCCGGGTACCGGGTCGGGGGGAAAGGAAAGATCGCAAATGGTTTCGTACGGGTTGCCGGGGTTGCAGACCTTCAGTCCCATGTCACGGCATGCACCCAGCAGACCGTTGTCGCATTCCTGTCCAAGATCGGTGAAGGTTTCATCCACGGCCCCGTCACAGTCGCCGTCGTGTCCATCGCACAGGGTTTCTTCCAGCACGATCCCGTTGGGTACACGGGGATCGAATTCCACCTCGGTGGAATAATCGCAATACCAGGTAGTGATAGGGGGTTGTCCCCGGGTGGCGCAGATCATGACCGTACCTTCACAGGGAGTTCCCGGGGTGGTGCGGCACACCCCTGTGGGGGGTGGGGGAAGGTTTTCAGGTTCATCCACGCGCCCGTCGCAGTTGTCGTCAATGCCGTTGCATTCCTCTGGTTGCGGCGGGTATACGGGGCAGCGGTATTCGCAACCGGGCACTTCCGGGTCCAGATCTGCCCAGCCGGGCAGGCATTCCACGAATACACAATTCCCCTGGATGCAGATGGATTCGGCATTGGGAAATGCGCAGATCCTGCCACACTGCCCGCAGTTTTCCGGATCATTGTCAAGGTCGAAACCATTGTCGATGACACCATCGCAGTCGTCATCCCGCCCATTGCACACCTCGGGAACGCCCGGCGGGATGCATTCGGTCCCCGAATCGGCATCATCGGAAATGTCGGAATCATCCGGGATGCCGCCGTCGGGGTTGTCACCGCCCCGGTACAGCATGAAGGGTCTGGGTTCACAGGACGCCATAAAAAAAACAAAAATGCACAGGATGGCAGAAAAAACTCTCATTTCACACCTCGCCTGCGCATCCAGAAGAGTCCGATGCACAACAGGAGAAGTCCCATGAAAGGAGTTCCGGAATGGTTTCCGGCCCTGCAGGAACAACCCACTTTTCCGGATACAGTGATTTTTTCCCCTTCCGGCAGTGTGTCCCGGAACCGGCAGCGACCCTCGCCGTTTGGCATCACTTCACAGACGGTGCCTGTGGGGCAGGAAAGAAGGGGACAGGGATTCGGTACGCAAGCGCCGGGGGGAATGCACACAAAACCCCGTTCACAGAACACGAGGGCACAGGGATTCGTGACACACTCGCCCTCAAAACAGGCCTCCCCGTCCGGACAGGGTTCCCCGCAGGGAGGTGTCACACAGTTGCCGCTGGCATCGCAGATCCTGCCTTCGGGACAGCGCTCATCCCGGCACAGGGGAACGCAGGTTCCTTCTGCACAATACTCCTGTGCCGGATCACATTCCACGTCTGCACATGGATTCTCACGGCAGATGCCGCCGTGACAGATCTCCCCCGAAGGACACCCCAGGTGGTGACAATTCCGGCAGATCCCCAGATGACAGGTTTCGTGTTCGCCACAGGTCACGTCTTCACAGGGATTGAGGCACTCACCGTTGACACAGATTTCATCAGGGCCGCAGGCCAGGCAGGCGGTGGGCATGCACACGGAAACAGTTTCCCCATCCACGGTGTATTGCCTGCAAACATAGCCGCCACCACAGGGAAATTCCCCATCTCCGCACTTCTTGCGGCATCCTCCCTCGATGCACCAGTGGTCCACCGGGCAAGGAGCACCATTGTCAATGATTCCATCACAGTTGTCATCCAGACCGTTGCACATTTCCGGCTTGGGCAAAACAGCCCCCAGGCAGACCATCACGCGGTTGACACAGGCCCATAACCCTGGTTCACAAATGCCTTCGTCATCTCCACAGGGGAGGCCCATGAGGGGGTCGGTTTCATCGATCAAACCGTTGCAGTCATTGTCAATTCCATCACAGATCTCAGGACCCGTGGGTTCACACTGGATCTGACAGTCCAGTCCCTCGTCCACCTGTCCGTTGCAGTTGTCGTCCAGACCGTTGCAGATTTCCTCGGAAGGTTCGGCTCCGGGATTGGTGATGACACATTCCACTCCCGTGCCGTCAGCCCGGCAACGGTATTCGCCGGTACCACGGCAGGCACCGATCAGGCCGTCGTCACAGGGCTGTCCCTTGAGCGGGAAATCCTCGTCGATCAATCCGTCGCAATCATCATCCAGATCGTTGCAAATCTCATAGACTATCGATTCGGCCACGATTCCGGCAAGGGCGGATGCCAGTTCATCCTCGTTGCCCACGAAAAAGGCGTTGCGGGTTCCGGAAAGGGAACCGGCCATGGCAATCTGGTTCAGGCTGGCCTGTTCGGAAGGCAAAACCGAGAAACCGATGACGAAGGTTTCCAGACCGCTTTGCTGAAGCAGTTCGGAGGCGGCTGCCACCGGGTCACCCATGCAGGATTCCGCACCATCGGTGAGCAGGATGACAGCGTAGCGGCGACAGTCACTGATGCGGTCCAGGGCCATCTGCCTGTCCATGTATCCCCTGACTGCCAGAAGGGAGTCTGCCAGTGGCGTGGGACCGGTGCCCCGCAGTTCGCAGTCACCCCCCCCGGCAAAGTTGCAGAAGTTCCCTTCGGTGCGGTCGGGATGAAACTGGGTTTCCCGGTTGTCAATCCACATCATCAACTGGTTCACCGGCGATTCGAAACCCACCAGGATATCCGCACCCCGCCGGACCGAACCACAGGATCCTGCATAGTTGATGCAGGCATCTTCCGTGGGACTCTCGGGCAGCACGACAATGTTGCCCGCCGCCCCGGCCTGTACCGTGCAGGCTGCGGGAGAACCGGTGTTGTTGCCGGGATCATCATAGGTGCAGCAAATACCGGCACATTCGAAAGAGCGCGCCAACTGGCAGTTGACGGAAGGTCCGGAACCCTGGGCATACCGTGCCAGGCCGAAGTCGATGTCGGGGAAATAGGCGGATATGACGTTGCGCAGGGCCTCCTTGGCCTTGAACAGCCGGCTGTCGTTGCCTGCGATGCCATCCCCGTTGGTGTCCAGACCTACATGGTTTTCAGAACCGTCTCCGAATGTCCATACACCGTTCAGATCCAGCAGCATGGAACCGGAAGTATCCACGATCACCATGAAACGGCTCCGGGTGTCCGTGATGGGCGGCTGGCAGTCCGGGTTTTCCAGGGGTACGCAGTCGTTGGGAACGCCGAGGGTGCACGCGGGAACGGTTACGGCACAGTCGCCGGTTCCACAGGTGATCTCGGGCATGTTGTTGTCCACGATACCGTCAAAGTCGTTGTCGTAACCGTCACATACCTCGCCCACATAGACTCCCGACAACTGCAGTTCTCCCGCCCCGCCTCCGGCTTCGGCGGCACAGATGGGACAAACGCCTCCCAAGGCGCCGCCCACACGGAACTCTGCCAACTGGTGGATGTCTGCCGGGGTTCCGGATAACACGGAGATGATGCCTCCACCACCACCACCACCACAGTCGTCACACTGGCCACCGGACTGGGCACAGGGGGGACATTCCCCCGCCGGCCATGCCTGCGTGTTGCCACCAAGTCCCCCTTCAGCACTGATGAGGGCCTGGGAACCGATGGTTACACCATCCCCCACCAGCAGGATGGACCCGCCGGCACCGCCGCCACCGGAGTCATTCTTGATGCCGCAACCACGGCGTCCTGCGGCCAGCACCTGACCCCGTATGTCCAGGGTTCCGAATCCCAGGGGATGGACAGCGGCCAGGACAATCCGTCCCCCGCCGGCGCCTCCCACGGAACAGACGGGATTGCTGAACCCGTCGCCGTCCCGGCATCCGGCATCCCCGCCCGCAGCCCCGAATTCCACTTCGTAAATGCTGTGCATGTAGGGCTGCCCCGCCACGGTGGGAAGCCCATCCCCGGTCTGGCAGCCGGCGATGGTGGTACAGGTGGTTCCACCGGCATAAAATCCGCAGTTTTCCTCCCAGTGTTGGGGGAATGTGCACCCTGCCAGGGGGCAGTCCTTGGTACCGCGTCCGCCGGCTCCGAAATGGGCTCCTCCACCTCCGGAATCGCGCACGGCACATCCCCCCCGTCCGCCGGAATCGGGATAGGGTCCTGGACCATGATCGCAAAGAACGGGTTGATACCCTGCACCCGTGGCGGTGATGATGGAAGTGGCATCTACGAATATGCTGTCCGCCACCAGTTCCAGGTTGCCCCGGGTGAACTTGTCCGCCCCGTTGTCATAAGGCCGGACACGGATTATTCCGCCATTGATGACGGAGATGGTATCATATTGGTGACGGCCCCCGAGTTCCACGGTGATTCCGTCCACCACCAGATGATTCTGGGCATTGGCCACTTGGGAAGACAAAAGAAAAAAAGTGAAAACCGAAAATGGGAAATGACGCAAGGCAGCCCTCCTTGAACGGAAACAGTGTACCAGAATCTTGCAACTGCACAATCATCAACCCCAGGGCAGCTTGACAAATGCAGGGGGCGTGTGGAAAAACGGCTGCATGAAAACGCGCTTCCTTTATTCTTTTGTCTGTCTTTTCTGGCTGGTTTTTTCCCTGAACTGCTCCCGCAAACCAGAAAAGGAAGCCCCGGCGGAAGAAAGGGGTGCAGACTCCCTAGAGGAAATTCCGGTTACCCCCAAAGCACAGAAGCAGCAATCGGACCGCATGCTGCGCCTGAACGAAGAAGTTCCTCCCGAACCGGAAAATGGGGCTCCCCACGAAAGGGCCATGAAACTGGCAGAACCCGTGGAGCCGGGCTCCTGGCAGGTGGTCCGCCCGGTGGCCGTCTACCGGAAAGCCGATACGGAATCCGAAATCATGGGTGCCATCGGCAACCACACTCATCTGCCCAGGGTACAGCGAATCCAGGGCAAGGGTTGTACTGCCGGCTTTTTTTTGAAACTGGCAGAGGGAGCCTTTGTATGCGGCACCAATCTTGCCTTGTCGAAACAACCGCCGTCCGGCCGCCGGGAACCGGTCCTGGGAGCCAACAACCTGACTCCCGGCACGTATGGCTTCATACGGACCGGCGGCACGGAACTGTATTCCACGCTTCAGGATGGATTTGAAGGAAAAAACGGTGTCCCCATCCGGGAAAGTGATACGGTGCGATGGGCGGGTCGCCGCCAGTTCAGGGACATGAATTTCTGGCGCATCACCACGGGTCAGTTTGTCCGGGCCGACAGGGTTCGGCGGTTCTGGCCCTCGGTATTTGCGGGGGTGAATCTGCAAAAGACGAATCGCAGGCTGCCCCTGGTTTTCATGGTGGGCCGGCGCCGGCGGGAAATCGGCGAAAAACTTCCTCCTGTGGATGTGCACGAGGCTCCAGGAGGCCGGGTGGTCAAAACCCTGGAACGATACACGGCCTGGCCTGTGGATGACATTCGCTGGCAGGACGGGCAGCGCTGGTTCCACATACCCCGGGAGGGTTGGGTTACCTCCGAAATGACCCGGCTGGCCCGAAGGACGGATCCCCCCGGGGAATTGCATCCCGATGAAAGTTGGCTGGATGTGGATCTGGAGGAACAGGTGCTAACGGCCTACCGGGGGCGTACCCCCGTGTATACCACCCTGGTTTCTGCCGGAGTATGGAAATACCCCACTCCCACGGGAGTGTTTCGCATCTACCACAAGAAGGCGGAAGCCGACATGCGGGCTGACCCGGCTTCCGATGATCAATACCGGGTGGACCATGTTCCCTGGACCATGTATTTCCAGGATGGATATGCGTTGCATGGGGCCTACTGGCATGACGGGTTCGGGCATGCCCGTTCCCATGGTTGCATCAATCTGGCTCCGAAGGATGCCGAGTTCATCTATCACTTCACCTATCCTGCGGTCCCCCCGGGATGGACTGCACTGCAGGCCGATGAAAGTCATCCCGGAACGGCCATACGCATCCGGGGCAAGTGTCGTGTGGAATCCAGTGAGGATGTCAGGGAGAAGGAACCGGAAAACTCCGGTCAGGATCCAGGGCCAGGAGAATGATGCCAGCCAGGATCGTTGAACCTCCGGCTTGATGTACTTTTTTGCGTGGATTTGTCAGTGAAGTGGATTGGAAAAGGGAAGAATCAACCGGCCTGCATTCGGGAATCCAGGACGTCCGGGGAGAATTGCCGGTGGGTGGCCAGGGATTCGCGGTACCAGTAGTACAGGGTGTTTACGGGAACCTCGTGACCGTCCATGAGAAATTTCAGTTGGCCTTTGTCTTCAATGAGTTGCAAGCGGGGATTGCGTTCCAGAAGGTGATCAAGGGCATTGACAAATTGAATGGGAAGATAATCCAGTTTTCCGGTAATCATGACTCGTCTCTCTTCTTGAAAGATCCGGGTTCCGTTTGAACCCAGAATTTCTAGTCTGATTCATTCCAAACGCAACAGTAAAAAACATGCGGAATGCATTTTTATTCCATTGGGGCTGGAACTTTTCAGACAGGGAGAAAAGCGGCTGTTATTGAAGCGAATTCCTAGAGGGAGGGAACGCAGAATCCCAGCGGCGAGGGGGCGGTTTCCTCCACCTCCACACCGTTGTTGTTGAGGCGCCGTGGCAGTTGGTGGTCGTCAGTATAATAGCGCGAAACGGTCAGACAGACCGTGGGGTTCCCGCCATCGTCCACAATGCCCTCGCAATCGGGGTTGTTCTGCAGGCCCAGACCGGCATGGCAGGGTTTCATGCAGCGGGTTTCCGCCGTGGCCATGTCTTCGGCATGCAGGGGATCGGCCACCTGGCAGATGGTACCGTCCACACATTCGGCAGCCGGAACCGGCACGACGAAATACAGGGTTCGTTCATGGGCGGGATCACAGATTTCCCCGAGGGGTTTCCGGTTGGGTACGGTTTCCGCCGGCTGACAGGCGCCGATAAGGGCACCGTCGGTGAGCACCTGGCAGGTGGTTTCGAGATTGGTGACCGGAAATCCGAAGATCTCCACAGGGGTGGGGGGGCAGGTCTCACCACTGAGAACGGTCCGGGCGGAACGCAAATCACAGGAAACCACCCCGGCACCGGGGAGCAAGCCAGGGACGGTGGGATAGCAGATGCCCATGTCTGCGGAGCGGAAGAGATATTCGGGATTGGGGTTTTCCTCGTCGTCAAATTCGTTCTTGTCGAGGCTGGAGAAATTGACGCAGTTGCTGTTTTCCGGACAGGTATCCGTGGTGGTCCAGGGGGCTTCGGGATCCGTGTTGGCCATGACACCGGCATATACGGCATTGGGATCACACAGGGCAATGCACACACCGTCGTTGGTGGGATTGCCCTCTGCGTCCATTCCCACGCAGATTCCGGCTTCACAGATCTCGGCTTTTTCGGATTCCGTAAGGATTTTCCCCATGGGGCTCTCCTCCGGATCCTGGTAACATGCTTCCCCGTGTTGTGCCGTGCCATTTTCCAGGCAGAGTCCCTGATCATCCATGGCGGTACCCATACCCACACAATAGCCGTCCCGTCCCGGATTCAACTGGCAGGGCTGACTGATGGGCGGACCTCCCGCCGCTCCACCGCAGTATTTCGGGAAGCAGAGGTTGCCGATCTGCTGGTAACAGGTAAGCAGATAGCCGCATTCCGGACCCTCGGTGCAGGTCTGAAGGCAGATGGCTCCCGCATCCGCGCTGATGTAAAAACATTCCGAAGGCATGTCATTGTTTGGGCAGCACTGGAAACCGGCCAGAAAATCGCATTCTTCCCAATTGTTGACGGTGCACATGGGAAAACAGCCGGAGGTGTCATATTGACAGGCGCTGTTGCAGAGCAGATCACCCCCCCCGAAATTCCCCACCGTTTCACAGGTCAGGCCTCCCAGATCGGACTGGTCGCACTGCTCTCCTTCTTCCTTGATGCCGTTTCCGCAGACGGGACCGGAACTGTTGATATTATTGATATTATTGGTATTGTTGATGTTGTTGGCGTTGTTGGCGTTGTTGATGCTGGTCTTCTTCTTTTCCTTGTCACAAGAAGACATCAAAAGAACCAGTACCCCGAGAAAACAGCATGCCTTGGTCATTGCGGCTCCTTTTCTGGAAGAAAACCTTCCCTTGGAAAATCCTGCCGTAAAATAGCAGAGAAAACCTTGCGGTCAAGACAGGATTTTTCAAAAAATTACGAGTGTTATTGCGAGGGTGGTGGTGACGTTTTCTTTTTGAAACGTGCTTTCACCGAAAAGAGCAAAAAACCCAGCAGGGCGAAAAGGATGGCAGCCAGAATCAGGATGCGCAGGAAGGTTTCCATACGGGAAGGAGCCGGGTCGCCGGTTTCTTCAGGAGGACTCTCATCAGAGAACAGAAGGACCAAATCCTGATCCGGCAGAACGGACAGTTCCCAATCGAAGCGGTTTTCCAGGGCACCGGTTTCCGGCAGGGTGGCACCATGGAAAAACCAGGGTTCATGCAATGTCAACTGAATCTGCACGGATACGGTGTTTGAAGGAGTATACCCCGCATAGTGGGCAAGGGGTATTTTCAGCGAACGTACCCCGTCGGTATCGTTGGCGGGGGGCAGATCCACACGATGGAGGATTTCCAGGCGGAACCGGTAATCCGAAGGGTTGCCTGCCAGGGGGGCCAGTTTCAGGTCGGCACCCATGAACCGGATTCCGGTTTTTCCCGGAGACTGCCGGATCCGGGTTTCCATGGTTGTGGCAGGACGGGGGGGCAGGGTGAACAGGACTTCCCCGGCG
Organism: uncultured Kofleriaceae bacterium; assembly: GCA_964618145.1. Taxonomy (GTDB): domain Bacteria; phylum Myxococcota_A; class Polyangia; order HGW-17; family HGW-17; genus HGW-17. The sequence continues at coordinate 16,297 of CAZTZR010000005.1, forward strand.
GGATTGGACATGCCCTCCAGCAGGGGCTCCCCCAGAAAGAACAGGTGATCGCATCCGGGTTTCCACACGGTGGTGGGGGACAGGGACATGCTCCTGTACAACTGGATGCCGTCTTCTTCCACACGCACGGAGATCCGCAGATCCTCCAGACGTAAAAGTTCCCCCGGATTGATGCCGAAATCACAGGAGGGTATGATCCGGATGCCATCTGGTTCCGTGGTCAAAAGGGGGGATCCTCCGGGTACCGGCGAGAGCGGATCCTTTTTGGGTTTGGGCGTTCGGGGTGGCCGTTGGATATCCTCCATGGCTCCCGGTGGGATCGTAGGCAACGATCCGGAAACCATCAGTTGAAGAAACAGGAAAAAAATGGCCATGGGAGGAAAATCAGTAGTTGCGGTTGTTGACCACCAGATTGGGGGTGCCGTTGGTGTTGGCCAGGGAAGTGACCTCGCAGACGGTGCCTCCACCCTGCAACAGGGTGCGCACGTCCGCCACCTTCCACACGTGACCGGCGGCGCAACCGGAGGTTCCGTTGGTGATGACCACCTCGTTGTCCGAGGGATAGCCGTAGGTGGCCAGCCGCACTCCGTCACAATAGATGTTCACCACGGGGCGGGTGGCAACGGATCCACTGTAATAGTCCACCATGACCCGGTAGGTCTGGTTGTTCTGGGGAGTGTCCAGGTTGATGTTCTCGGGAATCGGACCCGCCCGGATGTTGTCGATGTCCAGCCGCGGATTCTTGCAGGCGTTGAACCGGGACTGCCAGGTGCTTCCGGCGGAAGTGCCGATGCAGGCATCCAGAGGGGAATCGGCGCTGCCCCATGCGGAGTGGGCCCAGTTGCTGGCTTTGCAATTGCTGTAATAACAGTCCTGGGAGGAGCAATACTGGGTGCCGTGTCCCTGTTTCATCAGGTGCAGGTCGATGTCCGTAGAGGTGTTGGTGTCCCAGCACAGTTCCACCCGCAGGCCGGGGCCGGCCACCCGCAGGATGAAGATGCACTCGTAATAGTCCGTATCGGTATAATACACCCGCATGGTGATGGTGTATTCTCCGCTCAGGTTGAAGCGCATGGTGATGGTTTCCCCGCTGGCCACGTGTCCGATGAGGTTGCTGCCGTTGAGGGTGTAGGAGTTCTGTCCCAGAACATGGTCGCAGGGACCGGAAGAAACGGTCCACTCCCAGCGGACGGCGGTTCCGAAGTAGTAGTTGGTGCCGTCGATGGTGAAGTCCGTGAAGGGTTGGGCTCCCTGCAGGGTGGGATCGGAACTGTCAGGACAGACGATGGGAGGCGCGCAGCACAGACCGTCATCATCACAGCCATTGCAATCGTTGTCCAGACCGTCGCAGATTTCGGGGGAGGGCCAGATACCGCCTTCACAGGGACCCCATGTGCCAAACTCGCCGGTACGCAGACAGATCTGCTGGCCATCCCGGCAGGCACCCACGTTGCGGCGTCCGGGAGGACCCAGAAAACAGGGTCGTACCGCGCCGGGAGTGCAGGCATTGCCTCCCACTTCGTCGATGAGTCCGTTGCAGTTGTCATCCAGACCGTTGTTGGGGATTTCCTCGGCCAGGCAACCGGTGGGAACCGGGTTCGGACAGGGAGAGATCATTTCCGGGGGGCAGTCCCCGGCGTCGGCATCAAATTCATATACGTTCCCATCGGCATCTGAACCGGCATCGTTCTGGTTGTTGGACTGGCAGTGGGGATGTCCCAGGCAGTCCAGATCGTCACAATCGATCTGCCCGTCACCATCGTTGTCAATGCCGTCGTCACAGATTTCCGGCTGCCAGTTGTTGGTGTTGTTGAAATTGTTCTGGTTGTTGGTGTTGTTCAGAAGGTTGTTGTCCTGCTTCTTTTTGTTTTCCGGAGCACAGGAAAATGGAGACAGGAAGAAGAGGGCCAGAAGGGTGAGGGTAATATGTTTCATGCCGACTCCTTTGACAAAAAGGGCAACTCTCCGGGGCAATACATGCCCGGATGGCGGATTATAGCATGATTTTGTTTTTCGACAGAGTTGTTTTTCATGATGCGCAGGGGCGATTTCCGATGGTCTGGCAACTAGCCAGGGGGGAAATGGTTTAATAGTTGCGATTGTTGGTTACGATATTCGGGGTGCCGTTGGAGTTCGCCAGGGAGGTGACCTCGCAGATGGTGGCGCCGTCCTGCAACAAGGTGTGCACGTCCGCTACTTTCCACACGTGCCCGGTGGCACAGTATCCGTTCCAGAAACTGCCTCCGGTGGACATGGACACCTGGTTGGCGGATGGATAGCCGTAGGTGGCCAGCCGCACTCCGTCACAGTAGATGTTTACGACGGGATGGGCAGTTCCCGAACCGCTGTAATAATCCACCATGACCCGGTAGGTCTGGTTGTGCAGGGGGGTGTCCAGGTTGATGTTTTCGGGAATCGGACCCGCCATGATGTTGTCGATGTCCAGACGCGGATTCTTGCAGGCGTTGAACCGGGATTGCCAGGTACTTCCGGTGGATGTTCCGATGCAGGCATCCAGGGGGGAATCAGCGCTGCCCCAGGCGGAATGGGCCCAGTTGCTGGCTTTGCAGTTCATGTAATAGCAGTCCTGGTTGGAGCAATACTGGGTGCCGTGTCCCTGCTTCATCATGTGCAGATCGATGTCCGTGGCCGTATTGGTGTCCCAGCACAGTTCCACCCGCAGGCCGGGGCCGGCCACCCGCAGGATGAAGATGCATTCGTAATAATCGGTGTCGTTGTAGTACACCCGCATGGTAATGGTGTACTCACCGCTGAGTTCGAAACGCATGGTGATGGTTTCACCGGTGGCCACGTGTCCTATGAGGTTGCTTCCGTTGAGGGTGTAGGAATTTTGCCCCAGAACATGATCACAGGGTCCGGAGGAAACCGTCCACTCCCACCGGACGGCGGGACCGAAATAGTAATTGCGGCCATCAATGGTGAAATCCGCAAAGGGATGGGCTCCCTGCAGGGTGGGGTCGGAACTGTCGGGACAGATGATGGGGGGATCACAGCACAGACCGTCATCAATGCAGCCGTTGCAGTCATTGTCCAGACCGTTGCAGACCTCGGGGGAAGGCCAGATGCCGCCTTCACAGGGACCCCATGTCCCGAATTCTCCGGCACGCAGGCAGACCTGCTGGCCATCCCGGCACGCACCCACGTTGCGGCGTCCGGGAGGTCCAATAAAACAGGGACGCACGGAACCGGGAGAGCAAACGGTGCTGCCCCCTTCGTCAATGACTCCGTTGCAGTTGTCGTCCAGACCGTTGTTGGGGATTTCCTCGGACAGACAGCCGGTGGGCACCGGGTCCGGACAGGGAGTGAGAAATTCCGGAGGGCAGTCCCCCGCGTCGGCGTCGAATTCGTACACGTTCCCGTCAGCATCGGAACCGGCATCATTCTGGTTGTTGGTCTGGCAGTGAGGATGGGACAGACAATCCAGATCATCACAATCGATCATGCCGTCACCATCGTTGTCTATGCCATCATCGCAGATTTCCGGCTGCCAGTTGTTGGAATTGTTGAAATTGTTCAGGTTGTTGATGTTGTTGGCAGAATTGAATTCGTTTTTCTTTTTGTTCTGATCGGGCGTGCAGGAAAGTGTCAGCCAAAAAAGCACCATGACGGCAGTGCAGGTCTTCATGAAAAACTCCTTTCCGGCAGGAAAAGGCAATCAGGCCGGTTCACAAGGTTACCTTTGATTCATAGCATGCTTTTTTTCCGCAAACACATTATTTGTGCCGGAAAAAGCCTGTTTTCACGGAAAACCAGGTGTGTTACAGTTTCGGCCGGAAACGGGATGGCCGGATGACAGAACCCCCTGTTGGAAACCAGAATGAAGACAAAAGCCGCGCCCCGGCGGTATCCGGCGATTTTGTGATCGCGTTTGAAGACGGGGCACCGGTGGAAAAGCGCATGTCCCGCGAACTGGCGCTGGCAGACGTTCACCGCCAGAAGGATGGTCCGGACCTGAGCGACACGGTGCTGGACGGCAAGTACCGCGTCATCCGGAGGCTGGGCGGAGGCGGTATGGGGTGCGTGTATCTGGCCGAACACCAGGTGCTTCAGAAGAAGGTGGCCATCAAGGTGCTTTTGCCCGAGTGGTCAACCAAGCCGGTCATTGTGGAACGTTTCCTGAGGGAAGCCAGGGCTGCATCACGGATTTCCCACCAGCATGTCATTCAGGTAGTGGACCACGGAGTGACCTCAGAAGGTCTCAGTTTCATGGTGATGGAATACCTGGAAGGTCAGGAATTGCGTCACATGATGTACAAGGAGGGTCCGCTGCCCTGGTCCCGGGTTCGTCCGATTCTCCTGCAGATTGCCGATGCGTTGTCGGCAGCCCATGCGAAATACGTGTATCACCGGGATCTCAAACCGGCGAATGTCTTTCTGGTACGTCATCCCACCGGCAATGATTACGTGAAAATCATTGATTTCGGCATTGCCAAGATTGCCGATGAAAATGAAACCCGCCATCTGACCCGAACCGGAACCATTCTGGGAACCGCCGATTACCTGTCTCCGGAACAGGCCCGGGGCCGCCCCATCACCCACCAGTCCGATCAGTATTCCCTGGGCATCATCGCCTATGAAATGCTCACCGGGAAGGTTCCCTTTCATGACGAAACCTTCATGGGAACACTGGAAAAACATGTATTTGCCCCGCTGGTACCCCCTCGGGAACTCAAGCCGGACATTCCCGTGAATGTGGAACAACTGGTCATCCGCATGCTGGAAAAGGAACCCGAAAGCCGTTATGACGGCATGGAGGAAGTGTTGCAGGTCCTCCAGTTGCTCGACGACGGGGGGCACTGCAAGGTACCGGAGCCGGAATCCGGTTCGGGAAAAAAGGAACTGGCATTCTGGGCAACGGTGATTCTGCTTTTGGCAGCCGGTGCGGCGGCGGCCTGGTATCTTTGGTAAGTGACTATATGTGCGATATGGAATTTTCCAACCTGTGTGAACTGGCGCGTGCGTGTGGTCGCAGTTGGTTGATAACCCAGGGTCAGGGGGGAAATGTTTCCATGGTCAAGGGGGACATTCTCCGGGTCAAGCGCTCTGGAGTCCGACTTGGGGATGTTTGCTCTTCCGGGCATTTCGTGAATCTGCCTTGCCCTGAAGTCCGGGGACTTTTTCAGGATTTTCTCGACTCGGATCATGAAATGGGTGCCGACACGGAGTTGGAAAGACGGTATGTCCGAAACGGTGCCCCCTCCGTGGAATCATGGTTTCATGCCCTGTTGGGTCCGGTCACGGCCCATGCCCATCTGGTGTCGGCCCTGGCGGTTTCATCACAAAAGCAGCCCGGTATGCCCCCTGAGTTGATAATTCCCGGTTTTTCCGCCTGGATTCCCTACGCACCTCCCGGTTTTTTCCTGGCAAAAAAAATCGCCCGGTGCCTGCCGGATCCGTTGCCGGTCCAGGGGGTTCTCCTGCTGCAGAATCACGGAGTGATCCTCTGGGGTTCCTCTGGGCAGGAGGTCACCAGGCGGCTGGATGCGATGGATGCACATTTCCGGCAATTCCTTCTGTCAAGGGCCAGGGTATCAAAGGATTTGTTTTTCCCCGGAGAAGAGGATTTGCTGCAGGCGGTACCGGTGGCCTTCCCTTCGGCATCCGGCGGACTGTGTGTCCGACTGGAAGGGAAGTTATGGGATGAGACCGGTCGGCCGGAATATCTCCAGGCCCCTTTGACACCGGATCATGCCCTGCATTTTGGTCACGGGCTTGCCATGACCCGTGGGGCACCAAGGGTTTTTGGTCACTTGTCCCTGGAAAATGGAAAACTCTTCTTTCATGCCGTGAACCGACAGGTTCTGGATTCAGCCGTGGAACTGGTTTCTTCCCAGCTGGCAGCCATGCATGTCACCGGGGGAAACCTCCGTTGTCTGGATTCGGTCGAGGTCGACAACCTGCTTGCCTGGGGAGCCGGCAAGTATTCCGGTGTCCTGAAATGAGTTCCAGTCTGCGCAGGCGTTGGTTGTGGGGATTTCTGACAGGGGTGGTGCTGGCCGTGCCGGTGGTGGGATTTCTGGTTTTCTGGTCCGGCGCCGAAAGGTTTTCCCGTGTGTTTTCGACGCTTTCCCCGGTGGTCCTTCTGGGTGCCACGGCATTGGCCAGTTTCAATTTCCTGATACGGTTCATTCGATGGCAACTGCTTTTGTCCCGGGTCGGAGCCCATCTTCCGGCCGCCCGTTCCCTGTGGATCTTTCTTTCCGGGCTGGCGTTTACCATCACCCCTGGAAAATCCGGTGAGGCTTTCAAAAGTGTTTTCTGTTCCCGTTTCGGCATACCACCGTCCAGAACCCTCGCGGTGGTGTGGGTGGAGCGGTTTTTCGATCTGGTTTCCGTGATTCTCCTGTTTTCGGCCGGTCTGGTTTTCTGGCCCGGCAGGATGTTCTGGTTCGCCGTGCCCATGTGGCTGACAGCCGGGTTGTTGATGCTCCTGGTATACACAGAAGCCGGGCGCAATGTGTTGCGTCGACGCCTGGTCCGTTTCAGGGATGCGCTGGACGGTTGGTTCAGGGAACTGGATCGTCTGCGGTCACCCGCATTGCAACTGGGAACACTTGTGATTTCCATGCTGGGATGGCTTGCCGAAGGAGTGGCATTCTGGTGGATTCTGCATTCATTGGGGGTGTCCGCCTCCGTTCCCCTGGCCATGGCCATCTACTTTGCGGGTACCCTCGCGGGGGTTTTTTTCCCGGGGGGCCTTCTGGGCACCGAGGGAATGATGGTGCTTTTGTTGTCCGGTCTGACCACTGCAGCCCGCCTTTCGGTAGCCGTGGTGGCCATCCGGCTGACCACCCTCTGGTGGGCCACGCTGGTGGGGCTGGTGGCTGTCCTGAGCCTGATGTTCCGGGACCGGAACGTTGTGTGGCAGGATTCTTCCGGATGGCATGAAGGAGGCAAAAAATGAAAAAACTGGGTCTTCTGTTCGATCTGGATGGCACACTGATTGATTCGGGTCCCGATCTTGTGACGGCGGTGAACCTGACATTGGCAGAACTGGGTCTTTCCCCGATGGGACGGGATCAGGTGGCCCGTCGGCTTGGTCATGGCCCCGGACGGCTCATCCGGGATTCCCTGGGGCCCGGGTACGAGGAACTGGCAGAAAAGGCCTATCCCATATTCAAGCGCCATTACGAAGCGCATCTGGTGGAGTTCACACACATCTACGAAGGGATTGTCGAGATGCTGGAACACTACCATCCGGTTGCCCGGATGGCCCTGATCACCAACAAGGCACAGAACTGGACGGAAGAGATCATCCGTCAACTGGGTCTTCTTCGCTATCTGGATCCCGTGCTGGGGCATGATGCCCTGCCTACTCACAAACCCGACCCGGGTCCGCTTCTGGAAACGGCTTCCCGGTGGAACCTGGATGTTTCTGCCTGTATCATGATAGGCGACTCCGAGATGGACATTGTCGCAGGCAAAGCGGCCCGTATGTGGACCTGCGGGGTCACCTGGGGAAACCGTCCGCCCGGGTTCATGGCGGATCTGAACCCCGATTTTCTGGTGCATCATCCCCGGGAACTGCTGGATCTCTTCGAAGAGTGGACCCGGCTTGCGGAAGAGAGGTGACCGGTGTCACGCCTGATTCTGATTGACGCCACGGCCTATGTGTTTCGTGCCTATCATGCCATGCGGCCACTGAATGCTCCTGACGGAACGCCTACAGGCGCGCTGTTCGGTTTTACCCGGATGCTGTTCAACCTGGTGAGGGAGCGTCAGGAAGATCCGGTGGTGGCAGTGTTTGACGCTCCGGGTCCCACCTTCCGCAAGGAACTCTATCCTGATTACAAGGCCAACCGGCCTCCCCCTCCGGAGGACATCCGGATCCAGATTCCGCTTTGCATGGAGTTTGCTTCCCTCATGGGAATTCCCGTCTTTTCCGAGAGTGGATTCGAGGCAGACGACATCATTGCTTCCCTGGTTCGGTGGGGTCTTGAGTCAGAGTTCGAACAGGTTTGGGTGTACAGTTCGGACAAGGACTTGATGCAGTTGGTTTCGGACCGGGTGGTCCTGTTCGATCCCATGCGGGAGAAAACCTATGATCGCGATGCGGTGTTCGGAAAGTTCAGCGTGACCCCGGAACAGATGGGGGATTATCTGGCCCTGGTGGGTGACAGTTCCGACAATGTGCCCGGTGTTCCCGGCATTGGTCCGCGGACGGCTTCTTTGTTGCTAAAAAAGCATGGAAGCCTGGAAAGCATCCTGCAGGAGGCCTCCGGGCTCCCGGGACGGACGGGGGAAAGCATCCGGAAGCATCGGGAGGTTCTGTTGTTGAGCCGTCAACTGGTGGCCTTGCGGGAGGATGTGGCACTGGATCCGGATCTCATGGTTCGTCTGCACCAGCGACCCTTTGACCGGGAGTATATGGCGCATTTCTTGAAGAAACACGGATTCACCCGGCTGTTGCGGGAGGTGGACACGCTGGACCTGCCGGCACCTGAACAGAGGGCATCCGATGTTTCCGCTGAGGTTGCAACGGTGCCCGAATTCCTGACGGATCCCGTTGACCCGGAGTTTTTTTGTTCGGCAACAACCCTGTGGGTTCTGCTGGATTTTGAAAAACCACATCCGGTATCCTTCCGGTTGAAGTCCCTGGTGCTGGCCGATGAAAAAGGACAAACAGCCATTTTTGACTTTTCCCGGGACATGTTCGGCGGTCTGGATCCGGACCCGGTTCTGCAGGCGATTCGGCCGGCCCTGGAAAATCCGGCCTGTGTAAAAGTGGTGCCGGACTGCAAGGGTCTTTTCTGGATCTGCCAGGCGGCAGGTATCCATCTTCAGGGAAAACTGGAGGACCCCCTCTGTGGACAATACCTGCTGGATTCCGGAGTGGACACGGCTGAACTGTCTGCCGGCTCCGGGTCCGAAAGGGAAAGGGGCATGGAAAGACTACGGGTTGCCCGGGAATTGCAGGAACGGAATCGGCAAGGACTTTCCGCAGAACCGGTGCACACGTTGTACCGGAACATTGAACTGCCCCTGCACCGGATCCTGTCCCGGATGGAAAGAACCGGGGTGCTTGTATCCACCCGGGCGCTTTCGGATTTGCGATCGGAGTTTGGCGGAGAAGCCATCCGGCTGGAACAAAGGCTGCTCGAACTGGCCGGTGGACCCATCAACATCGGATCTCCCAAACAGTTGCAGAAATTCCTGTTTGAGGATCTGGGTCTGAAACCGGTCCGCAAAACCAAGACCGGTTTTTCCACCGATGCCGATGTGCTGGAGACCCTTGCCGGAGAACACGAGGCCCCGGAACTGATTGTTCGTCACCGTTTTCTCATGAAACTCCAGAACACCTACCTGGATGTGCTGCCGAAACTGGTCCATCCGTCCACGGGGCGGATTCACACCCGGTTCATGACCCGGGTGGCGGCCACGGGCAGGCTGTCCTCGGTGGAACCCAACCTGCAGAACATCCCCGTGCGTACACCGGAAGGCAGGCGTATCCGGGAAGCCTTCACGGCCCCCCCGGGAATGGTGTTGCTGGCATGTGATTACAGCCAGATCGAACTTCGGGTGCTGGCCCATTACTGCAGGGACGAAGCCCTGGTGGAGGCATTTGCGAACCGGGTGGACATCCACACACGCACCGCTTCGGAAGTATTCGGTGTGCCGGTGGAGGAAGTGACTTCCCACATGCGTGCCATCGCCAAGGAGGTCAATTTCGGTGTGCTCTACGGGCAAACGGGTTTCGGACTGGCCCGGACGCTCGGCATTCCCCAGTCCGAAGCACGGGCCATCATTGAAAGGTACTTTGACCGGGCGCCTGGCATCCTGCGGACGCTGGACGGATTTCTCGGGGAGGCACAGCGTACGGGAAAGGTTCATACCCTGTTCGGTCGGGCCCGTTCTTTCATGCCGGATGACAATCCCCGTACGCGTCCCGCCATGGAAAGGGCCTTGCGGAACTTCCCCATTCAGGGCACTGCAGCGGACATCCTCAAATCCGCCATGATCCGTTGCGCGGATTTCATCATGCGGGAAGCACCGGAGATCCGCATGGTTCTTACCGTGCACGATGAACTGGTATTCGAGGTTCCCGAACCTCAGGTTCTTGAGGCCTCGGGACGGATCCGGGAGATCATGGAAGGTGCGGCCGAACTGGTGGTTCCCCTCGCAGTCAGCGTTCACTGGGGCAGCAACTGGGCAGAGGCTAAATAGTTAGAGGATTCAGGGGGAACGTCATGCGCCCAGGGTGGAAACCATGACCGCCTTGATGGTGTGCACACGGTTTTCGGCTTCGTCAAACACCCGGGAGTGCTTTCCTTCAAACACTTCTTCGGTGACTTCCAGCGCACCATCGGTTTTGGTCATTTCCGTGTCGTGGTTGTGGAAGGCGGGAAGGCAATGCAGGAAGATCACATCGTTCTCGTCTGTCATGTCCAGCATCCGGCTGTTCACCTGGAACGGACGCAGTTTGGCCAGCCGTTCGGCCCATACGGATTCCTCTCCCATGGAAACCCACACGTCCGTGTAGAGCACCTTCGCGTGTTTGACCCCGGCCGCAATGTCATCCGTGAGCGTGATGCGGGCACCGGTTTCCGCCGCCAACTGGTTGACCATGTCCACCAGTTCCGGTTCGGGGAACAGGTCCCGCGGACTGACAATGCGCATGTCCATTCCCATCTTGGCTCCCCCCACCAGAAGGGAACGGGCAACATTGTTGCGTCCATCGCCGACATAGGCAAAGCCGAATCCATTGAGGGTGCCGAACTCTTCCACGACGGTCTGGAAGTCGGCGAGCACCTGGGTGGGATGCCACAGGTCTGTCAAACCGTTCCACACGGGAACACCAGCCCATTGCGCAAGTTCCTCCACCGTCCGGTGGGAGAAACCACGGAACTGGATGCCGTCAAACATCCGGCCCAACACGCGGGCGGAATCCTTGACACTCTCCTTCTTGCCGAACTGCAGGTCATTTTTTCCCAGGTACTCCGGATGAGCACCCTCGTCCACACAGGCCACCACGAAGGCACAACGGGTGCGGGTGGAGGGTTTTTCAAAGATCAATGCTATGTTCTTGCCTTCCAGAAGGCGGTGACGGATACCGACCTTTTTGTCGTCCTTGAGTTTTCTGGAAAGATCCAGAAGGTAGGCGATTTCGGCGGGACTGAAGTCCAGCAGTCTCAGAAAATTGCGGCCGCGCAGATTCATGGGCATGAAAAAAACCTCCGGTAAGGGTGACAAGGGGAACAACCCGTCTGGTTGGCCCCAATGAGCCAGCCTTATGGGTATTCGGGGAAAAAATCAATAGGGAATTTGCTGGCTACTTCTTCCACTGATGAAGTAGTGATTGAGAAGTTGGCGTTTTTCGACCACTTCCTGCATTTTTCGCCAGATGGGGGGATGGTCCGCAAGAACCTGGAAGAAAGTCTTGGCCGGTATCTGCACAATTTCCACAAATGTGCGCGACCGGACGGTAGCCATGGCTGTTTTCCGTTTGAGAAGGGCCATTTCCCCGAAGTACTCCCCTTCGGTGAGAACTCCAAGTATTTTTTCACCGCCCTCTTCCTGTTCTGCCACGATTTCAACCTCTCCCAGCAGGATCAGGAAAAAGCCCCCGCCCTTGGTACCCTGTTTGATGATGGGTGTACCCTTGCCGAAACGGTGGAAATGCAGATCAGCCAGGTATTGATCCCGTTTCTCCTCGGAGATCAACTGGAAGAATTCCAGATTCTTGAGCATCAGATCCCGGAGGCGATGACGGTAGAACCGTTTGATGACATCGAGCATGCCAGGATGTTTCTTTCCGATTTCGTACACGGTGTCCTTGGGAATTTCCAGCACAGTGGTGCGTGTGACCGCAACGATGGATGCATGGCGTTTCTGGTCGGTCAGAAGCGCAAATTCACCAAAGAATTCGCCGGCATTCAGTCTGGCGATCTCCTTTTCCTCTCCGGAAGGCAGAAGTTTGGTCACCCGGACCTCACCGTCGAGAATCAGGTACAGGGAGGTTCCGTCATCCCCCTCGTGGAAAAACACGGTATCTGCCTCGATCACGGTGGGAGCTACCTGCTCCCGGAGGGCCTGTCGGGACTGGGCGTCCATTTCCCGAAGCAGGGGTGCCTGTTCCCAGAAATCATCCTTGTTTTCCAGTTCGGCATCGGTCTGCGGTTCCTCCCATGCGGAAGAAAAGATGTCCTGTTCTTCATCCTTGAAGATGTCGATGGTTTCGTTGCGTTGACTTCTGAAATCGTTGGTGATGGACTGCAACCGTTCCTCCCGGGTCGGGAAGCGGTTGGTGACGGTTTCCGTCAGCGTGGCGGCCATGCGGGGAACCCCGGCCGGCGGACTGGGAATCCGGCGCCCGGACGGGTCGCTTTCATCCTGCCAGGTATCCATTTTGATCTGGTTGTAATCAGCTATGGGTGTTGGATCCTCAGGTTCCGAAAAGTGTTCCATCATCTGCCCGACATCTTCTTCCGGTTCGGGTTCCGGTGGAGGTGCGGTGGTCTCGGGCATGCCGAAAACGCGCCCGGTGATGGTGGCGAACAACTGCTGGAACTCCGTTTCCTGGGGATAGAATTCGATGACGCTTTTGCAGACGGCTTCCGCTTGTCCCCTTTTTCCCTGATCCAGGTAGGTCTGGGTGACCGTTCGATACTGGCTCCGTGCCTCTTCGTGTCGATCCAGTTTCCGGTACAGACCAGCCAGCCGCAGTCGCAGGTCGGGACGATCGTCTTCAACGATGGCCTGCTCCAGTTGTTTGGCTTCCTTGCGGATCTTGCGTTTGGTAAAGAAATCCAGTGCCATGCAGGCTCCGTGGTTACTGTTGTTCCGTTTTCGTTGTTTTCCGGCTTTCCTCGAACAAACGGACGATGAATTCCCTCAACCGGGGAAGGGTGCGGTCATCCTCGGTCAGGAACACCAGCACCTGGCGTTCGGCGGGTCCACCCAGTTTGAAAAGGGCTTCAGCCATCTTCTGCAGCGTGTGCACATCCTGGGCGAAAGCAGGATCTGCCCGATAGGCCAGCAGGAATTCCCTGAAAGGACGGATGATCTGCGGGTCACCAATTTCCAGCAGGGCTTCCGTGATCACCAGAAGTTCCCGTTCAGTGGTTCCCGGATGTCCCAGCAACTGAAGCAGGGTGGGTACGGCTTCCTTTGTCTTGAGGTTGCCAAGCACACGCGCCATGACCTCCACAGCCTGCGGGCGTGTGTTTTTGATGTAGTCAAAGGGCTGCTGAAGCAGACTCAGATACAGGGGAACTCCGTTGGGATCCGGCCGTGCGATCAGATCCTGGGACGCCTTTTCCCGGAGTTCCGGGGAACTGGCTGGATTGGTGAGCATCCGGATCAGTCTTCCCACACCGGCTCCGCCTACAACAGCCAGTGCGTCAATGGCAAATCGCTTGGCCAGCGGAAACCGGGCGTCGGGATCATTGGCTATGGCTGTAAGGGCATCCAGAAGGGGAAGGGGAGCCTCTCCCAGTGCGGTGGACGGCGGGTCCATATTGCCCAGATCAAAAGTGATGCCCCGGAACCGGCCCCCGATGGGTTCAGTCCGCCAGACACGTTCACCGGTTTCCATCCGGATGCTCTCCAGGGAACCGTCAGTTTTCGCGTAGAAAAGGAAATCCTTCCGGGCAAGGGCGCCGAGGAGTTCCTCGGAGTGGTCATGCATGACGGCCCACTGGAGGACGGCTTCGTCCTTTTCGTTGACATGGAAACCGAGAAGGTACTTGAACATCTGCAGGACAAAGCGCTTCTGGTACAGGGTTGACAGACGATCCGAGGCCATCCAGGTTCCATGAATGCTGCGCACATCGTAGGCCGAATAGTCCGTTGTGACGGGATCATACAAATCCTGGGAAAACCGGTGTTCCACATTCTGGATGTCCGTTTTGAAGGACCAGGGGGATTTGCGGATATCTTCCAGCACATTCTCGGAGAGACGGTACATGCCTTTTCCATCTCCGAAGAAAATACCCATGGAAGTGCTTTCCATATAGCGGATGGAACCTTGCGGAATCAAGATCCGGGCCATTTCCAAGGGCCGGGTAGTGTCCAGGAAGACCAACTGCTGGTTGCGGTAGGGGACGATGACAACATTGTTGGTCATCAAGGGACGCCCCATGCGTCCGTTGGCTTCCAGGGTCCATATTTCCCTTCCGGTTTCGCTGAGCATGGTTACCTGGGACACCATGTTGAGCACGTCACCGGCGGGCTGGAAAGTGGTTACGAAAGCCGTTTTGCCGTTGGGTGCACCACTGATTCCCAAAAAGCGCACGTTCTGGTTTACGGGAAAGGTCCAGACCTGCTTGCCGGACCGGATGTCCAGTGCGGTGATTCCGGCGGAACGGTCCAGAAAAACCACATTCTGACCGGCGATCACATAGCGGGATGCGGCCTCGGGAGTGGGTTGTTTCCAGAGCACTTTTCCGGTTCGCGGGTCCATGGCCACCGCACTGCGGGGACTGTGTGTCTGCAGGATGGCGAGGGGCGATCCGGTGGCATTGAGGGGTCCTTCGGAAGGCAACTGGATCTGGTTGACGGCACTGCGTATTTTTGCTGCATCGTTGGGCATGGTGTTCTGGTGGAACGGTGCCGGTGCAGTACAGGCCTGGAATATGAATGACAGGAGAAAAAGCGTGCAGGCAAGGTGTTTCATCATTCGCCTCACTTCGAAAGAATCTGGAAAGCCAGTTTGCGGGAGCGGGAAAACGCATCAGGTCCACTGGCGTGATAAACCATGAGAACATTCTGGGCACCGGGCAGATTGATGCTCCCCAGAATTTTCACCAACTGGATCCGGACCGGTTCCGGCCCGAAATCCGGTCGGGACAACAAGGTGCCGATGGTGCGGATCAAAGGTTCCCTGGAGGCTCTCGAATCCTCCAGGGCCAGAGCCATGGCATGGGCTGTCCGGATGCCACCCACGGAACCCAGGGCTTCCATGGCGGGAGTGGAACCCCGGGAGAACAGCACCAGAAGCAGTTCCTCGGCTTCGGCCACCTTGCGCCGGGCCAGCAGCCAGGCCGCCTTGTTGCGGACCGGTTCGTCCATGTCCCTCAAGGCTTTCAACAGAAGTTCGTTGGTGGCCTTGATCTGCCCGGGGTCCTTGAATTCCAGCGCACTCAGGGCGGTGAGGGCTTCAACTCGAAGTTCCGGGGATCGGTGACGGGAATAGAACACCAGGGTTTCCATGGCCCGGGGATCCTTGCGGTTGCCCAGGGCTTCAATCATGGCCTTGCTCAACTGGGGGGGATATCCCAAAAGCAATTGCATCAGCAACAGATCCAGGGAATCCGGGGTCTTGCGTTTTCCAAGTTCGGCAATGGCCGCCAGGGAATCCTGGACATTTTCGCCCTGGATCATGAAAAGAAGATAGTCCAGGTTTGCCTGTCCAAGGTTGCGGGCGGGTGCCTTCTGGGAAAAAGCCGTGCCAGGAATGCCGGACACGAGAACGGTGAAAAACAGGGTTGCGAGGGTTCTGGACATGATTTGACTCCTTCGGCGGTGTTCCCATGTCCGGGAAAAACACGTATCGGGAACAGCTACGCTATAACAGATTGGGCGAAGTAGTCAATCGTTAGGTAGTGGTATTTGCATGGAGACCGTGGAATAGGCAAATCCGGATTGTTTTTTTGCCAACCCAGGGGAGACTGCTCCAAAAAAAGTACCGAACTACCCGGAAACAGAAATTTCGGTTGTATCCGAACCCGAACTTTGATACATATCGGCACCAGTCGACCGGATTTTGGATTGTCCTTTGGTTTTTGCGTTGTTTCTTCTAAGGAGTTGAATCGATGGAAGTCTTATATGAGGAGGAATATCGAGCGATACAGGAAATTGTGGAGCGTTTGTGTCGCGATGCCAATTCCAAGGCTGTTCTCCTGATCGACAAAAATGGTCAGGAAATTGCCTCATCGGGGGAAATAGAAAACATTGATACCACCTCCCTTTCTTCCCTGACAGCCGGTAACGTGGCCGCCACGGGTGGAATTGCCCGGCTGCTGGCGGAGAAGGAATTCACCGGTCAGTTCCACGAGGGAGAGCATACGAACGTACACATATCCATTGTGGCGCAACGGGTAATCCTGCTGGTGCTCTTCGATCAGAGAACTTCGCTTGGACTCGTAAGGTTGCGTGTAAAAAAGGCTTCCAAAGACATCCAGGATGTTCTTGAATCCATGGCCAACAAGGAACAGCAGCAGGCCCGACCATCGATTTTTGAAGAAATCACGGATGAAGACATTGATAACCTTTTCAATGACGATTAGGGGCCTCTTGCATGTCATTTATTAATTATTCCTCCCGCGAAATCAATTGCAAAATTGTGTATTATGGTCCTGGCTTGTGCGGCAAGACCACCAACTTGCAGTTTATTTATCAAAAGACAAGCCCCGATGCCCGCGGAAAGATGGTCAGTCTGGCCACCGAAACCGAGCGAACGCTCTTTTTCGACTTTCTGCCATTGAGTATGGGTGACGTGCACGGATTCAAAGCCCGTTTTCACCTGTATACCGTTCCCGGCCAGGTTTTTTATGATGCCAGCCGGAAACTCATCCTGAAAGGTGTCGATGGCGTTGTGTTTGTGGCCGATTCCCAGGTGGAACGCATGGAGGCCAACATGGAATCCCTGGACAACCTCAGGGAAAACCTGGAGGAACAGGGCTACAATCTCGACGAACTGCCCTATGTGGTCCAGTACAACAAGCAGGATCTTCCCAATGCGGCGCCCATGGAAGAATTGCGCAAACTGCTCAATCCCGCCAATGTGCCCGACTTTTCCGCTGTGGCCACCACCGGCGAAGGGGTGTTCGGAACCCTCAAGGCCGTGGCAAAACTGGTCATGATGGATCTTCGCAAACGCAAGTAACTGCGCCGTTCAAGTCCTGTGCTCCCCGAAAACTGAATATACTTCAAAGACCGGTGACAACGTCACCGGAGCTATAAGGGACGCCCGCAAAAGGGTGTCCCGTTTGAGGTGACAACGTCACCGGCGGAAGCGGCGGTGAATGAGAGTCCATACACGACGGCTGTGGGATAGTCCGAGGATCATTGTGGAACCGGCGTACACCAGCATTGCAGTTCCCATGGCGGCCAGGAAGACAAGAAGATTCCAGAGGTTGTTTCCTCCCTTCTCCCAGTAACCGAACCGGGCCACGGCCCAGGCTGCCGCACCCATGATCAGCGAGGCAGCCAGCATGCGCAGCAGGTTTGGAAACAGTCGTGTCATGCCCAGAACCCCCACCTTGCGTCGAAAACGAAAAAGCAGTACTGACGCATTGACCCAGGAACTGATGGAAATGGCCATGGCCAGCCCGACCACACCAAAACGCCACCCGAAAAATGGTCCCAGAAAAACATAGGAGAGCAGGCTGCAGGTGGAAGCCATGACAGGTGTCCGCGTGTCGGACATGGCGTAATAGGCCGGTACCAGATTGCGCACCACCCCGGCAGAGGGAACGCCGAAGGAAAAAGCCATGAGTGTGGCCGCCGTGATGCGGGTCATTTCCACATCAAAATGTCCCCTCTGGAACAACATGGCCATCAGGGGAACAGCGAGGACAAAAAGACCGACGGCACTGGGCAGAATCACGAAGAAAGTCAGTTCCAGGGACTGTCTGAGGGTGGTTTTCATCTCTTCGTATTCCATGTTTCCGGCCTGACGGGACAGGGTGGGCATGGAAGCCGTGGCGATGGATACGGCAAATATCCCCATGGGGAACTCAATCAACCGCTGCGAATAGTACAGGGAGGAAAGGGCACCGCTTTCCATGAAACTCGCAAATGCCCGGGAGAGGAGGACATTCAACTGATAAACGGCCAGACCAAAGAGGGCAGGCAACATGAGCCGGGCAATTCTGACCACGCCGGGATGCCGGAATTCCGGTCGCCAACGGAACCGGATTCCGCGTTTGCGCATGGGAGGGATCTGGATGGCAAACTGCACCACCCCTCCGAAAAGAACCCCCCAGGTAAGTATGTAAATGGGTTCCAGTCCCACCAGGTGTCCCAGAAACGGGGCTGCCAGCCCGGCCGCTATGCTGATGCAATTCCAGAACACGGGTGCCATGGCGGGGGTCACGAAGTGGCCCATGGTGTTGAGTACCCCCATGGAAAGGGCCATCAGGGAAACAAAGAAAATGTACGGAAACAGGATGCGTGTCAAATGGACGGTCATCTGGAACTTGTCGGCATCGCTGGCATAACCGCCGGCGAAGATCATGACCAGAAACGGCGCCGCAAGAATTCCAAGAAGGGTCACCCCTGCCACCAGGGTGGCAGTCACCGTGAAGGTGGCCTGGACAAACCGGGTGGTCTCTTCTTCGTCTTTTTTCCGGTATTCGGTATACACGGGAATGAAGGCGATGGTCAGGGCCCCTTCGGCCAGAAGATATCGCAATACATTGGGAATGGTGAAGGCCAGGTAAAAGGCATCCGTGACGGACTTCGGGAACAAGGAGGCCATGACCTGGTCCCGCACCAGTCCCGTGATGCGTGAAAGCAGGGTGAAAAAGCCGACAATTCCCGCCGCGCGGGTGATGGAAACCGGTTTTTCCGAAGACATGCACACCTGACAAAACGGCCGTCAAGGGGCCGCCATGATGATTCACCATTCATGCCGGAACCGGAACATTGCGAAATGCGCTTTTCACCGGTTCCAGGCACTTTCCGGAAGGAAGTATGCAAGAAACGCGGAAAAAACACAAAAACAGGAGTTTCATGTTTTTTCCGGGAGTACTGTTCCGGTTATTGAATGTTTTCGGTTTGCTCGGCAACTCGTTCCATGAACTGGAGGGTGTCCACCACATGCCTGCGGTGGAATCCGGTGGCAATGACCCGCTGTTCATCCCGCGCGGTCATGGTGAAATCCAGCCGGTTCCTTTCCACCCTTGCCAGGATCAGGTCAATACTGAAGGAGGCACCCACGGGGGATGGGTACAGATGCACCACATCCACGCGGGTGCCCACGGAAGTCTGCCCCTCTTCCAGATAGGGAAGCAGGGATGACATGGCGGTGTTTTCCATGGCCAGCACCAGTGCGGCGGTGCTCAGCACGGGAACATGTCCGCTTCCCATGCGGTCGGCGGCCCACTCCTCGCGTACCTTGAAGTTGCGCGAAAGGGACATTCCGGGTTGGATCTTGGAAATCGGCATGTTGCACCTTTGATTCAGAAAAACTGACGCCGGCCAGAAGAGGAGAAAAGACTGTCCACGGGCAGCCAGGCCGGATTCCTCGGAAGGGGAATCACTCCCTGGGGGGTGTGGACAGCCCACTGGTTGTTTTCCTGTCGCACGAGTCGTCCGGTGTAAAAACCCCTGCGCTGGAACGTCCATCGCTGGGGTCTGCGGTTTCCCAGAAACACCATGGCCACACCATTGTGGACGTCACCGGTTCGTCCGGTCTGGACAACCGCAGTGTATTGTTCCAGTTTCCCTTCCCTGGATCGAATACCCCGGATGTTGTCCACAGGGGCGATCTGACCCGCTGGAAACCAGGCCAGACGGTGGGGAGCGGGTGTCACTGCATGGAACCATCGGCGGCAGTTCCCATCCTCGCAGATCTCCTGTTCCCCCTGAATCCAGACTTCGTCCCGGTATCCCAATGTGACAGTGGCGTGGGCCAGTCGGGGCAAGCGGGCCATGGGACGGGCATAACCAGTTACATGAGGCATCAGGGAAATGCCAATCTGGGGCCATGGTTCCATGACGTCTGGCAGGGAAAGTTGTTTTCTCAAGGCTCCAGGCATTTGAAGGGAAACGGCTGCGCCATCCATTCTGCGAATGGAAAAATCGGGGACGGCAAGGGAAGGATCCCCGAGCAACCGGAGTCCGGTACGAAAAGCGTCCTGCCGCATGGAAAAAGGTCCCAGCCATACCCGTACGTCGGCAGCACCGGATTGGGGATCCACAATCAGAACCTCCCGGATGCGATTGCCACGATGTCTTCCCAAATGAAAACGGTCAGCCATTTTCCTGGCCTGGGTGGGGGTCTGTCTTCTGGCGATTTCCAGCCAATAGACGGGTACCGGCGTGGGGGAAGAAAAAAAATTGGCAGTCAGAAGCAGAATCAGACCCAAGAACACGGTTTACTCATCACCGTCATCGGTGTCCTCTTTGGCATCTGCGGGGGTTTCCTCGTCTCCCGTGTTGGGGGTCACCTTCTTGATTTCCGGTTTTTTCGTGGTGGCCATGGCTGGCATTTTCCGCCGGATTTCATCCACGAGGGCATAAAGATCATCCGAAAGTTGTGAATACACCTTGCTGTCGGCAGGCTTCAGGCTTTCATTGCGGATGTGCATGGCCTTGTCTGAACAGAGCCTTGCGAGAAATCCCATTACCGAGGTGATTTTGGATACATCTTCGCGGTACATGGTGTTCAGGGGATAGGTGCCGTTGATGCGCCGGCCTGTTTCGAGTGCCAGTTGCGCACTTTTTTCCAGTTCCCCCTTCTTGCGCAGTCGGAGGATGTCCCGGTGGGACTCATTGATTTCCTGTCTTACATTTTCCAGGGTGTAGACTTTTTCCTTTTTGGTGCATGCTGCCTGAAAAGAGAAAACGGCAGCAAGAAAAAGCAGGGCCAGACTGACGGTACCGGTTTTCATGAACGCCTCCTGGGGGGTCAGATCTTCTCGATCCGGATGATGAGTTCTTTTCCATCAATGTCAAACAATTTTCCGGAATCAGTGGTCAAACCAGTTGATTCCTTCCATTCTTCTGCGAGCACCTCACCGGCTATGAATGCCGCGTGGACCATCAGTGCCTCGCGCAACTGGTCATCACGGGTGGCAATGAGTACCCGGATGCGATCCTGTACCTCGTAACCGGAATCCTTGCGGAAACGCTGGATCCGGTTGATGACCTCCCGGCTGAGTCCTTCGGCCCGCAATTCGGGCGTGATGGCTGTATTCAGGGACACCGACAGTCCGTTGCCAGCCATTACCGCCTGCCCGGGCAAGGCAGAACGGGTGATGAGGAAACACTCGGAGGAGAGTTTTTCTTCCTCAATGGTGATTTCTTCTCCGGAAATGACCCTGCGCAGCATTTCCTGACCCAGGTTTCCGATGGCCGCAGCCACGGACTTCATCTTCTTTCCGAGTTTCGGACCGAGAATCTTCAGGTTGGGTTTGGCCTCCAGATGGACGTAGTCAGCCTCATTCACCGCAAAGTGGATTTTCTTGACGTTCAGTTCATCCTGAATCACGCCCAAAAGGGGTGCAAAGCGTTTTTCCAGGGCCGGATCGGGGTGGATGATGGTCAGTTCCGAAAGGGGTTGGCGAACACCGATGCGGTGTTCCTCCCGCAGACTGCGTCCCAGCAGGATGGCTTCCTGCATCAACAGGAACGTGTCTTCCAGGGCGGGGTCCATCCCGTGGGTTCCGGGCTTCGGGAAATCCTGCAGGTGTACGCTGTCGTCCGTTCCTTCCCTGCCGGTGAGGTTTCCCCAGATCTCTTCCGCCAGAAACGGTGTGAACGGTGCGAGCACCAGGGAAAATGTCACCAGAACATCATGCAGGGTTCCATACGCACCGAGTTTGTCATTCTCCAGGCCGGGCTTCCAGAAACGCCGGCGGTTCAACCGGATGTACCAGTTGGTCAGATCGTCAATGAACCGGATCAGTTCCGGAACCACTCGGTACAGTCGATAGGCATCCATTTCCTCGCCAACCACCCGAACCAGTGTATGGACACGGGAGCGGATCCACTGGTCCAGGATGTTGTTGCTTTCCATGGACTTTTCAGGTTCAAACCCGTCGATGAGCGCATAGGTGACAAAGAAATTGTAGGCGTTCCAGAGGGGCAGAAGAGCCAGTCGCACGACATCCCGAACGCCCCGCTCGGAAAAACGCAGATCCTCGGCCCGTACGGCTCCGGAATTGATCAGGTACAGGCGCAAGGCATCGGCCCCGTGAAGATCCAGAATGGCGTCCGGCGGTGGATAATTGCGCAGTCGCTTG
The DNA here is from genome assembly GCA_964618145.1 of uncultured Kofleriaceae bacterium. Taxonomy (GTDB): domain Bacteria; phylum Myxococcota_A; class Polyangia; order HGW-17; family HGW-17; genus HGW-17. Next base: position 38,229 of record CAZTZR010000005.1, read on the forward strand.
CTCATCTTCTTGCCGTCTTCGGCCAGGATCAGGCCGTTGACCACCACATTGCTGAAAGCCGGCCGATCGAACAGGGCGGTGGAAAGTACCATCAGGGTGTAGAACCAGCCACGGGTCTGATCAAGACCTTCAGCGATGAAGTCGGCTGGCAACCCGTTTTCCACTTTTTCCCTGTTTTCGAAAGGATAATGATGCTGGGCGTAAGGCATTGCGCCACTTTCAAACCAGCAGTCCAGCACTTCCGGAATGCGTCGCATCCGGCCATCGCATTCCAGGCAACGCCAGGTCAGGTGGTCAATGCGGTGCATGTGAAGATCTTCCACGGTTTCCCTGGAAAGTTCCTCCAGTTCGGCGATGGAACCGATGACCTTCACGTGATCCCGGCAGCGGTCGCAACGCCAGATGGGAATGGGAGTCCCCCAGTAACGGTTCCGGCTGATATTCCAGTCCCGGGCCCCTTCGAGCCACTTGCCGAAACGGCCATCCCGCAGGTTTTCGGGAATCCAGTTGGTTTTGGCATTGCATGCCAGCATGCGATCCCTTATTTCAGTCACCTTCACGAACCAGACCGGCATGGCCTTGTACATCAGGGGATATCCGGAACGCTCACAGAAGGGATAGGCGTGCACGATGGTGGCATGCTTCACCAGTCGTCGCCTTTTTTTCAGGTCTGCAATGATCAGGGGGTCTGCATCCTTGATGTACATGCCCGCCCAGGGTGTGACGGGTTCGGTGAAGCGTCCGTCCAGATCCACCGGGTCCGCCAGGGAGATCCCCTCCCGCAGGCACACCCGGTAGTCGTCTTCCCCGTAGGCGGGTGCCAGATGAACCAGGCCGGTGCCGTCCTGGGCGGTCACGTACTCGTCCACCACCACACGGAAAGCGCCTTCGGACCTTTTGGATTCGAAAAAGTCAAAGAGCGGCACATAGGAAATACCGGCAAGATCCTTTCCCGGGAAGGTTTCCAGAATGGAGTAATCCTCCGTTTTCCGGAAATAGGATGCCACAAGGGATGCAGCCAGAACAAAACGCCTGCCATCCGAATGATCCTGGAGTTTCACATATTCGATTTCCGGATGAACGGCCACGGCCAGGTTGGCGGGAAGTGTCCAGGGAGTGGTGGTCCACACCAGGAATGCGGTCTCCGGATCGTCCACCCAGGGCATGGTGACGGTGATGGCCGGATCCTGGACGTCCCGGTAATCGGCGGACGCCTCGAAATTGGACAGGGGAGTATGACATCCGGTGGAGTAAGGCAATACCCGGTGTCCCTCGTAGATCAGTCCCATGTCCCAGAGTCGGGAAAACGCCCACCATACGGATTCCATGAAGGAGGGCTGCATGGTCAGGTAACGATCTTCGAAGTCCACCCAGCGGCCGGTTTTTTCAACGGTGCTTTCCCATTCCTTGGCATATTTGAGAACGGAGGATCGACATGCCTCGTTGAATGTGTGCACCCCTACCTCGGCAACACCCTTTCCAACAATGCCCAGATCCTTTTCGACTTCCATTTCCACGGGCAACCCATGGGTGTCCCAGCCGAAGCGGCGCTCGACACGAAAACCGCGCATGGTCCAGTACCGTGGAACGATGTCCTTGATGATGCCGGCCAGAAGATGCCCGTAATGGGGCAGGTTGTTCGCAAAGGGAGGACCGTCGAAAAAGACGTATTCCGGCTGGTCGGCCCGGCGGAGGATGGAACGGTGGAAGGTGTTCTGCGCCTTCCATCGCTTCAGGATCTTCTTCTCCAAAACAGGAAATTCCACGTCCTTGTCAAGTGCTCTCATCGGCTTTCACCCTTGTCATGTTGGTCCGCGACGGATTATTTTTTGTAAATGATGGTAATGGACAGGCAGTGGTACTCATTATCCGAACTCTGGTTGATCTGGGTGTCCAGGATTTCAGGACAACCGTTCTTCCTGAGCCAATGGGTCACCACATCTCCGAGTTCTTCCCGTTCCTTGGCCTTGGTGGCCGTAAATACCTTCACTCCAAGTTCAGACGCCAGCATGAATCACCTGTCTGGAAGAAACCCTGCAACGGGTTCCCGAATAACCGCCAGCCTTCAATGACCAGCGTGTGCGAATATCTACACGCAAAAGGCTGTCAAGTAAAGGAAATATGGAGAACCTTGACGGGAGTCCCGAGGTTATTCCACCAGATTTATGGTGGAACAGGTCTGCAATTCCATGAACAGGTACAGCATGATCTTTTCCTGCAGGAGCAATTCGTAGCCCGTGGAATCCGACCCTTCCGCATGGGTATGAAGCACAGTGTACATGACCCTTCCACAATAGTAATTCCAGGAAACCGTCAGCGGTTTTTCGCGGTACCGTATGGTGTTTCCGTTCATCCATATCTTGGGTGTGCTGTAAAGGATGCCCTGGATGCACCGGGGATCACTCCCGTTTTCACAGAAACCCTGTTCTCCGATGCCGAGTTGGTGGATCACGTTGCATCCATAGCGCATTTCGATGAAATCATAGGGATGGATGTGGTCAATCCATTCTGCAAGTTGGTCGTCTTCGGGAATTCCGGAGGCGTTGTAACATTCATAGTTGACGCAGCGACCGATTTCCTGTGGTGGAAAGGTGCCCGCCCCGCAGACGCCGGTTTCGTAATCAAGCGTGTAGTCCACACGGAACGAAAGCACGCTGGGAAACAGTTGTTCCGCCCAGTCGTAGGCGAAATCGTCAATGAAAAGTTTTCCCCCGCCCCGGATCCATTCGCGCAGGTTTTCCTGAATTTCCGGTTTTTTGAGATAGTGGGCCTCGTCTCCGCAGGTGGCCAGAATGATGGAATAATTCCGGAGCATCTGGAGACTGGACACCACCCATTCGGCTTCCCTGTCGGGGATCTCGTCCACGTCCACACCCAGCCGGAAACCGAGTGCCTCCCAGAACACGTGCATGTGCGGTTCCCCCCGTCCCTTGATGATCAGAATCCGTGGGATGAACATTCCCTTTTCCGGGTTGTTTTCCGCCGGCAAGGTGACCATGGAATGGCGGACTCCCTTGCGGCTTTCCTCAAAATCCCGGCTTTTCCCGCTTCCTCCGCTGCGGAATTCGGTCACCCGGCGGAAATCACCCTTCTGGACCACCAGCCAATACTGGGTATTGGGACGAATCTGCATTTCAAAGGATCCGTCCACTTCGGAACGCGTATGCAGCGTGCCCGGCGGCAGATCCACACAGGTATTGCAGTAATAACGTCCGGGCAGGGGTTCCGGTTTTTCCCGGAATACCGCCACCAGGGCATCGGGAACCGGAATGTGGTTGGCTTCCAGTACTCCGGGAAGATCCCCGCCAGAGGCCCATACCTTGCCCCGGATGGTAAAGTATACCGAGGGGATTTCTTCTGGTTCCTTCCAGCCGTCCACCTTGGTTTTTTCCTGTGCACAACCGGATATGGACAGAAATAATAGAAATTGAAAGATGCGCCTCATGTCAACACCTTTTCCACCGTTCAGGCGGGATTGCAGATTACCTGGGTGAAGGTGGTTTCGTCGTCATCCAGTTCACCGTTCCCGTTCAGATCAGTCCCGGAAAGCACCCGGATGCCCCCATGGGAGCAGGGATCCCCGGCCGGTTCCTCATCCAGGCGTACCAGTGCATTCTTTCCAGGCTCGGTATTGCATACATATGCAACCGAGGCGACTTCTCCGGGGTCCAGAATTCCGTTTTCGTTCAGGTCATGACCCGTGGAGATCTCCATTCCGCCGTAGGGACAATGAATGCCCCTTTCCTCCGGGGCCACCTCGATGAGGGCATTCTTTCCGGGGGCGCCATGACAAAGATAGTCGGTATCCGTGATTTCCGACAGGGTCAACTGGCCGTCCCGGTTGAGATCCAGCCCCCAGTGCAGGGCAAGACCACCGTGTTCACAATGTTCCCCCGGCGGTTCCGCCGCCGTGAAAAACAGTGTATCGAGCCCGTTCAAACCGTCACTTCCCGGTTTCCCGGACGGGTCTGCGGCGCACAGCACTTCGGTGTGCTGGATTTCCCATTCGTCAAGCATCTGGTTGCGGTTGAGGTCCAGTCCCGTATCCACACGGACACCGCCGAATTCACACAGCCCCTCGTATTCGTCCACAGTGGAAAGTTTCACCACACTATTATACCCGGCATCCCCCTTTTCGGGTTCCGGCTGGCAGGAAATCAGCGGGATGGCCAGGCAAATGCAGGCGGTCAGAAAGTGGTGCTTCATCATTGTTGCCTCCTATCGGACGCACCCTGTCGGGTGCGGCGCCGTCACTGGCAAAATGTGTGCCACAAGATGCACCCGGTTGCAAACCTTCCGGACAATCCAGACTTCTGTTGATGAATCAGCCATCCTTTCTTGTTTTATTTATATTATATCCATCCATTCGACAGGCCAGGGCTGACATTTTCGTCATACCGGGACGGTTTCGTGGCGGTCAACGGGAATAATGGTTGACAGACATTCGAATTTACAGAAAGTGAGGGGAGATACCGGGCAAGTTCGCCCCTCCTGAACCAGGTTGTTCCGCGGGATGGTGTCATGAGCAACTATGTGGGTCGTGAAATTTTACTTGTCATGCAGGAAGGTGCGGTCACCAGAAGCATCCAGTCCGCCTTCATGAACCTGGGATTCTGGGTCACCCATATTACCGATCTGAAATCGATTCTGGATCTGCTGGAGAACAAGTTTTTCGTGGCCGCCTTGCTGGAACTGGATACTCCCAAAACAGGGTACGGCCTGAAACTGTTCCAGAAAATCAAGGAAGTTTCTCCGTTGACTGCCACGTACCTGCTTTCTTCACACCCGGATTTTGACTCCCTGTTGTCGGGTCACCGGATGGGGGTCAAGGATTTCATCCACACGGAGGGGGATTTTCTGCCCTATCTGGCTGGAAGTGTCCGGAAGAGCGCATCGGAAATCGAACATGCGGGCGACCGGGATCGCCTGCTGCGGGAAATGGGTCACCTCCACCAGAAGTTCCTCAAGCAGATGATTTCGCTTCACATCAAACTCATGGAAAACGAGGAAGCCTTTCGGTACCGGGACGGGGTTCCCGACGAGGAACTTCCGCCTTGTCATATCCTGATTGTGGATCCGGACCAGCAGATCACCGATCAATTGCGGGAGAGACTTCCCGAATCCACCGGATGGACCTTCACCCATTTGGCCTGGGGCGGGGAGGCACTGGATTACGGTTCCAAAGGGGGATTCCATCTGGCCTTCATCAGCCGGAACCTGCCGGATCTGCCGGGCACCATGGTGCAGCAGACCATCAAGGCCGACGCGGCGGATTCGCTGGTATTCCTGTTTGACCGGGACGAAATGGAACCCGGTTCCATGCGGCTTTTCGAAAACTCCGTCAGCCAGGAAATTCCCGTGCATATTCCAAATCTGGATGAACTGGTGGGACGTTTGAGGGATTTGCGGAAAAACCTGGATTCGGCACAGAAGAAGAAGGAACACCTGAAGACATTCAAGGCCCAACACTATGATTTCCTGCAGGAATACCAGAGGGTGCAGTCGAAACTGAAGAGAGTGACGCAGGAAGATGAAAAGCCGGAAAACTGATTTCAGGTCCTTTCTGGCCCGCCTGGAATTGTCCCGGGTCGAATCACCAGGCACACAGGAGGCGCGCGGTTCCCTGCTGGCAGATGGCAGACCGTTTCTCACGCATCCCGATGCTTCCGGTTTTTCCTTGGCAGGACATATTTTTTCAAGCCGGAAGTTTCTGGAAAACCATCTGGAGGTTCCTGATCTGGGAGCCTCCCTCATGCAGGCCAGGCGGGTACCCGTGGATTGTTCCGAAGGCACCCCCGTGCCCCATGAATCCCGGATGGATCCCGATTTGTGGAAATTGCCGGTTTTTTCCCTGGGGGAGATGAAAAACTACCTTACATCCGGAGTTTTTTTTACACCAGCGGGTCCCACCGGAGTGGATGTCAACCTCTCCATCCACAGGGCCCAGATTCTGGATTCCCGTCGACTGGTGGTCCGGGTGGTCAGAAGACATCTCCATGAACTGATTCAGACCGCAGGTGGGCGCTTGCAGGCGGCACTGGTGTTCGGAGTGGATCCGGCCATTGCCCTTTCGGCCTCGGTGTCTTTGCCTGCTCCGGGCGGTGAACTGGGTGTTGCCGGGGGAATGCTGGGAACATCCGTGCCGGTTTTTTTCCGTAATGGCATTTGCCTGCCCTGCTTTTTCGAATGCATTCTGCTGGGGGAGTTCACGGGAGGGACTGCACCTGAAGGACCTTTCATTGATCTGACGGGTACAGTGGATCCCGTCCGCGAACAACCGGTATTCCAGGTGAACGAGTGGCTGTTGCGGGAAGAACCGGTGTTTCCGATGATTCTGCCTTCTTCCGCGGAACACGCCCTGTTGATGGGTTTGGCCCGGGAGGCCCAGATCCGGGAGGCGTTGGCCCCGTTGTACAGGGAGGAACCGGTGGTGCGACTCACGTCCGGGGGAACCGGATGGTTGCATGCGGTGATTTCCGGACACTGCGATATCCCGGCTGGACAGATTGCTGAAATTGCTTTTGAAGCGCACCCGTCCTGCAAGAGACTCGTTCTGGTGGATGTGGACATTTCCCCGGAAGATCCGGTTGCCGTCGAATGGGCTTTGGCCACCCGGTTCCAGGCAGACAAGGATTTGATGGTATTTGCCGGACGATCCGGATCCACCCTGGACCCGTCCTCGGATGAAGGCGTAACCGCCAAATGGGTACTTGACGCCCGTTGTCCTCCCGGGAGGGATCCCGAACGATTCACAAGATTTTTGGGTTTTCCAAAATGAACCGGATCATTTCCGCTTCCGAGTTGCCGGCCGGGGGAACCACCGTGGCTCAAAAAGAGGCCCTGGCCCTGGTGGCGGCACTGGGTCGTGCCGCCCGTGCCACCCACTATGTAGGGATTGCCGGAGCCCATGTGTCCGGCGTTTCCCACTGGAACCTGGGCCCGGAGGGTCTGGCCCATCTGGAATCATGGGCAAACACCGGTCGAGTGGTGGTGCCCACCACCCTGAATCCGTGTGCTTTCTGGCCGGAGGATCCTCCTTTCTGGGTGGGGCCAGAGGACATCCCGGCCCAGGCAAGGGTTCTGTCTGCCTATTCACGGATGGGAGTGATGCCGACCTGTACGTGCGCCCCCTACCTGTCCGGGCAGTTTCCCTTGTTCGGCACCCATCTGGCCTGGTCGGAGAGCTCGGCGGTCACTTTTGCCAATGCCATCTGCGGGGCGCGCACCGGTCGTAACGGCGGGCCAGCCGCCCTGGCGGCCGCCCTGTGCGGATTGGTTCCATACACGGGTTTGCATCTCGACGAAAACCGGGTGCCCCAAGTGGGAATACGCGTGAAGGCGAGGCTGGATGATCCGCTGGATTTCGGTTTGCTGGGTGCCTGGATCGGGCGCAGTTTCGGAGATCGCATTCCGTTTCTTGTGTTCGAACATCCCGGGGCAGTGACGGTGGAACACTGGCAGGCCCTTTGCGCGGCCATTGTCACCTACGGGGGCGCGTCCATGTTCCATGTGCATGAACTCACCCCGGAAGCCGCATGCCACATGCTCCCCCCACAGGCGGAAATCACCGGAGGTGATCTGGAGGACCTGCGGCAGAAACTGACGGACCTCGAACCGGATGAACCTGTGGACATGGTGTTTTCCGGATGTCCTCATCCGGATTCAGACCGGTTGCGCCGGCAGGCCTCCGACGTGGTGGAGGAACCGGCAAGTCTGTTCATTCTGGCCTGTGCGGCATCCCGGATTCCAGGTCCTGCGGGGAAAAACCGCTGGTTCCTTCAGGGGGGCTGTCCTGCGGTTTCTCCATTGCCAAAAGGAATGAAGACAGTGGTGACTTCTTCTGCGAAGGCAGCCTTTTACCTGCGGTCCCGCGGTTACCGGGTGGGTCTGGCGACTTTTGCACAGTGTGCGGAAATTGCCCGTACAGGAAGGTGGCCCCATGCACTTTAGGGGAACCCGGATCACCCAGGGCGGAGCCCGTGGCCGTATGCTGGTTTGTGGTGTCCTGTCCTTTTACGGGGGGGTGGACCCCGACTCCGGACTCATTGTCCAGGCGGATCATCCCCGCCGGGGGGAATCCGTCAAGGGGCGCATTCTGGTGATGCCGAGAAGTACCGGTTCCACTGTCGGTTCCTGGACCCTTCTCCGAATGGCCCGGCAAGGCACGGCGCCCGCCGCGATTGTGACCGAAACGGCAGACGATGTGCTGGTGACAGGCACCTTGCTGGGATGCATTCCCCACCTGGACGGGATCCGGATTCCGGAAGAATTCGATGGTGTGGATGCCTGGATTGCGGTGGATGGGGAAGAGGTCTCCTGGGGGGAGAATGCAGATGGGGAGGATCCCGAACCCAGGAAAAACCCCATCATGGAAATTCCCAAAGGCGTACCTGCCCTGTTTTCCCCCGAATCACCCTGTGTTGTGAAACTGGGCGGTTCCCTGGTGACCTTCAAGGACAGTCCGGTGCCACGGGTGGATTTCGGACAACTGGAATCCATGTGCCGGCTTCTGGCCCTCCATGCCCGGGGGCCACTGGTACTGGTGCATGGTGCCGGTTCCTTCGGTCATGGTCCGGTGTCCCGCCTGCGTGTGCTGGAGCGACCCCTGGATGACAAATCCCGGTTGGACTGGAGTTCCGTGGTGAGCCTGCAGTTCCGGCTCAACGACCATGTCTGTTCCGCCCTGACCAGCGCCGGAATTCCGGCATTTCCCCTGCAGGCGGCGGCCCTGGGATACATGGAGGAAGGGGCATTTCGCATACCGTCCGTGGAGGTGGTCCGCATGGTCCTGGAACAGGGTTTTGTTCCGGTCCTGTACGGAACGCCATGCCTGGACATGTCCGGTCGTCCGGCGATTGCTTCGGGCGATGATCTGGTTTGTGCCCTGGCTCTGACCCTCGGGTTTCCCCGTATTGTCCACCTGACAGCCGCAGCGGGGGTGCATGCGCATGATCCGGTGAAACGTCCTGATTCCCCCGTGATACCCTTTTTGACTCCAGGCTCCGTTCTTCCCGGCTTGCTGGAAAAATCTCCGGACCCTTCTGTGACGGATGTCACCGGCTCCATGGCGGGAAAACTCCGGAAACTCATTGCAGTTGCGGAAAAAGGAGTGGTTTCCTGGATTGTTGACGGTCGGGATCCGGTTGCCGTTGGCCTGGCCCTGTCCGGTATTCCTGCCGGAACAGTCGTTCAGAACTGCGTTCAAAACTGCGTTTGACAATTGGCCATGCCGGGAGTATATCTGCGCGAGGAGGAACCCTTTCATGAAAAGAACATTTGTTTATCATATCCTTTTTGTTTGTTTCCTGGGGCTGGTGCATCATTCCTGCGCGAGCGGTGGGCAGAAAAAGGGCTGTGGCGACGGAAAAATCGATCCGGGGGAACAGTGTGACGGGAACGCGCTGGCGGGAGCCACCTGTGCATCCCTGGGCTATTACAATGTGGCAGGCCTCAAGTGCAGCAACATCTGTACATACGATGTTTCCCTCTGTGGTGGTCGTTGCGGGGACGGTGCCGTGGATTCTGCCTTTGGTGAAGAATGCGATGGGACCAACCTCAATGGTGCAACCTGCCAGACAGTGGGGGGAGGATTCACGGGAGGCAGCCTGTCCTGTGGTACGAACTGCCGGTTCAACACCGCCCAGTGCACCGGGGGAAGCAGCGGCTTTTGCGGGGACGGCGTCATTGATGTCGGCGAGCAGTGTGACGGTACCAACCTGGGGGGCAAGACCTGTTCGGACTATGGATTCACTTCCGGAAGCCTGAGTTGTACCGGATCCTGCACCATCAACACCTCCGGCTGCACTTCGGGAACGACTTGCACCCACAACGGGTTCACCAACGTGCTGCAGTACGCCGAACATTCCACCGACCAGTATCTGGGCTGGATGGGGTATTCCGCAGATGCATATCCCGTGGACGTGGTTTCCGTCGAGATGTATTTCGGGTATGGAACGCCGGCGCCCCCCCACAACCCGGGCACCTACCCGCTGGCGGCGACCGCTGACGAACAGAATTATTCCACCTGTGGTACCTGCGTACTGGTCCGGCAGAACTGCAACGAGGGCGTTGGATGCAGCCGCTCGTTCCTGGCCACCGGAGGTTCCCTGGTCATTTCCAGTACCGGTGTGGTGGGTGCGACCCTTTCCGGAAGCCTGCAGAACGTCAACCTGCAGGAGGTTACCATCAATCCGGACACCTTCCAGTCCACCCCGGTGCAGGGCGGCCAGACCTGGTGCATCCAGAACCTTCCCTTTTCCGCCCAGATTGAAGCCTACTAGTTCGTAATTGCACTAATTCCTTCCTGACATCGCCTTTGCCGATTGAGTCCTGCATCCAGACGGGGTAGCATGTGCCATGCGCTGCCGAATCCTGTGTTTATCTCTTTTTGTTATTTCATGCAGCCAGAATTCCAGGTCGCAACCTGAAAAGTCGGCAGATTCTCCGCAGGCTTCCGGGGCAATCTCCGGGGAGGTTTCCGGACCCGAAACCCCGATGGAAACACGAACGGAAACTCCGGAGGGGATCCATCCCGGCCGACCGGAATGCCATCCGGAAAAAATGGCCGGTTTCGAGCGGGAATCCATTGTGGATAGACCCGTCCGATGGGATGACGAACGACGGAGCCTGTCCCTGGAATACATGCGGGAACGCCATGGACTGGACGCGGAAGAACCTGTCATCACGCCGGTGATGATTGTGGTACACGCCACCCATGGACATACGTTTGAAAGTGCGTTCCATACCTTCAACCCCGTCAGGCTCAAGGGTCGCAAATTTCTGCGCCGGGCCAGCCCGCTGAATGTTTCCGCCCATTTCGTGGTGGATCGGGACGGCACCATTTACCGGCTTCTTCCGGAAACGGTCTTTGCCCGTCATGTGGTGGGATTGAATCACTGTGCCATCGGCATTGAAAACGTGGGGGGGGTGACCCGGTCTCCCCTGACGGAACGACAGGTGGAGTCGAACATCCGGCTGATCCGTCATCTGGCATGCCGTTTTTCCATCCGTTTCGTGCTGGGGCACCATGAGTACCTGGCCTTTTCCGGAACCGACTGGTGGAAGGAATCATCCCCGGAATATTTCACCGTGAAGCCCGATCCCGGTGAGGCTTTCATGACTTCGGTTCGAAATGGACTGGATGGACTGGATTTGGAGGTGTTGCCAAAAAAATGAACGGACATGCCTTTTTCCCTTTTCTTTTTCTGGGATTCTTTGCCTGCCGTTCTCCCGCCCAGGAGCAGGTGTGCCATCCGGATTTTCCCCAATCCTGCCCACCTGTGGTGGAACCGGGGTGCAATCCTTCATATCCGTGGTCCTGCCCCCATGGACAATTCTGCAGGATGCAGGAAGACGGGCCCCGCTGTCAGGACTGGAAATGCGGGGATGGCTTTGTGGAACAACCGGAGGAATGTGATTCTCCCGACAGTGTTTCCTGTGCATCGGTGATCGGTGGAGAAGGTCTGTTTGAATGTGGGCAAGACTGTCGCTGGGATTATTCCGGATGCCGGTATTGCGGGAATGGTTTTCTGAATGGTCTGGAAGAATGTGACAAGAACCGTTTTGCAGAGGGTTTTTCCTGTATTGAATTGGGTTTTTCCGGAGGAGAGATCCGCTGTCTGGCCACATGCCGGGTAGACACGGCCCTTTGCATGCCATGAATCGGTCCAAAAAAAACTGACCCCTGACTTTGGGTTGTCGGTTTCCATGGGAAAAACATACTTTTCATGTTATATGTGATGCCAGCTGAACCGTAGAGGATTTCGGTGAAACCTATGACGAAAGAACCGACAGGAACCGAGATTGGTCCCACCCGGGTAATCAAGCGCTATCCCAACCGGAAGCTGTATGACACGGCCCAGAGTTCATACATCACCCTGCGAACGCTTTCCGATTTGATTCGCGAAGGGGAGGAAATCCAGGTGATGGATTATCTTTCCGGAGCGGACATCACCCATGAAATCCTGTTGCAGATCATTCGAACCGATGAAAAAAAATGGAAACTGTTTCCGATTTCATCACTGGTGGCATTGATTCGGAGTGGCGGTCTTGTCCATAATTTCCGTTCTGAAATTGACCACCGGGTACAGGATCTTCCCGGCCTGGACGACATCCGGAACATTGTGGAACATTTCCAGACCCGGTTCGAGGAGTGGCAGATCCGGGTGGAAAACCAGTTGCAGAATCTCTGGGAGGTTCCCCAGGCCATTGTAGGCAAGGAACTGGATTCCCTCCGGGATCGGTTGGGGCAACTCGAAAAACTGGTGGGGGAACTCAGAAACAAGATTGAACCGGGGGATACATCCCAGTGACAAGGGTCTGATATGCGCTTTCAACTGGAATCGGCTGTTTTTAAAAGGGAAATCAACGATATTCACGCACCCGAGCGGAACCATCCAATCCATGATGCCGCCTCCGTTTTTTCGTACAGGCTCGAAGAGGAGGACTGGTCCATCGTCATTACCCTGGACGGAGTGTCGGAATCCAAAAGCGCCCAGGGGGACACCGTGGCGGTGGCCCGGGAATTGGCGTGGGATCTTGAAGCCTTCTGCAGGGAGGAAAAACCAAGGGAAATCCACGACATTGTCAAATGGTTTGCCCAGAGTGTGAACAACCCCAAGTATGAAGGCAAGGGAGCCACCACCATCAGTCTTTTGCGGTTTCATCACCAGACCGGGGCCATTGACGGTCTGGCCGTGGGGGACAGCCCGGCGCTTCTGGTGGTTCGCCATGAGCAAAACATCCGGGCCCAGGTGCTCACTCCCCTGCATGTGGTGGTCAATGATCCGAATGCCATCACGCGCCAGTGGCGGTATGGTCTTCCCCTTGAAGCCACGGTATTCCAGTGTGACCTGCCGCAGCCAGCGGAACAGGTCTATCTGGTGACCATGAGTGACGGGTACCAGAAACTCTCCGACCGGGATACCATGCGTACCATGGATGACGACATGATTGATTCCACGGCTTCGGAGTTTTTCCCCTTTTTCACCAAGGTATACCCTCCCGAATCCATTCTGGAGAAATTTCCCTCCCTGCGGCCGGACAGTGAAGGTTCTGTCCCGTTTTTCCATCTGGCTGCGTGTCCCGGCATCTGGGACGAACTTTCCGCGGTCTACGAGAAGGTGGATGCGGAAACACGGCACCAAATGGCCATTGTGGATTTTGATGTGGACCTTCTTTATATGTATTACAAAAACCCGGCCAGGGTGTCTGAAATCCTGAATGTTCCCGAAGAGGAAATTGTCCAATCCTGTCATCCTTCCCTGACATGGATGCGGTCGGCCGAGTTCAATCCGGCCAAGGACGAATCCGATCTGGAGGGTTATCTTCGCGAGTATGTGCAGTCCACCGTGTTCACCCGGCATTTCATCGAAACGGTGACCAGTGGTGCCGGATTTTCCTTTGCCAAACCACCGTTGCAGAAGCGCCTGCGGGATTTCATCGAGGAACTGGACCCCATCGGGGACGACTTTTCCATAGCCATGCTTGAAGTCACCGTTTTCCAGGATTCACCAAAACCATAAAAACCCATCAAAGGAGCTTTCATGTCTTCCGTAACTACCGGCCGGGGTGATCAGGGTGTGACTTCCAGCCGGGATTTTCACGCATTGCGAAAATCATCGACCCGTCCGGAGGCTGTCGGGTCCATGGACGAATTGTCTTGTTTCATCGGGGTTTTGCGTCAGGAAAACCATTTACCGGAAGGGTTTTCCTCCCAATTGCTGGAGGTGCAGCGAAACCTGTACCGCATGAATGCCGAACTGGCCACGGTGGACCCGAAGAATCTTGCTTCACTGCAGTTGCTGGGTCCCGGGGATGTCAAACGGATTGAACAATGGATACAGATCCTGGAGAAACAGGTAGAGCCGCCACAAGTGTTTTTGCTTCCCGGTGGCGGAAACTTGGCATCGGCACGCGCGGATTTGTGCAGGGCAGTCTGCCGCAGGACGGAGCGGGCAGTGGTTGCACTGTACCATGAATGTCCCACCCCTGACGGGGACAATTCCCTGCTGGTATATCTCAACAGGCTATCGGACTGGTTCTTTTTGGTGGCACTCAAACTGGGAAGCCAACGGGATCCCGCACTGACCCCCAAAAACCTGTAATCTGGTTGTCATTTTTCAAAAAGAATGGGGATCTTTGGTCCGTCGATGACTTTTCCCTTGATGTGAAACCAGGACTTGCCATGGTATTCCCACCGGGTTTCAAGCAAGGTGTCATGAACGATGTTGTCGTCCTTTTCCATCCATGCCACCCGCAGCCTGACTACGGCTTTTTTTCCGCATTTTTCGGGGCTGATGCGAATGACGGAAATGGAACTGAACTGCAGGGAACGTTCGGCAAGATCCAGTTGATCCAGATAGATGCTCCGGTACAGGGCCGGAACGAATTCCTTGGAAATTTCACCGTTAAACCATCGGAGATGCTCATAAAACTGCAAAACGGCGGGTTCCAGGGCAGGTAAGGTTTCCTGTTTCTGCAGACCCGTGCATGCTGGCAGACAGAAAACGAGCAAAAAGGGCAACAAGTGTTTCATAGTTCGAAATCCACACAGCCATCGGGATCGGTCACCAGGGGAACCTCCCAGGAAGGATTGGTCACTCCGGCTCCCACACGGACCGGAATGGCACCGCAGTACTGGATGACACCCTCATCATCGGATCCGGTCACGCGCAGTTGGTAATCTCCGGTCGGGATTCCCTGCACGGTCTTGTCCAGAAAGCAAATACCGGAATAATCCACTTCTGGAATCCGTGTTCCATCTTCATTGTAGAAGGCTACGTCCACCTGGTGAACCGGCGGCTCTGCTCCGGCGCAGTTTTTGCCGTTCCATTTGAGAATGTACCAGAGGGTGCCCTGGAAGGTGGTGAAAAAGGATTCCAGATCAAAATCCACCTCCCGGGTTTCCGGGGGAGTATTTTCCAGGTTTACTCTAGTGCTGGTATGTTTGATGCCCGTAATGTCTGTGCGCGAGGAGTTCTGCAGGGCAATCTGTATGTTGTACATCCCGGGCGGGAACGGTGTGCACTTGTTGTCGGAAATAATGTATTCCATGGAAGTGCAAAGCGTTTCTCCCGTGTGCACATAGTTTTCGGGACCGGTGATCACCACCCTGGCATAGGTGGCATTCACATCCAGACAGGTGTCAAAACTGATTTCCCGTCCCAAAAATTCTCTTTTTCCGTTGATGGTCCAAAACAGCCGGATGGCCACGGGTTCGTAAGTGGAACCCCATCCACAGGGCTTCTTGCTGGTATCGTCACACCCTGTTTGGGTTGCAACCAGTCCGAAAAAAGAAAGAAAAATGAGGTACTTCATGGAACTCCTGTCCGTCTGGAAACCACGGGAAACCGGCGTGTGTAATTATCATGAAAACAGTTGTCAGGCAAGGTTCAATCGAACAAATTGGAATCATCGGGAGGAGTTTTGCCTCCTCTGGTCCTCAGTTTTTTCTCAAAATCCGTGCGGGATCTCTTTTTGGGTCCGTGGAGCAGTTCCGACAGGCGGGCCAATTCGGGGTCCGTGGACCGGATTTTTTCTGCCCTTTCGAGGAACCGGCGTGCTTTTTTCCTGTGTTCCATGGCCTGGTTGAGGTTTTCCTGTGCCAGTGCCAGGTGGATACGGGCACTTCCCAGAAGACTGGAAAAGCCCTCTTCATCCCCCATCTGCCGGATGATGGACGTATGGGTTTTCAATGCCTCGGGAAAAAGGGATGCCTTTTCCTGCAATTCTGCCAGAAGCGTCCTGTTTTCGTGCGAATCTCCCCGTCTGGACAACTTCATGAATGAATCATGGGCTTGTACGGCCAGGGTAAACGCCTGATCCCTGGTGTGCAGATCCCGCAGCAGACGGTAGCCTTGTGTGAGAAAGGGATTCCGTTCGATGGCTTCGGAGAGGTATTTCCGGGCTTCCATGTTTCTTTGGGCATGAAAATAAATGTTTCCGAGAAGCAACAGTGCCTCGGGATCTCCCGGTTCCAGCCTGAGGGCGTTTTCCAGTTCCACGACGGCATCGGGTCTGTTTCCCAGTCGCAGGTGGATCACCCCCCGAAGATAGTGCAGGAGAGCAAAATTCTGGTAATTCTGCATCACCTTTTCCAGTTCATCAAGGGCAGCGGCCGGCTCCTCGGCCCGCAGCAAGGTTCGTACATGGGAAAGTGCCTTCATGGGCTCCGGGGGAAGCAGCCGGTTCCAGGAACGTGCCAGTTGCAGGATTTGCCTGGCCTGGTTGATTTCGCGCCGGTTCCCTGAGTGAACCAGGGGGCGGAGAAGATCTGCTATCCCGTCCAGTTGTCCCTTTCCAATCCGGCACCGGGCTAGTGCCAGCCGGACACCGGGCTGCCGCATCCGGGTATCTTCCAGGGCGGATTCCAGCAAGCCGCAGGCTTCGTCGAACTGCTCGTCCAGAAGGAGAATCATGCCCAGCCGGAAGGCTGGTTCGCGATCCTGATCAAGGGAAAGGAGGGACCGCAGTTTGAGTGCGGCATTTTGGGGTTGACCGGAATGAAATTGAAACATCGCCTGAGCGTACATTCCCCAGGGTTTGGGCAACTCGGCGATGGAGGATGGCAGGGGCTTTCCCCGGGAAACAGAGCACATGGCGGTAAAACGAAGGTATTCATACGCCATCCGCCGGGGCCAGGTCTGAAGGGCCGCCCCCGGAAGACGATCGATGGCTTCACAGGCTTTTTTTTCCTCTCCGGCCGCCCAGGAGCCTTGTGCACGTTGCAGTATGGTGGCCGGTTTTTCGGTTGTACAGGAAACTGTCCAGAAGCATGTCAGGAGAAGAAACAGAACAGATCGCACAGGAATACTCATGATCCGGGATATCCATGGGTTGAAACGGAAGTGTGAAAGAAACTTTACAGCTCCCGTGGATGGAAAGTAACAAAAACCCGGAATTTGTGGTATGTTAAAATGCCGGTTCGGGGTGAAATACCCCCGAACCAGTCATTTCGGCCGGATTTTTGGTCTGGCACGGGATTTGCTCGATTCCGGAGTGGTTGGTACTCTATTTTGGACTTGGAGGTAGTGCCATGAAACATTCTTCCCTTGTAATTGCCATCGGTTCCCTTCTTCTCTTCTCCCTTTCCGGTTGCCCATCCAAACCACAGAAATGCCGGACCTGCTACTGCGATGACTCCGGTTGCTGGGCCTGCGACTGCACTTACTGCTGGCCGGTGGACAACACCCCGTGTCACAACGGACAGACCTGTGATGAAGGGTATGTCTGTGCCGGCTATGGCTGTGCCAAACTGTGTGACCATGAAGCCGATTGCGGCGAAGGTGAAATCTGCCTGGACACCGGGTACTGCGGTCCCCGGGTCAATCCCGACAAACCGTGTGTGGTGGATGATGACTGCGGCAACGGATTCATCTGCGAGGCCAATGATTCCGGCGAACGGTTCTGCGTTCCGGGTTGCCAGAGCAACGACGAATGTGGTGAAGGCGAGGTTTGCACTTCCTGCGGCCGCTGTGCTCCGGAAGACAATCCGGTTTGCGGGGATTCCAAGGTCTTTTGTTCCTCGAACGATGATTGTGGCCTCAAGGTCTGCACGGCGGACAACAAGTGTGGTCTGGTCTGTGACATGGAAGAACCCCTGTGTCCCACCGGCCAGATCTGTGCGGATTCCGAATGCATCGACGATCCGGCACCGGTTTCACCGGAATGCGTGTTTTCTTCCCACTGCGGAGAAGGATTCGTCTGCATCAACGCCTACTGCCACAACCGTTGCACCAGTCATGATGAATGTGGATATGGCGAGTTCTGCGACCTGGGAGTCTGCAAGGCCGACTATCGTCCCGAGTTCTGATTTCCCTTTCGCAACCGGTTTTCCCTTTCATTAATTTCTTTCTTCAATCATTCAGCAGGCGGCTTCGTGGAATGGAATATGCATCCGCATGACCTTTCGCAGTTGCAGTCCTTCCAGTTGGTAAAGGGTATAAGAAGGAACCGGTCCCGATTCCACGACCAACAGTTCCAGCAACCCGTCCTGGTTGAGATCTCCGGCGAACAGGATGGACTGCATCTTTTCCCCGAGATCTATCTTTTCCCACTGGCCATCCGTAACTTTCCACAAACCCCACATGTCATTGTCCCCTCCAGGTCCGCATTCCGATTCCCCGATGGTTGCCCTCACTTCCACCAGGATGTGCCGTGAATCGGAGTGGGTTACCACTTCGATGTCGGGGGAAAAGGGTTCCCCCATGTCTTCGCTCCACTGGTTGACCTTTTCCTGAAAACCCGCTTCCAGGATTTTCCGGGTGGCCTGTTCCACATACTGTCCGGCCAGTCGGGGGTCCCGGGTCACCAGGAAATGGGGTTCCGGCATGGATCCCGGCCGCGCCCACATGAAGCGTTCCTGGTGCTTAACCCGTTCGCACTGGCTCAGGGGAGCCGCGGTGATCACCCCGGCCAGTTGCCAGAAAGAAAGAAGGGGAATCTTCTTTTCCACTTCTCCAAGTTCGGGCGGCGGTTCTGACCAGGGGTCCACATCCCAGTTTTCCCATTCGGTGGAATTCGGGTGTAGAAGGGCCATGCGGCGGGGAGTGTCCAGGTTTCCCCGGCACACGGGCTCCCTGAGTTTCATGAGGGTGTAGGGACGATTGTGGGCTTCGGAAAAGGCTTCCTCCGCGGAGCGGGCGGCCAGGGTCACCGGATACGGCGTGAATTGCACAAGTTCGATGGTACCCTCTCCAGGTGGTTCCGGATCGTCCAGAAGGGTTTCAGGGGATAATTGAACAAAATACTGCCCGCGGATATATACAACAAACAAAAATCCATATTGCTCAAACCCGGAAAGGGGTTCGCGCACTTCCACCGGATGGCCCGGAGGTTCCGGTAACCGGGGGGGTGTTTTTGATCCCGCCTGACGCCTGCATCCACCGAGTAAAACCAGAAAGGAAAAAATCAAACCAAAACGCCTGATCATGGAAACACCTCTGGGCGATGAACGTATTGACCAACCCGGCTTGAGCCGGAATTTCGACAAACAGGGTTGTGTCATGTTTTTGCGACCTGTTCAAGATTGTTGTTCCATGTGGTATACCCACTGCGGTACCGGTTTGTGCATTTGGAATGCAGTTCCAAACGACAGGTATCAGGAGAATGCATGCACAGCATCCGGGTTTTCATCGGTTCACATACCCCTGTCCTGTCCGATGTAGAAAAAAATGCCCGCAGTCTGGCCGAAAAGATGGGCAAGGCCCGCCGTGCGGGCTGCCATCTGGCAGTCTTTCCGGAGACTGCACTGACAGGCTATTGTCTGGGAGATCGGCACAGAAATCCGGAACTTTTGCGTGATCAGGAAGAAGCCCTGCAGAAGATCCTGTTGCCGGCTTCCCGGGGCTTGTCTGTGGTGCTGGGCATTACCCACGGACTCCACCAGGCCAAACCATACAATGGAGCAGCAATACTTTCCGATGGCCGCCTGTTGGGGATCACCGCGAAAACGCTTTTGGCCGATGAAGGGGTTCTGGAGGATTCGCGCCATTTCATCCCGGGATCCCCGCAGGATGTCAAGCCGTACGGGATTCCCCTGGAAAACGGAAAGACCGTGCGTCTGGGTGTTCTGGTCTGCCAGGATATGTGGGATGACGGGGCGGTTTTCCGGCCCACCGCCCGGTTGGCCGATCAGGGTGCCCAATTGCTGTGTGTGATCAATGCTTCCCCCTTTCATCTGAAAAAACCGGCATTGCGTCTGAAGACGGCCTGTGATCGCGTTTGGGAAACCAGACTACCCCTTTTGTATGTCAATGCGCTGAGTCTGGAGGATGTGGGAAAGAATCTGGTGCTTTTTGATGGACACAGTTTTGCCGTTTCCAAAGAGGGTATCCGGCAGAATCCGCCTTTTGTCTCCGGGGATGTTGTGTGGGACATTCCCCTGGCTGCCGTGGAGGAGCCTCAAGAACCGCAGATGGCTGCATCGCCGGCACTTC
This sequence comes from uncultured Kofleriaceae bacterium, assembly GCA_964618145.1. Lineage (GTDB taxonomy): Bacteria > Myxococcota_A > Polyangia > HGW-17 > HGW-17 > HGW-17. The sequence goes on from CAZTZR010000005.1 coordinate 58,166, forward strand.
TACGGGAGGCGCTGGTGTTTGGATTGCAGGAATTCTTCCGGAAGAATCCGGGTTTTCAACACGCGGTCATTGGTTTGTCCGGTGGGATTGATTCCGCCGTTGACGCCGCACTGGTGGCCCGGGCCATCGGTACGGAAAGGCTGATCTGCGTGAATATGCCCACACGGTTCAACAGTCAGGTCACCCGGGATCTTGCGTTCCGAATCGCCAGGAATCTGAAGGCCCGCCATATCGTTCATCCCCTGGATGAACTGATCCGGGTCCACGAGAAGTCATTCGCCTCCCAACTGGGGCAGGTGAAAACCCTGACCATGGAAAACATCCAGGCCCGGGAGAGGGGCAACCTCCTGATGGCCTATGCCCAGGAATTTTCCGCCATGGTGGTGGGGAACGGAAACAAGACGGAATTTCAAAGAGGGTATGCCACCTTGTACGGGGATCTCATCGGGGCACTCATGCCTCTGGGGGACGTGCACAAACTGCTGGTTCATGCCCTGGGGCGGGAACTGGACCCCGAGGGGGCCATCCTGCCGTCGGAGTTGTATACATTGATTCCCAGCGCGGAATTGTCGGCGGAACAGAACATCCTTGAAGGCAAGGGAGACCCGTTCGATTATTTCCTGGAAGCTCCCATGGGGGTGGAGTGGATTGAAAATGGCACGACCCTGGAAGATTTGTGTGCAGCCTTCCGGGAACATCGACTGGATCCGGAACTCTGGATTCCGGACCATGAAGGGCGAACGGTGTATGAAAAAATGCTTGAACCGGAGTTTGCCCAATATGCCCTGGAAGTGAAACAAGCGATTGAACGGACCTTTTTCAAGCGCGTGCAAAGTCCGCCGAACATTGTGGTTTCCCCCCGGGCCTTCGGTCTGGACCTTAGGGAAACCCTTCTTGGAAAACAGGAATAAAATCCTCAGATCTCAATGATACGCAGGGAAACCAGCATGGTTTCTCGTGGATCCTTGCCCAGTTCCCCGGGATACCCGAAGGGGCTGATTTCCCAGGGAAGGGAACGGGGAAGAACCGAAAACAGGAACCGGGCGTGGACATGGCCCGAAGTGGTGTATACTACCTTGGGATAACGGTAGATCAGATCCCCCAGGCGATCCGAGCCCACATAAGGCCACAAATCCTCATGTATGCTGGGTGTGATCAGGCGCACGAACGAAGCCGTGTGGGTAACGACAAAAATACGGTCCGCCCTGCTGCTGGCTTCTTCCAGTTGTTGTTCCAGCAATTCCAGTTGCCATTCCAGCACTTCTTTTGGCTTTTCAAAGCCTGGCCAAACGCAGCATACGGCATCCGGCGTGGTCAGCTGACCTCCGGGGAAATCCTCGTACCAGCCCGTGACTCCCACAATGGCCACTGGTCCATCGTATACTGGTGAAAGACCCAGATAATGGGCTCCGCTGTGATGGACCACCCGCGGCAGAACGGCTTCATACAGTTGCCGGCTGTCCAGGAGCCCGTTGGTGTCGGTGACCCACAGATCATGGTTTCCCGGCAGGTACAGGACCCGGGGAACCACCTCGTTCAATCGCTTGAGGGTGGTGGCCAGACGGGAAAAGCCGGAAAACAAATCCCCTCCGAGCACAAGGGCATCCACGGGAGCACTGCGCAGACGGTCTGCCAGAACGGGCAGCAGGCCGGCGTTATGGTCAAAATGAAGGTCGCTGATGAAGGCAATGCGCACGGGTGTGTTCTCGATTGGTTGACGGGTGCTCAGGATAAAACCGGAACCCGGCTTCCACTCCGCCAGCGGATGAATATAAACCACAAACCATCGTACTCCTACCCGAAAATGCGCAGGAGCGTCGATTTGGAGTTCCATGAAACCGCTGAGCAGGAAAAGAATTTCAGGAAACAGGAAAAACCGAAAAATTTTCGTGCCAAATTGTGCTCCTTGTGGTAAACATTCACCGATGTACGAGGAGATACTGCCAATCCCGGCACTTTGTATTGATTGCAACTTTTAGGAGGTACCATCATGAAACGTTTTGCCTTGATCACCACTTTGTTAGTTACCCTTGGATTGTTTTCTTCCTGCACCACCACGGACGATGCCTTCATCACCTGCGACCGCTATGATGCCTGGCTGGCTTCCTGTGGCAACTGCTCCATGACCACGGCCTGCGAATTCAATTATGATACGCTGGCCTTTGATATCCAGGACGAACTGGACTATTGCGCCGACGTGGTGCTGATGCCCAACTACGGCGTGTGTGGTCCCTTCACCGCGGGTTCCGAAATCGAACGTTGCATCACCCTGGGTTCCACTTATCTGGGAATCGTTTGCAACTGGGGTCCGGTTTGCGGTGACGGCACCTGTGATGCCGATGAAACCGTGGCCAACTGCCCCGAAGACTGCGGCGCCTGCGGCGACTACATTTGCGATGCCCTGGAAGATCCCATCTCCTGCGCCGAAGACTGCGGTTACATCGTTTGTGACGAATACCAGATCTGGCTGGAAGACTGCTTTGACGATTGCACCGCCCTGGAAACCTGCGATGACGAGTTCGCCACCTACTGGGATGATCCCGAACTGCTGGAAGACCTGTGGGAATGTGCCCATGACCTGGCCCACAAAGCCGAAGACGGCATGTGCGTGGAAAACTATGATTCCTCCTGCGACATCCTGCTGGAAGAATACCTGGGCTCCTGGGGTGAATGCTACCTGTTTGACTAGGCTCCCGCTTTTCTCCTGATTTTCCCCGGAAAAAAAAAAGAAAGTCCGACAAGTCCGACAAGTCCGACAGGTCCGACAGGTCCGACAGGTCCGACAGGTCCGACAGGTCCGACAGGTCTGCTTATTTCTTCTTGTTGAAAATGTTCTTGAAAGATCCCGTGACAGTGGCCAGGGGATTGGCGTGGCGGGAACGTTTTTCCAGCAGGCGCAGCTCCCGGGAAGCTTCCAGGTGTTCCCGGTCGATTTCCACGGCCCGGGTGAAATACTGGCGGGCCGAAGCGATCTGTTCCATGTCCAGACAGACTTTGCCCAGGTAGAAGTAAAAATCGGCTTCCCGGGGTGTCAGGGTGATGGCCTTGAGCAGGGCCTGCTTGACCTCTTCCCGGACAGCCAACCGGTCATTGTGGGGATTGATGTAACGGACCCAGGCCCACATGGCCAGATGACTGCCGTCCTCGTTCTTCTGGATGGCTTCCAGAAACAGGCTTTCGGACAGATCGTACTCTTTTCGCCTGAAGGCGATGATGCCCTTCTGGTACAGCATTTCGGCTTCCAGCACCCTGCGGACTTCCGCCTGTTCCGCTTGGGTAATCTGGGGTTTTCTGGCTTCCTCCCGGGTTTTTTCGTCCGAAAGGAGATTGTAGGCCTCGGTCAGTTTCCGGAAGGCGGCATCGGCCTCGGCGGCATATCCGGACAGTCCCTTTTTGGCCAGGGTGTCGGGATGAAACCGGCGTACCAGATCCTTGAAGCGGGCGGTGATTTCCGCCGGGGTTGCTTCCACGGGCAGCCCGAGTCTGGCAAAGGGGTTGGAAAGTTCCAGGGTTTTGGACAAATTTTGTAGTTCCGCCAGTTCCCCGGCGGCTTGAGGGTCGAGACCTTCCGGGACCCTGGATGTGGCCGGCGGTGGATTTTGGGGACAGGTTTCTTCCGGTTTCTTTTCTGCTTCCAGAAGGCGACAGGAAGCCAGTGTGTACAAAAGGGAAAGAATGTCTTTGAGGGGGATCTGGGTTTTCTGGCGAAGTTCCGTGATGCAGGCCGGAGTTTTGCGCAAATAATCAATGAGTTGCGTATCCGGTTCGGTAAACCGGAAATGGCTCATCAGGGAATCCAGCCGGGGGCAGATCCGGATGCAGGCTGCGGCCAGTTCCCGGGTTTCATTCTCCAGACGTTCGAGGCTGTAGCATTCCTGCAATCCCTCCCGGATGAGGGGCAGGGGGTTGATGCCGTTTCCAGGTTCGATGTTTGCCTTGTCCATTTCCACACGGGTGATTTCCGGGCAGAACAGACGCAACAGCGCCTTTCCGGTATCTCCTCCCTGAAAGGAAGGACTGGGGCTTTCATGCCGAACTGCAAGTCCCTGATGAAACTGAATGATCAGATCCCCGGCCGGGTCCGGCAACCGCAAAAAACCCTCGAAACGGGAGTCCAGAAGGTGTATCAATAATAGTGGTGGCGGTACTTGCGAAACAGGATACCAGGTCATTGTTTCTCATCCTTCGAACAGGCAGTGTACGCAAAAAGGATCCCATGTCAATCTTGCCGGAAAGTTCCATCCAAAATGGTCGACTGTACCGCGTGATGACCCGGGATCAACGGATTTTAGGGGAAAGGATCCGGGTGGCGTCCGGTTTTGGTTCCCGTCTGAGGGGACTTCTGGGGACGCGGGATCTGCCGGCAGGGCATGGTTTGTGGATCGTTCCCTGTCAGAGTGTTCACATGTTTTTCATGTGTATTCCACTGGACGTGGTATTTTTGGATGAAAACGGGACAGTGGTGGTATGCTATCGGAACCTGCGGCCTTGGCGCGTGACACGCCTGGTGGACGGTGCGGTGGGCGCGCTGGAATTGCCCGCGGGCACCCTGGATGCGTTTGATGTGCAAAAGGGGGATGTTCTGCAATTTGAGGAGATCAAAGGATCTTCGTGACCCAGCCGAAGGGATCTTCCCGTTTGCCATACTGGATTCCCAGCAGTTCGGAATAGAGTCTTCGTGAAATGGGGCCACTTTCCCCGTTGGCCACCTGATGCTCGGCTCCGGCAAAGGCGATGTGGGACACCGGCGCGATGACTGCTGCGGTGCCGGTGCCGAAAACTTCCGAAATGGAACCGCCGACCACGCCGGAGATCACCTCGGCGATGGAAACGATTCGTTCCTCCACCTTCATTCCGTGGTGCCGTGCCAGTTGGATGACGGAATCCCGGGTGATGCCGGGAAGGATGCTTCCGGTCAGGGGACTTGTGACCAGGGTATCCCCCATGACGAAGAAAATGTTCATGGTGCCCACTTCTTCCACGTTGCGGCGTTCCAGGGCATCCAGCCAGAGTACCTGGGCGTATCCGGCTTTCTTGGCTTCCATCTGTGAAGCCAGGGATGCCGCATAGTTTCCGGCACACTTGGCTTCGCCGGTGCCGCCCCGCACGGCGCGGAAATAATTGTCGTTGACAAAAATCTTCACTGCCTGCAGGTCATCCGTTTCCTGGGGATAATAGGAGGCTACCGGACTGGTGATGATGAAAAACAGGTATTTGTTGGAGGGACGCACTCCCAGGGCGGCATCGGTGGCGATCATGGTAGGCCGGATGTACAGGGCATATCCGTGCTTCGGGGGAATCCAGGCCTGGTCCAGTTTGACCAGTTCGCAGAGACCCTCATAGGCGAGTTCCACATCCAGTTCGGGCATGATCAGTCGGCTGGCCGAACGGCTCATGCGCCGGAAATTGTCCCGGGACCGGAAACCGTACACATGGTTCCCCTCTCCTCGGTACACCTTCATGCCTTCAAATATTTCCTGTCCATAGTGCAGGCACATGGCGGCCGGATCCAGAACGAGGTCTCCGTATGGAACGATACGGGGATTTTTCCATCCGCCTTCAAAGTCCAGCATGAACATATGGTCGGCGAAAAACTTTCCGAAACCCAGGGATTGGTTCCATTCAGGGATGGGCTTTCTTCGTTCGGGCGAGCAGGGTGTTACCGGAATTTGCATGACAGTACTACCTCCGTTGTGCGCCAAAAGCGGCGCGGGTTGGTTCCTGAGCCGGGTTATTGCATGAATCAATGCGTTTGGGCAACTTGAAAAAGTACCACAAAAAGAGTAAGTTCCCGCAGTCCGGATGCCTGGCGTGAGATGGCGAAAAAATGCGGACTGAAAGGGAACCCGAAAATGCGAGTATCAAAACTGGTTGCCAGAACCTTGCGGGATGATCCAAAGGATGCCCCGTTAAAGAGCCACAGCGTGCTTTTGCGGGGGGGCTACATCCTGCAGGTCGCCACCGGCATTTATACCTTGATGCCACTGGCCAGGCGCATAGCCTCGAAGATTGAACGGATCATCCGGGAGGAGATGAACCGCATCGGTGGACAGGAAATCACCATGCCGGTGGTGATGCCGAAGGAACTCTGGCAGGAGGCAGGTCGCTATGACATTGTCGGACCCGAAATGCTTCGCTTCCGGGATCGCAGCGGCAATGATATGCTTCTGGGCATGACCCATGAGGAATCCGTGGTGCAGGCGGCCCGTGCCCACATCACTTCCTACCGTCAACTTCCCGCCATGCTGTACCAGATCCAGACCAAGTTCCGGGATGAAGCCCGTTCCCGGGGAGGACTGATCCGGGTCCGGGAGTTCACCATGAAGGATGCCTATTCATTCCATTCGAACCAGGAAGATCTGCTGGAGTATTATCGGATCTGCCACGAGGCATACTCGCGCATTTTCCGGAGAGCGGGCCTGAAAAATTTTGTGGATGTGGAAAGTGACACAGGCATGATGGGCGGTGGCATGTCCCACGAGTTCATGCTGCTTACGGATGTCGGGGAGGACACGCTGTTCCTCTGTGACTCCTGTGGGTATCGCGCCAACCGCGAAGTGGCACGTTTTTCCTTTGAAGGTCGGGACGATGGTTTGCTGGAACTGGAAAAGGTGGCCACACCCGGCAAGAAGACCATCGAGGAGGTGGCCGGTTTCCTGGGAGTGTCCAGATCGGATACTGCCAAGGCGGTCCTGTATGTCCACGACAAGTCCAACTTTGTCTTCGTGCTCATCCGGGGTGATTTCGAGGTCAACGAAACCCGGCTTGGCAAACTGCTGGGCAAGGGAGAGTTGCGCCCGGCCCATGACGAGGAAATCCTTGCCCTGGGTGCGGTTCCGGGGTACGCCAGCCCCGTGGGTCTGGACCGCAAGAGGTTCACACTTCTGGTGGACCGTACGGCGGCTTTCAGTCCGAATCTGGTCACGGGGGCCAACGAGGAGGGCTTCCATGTGAAAAACTTCAATGCAGCAAGGGATTTGGGGGGCTTCGAGGCCGTGGAGGTGGCTTCCCCGCGGGAAGGGGATCCCTGTTGTGAATGCAAGGCACCCCTGAGGATTTCCCGGGGCATAGAAATCGGGAACATTTTCCAGTTGGGAACCAAGTATTCCGCACCCATGCGCTGCGAATTCCTGGATGCCGAAGGGAAGAGCCGTCCCATGATCATGGGTTGTTATGGCATCGGAGTCGGCCGCCTTCTGGCCTCTGTCATCGAGGAGAGCCATGACGAGAAAGGTCCCATCTGGCCCTTGTCCATTGCACCGTTTGAAGTGCACATCTGTGTGCTGGACCGACTCAAGGGAGATATTCAGACCACGGCGGAATCCCTGTACGGGGAATTGTCGGCCGCCGGGGTGGAAGTCCTTATGGATGACCGGAACGAAAAGGCAGGAGTGCAGTTTGCCGATGCCGATTTATATGGAATCCCGTTGCGGTTGACGGTGGCCCCCCGCAACCTGGGCCAGGGGATGGTGGAGTTCAAGCGAAGGGGTTCCAAAGACACGGAATTATGGCCGGTGACGGAAGTCGTGTCCCGGATCCGTACCATTCTGGATGCCGAAAGGGATGAAGGTCGTGCCTGATTTGTCCCGCATTTCGGAAGATCCATGGAACCGGGTGCAGGTTCAGGGCGGCATCCTGTGGATTGTCCGTTTCTGGGGAGCCGTGACGGCTCTGCTGTTTTTGGGCTTGTTTTTGTGGTTCATGACGGTTCCGCCTCCCCCGTCCGGCAGGACCCGGGAGAATCTGTCCGGTTTTTTGCGGGAACGGACCGGTCTTTCGGTCCATTCAGAGGATGTTGTGGTGGCCGGTGGTCTGCGGCCTGGTTTTTCCGCTCCCGTGCATCGGGTGGTGTTTCTGGGGTCCGGTCCTCCAAGGGGCATCCAGGGATTATATCTGGCCCATGTACGGATCAGTGGCCGGGGCATTCCGGTCGCCCTTGAATCACTGCAGCGGTTAGGTGACAATGTGGATCACCACGAGGAACAGGCAGCCGTGACGAATGAATGGGTGGTGTGGATCTCCCCTTCGCGGCCAGGGCATTTTCATTTGGTTTTTTTGCCGGATCCGGAAAACAGATGGGATTTGGTGGTGGAACCGGTTCTGGAAAACCCCGTGGTTTTCTTTGAGGGAAACAATGCGGTTGTGGCAGGGCGTCTTGGTGGCAGCAGCATGGAGGTCCGGGTGGACCTGGCCAATGGACAACTGATGGTTCCCGAAAACATGAAAGCCCGCCTGATCCCCATCACACGGCTTGCCCTGAGGAGAAAACTCGGGTAGTTTTTTCCTGTCAGGGGCCGGTTATCGTGAAGACGCGGTTCCACGGCCCTGGAGAAACCTGGATGACCCCAGTTGAAATCGCCGTCACCGCAGCCGTCTTTCTGACGTTCATCATGCTGGTGTTTGTGTTCATGTTTTTCACCACCACCACCCTGGGAAAACGTCATGAACGGGAGTTCCTGTTTCCAGTGCATCAGGATTTGTTCCGGCTCTACCGTCCCCGGGAAATGGAATTTCCTTTTGCCATACCCATTCCCGGGGTGAATTCCCTGCAGGAGCAGGTCCGGCAGGCCATTTCCGACGGGCGGTTGATCCGGGCCCGTCAACTGAGTGATCTGGTGGGGGAACTCAAGCAGGAACCGGATTATTGTCCCCGGGAACTCAGGGAAGTTCTTCTGCCGGGCCTTCATCAACTCAAAAGACCTGTCAGTTGTGAACTGATCCATGATTACGTTGCCCATCCCGCAATGTTGGGGCCGCTCACCCCCGTGATGGCCACCCTGGCGGATTTGCTTCTGAACACACGTTGCGCACCGCCGGGTGCCTTCGATCTGCAGGGGGAACACCGGGCAGCAAACCGTCGGCAACTGGAACCCGTTCTTGGAATGCTGTTTCCCCTTTCGCGCCTGCTGTTGAATTTCGAGCCGGAACTGTTCTATCTGGATGAGGAAATGGATCTTGTCCATGCATCCACCCTGCGAATGGGTGCATGGGTACCTTCTTTGGTGGTGGGAAGACAGTTCATGCAACGTCCCCGGGAACAGCAACTGGTGCTTCTGGCACGCAAACTCATCCTTTTCCGTCCGGAATTCCGCATGCTTGTGGCCAATCCGTCCGAAGAAAAATTCATGGAGATTCTGTCCATTTTATCTGACATCCAGGAAGGCCGGAGCATTGGCATACCCGGATGGAACCTGATACACCCCGAAGCCCAATCGGCGTGCAGGGAACACCTGAAAGTGCTGGATTTGACGGAAGACGCCCTGCTGGAATGGCGCAAGGGGGCGGTTTTGTCCTGTCACCGGCTCACCCTGCTCCTGGGTGGACAATGGTTTCCCGTCCGGGAAGTGCTGGCCGAGGAGAGTGATCCCGGAGTACGCGTGGACCTGATTTCCTTCTTTGCAAAGGAACAGTTCGGAACCGCCCTGGCACAACTGCAGGAAACCCTGGACCCGGGGTGAGACATGCCCCGACGGCGCACGATTCTTTATTCCTTGCTTGCATTCGGGGTTTTGATGGGGCTGGGCATGATTGCGGGATGGTTCCTGGGGATTCCGGAAATCGGTGCCGGTGTGGGGGTGTTTGCTGCCGCCCTTGCAGTGCCCTCCGGAATCGTGTTTTTTTATCGGATAGGCTGGATGGTCTCTCCTGAATCCAATTTGGAGCGCTATCTGGATTTCTATTGGCAATCCACGGTTTTTCTTCCTTTTTTTTTGCTTTTGGGTAGTTCGGTGGCCTTGTGGCTTTTGCCGCAGTTGCAGGAATATGCAAGAATATTCTTTGTGGCAGGGGCTTTCAAGGTTCTTCTGTTCTTCCTTACGTACTCCTTTTTCGTGCACAGGGAGTTGCGACCGCTGGTCATGCTGGCCTGGGAACCTAGGGACTATCCGGACCGGGTTCGTGCGTTCAGGTGCCTTCAGATGCTGCCTTATCGCCTTGTACGCTGGCAACTTCTGCTGGTCCTGTTTTTGGGAACGCTGTTCTGGTTCATTGTTGGCAAGTTGTATCTGGTCCCGGGAATTCCCCTGCTGTGGTTTCTGGTGCTTGTCTGCTTTTTCCTGTTGTCGGGGTTTCTGATCCAGGTCCCGGCCCTGCAGGCGCTGGTGGCGCCAGCCATGCGAAAACTGGTTGCCGAGCATCCGATGGATTTTTCCCTGTTGCGATCCCCCTTGAGTCTCAAGTTCAAACTTGGATTGTGGTTTGGTCTTGTGGCATTTCTGGCGATTGCGATTTCAGCGACATGGAGCCTGTTGCAGCAATGGAACAACACCGGGGAATATGCCCGTCGCCTGGCCAGGGAACGGGTGCGTACCCTCATCATGCTGCATCAGGAACGCATGGCCCATTCTCCGGATTCCGAACCCCTTTTGCAATTGCATTCGCTTTTGCGTGAGGCACTGGATTTTGACAATGGCCGGTATTACTGGGTGGAAGGCACCATGGTGCAGGTTCTGGGACACACCGGTCAGGCAGAACGTCTTCCGGTGGAAATCCGGTCCAGGATCCGCAGGATGGACCGTGGGGAAGTGGACTGGCTGGATCAGGGATTGTACGGGTATTTCAAGGTAGTGCGCTGGGAACAAAGGAAGTTGGGAACACTGGCGGTGTTCTATCCCCAGGAACCGGGCTGGGCACAACTGGGAACACGCCCGAAAATCATCCGCATTGTGGTTTTTTTCCTGCTGTTGTTTCTCATGACCCTGGGGGGTGTAACTCATTTTGTATCCGGACTCGTAGGCCCGCTCAGGGTTCTGGAGAACCAGTTTCAGGCAATCACCGCCGGGAAACTGCGGGATCCCGTGCTGCCCAGCGGGGAAGTGGATGAAATGGGACGTCTTTCCTTTGCTTTCGAGAAGATGCGTGCCACCATTGCAGAGAAAATTGCAACCATTGAGTCATTGAATGTGGGTCTGGAACAGAAGGTTTCCGAGCGCACTGCGGATCTGGAGGACGCCAATCGCCATCTGCATTCTGCATTGCTGGAATTGCAGTCTGCCCAGGAGCAATTGTTGATCACCGGAAAACTGGCGGCTGTGGGAAAACTGCTTGCCGGCATTGCCCATGAGGTGAACAATCCGGTGAACGCCATTGCCAATGTGATTGATCCCCTGCGCAACACCATCGGCCGGCTGAATGTCCAGGATGCGGAACAGGAAGAGGATCTCAGGTCCATGATCCATATTGTTGAGCGCGGAAGCCAGCGCATCCGGAATCTGGTGGAAAGGGTGACCCGCACACTGGCTCCGGATGACTTCGTTTCTGAACCGGTGGTCCTGCTTTCCGTACTGGAGGGGACACTGGAACTTCTGGGGGACCCGTTGCGGGAGGTGAAGGTGGACATCCGTGTGGATCCCGGCCACCGGGTGATGGGCAATGCTTTGGCCCTGGAACAGGTGTTCACCAACCTGTTTGTCAATGCAGCCCACGCCATGTCCCAAAGCACCGTGAAGGAACTGAAAGTGTCTTCGGAGACGGACAACAACCGGGTGGTGGTGCTGGTGACTGACTCCGGTGCCGGCATGGACCCCGGGATGCTCGACCGGATTTTCGACCCGTTTTTCACCACCCGGGATGTGGGGGAAGGCATGGGTCTGGGACTTTCCATAGTTCATGATATACTGACACGCTGCGGCGCAAAGGTGGAAGTGGCTACCCGAAAGCAACAGGGAACCACCTTCCGTATCCTGTTTCAGCGCGCCATGGAAGGTGATGAATGAAACATGTATTGGTGCTTTCTTTTCTGGTTCTGGCTTTTTCAGGGTGCAAAGACCCTGCAAAAAAGAAAAACCCGACCAACAACGAGGAACCGGATCGTCCACCGCTTTTGTGCCAGACGGATCCGCTCGATGAGGTGCGTTTCGTGGAAGTGACCGATGAGGCGGGTCTCGGGGTGGACGGAGCCCGACTTCTCGGAAACCGTCTGGGAGCAGTGGATCTGGATGGGGACGGCTATCCGGACCTGATTGTGCATACGGGGGACGGGTATCTGCGGGATGAACCCGAAACTCCCGAATACCTGAGGAAGAAAAGGATTCTGCTCAATGTTCCCGATACGCAGGATCCTTCCCGGCGCCGGTTTGTGGATCATACGGAAGCCTCCGGTTATGATCTCATTCCCGGAACCCAACAGCGGGGACGCGGTGCCAGTTTTGCGGTGGCAGGGGATCTGAACGGAGACGGTCACCTGGACCTGCTTTCAGTGGTGTATGCAAGCACTGCCGAAACGGCGGTGGTGGATCGCACTGTCATTCTCCTGGGGGATGGCACCGGCCGGTTCACCGCCGCCCCGGAGGTCCAGCCCTGGGAGGATGCCAATCTCTACAGCATCAGTTCGGCTGCCCTGACGGACTACAACCGGGACTCCACGCTGGACGTGTTCATGGGATTTTTCTACACCACTTTCGGCATGGCTCCCCAGCAGGACAGGCTCTACCGCAATCCGGGAAACATGCGTTTTGCCGATGTGACCGATACCGTCCGGATTACCACTTACATGGGTGTGGAGGCTGAAGGGGTGAATCACAAGCCCACCTTCGGCGTGACCGTCTGCGATGTCAACGGGGACGGCTGGCCGGACCTCATGGGCAGTTCCTATGGCCGCGCCTGGAACCAGTTGTGGCTGGGTACGGACGGGACACGGTTCACCGACGCCAGTGAAAGTTCCACCTTCCGTTCGGACGACATCGTGGATTATTCCGACAACCAGTTCTACATCTGCCATTGCCGCCTGAATCCGGGACCCGAGTGTCAGGAAGTGGTTCCCGGTACCCAGATGATCAATTGCTCTGCAGATTACTGGTATGTGGGTCATGATGACCAACCCTTCCGGAATGCCGGAAACACGTTCACTACCCTTTGTGCGGACTTCAACAATGACGGGCATTTCGATGCCTACCATGCGGAAATTGTCCACTGGCACATCGGACAAAGTTCGGATCCTTCCCAGTTGCTGGTCAACGCCGGGGAGGAGCCCCTGCGTTTCGTGCGGCCGGGAAATGACCAGACCGGATTGACCCGTCAGCGAACCATGGCGGACTGGAACGAGGGAGACATCACGGCCGTGGCACTGGACTTCAACAATGACGGGCTTCTGGACATTCTGGTGGGAGATTCGGATTATCCGGGAACCCGGGCCCGCTTGTTCCGCCAGAAGCCGGATCATACATTCGAGGAAGTGGCAGTACAACTCGGGATTGATGCCCCCCGTGCCGGCGGGGTCTCCTTTCTGGATTACGATCAGGACGGGGCGCTGGATTTGCTCATCGGATTTTCCCGGATGCGCTGTTCCGCCTCCGATACCGACTGCATTTTCGATGAACCCCGGGTCAGGCTCTTCCGCAACGAGGGTGGAGCCCGTCAGAACCGTGCGGTATTCCGGCTGCGGGGCGGCGGCGTGTATGGCATGTCCAATATTTCGGCCATCGGTGCCCGGGTGTTGGTTACGGCAGGCGGGATGACACAGACCCGTGAATTGCAATCCGGTTTTGGACATTTCGGCATCCAGACGCCTCTGGAGGTCTGGGTTGGCCTGGGTCCGGAGTGCGTGATGGACCGGGTGGAGATTCGCTGGCCAAACCTTCAGGACTCGGTGACGGTCATTGAAAACCTGAGTGCAAACTATGTCTACTACATTGATGAACAGGAAGGACTGGTACAATGGGAAGCCCTGCCCGTGGATTGATGGCCTGCATGTTGCTGTGGAGTTTCGCCTGTGCGAAACCTGACAGCCTGAAAACTCCCGAGGTGGTGGAATGGCGGCCCATGACCTTGTTGCATGTCTTTCCTACGGTGCTTCTTCCGGGAAGCAGGCTGTGGGTGGAGGGGGGACCGTTTCCGGATGCCAGTTTCGGCAGTTCCGAATTGCTGATGGAGGGGACATTTCATCACCAGGAGGGATTCGAGGCGGTTTTCGAACGCATTCCGGTTCGATGGGAACGTGGCGACCGGGTGTTTGCGGAGTTGGATGGTCCGGTTTTTGGCAGGCTTTCGGGCGGCCGGAACCAGTCCGGTCTGCTCAATGTCCGGGTCAAGGTGGTCTCCACTTCCCTTTTTTCCGGGAAGGAGTACACCTCTGATTCCATGCCGGTGGATCTGACCCTGGAACGGCAACTGACCCCCCGCCTGGAGGGGGTTCAGACGGATCCATTCGTGATTCTGGAAAAAGGACTGGATGTTTCCGGTGACCGACTGCTCCTGTCTTCTTCCGAAGGAGAGAGCCTGGCCCGCATTTCAGGTTGCTTCCTGCCATCGGGTGCGTCCGGTCCCTGTGCCACCGAAGGAAACCAGATCGGCCCGGTGACGGTTCCCGTTTTGCAGGTGGATGGCCGGACCCGTCAGGGAGGCCGGGTTCCATTTCCCGGACGCGTGTTCGGCGTGCATCCCGGTCGTTTCACCGGGACCATCCAACTGGAGAATCACATGGCCACCGGAGAGGTGTTGTCCAGTACCACGCAGGATCTGGATCTGGAACTGCTGGAAGTGGAGTTGACATCGGTTTTGTCGTCGGCAAGTTCCATCGGGGGATTTGTGGACATTTCCGGACAGGCCTTTGTGATGCCGGATGGAGACTGCTTCACCACACTGAGTCTGGTGGGAGTCTTCACGCCACGGGAAGGTGAGCCTCAGGGGCTGGACCTTCTTCTGGTTCCCCGGGTGGCGAACCACGACCGGTTGCGGCACGTTCTGGATGAACAGTCCGATCTCGGAACGGTTCTGGACCTCAGACGGGCCCACGGGGTGATCGATGCGGATCTTTCGGCACGCGTATGCTGTGGAGCACGGTGCCAGGACAGCAACACCATTGCCTTGCAATTGACGATTTTGCCGGTGTTGCAGAAGGTGGTTCTGGAATATCAGGGCAGTTACAGTTCCGCGCTGGCCTATTGGGGTCTGACGGGCGTGGAAATGGCCATCCGGGATCGTGCGATTGCCGTGATCCGGGATCTGTATGACGGTATTCACATCGAACTGCAGCACGATCCTGTAGATGATTATGCCCTGTATTCCCGGGTGGAGATACATGGATATGATCCCAACGGGTATGGCCTTTTCGGATATGACAACAGTCCGGGAAAGGATGTGGGAAACCTTCGCCTCCATGATGTGCTCGGTGGTCAGAATGCCCAGACGCAGGAGGATGGGTATCCCGGCTACGGAGGGGTGTTTCTTCACTCTTTTCTGGGACTCTCCACTTCACCTCCGGCCGGAGTACAGAAGATGGAGATCGCCGATTCGCGGTTCGACCGAATTTTTGATCCCTTCCGTCCGGACCGGGGTGGAACCCCGGTCAATGCCCAGGAGGCATCCAGTTTTGTGCCAGTGCAATACGGACCTTCCTGTCTTGCTGTGGGAAACAACCGCATGGATCAGGTAGCATGTGCGGTGTACACCCTGGGGACAATGATGGGAACCACGCTGGCGCATGAAATCGGACACAGCCTCGGTCTGGCCCAGCCCTATGTGGATGGTGCATTCCATAACGTGGGGGATGCCCCCCTGCGCCTCATGGATACGGGGGACAGACGGCCTTTCGAGGAAAGGGCAGGCCTTTCCGTTCTGGGAATGGAAGCCTTTTGCGTGGACGACTTTTTGTATCTCAGGGATGTGTTGCCTCACCCGGATGTCCCGGGTTCAGTACAGGGACGGCCCGGCTGTGAATGACCATGTTCATCGGGTTGGTCCGGATTGCCGGACTGTCGGACGGATCCGGTTGTTCCGGGCTGTTCTGTTACCTGTGCTTTTCTGCCTGGTTTTTTTCCTTTTTGCTGGGTGCGACTGGTTCAAGTCACAAGGGGAACAATCCTCCGGAAACACGCCCACCGGAGTGGAAATCACCGGAGTTCCCAGGATCAGGCCCCGGGTTTCCGGCGGAGAAGAATGGGATCATTATCTCACGGTGAACGGAACCATTCAGAGAAACAGCGAAAAATTCCACATATTGGCGTTTCTGCAGCGTGGTACAGGTCTAAGGGAGATGGAAAGCGTCCTGGTGTTGGGGCGTACCCGTGTCAAGGGGGACCAGGAACCCGTGGCCGCGGAGTTCAGACTGAAAGGTACAATCAATGAAGTGCATTTGATCCGGCTGGGTCCCGATCCTTCCACCCACCTGGTTTTCACCATGGGTACCGAATATGAAAAAAACCGGATTGTGGTGGATACATCCTACTGGGATGTTCGCAGGAACCAAAAGGGTTCGTGGAATTTTTTCAATGTCTGGAAGGTGTTGCATGCCTACGATCCACGGGAGCCTTCCAGTTACAGTCCACCGGATTTCCATTACTGGGATGTGGATGACGATGGGGTGCAGGAGATCATTGTCACCAATCCATGGACGGGATCGCCGCCGCCCTGGCGTCGCCGCTGGGCCGTTTTCCAGTGGAATGATTCCATGCGTCAACCGGTGCCGTTGCGGGGTCTCGGTTTGTTCCCTTTCCGGGAACAGGAACCCTCCTGGCTGGTGTGGTCCGTGATGGAAATGCTCGGGATGGGACATGACGAGGAAGTGGTGCGATACTTTTCCACTTTGCCTGGATGTGATTCCACCCCAGTACTTCTTCATGCCCTGAATTTTTTTCCCGGTACGCTGAGGGGTCCTCCCATATGGCATGAAAGGGAGAAGAACCGGGCGGTACTCTCCGTGAACCGGGTGAACCGCAAGATGGAAACCATGCGGTACCGCTTCGAGTTGCGGCGCCTGGATGCTCCGGCAGTTTCCCCGTGGCGGATCTGTCGTGTGAGTCTTTTTTCGGTCAGTACGGAAAGTCGAGCGGATCGTTGACCAGATCGGGACATTGCAAATCCAGTTGCAAGCAGGCCTTGCGAAAATCATCCGGAGGGTCACAGCAGAAGAAAAGTTCTTCTCCGGTGGCGGGATGCCGGATGCGCAGGGTTGCAGCATGAAGCAATTGACGGGAAAAGACCAGTTCCTGTTGCATTCGCGCGGTCCATCCCTTTTCTATGAATTCCAGGAAAAAGTCCGGGGAAACCCCGTAGAGTTTGTCCCCTGCCAGGGGAAATCCCAGCCATTCCAGATGGGCCCGCAACTGGTGCTGCCTGCCGGTCAGGGGTCGACAGGCAATCAGTGAATGCGTTTTTCCAACGGAAACGGGATGAAACCAACTTTCACTGGGATCCCCGTCGGAACGGACTCCCATCTTGATGCGGATGGGGGAATCCACGGAGAATCCAAGCGGTTCGCGAACGATCAGCCTTTCCGTCAGGGACCCTTGCACCACTGCCAGGTAGATCTTGCATGTGTCCCGGTTGCGGAACTGTGCCTTGAGTCTGGCACTGGATTCCCCCTTTCTCCCACAGGCCACAATGCCGGAGGTTTCACGGTCCAGCCGGTGGGCCGGAGTGAATGATTCCCCTGAAAGGGAGGACAGAAAGGCCGTCAGGGTTCGGGTGACCGTTTTTGCAGTGGGATGCATGGTTAGATCCGCTGGTTTGTCAAGTACCAGCAGGTCATCGTCCCTGTACAGTATTGGCACATGGGGAAGTTCCCGTTCCGGCCCGGGAGAGGGTTTGTACAGGGTCAGGGTTTCGTGTCCCTGAAGCCTGGAGGATGCCTTCAGGAAACGTGAGCCGCACAAAACCCTTTTTCGCTGGAACATCGCCTGAATGCGTGAGCGGCTCATGCGGCCCAACCGGGAAGCCAGGTATACATCGGCCCGAAGGCCGCGGGCCCCCGGATCCACCTGCAAACTGACCGGTTGTTCACCGTTTTCAGGAGTCGGATTCATCATCGTCTGGAAGTTTGGACAAAGACTCTGCCATCAGGAAATCAAGGATGATGTCATCAACCTTGTTGTCGGCATTTTCCAGAGTCATGAGTTCATCCGGAATATGCTTTGATTTTTCCGGCTTGAACAGTCCGGGCGGTGCCTGCACGGGACCTGTCAGACGGGCTGCGGGTCGGGGAGGTTCCGGTTTGGAAAGGGGGGCTTCATCCACCTGTCTGGCTCCAACGGGATTCAACTCCAGAAAGGTGTCGGTATGTTCAAACATTTCAATTTGTTTTTCCGGCTTTTTCACCGTGGGACGAGGGGAATTCGGTGAAGTGAAAGAGCCGAACGAAGGCTCGTCTCCGGTCAGGATGATGGCAGGTCGTGCAATGACCACACTGGGAGCCTGCTCCCTTTCAGGCTCGGGGGTGACCTGGGGACGGACCTTCCCGGCGTCGGTTTTCGAGGGTCCCAGGGCAGAAACGGATTGCTCCCGCAGGGGCGTGGTGGAAGTTTTTCCCATGGTCGCACCCGAGGAAGGGGTTTGCCCCATGCCCAGCAGGGTGTCTTCCTGCTGGAAGGGATGGCTGGTGATGGGTTTCGCCTGGCCGGAAACCCTGGCAGCCTCCAGGGCTGGTTCGGGCTCCTTCGGGGTTTCCTTCGCCAAAGCGGAGTCTTTCACTGGTGCCGGTTCTTTTGCGGTTTCGACATCGGGTCCCACCAGTTCCCCGAAATACCGGACAATCTTTTCATCGTATTGGCCTCCCAGAAGGCCTTTCATCATGTCCTTGTGCTGGACCTGCATCAGTTTGCGAACCTGATCTTCCACATCATCGGCACCGAGCAAATGCACGTACTCGGTTTTTCGCGTGGCCAGAATGATTCCGTTATGGAACAGGTGTGTGAAGATATGGGGGTTGGATTCCCCGGAATCCTCCGTCTGTACATGATAGACCCGACCACGGTATTTCAGATTGTGATTATAGCCTAAAAGCGGTGATCGCATGGTAGTTGAGGCTCTCCGGATACGCCGACCACGAAAAGTGTATGGTAACCTAACAGAAATCCGGACAAATTCATAGCATGTAAAAACACGGGTCTGCAGATTGTTTTCCAGTCTTGAAGTCCCCGGGTCCTGGAATGTCATTTCGTCGGATTGTGCCCGTGAAGATGAACCCGAAAAGGTAAGGAATATGGCGTTTTTCCCAGGTTTCCTGAAGGATCCTGCAGTTTCAGGTAGTTGTAAATATTGAATATAATCAATGTCTTACATGGTTTTTGGTCCAAAAATTTTTTTGGAAGGAAACTTTGATGTACGGTTTTCCCATGAAACAGTTACTTCTTCTCCCCCTGACAATCGCGATTCTTCTTTCCAGTGGTCCCGTACAGGCACAAAAATCCCGCAAAAACCAGGCGAAGGTGGCCGGAAAGGTCTGGTATGTCGGATCCACCGACGGAAAGAGCGCATTCCTGGAAAACGGCAAGGACCGGGTATGGGCCATTGCCTCCCTTTCAAAGTTGATGGCCATGCTGGTGGTGCTTGATGCGGGCCTGAAACTGGATGAAATGACCACCATGCAGGATTCGGATTGGGTGCACGCTGCCGGTGGATCCCGAACACGCCTGAAAAGGGGTATTGCCTACTCCAATAATGATCTCCTGCACGCCGCCCTTCTCGGTTCGGACAATCGGGCGGTGTTTGCCCTGGGAAGGGCCGTTGGTCTCAACGCCAATGCACTGGTTGCCAGAATGAACGCACGCGCGCGCAAAATGGCAATGAAAAAGACACGGTTCACCGATGCAACAGGCATTTCCCATGAAAACGTATCAACCGCAGGAGAAGTGGCGATCCTGTTGAAGGCGGCTTCGGAAAACCGTGTCCTCGCGGGAATCATGCGTACGGATACCTATACGGTGGTGGAACAGCCATCAAAACGCCAGATTGTATACAACAATACCAACATCATGACACGTAACGAGAAACCCAGGGTGGTGGCAGGGAAAACCGGTTTCAACTCAGCGGCGGGATACTGCGTGGCGACCCTTCTGGATTTGCCCGGATTTGGCCAGGTGGCCTTTGTGCTTCTGGGTTCCACCGGCATGTACCAGCGATTTGCCGATTTGAATGCCCTTCGCTTCGAATTGCAGCGGATGAAACCGAAACAGGAGAAAAAGGTTGAAACGCCGGCGAGGGGAGCTGAACGGCGAAAGGAACCTGCGCAACCAAAACAGGAAGTCAGATCCCGTCAACCGGCATCCCGGTGAATTCCGGACGTCTTTTTTTTCAGGAAATTTCGAATTCCTTCCATTTTTCATTTCCAAAAACCTGAATAAAAACGAGTGGTTAGGAAAAAATCGAGGGGTATGAAAAAAAAGTGAGAAAAGTGTTGACAGGAAAAATTTCTCGCCTATATTGACAGACCTTGTGAGGCGTGCGGCGGTTGGTGCTGGAGTTGGAGAAGTCGCCTTGTGGTCTTTGAAAACTGGATAGTTGGTCGAAGGACAGAACGAAACTATTGAGCATTGAATTGAGCTTTTGAAGTCGACACTTGTGCCGGATTGGCTTTGGACATTTAGGTGTTTGGAGTTAACCTGGAAAAACAATTTCAAGTGGAGAGTTTGATCCTGGCTCAGAGCGAACGTTAGCGGCAGGCTTAACACATGCAAGTCGAACGCGAAAGTCCCTTCGGGGGCGAGTAAAGTGGCGCACGGGTGAGTAACACGTAGGTAACCTGTCCTTGTGTGGGGGATAACCACTGGAAACGGTGGGTAATACCGCATGGATCCGTGATTTTTCATTAGATTACGGGGAAAGCTGAGAAGCGCACGAGGAGGGGCCTGCGTCCCATCAGCTAGATGGTAAGGTAATGGCTTACCATGGCTACGACGGGTAGCTGGTCTGAGAGGATGATCAGCCACACTGGGACTGAGACACGGCCCAGACTCCTACGGGAGGCAGCAGTGGGGAATATTGGACAATGGGCGCAAGCCTGATCCAGCCATGCCGCGTGAAGGATGAAGGTTTTCGGATCGTAAACTTCTGTTGAGAGGGAAGAAAGACCCGTGAAGAGCGGGGGATGACGGTACCTCTTTAGCAAGCACCGGCTAACTCCGTGCCAGCAGCCGCGGTAATACGGAGGGTGCAAACGTTGCTCGGAATTACTGGGCGTAAAGCGCTCGTAGGCGGTTTGTCAAGTCAGATGTGAAATCCCCGGGCTCAACCTGGGAAGTGCATTTGAAACTGGCAGGCTAGAGGTTGGGAGGGGGTAGCGGAATTCCCGGTGTAGAGGTGAAATTCGTAGATATCGGGAGGAACACCAGAGGCGAAGGCGGCTACCTGGACCAATACTGACGCTGAGGAGCGAAAGCGTGGGGAGCAAACAGGATTAGATACCCTGGTAGTCCACGCCGTAAAC
>CAZTZR010000006.1:0-74220 GCA_964618145.1 uncultured Kofleriaceae bacterium
CGGTACTTGCATCGGTCCCGGGTTCCTTGTAAATCCCGGCTTCCCCTGAACATTGAACAAACAAAAAGGTCAAAAACAAGCCAGCAAGCAAATAATGTTGACGCTTCATGGCAACCTCCCGGTGGAACAACCGAAAGTAGTGTACCCCCAAATCCCAGATGGTTCAAGGCCAAATCCCCATAATTTATAATTTTGCATTATGTCAACGAGTGGATTTGTTACGGCGCTGTTGCTGGAGGATTTGTCGGTTGGAGCGGCGACGGGCAGTCACCACATTCCACACCCGGTTGATGGAAGGCGAACCCGTGGTGGGCAGGGAAGTGACCCAGCGCCTGCGGGCGTTCTGGCTTTCCACCAGAACCGTCCGGTGGGGTCTCAGGTTCCTTTCCCCGGTGGCGAATACGGACAGATGAAAATGATCTTCGTGTTCCCGGTCGGAATCCGGAGTCAAAATGGTGTTGAAAAAATGGCTCCGATCCAGATCGCAAGCCAGTTGTCGCAGAATCCTTCCCCCGCGGGTGCGGGCAGTCCCCTCACAGGCATTGCCCCGACCCAGGTTCTTTTCGTAATGGGAATCCACCGAATAGTAGGAGCCGTCTTCCAGATGCACCCCGTAAATATCCACCGCGAGACCGGAAGCATGGGTGGACAGCCGGTTGGTGTTCTTGATCATGCGATAGCTGTAAAAGAGTCCTACCACCACCCGGTCAATGCCTCCGTTGGCAGAAAAAATGGGGTGAACCCGGTACAGGGCCAGGGCCAACCTGCAGTCCAGATGCGGTCGGGCCACCTGGTTGCCATGCATGAACTGGATTTTTCCCACCCTGCCATCCAGGATGGTCACCGGAGTCCGCATTCCCTTTGCGGCAGGACCCGTCCGGAATTTGACCCCCGCAGTCCTCAGTTCGGAAAGGCATTTGCGGTCAGGCTGCAGGGGTTTCTGGGCACGGGCATCCGGAACAATGGCCAGACTGAAAAACAAGGATAATGTCAGGAAAAGGGAAGTGAACCAATCCATGGCCACACACTATAGTGAAAAACCATGGCCAGTTCAAGCCCTCTATATTTTATACAATGCTCACCTGCCTGGAACCGTCTTCAGCTTCTTCCATGTTGCCTTCCATTCCGAAAGCAGGTATCACAATAGGTGCCCGAAGGCCTCTGGCATCCGGTTCTTCAGGCAACGGCTTTTCCAAATGAAACATCTTGCATTTTTCTTTTTGCTTACAGGTCTTCTGCTTTCCATGCTCTGCTGCCGACGCAGGGAAAAACCCGTTCCCTGTCCGCTTCCCGGGACACAAACCCAAAGTTTCATCACCGGAACCGGTCCGGTGGAAAGTTGCCACCCGGATTCCCTGATTGGCATCCCCCCCGGAGAGGGCCAATGGCCCTGGCAGGATTTGTCCCGGCTGGATGAAAACGCCCTCAAACAGCGTGGCCTGGAAATACCCCTCTCCGAGTTCTGGACGACTGACCAGGGGGGACTGGCCCAGGCGGTGGTGGGATTTCCTGGCTGTTCCGGCGCATTCATCTCGGAACACGGTCTTCTGGTAACCAATCACCACTGCGTTTACAGTGCCATCCAGAAAGCCTCCACCCCTGAAAGGAACCTCCTGGAAAATGGCTTCCTCGCCCGCACCCGGGAGCAGGAAGTTGTGGCCCCCGGAACCGCCATCCGCGTGTTCATTTCCCAGACAGATGTGACCGACCGGATGATGGCGGGGCTCAAACCGGATGCATCCGACCCGGAAACCGCACAGCATCTGCGCACCCGGGAATACGAACTTGTCACCGGGTGTGAAAAGGATCAGGACTTCCGGTGCTCCTTGTCCCGGGAAAATGACGGTCTGCGGTTCTGGTTGTTGAAAAACCTTGAAATCCGGGACATCCGGCTGGTGTACGTACCGCCGGAAAGCCTGGGTTCCTTCGGGGGCGAAATCGACAACTGGCAGTGGCCCCGCCATACACTGGATTTCGCCATCTTGCGGGCATGGGTGGATGAAAAGCAGAATCCCGCACCCCATTCCACGAAAAATGTTCCCTTTGAACCCCCCCGTTTTCTGAAAATCTCCCAGACGGGTCCATCCTTTGGTGATTTCATCATGGTGGCGGGCACCCCCTATCGTACTTCCCGATACCGTACAGCCCAGGAAATCCGCGCCCTCCAGGAATGGTTCTTTCCTTTCAGGGAGCGGCTGGCTTCCAGTTGGTCCAGCCTTGTGGAGGAAATGAACCGGAAATATCCTGAAGCCCGGATTCCCAATGCCCCCAGGATGCGGAGTCTGGGAAACAGGCTTACCAATGCCCGCGGTCAAATCGAGGGCATCAACCGCAACCAGGTCATTGCCCGGCGTCTATCCGAGGAACAGTCCCTGCTGGAATGGATCCGGCGGAACAACTTCCCTGTGCCGGCACAGGCCCTGCATGATCTCAACTTGCATCTGGCATCTGTCACTCACAGGAACCTGGATTTTTTGCTGGAAGAAATGAAGACAGGGGTGACAGCCTTTGCCAATGCGTACCAGATCATCAAGTGGGCCTGGGAACAGGGCCTTCCCGATGAACAACGATCCCCCGGGTACCGTGAACGCGACAAAAACAACATTCTGGAACGGATGAAGAACAGTGAACTGAGTTATCATCCACCCACGGACCGGGCTGTTCTGGCCATGTTTCTCGGTTTCATCAAGGAAATTCCGGATGAGGAAATACCGGCTTTTTTGCGTATGGATCAAAGGGAACCGGAAACCCGCAGGCTGGAAGAAACCCTGGAACACATCTACCAGGGCACAGGCATCATGAACGCTGCCTTGCGGGAGAGCCTGTTCAACACATCGTTCAAGGATCTGCGCCAATCCACGGACCCGATGATTCAGTTTGTCTGGCCGTGGTTCCATGTCCTGCAGGAGATGGAACAGCGCCAACTGTCCCATGAAGGGGCCCTTTTTCGCTTGCGGCGGCCCCTGATGCAGGCCACTGCCGCCTATCGCGGGAAATCCTTTTATCCCGACGCCAATGCGTCCCCCCGGGTGAGTTTCGCCACCGTCACCGGATACAGTCCCCAGGACGGTGTCTGGAACCTTCCCTTTACCACCCTGCGGGGAATGCTGGCCAAACACAGGGGAGCAGATCCCTTCAGGTTGCCAGCACCATTCATTGAAGCCGCCCAACAGGAAAACCATGGCCGCTGGACCGATCAGGCCCTTGAAGATGTCCCCATCTGCTTCCTTTCCAACGCCGATACCACCGGGGGAAATTCGGGCAGTCCGGTACTCAACGGGAAGGGACACTTCATCGGTATCAACTTTGATCGCGTCTACCAGAACATTGCAGGTGATTTCGGATACAACATCCACCGATCCCGCAACATCATGGTGGACGTCCGGGCCATCCTGTGGACCCTGGACCGGTTTGCCTCCGCCCGGGAACTTCTCGCCGAACTCGGCGTGGCAATGGAACACTGAACAAAAATACCATGGATCGGTCACAGGTTGTTTTTTCGGTTGCCTTTGCCCGAAAGAACCACTATATACAAGCGCCTGCCCCATGGAACGGGCGGAAGAAGGTGATCTGATGAAGAAAGAAACCCATCCCCTGTATAACGAAGCCGTCATTGAATGTGCCTGTGGCAACGTGGTCAACACCTACAGCACCAAGGGCTCCTTCAAGGTGGATATTTGCGGTGCATGTCACCCGTTTTACACCGGAAAGCAGAAGGTTGTGAGTGCAACCGGCCGCGTGGAAAAATTCCAGAAGAAATATGCCAAGACCGAAACCAAAGCGACTCCCGCGGAAGAAAACAACTGATTTCCGATGTCTTGAGTCACCTGGTCGAGGTCTGTCGACGTTTCATCCGAATCTCCATTTTCCCGATTGAAGGGTTGAACATGGATACCAAAACCAAACCATCCTGTGCGCCGGTCGGCGGTCAGGCAGTGATGGAAGGCGTCATGATGCGCACGGCAAATTCCCTGGCCGTTGCCTGCCGCATTCCCACCGGCGGCATCATGGTCAAGGAAGAAAAGTGGCAGCCTGTCTGGGTCCGGTTCGGCTTTTTGCGTCGTCCGTTCTTCAGGGGCATCGTGGTACTGGTGGAAGCGCTCGTCAACGGGTTTTCCGCTTTGACCTGGAGTGCCAACATGCAGATCCGCCATGCCCCCGAAAGTCCGGACGGCAAAAAGGAAGAGGAACTCACTTCCGGGGGAGCGGCCCTGGCCATCTCCATTTCCATGCTTTTTGCAATCGGCCTCTTCGTGGCGTTGCCCCACTTTCTGGCCACCCTCCTTGGACTGGACAGCCGGACCCTGAAATTCCATCTTGTGGATGGACTCATCAAACTGGCCGTCCTGTTCACCTATCTTGGTGTCATCGGTTTCATGTCCGACATCCGGCGGGTGTTCCAGTACCATGGCGCGGAACACAAGTCCATCTTCGCCCACGAGGCCGGAGAGGAACTCACCGTGGAAAACGCAAAAAAGTATTCCCGCTTCCACCCCCGGTGCGGAACGTCTTTCCTTTTTCTGGTCCTCTCCATCAGTATCGTGATCTTTTCCCTTGTGCTGCAGTTTCCCGTTTTTGACTGGCGCCTGGCCGACAACCTGGTGAAGATCGCCATCAAGATTCCCCTGATGCTTCCCATTGCAGGCCTCGCCTACGAGGTCATACGGTTTTCAGGACGCCATCAGAACCTGATCATCCTGCGGCCATTGATCTGGCCCGGTCTCCTTTTGCAGCGGCTCACCACCCGGGAACCCGATGATTCCATGCTGGAGGTGGCTCTGGCCTCCCTTCGCCAGGCTCTCTGGCGTGAAGCCCATTTGCAGGCCCCTTCCAACACGGAGGGAGTCCTGGTTTCGGATTACACCCAGATCCCCGAGGCGTAACCCATGTCCAAGCCGAATTTCTTCTCCAAGGTCGTAGCCATCCGCGACCGCTTCAAGACCCTGGATGGCATGCTGGCCGACCCGGAAAATGCGATGGATCGCACGCTTTTGGCCAAACTGGGAAAAGAACGCAGCGATCTGGAACCTTTGGTCACGGCCTATGACGAATGGTTGTCCACTGATAAACAGTTGGGCGAAGCCCGGGAGTTGGCCCGGGATCCCGATCCCGAAATGGCCCGGATGGCTGAAGAGGAGATCCGGGAATGTGAAAAGCGTCTGGAACAACTGGAAGACACCTTGAAATTGCTCCTTCTCCCGAAGGATCCCCTGGACGAAAAGAACATCATGCTGGAAATCCGCGCCGGAACAGGGGGCGAGGAAGCTTCCCTGTTCGCCGCGGAACTGTTCCGCATGTACTGCCGGTATGCCGAACGCAACCGCTGGAAGGTGGAGATTCTCTCGATGTCCGAAAGCGGCATGAATGGCATCAAGGAAGTCATCGCCATGATCACCGGCAACGAAGTCTATTCACGGTTGCGCTTTGAAAGCGGCGTCCACCGGGTGCAGCGGGTACCACAGACAGAGGCATCCGGTCGCATCCACACCTCGGCGGCCACCGTCGCGGTGCTTCCCGAAGCCGAGGACATCGACATCCGCATTGAGGAAAAGGACCTGCGCATTGATGTCATGCGTGCTGGCGGACCGGGCGGGCAGAGTGTGAACACCACTGACAGCGCAGTACGGATCACCCACCTGCCCTCCCAGTTGGTGGTCATCTGTCAGGACGAAAAAAGCCAGTTGAAAAACAAGGCCAAGGCACTGAAAATCCTGAAAATCCGTTTACTGGAGATGGAGCGGGAAAAACAGGATGCAGCCATCCGTGATGAGCGACGCTCCCAGGTAGGCTCCGGGGATCGTTCCGAAAAGATCCGCACCTACAATTTTCCACAGGATCGGGTCACGGATCACCGGATCAGTTACACCAGACACAACCTGCAGGGCATCATGGACGGAGACATTGACGACATTGTTTCGAATCTCCGTGCATCGCACCAGGCCGAACTCATGCAGGCAGGAGAATAACCTCCCGACATGACCCAATCCCCCTTGGTCACCCACCACATCGGATTCGTGCAGTTCACTCCCGTGCTCGGCGCCATGGACCTGAACGTGGAACGCCTTTTCGCGTTCACCCGCCATCACGCAACCGCCTGCGATCTGATTGTCCTCCCCGAGATGGCACTGACCGGATACGCCTTTCGGGACCAGGCTGAACTCGGCCGAATCGCCAACCGCGACAACAACGGAAAAACCCTGGAGATTGCCAGGGCTCTGAGCCGGGAATTCAAGGGAGCCGCTGTGGTCATCGGATATCCCGAATGGACGGAAAAAGGTTATTTCAATAGCGCTCTCATGGCAGATGAAAACGGACTTCTCGGGCACTACCAGAAGACCCACCTTTTCGGTTCTGAAAAAGATCTCTTTTTGCCCGGCGAAACCGGATTCCGTGTATTTGAATTCCGGAACATGCAGGTGGGGATCATGATCTGCTTTGACTGGTTCTTTCCGGAAAGTGTCAGGACCCTGGCCCTGCGCGGAGCCACCATCATCGCCCACCCCACCAATCTGGTGATGCCCTATTGCCAGCGGGCGATGTTCACCCGATCCCTGGAAAACTCGGTGTACACCGTGACCGCCAACCGTTGCGGTACCGAAATGCATCAGAAGGAACTGCATTTCACCGGGGAATCGGTGATATACGGACCCAGGGGCGACATCCTCGCGTTCGCACCGAAAACCGACGACCATGTGGCCGTTGTTCCCATTGACATCCAACGAGGCAGTTCGCGACAACTCAACAGCCGGAACAACATCTTCGCGGACCGGGCCATCTCCATGTATGATCTGGGCTCACCATGAAGCCTGAAACCCGCATCCCCCTGTTCTTCACGTTGCAGTTTCTCTTGCTGATTCCCCTGGTCACCATGCTGGTATTCGTACTGCTGGGTGGCGAACCGGCACTTGCGCTGGGTGGATTCCTGATTTCCCTTTCATCGTTCATGGCAGTTTTCCGGTATTTGAAACAGGTTCCTTGTCCCTGGCGGGCGCGTCCACTCGGGGAAACGAAATTCCTGGCTTCCACTTTCGTGCTCGGATTGTGCGGACTGGTGCTGACCTTCTGGGGACTGTTCCTGCTCTGGAGTTGATTACCGCAGCAAAAACCAGGACAGCGTCAGGATCAGGGAGGATCCGAGGGCCCCGAACGCCAGCGTCCAGGGAACTGACAGGTTCAGTTCAGGTTCCTCCTGGTCGGTGACAACCGGAGCCATGGAAGAAACCGCAGCTTTCATGGCGGCGGTTCGCTGGGGAGAAAAAACCGGCATGGATCGGGAACTGTAGTCTTCCGGGCGCATGGCACGTCTCAGTGCCTTGATGATCTTCTCGTAGGAAGGCCGCAACTGTGGCCTCTTGTTCATCATGTCATACACCAGTTTGCGCAGCGGTCTGGGAATCTGCCGGTTATCCAGCATGGGCACCGGGGACTTGATGTGCCGGCTGAGCACCTCCTGTCCGGTAATGTCCTCATGGGTAAACCTGAAGGGGGGATGTCCTGCCAGTGCATGAAACAGGGAACATCCCAGGGAATACACATCGGATTCCACAGTGGCCTTGACTCCGGAAATCACCTCCGGGGCCAGATAGTCCGGGGTGCCGATGACCACGCCGTCCGCAGTGAGGTTGGCGTCCATTTCAAGAGCGCGGGCAAGTCCGAAATCACCGATTTTTGCCCGATTCTCGGCGGCCAGGAAAATGTTCGCGGGTTTGATGTCCCGGTGCACGATCCCTTCGGCCAAAGCGGCCCACAACCCCTCGGTGACATCTATGAAGATGGAAACCACCTGCCCGTAAGGAAGGGCTCCCTTCTTCTCGATGGTGGTCAGAAGATCTGTCGCCTGCAGGTATTCCATGACCATGTAGGGAAGCCCTTCCTCGTCCCCCACGGCATGTACCGAAACCACTCCGGGATGGGAAAGCCGGGCCATGTTGCGGGCCTCCCGGAGAAACCGGTTCCGCAACTCCGAATCGTACTTGAAATCCGACTTGAGGATCTTGATGGCCACCTTGCGATCCAGGGAAGGATCCTCCCCCAGAAAAACATGTCCGGTGGCGCCCGAACCCAGAAGTCCGAGATTCCGGTACGGGCCTATCCATTTCCGTTCGCTTGCACCCATCTTTGTCCTTCCGTCAGAAAATCAGGTGATAATGACAGGCCGTCTCTCCGTCCAGTCGACAACCCTGGGAAAAATCATGGGATAACCTGGCATCCGGAGCCATCCTTTTCATGATGCCTTGCAGAATTCCCCAGTCATAGGGACATGGATATGGATTGGCAGCAATCACATCCAGTTGAAGTTCTCCGGACGCCCGCAGGCCGAACATGGAGCCAACCTGGTTTCGATGGGCAATGGTGTATCCCAGATCCATGGAACTGATGGCTTCCTGGAAGGTCTTCACATTCGGTGGAAACACCGTTTCCTCAATCATTTTTAACCCGGTCCTGAAAAGGACGTCCTCTCCCTCGGCGCGCAACACCTGCTCAAAGAAACGGAGCAATTGAGACTGCTGATACCAGCGTCCGGCTTCCACTTCCAGAAGATCCAGTTTCTTTCGCAGGGAGATATACCGTTCAGGCTCGGCACCTGCAGCAAAGATTCGAAGAATGTACTGTCCCAGAACCTGGGACTCGGAACTCCACTTGCCCATCGTGGCGAGTGTACCAGAAACAAACGTCCATACAAGCTAGACAGCGCATGCACTTGACCTTTTGGGGTTGTTGCGGTTTCTGGAATATTTCCACCCGTCATTTTAAAGACTTTTCTTTTCCATCCTGATCCTGTATATTTTCATCCGGTTTGAACAGTTTTTTGAAATTGCCTGTTTACTGAAGGATTTTTTTCCAATGATGGATTTCTGTCTGGACCACGGGTTTCCGGTTCTGGCCAACCTTCAGGCTGAAGGTTTCCTGGGCGTGGATCATGCAGGCATGATCACCTTCGTGTCTCCTGATGCATGCAGTCTTCTTGGAGCAAAACCCGGTGAGTTGACCGGCAAGCACATCACGTCTGTTCTGGATGTATCCTGCCACAAACAGGTAAACTCCCTGTTCTCCGGTCTTGCGCAAAATCCGGATTCCCCGGAAACGGCCAAACTCCTGATGGTTCGCAGGGACGGCACCAACATCTCCGGTATTTTTTCGGTCTGCGCGTGTCCTGATGGAACCGGTGGAATCATCGGGATATCCACGCCATCCGGACCTGAAACGGATGACCGTCAAATCCGTGCCTTCCTGAACGGGATCCCTTTTTCCATACGCATTTTTTCCCTTTCCGGTCGCGAACTTCATTCCAACAGGCAGACCCTGGATTCGGTTCGGCTCAATGACGGGCCAGATCCGGACAACATGGAACGTGAAATGTTGGGTTCTTTTCTTCTGCCGGACCAACTGGCCACCCTTTCGAAAACCGGGGAACTTGTCCTGGAAACGGAGCACCGGCACCCCGATGGAACCCCCTTTCCCGTCCGGGCCATGTACCGTTTCATCCAGTGGCAAGGCTGTCCCGCGATTCTCCAAACGGTCACGGATATCACCCGGGAACAGGAACTGCAGAAACTTGTCATGAAGCATGAACGGGACATGGCCCTCTTGCAGTTGTTTGCCGTGGATCTGGCATCTCCGGGTCATGATCCATCCATTTACCGGTTCATTGCCCAGTTCCTCAAGGATTTTTCCAATGCGGTTTTCGTGTCGATTTCCGAATACAATCCTGAAAGCAAGTGGCTGCATCACAGACATCTGGAACTGGAATCCGGATTGCTCAAAGGGGTGATCCACCTTCTGGGCTCCCGTCTGGAAGAAAGGCCCACCCCCCTTTCTGATGAACATTACAGTATTGTCACCCGCAAGGGATGGATCATCGAGAAGAGCCTGTATGAAGCCTCCTTTGGCGACATCCCGAGACCGGTGGCAGCAGCCCTCCAGAAGTTGCTGAAAATCGACCGGTGCATCGGAATTACGTTCCTTGTGGACAACGAACTGCTGGGCACCTGCCTGATGGGCCTTCCCGCCGGACAACCCGACCCACCCATGGAATTGCTGCAATTGTTGCGACACATGGCGGCCATCGCCCTTCGCCGTCACCTGGTGGAAACCCTCTTGTAAACGATGCTTCCAGTACTGGAAAAATGGCAAGCCCATATGCGCGGATCCGGAAAGTCCATCCCCATTGCCCCTTGACCTTCGCCTTGCATTTTCCTTGCATTTTCCACATATAACCCAACCATCTTAACACAGTTCTAACATTTTGACACATTGACCTTATCCCGGTCCACCCGTAACATGACAATGGGGATGAATGTTCCGGTTTTCCGGTTCTCCCAAGGGCTCCTGCAGCGAGGTATTCCATGTTGAAAATCATTTCCGCTCTGGCGCTTTTTGCCTTGGTGGCATTCGCAGTTCCACGGGGACTGGAGGCGCTTTTTACAAAAAATAGTCCATGGATTCCCATCCTGTACCAGTACCTGATGGGCGGATTCATCTTCACTTCCGGAGTCGTCCTGATCCTGTACCGGAAAAGTTGTGTCCCCGGCAGGGGCAACGACACGCTGTGGCTGGGGATGCTTGTCGCCGGTCTGGCCTGTTATTTCACCGTCCATCTGGTATGGACCATTCTGGCCGTTACAACATGAACCTGTTCGGACACCCTGCAGGGAGCACACCATGAACCAGTTTGGACTGAGCCTTGATTCGACCACACTCACCGTCATCGCAGTGGTGGCTGTCCTGTACTTTGCCGCCATTCTTGGATTCGGTTTGCTGTTCAACCGTTTTTCCCATGATACCAATGATTTCTTCTACAGTGGACAGCGATTTCCGTTCTGGCTCATTACCGGAAGCATGATCGCCACGGGCATCGGATCCTACAGTTTCCTCAAGTACGCACAAACCGGGTTCGAAAGCGGGATGAGTTCCACCATGACCTACCTCAATGACTGGTTTGTCATGCCGTTCTTCATCTTCGGCTGGCTTCCCATCATCTTCTACTCACGGGTCAAATCCATCCCGGAATACTTCGAACGCAGGTTCAACCGGACAGCCCGCTACCTGGCAGTCGCTGTCATACTTTCCTATATGCTGTTTTACATTGGCTACAATCTCTTCACCATCGGCGTGGCCATCGAAGGCATCACCGGTGTTCCCATCATGCTCACCATTCCCGTGGTGGGCATCATCCTGGGAACCTACGTCACCCTGGGTGGACAAACGGCCGTAATCTTTACCGACCTGCTTCAGGGTTTCATGCTTTACTTTGCAGGTGCACTCCTGCTGATCCTCGGGATTTCCGCTGCCGGAGGATTCAGCCAGTTCTGGAATAACCTGCCCCTGTCCCACCGACTGCCCATCATCACCTCGGAGAAATTCAACACCATCAACATCTTCTGGGGGGAGGCCATTGCCGGAAGCATCGCTTTCACCTTCATGAACCAGGGATTCATCATGCGCTATCTGGCTGCCAAAAGCGTCAACGAAGGAAAAAAGGCAGCCTTCCTCAATGTCGTGATCCTGATGCCCGTCTCGGCCCTGGTTGTGGGCTGCGTGGGATGGATTGCCAAATCCATGACGGAACAGGGACTCATGGTCCCGCCGGAAAACACCGGACACATCTTTGTGACCACCGCATGGCGCATTGTCAGCCACAACAGCCTGCTGTTCGGCTTCATCATGGCTGCCCTCACCGCCGCACTCATGTCCACGGTGGACACGCTGATCAATGCCTGTGCCGCCATCGGCATCTACGACATCTACAAACCCCTGATCCGGAAGGACCAATCCGAAGCGCACTATCTGAAAGCCGCCAAAATTTCATCGGGACTCATAACGATCGTCGGAATCGGTCTTGGTTTTCTCTTCATCAAGGCCGGACAGAACCTGTTCGACCTTCACTACAAGGGAATTCTGGTCATCATTCCCGCCCTGGTGACCTGCATTTTCATGGGAGCATTCTGGAAACGCTTTTCGGCCACTGCCGCAGTCAGCGCCATCACCGTGGGTATGGTCATCACCTACTCCAGCCTGTGGAACAATCACGGAATCCTTGTCGCTGCCGGCCTGATCCTGGCACTTTTCGTGGTCCTCGCCGTGATTTCAAGTCAAAAGCGTGGCTTCGTCTCCGTGGCCGTACTCATGGCCATCCTGATGGTGGTAGCCCTCGTTGACCCCGGCAAGAACCTGATTCAACTGATCAGCGACTTTTTGCGCGGTCCCGCCAGGGCTGATTCCTATCTTCGGTCTGTTCTGGGCATGGGGATCACCGCCGTGGTGGGCATGGTGGTGACCTTTTTCTCCCCGGCAGATGATCCTGAACGCACCCGTGGACTCACCATCGACACCCTGGATGATGCAATGCGCATGTTCAAGGGAGGTGAACCAAACCTGCAAAAGGGCCGGAAAGTGACTGGGCTGCAACTGAACTCCGATGGCCAGACGCCAGGAGAAATCGGCCTGGCTCCGTCAGTGATGGAACAACTCAAAGCCATGGACGGGGATCTGATCTTTGTGGCCGACAAACGATGGTACCTGGCCGGTCTTCGTTCGGTCAAACTCAAGGCCCGGAAGGAAGAATCCCTTCCGGAAACGGAAGTCCTGATATCTTCAGGGGATCTTGGAGATCTGCTCGCCGGAAAACCGGTATATGTGGAAAAACTGATATGAAAGCACCGGTCAGGTCCGTTGATCCCGGAAAACTGAATGCATTTCAAGGACCGGCGACAAGCACAAAGGTCTTGACAAAACATGCAAACCCCTTTATATGGATTCACCGTCGATGCTCAGGCACCGACGTGTGGCCGGGTAGCTCAGTAGGTAGAGCAGCGGACTGAAAATCCGCGTGTCGGCGGTTCGATTCCGTCCCCTGCCACTTCCTTGAAAACACAGGAAAAATCATTTTCCCGGGGATGGGTCTGTATCCCGATCCAGCGAATGCACTGTGTCGATACCGAGTTGTCCCTGATGGTTATGGCCTGCACACCGGACCTGATCGGACACCGAAGAACGGATGCAGGTATGGGCTCCCCCGGCAGAGATGGCCTGCACTTTGGAAACTCTGGCCTGAAGGGGGACTTCTGCCCTGGATTCCGTGGTGCCATCCCCAAGTTGTCCCTGCCGGTTGTTTCCCCAGCAAACAGCACTGTGATCCAGCAAAAGAACACAGGAATGATCCCAGCCAAGAGACACGGATACGGCATCGTGGATGCCCCTGACCTGCACCGGAGAGGTGGAACCCTGGCCGGCTTTGGTCCCAAGTTGACCATGATTGTTCCGTCCCCAACACCAGACGGTTCGATCCCTTGTGACCGCACATGTATGCCAGGTACCCCCATCCAGATCCACCACATGGCTCAATTCCCGCACCCGCACGGGAGTCATGCGGTTCGCGGAGGTTCCGTCGCCCAGTTGTCCCCCGGCATTGTACCCCCAACACCACAATTCCTCCTCCGTACGGGCGCAGGAGTGGAATTCCCCGGCGATCACCTGCCGGACATTCTGCAGGCCCGGAAGAAACTGTACCCGGTGGCGGGGATGCACGGTGCCGTCGCCCAGTTGACCATAGTTGTTGCGACCCCAGCAACCTGCGGAACCATCCGTGCGATGAACGCAGGTATGTTCCTGTCCCACCGAAATGCCGGCGGCTCCTGACAACCCGGTGACGGGCACCGGTTCCTTGCGCATGGCAATGGTATCATCCCCGAGTTGACCGTAGTCGTTGCGCCCCCAGCAGCGCACCGTCCGGTCCTGCAAAAGGGCACAGGTATGCCAACTGCCGGCAGACACCTGGATTACGCTAAAAAGGCCCTTTACCGGTGCAGGAGAAGAGCGGTTCTCCAGGGTACCGTCACCTAACTGGCCACCTCCGTTGGAACCCCAGCAATGAAGGGTTCTGTCATCCTGTATGGCGCAGGTGTGACTGCCTCCTGCAGAAAGCCTGGCCCCCTCGTCCAGTGGTGCGAAGGACAAAAGTTCCTGTTCAGTTTTCCCGGGTGGCGGGCGTCGGGAACGACAGGAAACCGCGCCTGCCAACTGGCAGACCAACAGAAAGATGGAAACTTTTACCGTACGGGAGAAAACCGCCATCAACGGCGACGGTGCCTCTGCTGCCGGGGCTGGGCCCGGACCGGCTCACAGCGGGTTTGACCGGAACGGCCCACGGTACGGCATCTGCGGGAATGCCTGGGACCGGTAAGAACGCAACCCTGCATCAAAAGGGCAAAAGCGAAAAGCAGAAGAGTTCCGAGGACAAATTTTTTCGGCATGGCAGAAAATCCTTTGTTTGTGTTATGGAATCGGAAGATTCAGGATGATGTAGTAGGAATCGAAATACAACTGGAAGGCATGCACAAAACGGGGAAACAAATCAAATCCCATGATGACAATGCTGCCCAGCAACGCCGCCATGAGCAGGGAGTATTCCACCATGCTCTGGCCGGACTCGGAACGAAAATCCCTTGGCATTTCCTACCTGCCTTTCCCGCGCACCCGGGTCATGTGAACGCGGGTCATACGACTGTCTTCCACCTGGGAAATGGACACCGTCACCTCTTCGCCTTCCCTTTCAAAAATGAGCAACTGCACATCCATGCCCATCTTTTCGGAGATTTCCCTGATTTTCGAGCGATCCGCACTCAAGCGATATCCACGGGAAGCCATCTCTGTCTTGTAGAATCCGACATTGTCCTGGATGGTTTCCCGGTTTACATACACAATCACCGACGTGTTGGCCATGGGATCCCGTGAGCCCATCTGGGTGATGCCCTCGGCACCTGGCACCACGGGAAGTTGCAGTTCTGCCGTGGGGGATCCGAGCAACTGGGTGGGCGAGCCCATGATCAGGGACACATACACGGTGGTTTCCGCGCCGTCCCGGGTCATCATGACCTGACGCAACAGGTTGGTCTTCAAATCCATGGCGGCCACCTTGCCGCCATAGGGATGCACTTCACGGGTGACATAGTACCCGGCACTTTCCCAGACACCCTCGTAGAAATTGGCCACCTTTATGGGTTCATCCGGGGTCTGGAACCAGGCCATCTTCATGCGCGCCTGTCCCATGTACATGTCTTCGGACATGGGCATCTCCCGGGCCAGGGGATAAGACGGCATGGGGGCAGGCCAGAACCGGTGCATGCTCTGGGGCTTCTTCGAAGCCGTGGCACCGGATTCCCGTGCGGACATCACCCAGGCCATGGCGGTGATGGCAACAAAAGCCAGGGAAAGGATTGCGATTCGGGATACGCGTTTCATGGGAAAATTCCCTCCAGTGGTTCCTTACGGTTCCAGCACCTCGGGGATGATGTAGTCCCCGAAAGGATTATCCTGGGAAAGCGAGGAGGTACACCCCAGACTTTCCTTCTGTGGACAGGCCATGTAATTGTTTCCGCGCATGGCCCGGCTTTCCTCGTACATTTTCCGGCTTGTCTTGCTTGTGGACCGATCCATCATGGGGGAGGTGTCATAACTGACCTTGCCCCCGTCCTCGTCAATGTCAATCTTGCCGGAGTTCCGGCCACCGGACCCGCTGGTATAAGCCTTGGAAACCAGCCCCACCTGGGTCAGATCACTCATTCCCAGTGTTGGTTGCGTGGCCATGTAGGACAACGCATCGGTGGTGTACTTCAGGTAGTCCGTGAAACCCTTGAGCACCTTGCGCATCCGTGGCGTCAAAAAGGCCATGCGGTCGATCTGCTTGTAATAGGCGGTACCGGAAGAACCGGGACCCAGTACGTCATCGGGCTGGTGCAGTTCCCACTGGTCGGCCAGCAGGTGGTATCTTTCCACAAAACGAAGGGTACGGATGTTCGAACGCATGTCATTGGTGGCACCGGACGAAGCCCAGTACTTGGCGCCACTGATACCCACCATTCGCTGGAACCACATGTTGTTGAAGGTGACACGCACCTGCGTGCGGATATAGCCACGGGTGTTGAGTTTCCAGTGGCTCGGCGGATTGAACCGGTTCAGGGATCCTCCCCCGAACCACCTTTCCTTTTCGTACTGGTATTCGGCCATCATGGCTGCCCAGTAGAGATTGGGATGGTTGATAAGGGAAGCAAACCTCAGTGCATCCAGTGCGTAGCCGGCAAACCGGAACACCATGTTGATGTTGATGGGAAATCCGCCGATGGAGAACAAATCCCCGCCAGGCAAAAGCGGTTCTTCCTGGTTGGCCATGGTGGGAGCCGAAACGCTCCACTCTCCGGCCAGGGACCGGGTGGCATCGTTGCGGAGATCGGTGGATTTCAGGTTGGAATACCGTTTGGTGGCATCGTCCCGGACAGCCGAACTGGCATCGGAATACTTGAAGGAACCGTCACTGTAGTCATGCAGGGCGTGCCCCGTGAACTCCCACGCCATGTACCGGGCCATTTCCTGGGTCTTGAGTTTGACCTGGATGGCCTCGTAGAAAAACTGACTGAACAGGAAGATGAGCACCATGGTGGGTACTGCCACGGCAAACTCGACCAGGGCCTGTCCCCGGGTGTTTCGGACAAAGGAGAGTCGTCTCTTCATGATGCGCCCCCTTAATGCGTGATGACGGACGTGATGAATCCGAAGAACACGTCCCCGAGGAAGTTGCGGAAAAGATTCAGGACCATCCGCACAACGGTCTGCGAAGTGCTTTCATCCTCACCACCTGGTTTGACAATACCCCGGGTGAGGTTGTCCAGCCACTGGGCCAGTTTGCCTCCCACTGGCGCCAGTTTGGCCCGCCAGAACGGGTTGAAGAAGTTCGGCGGTTCCCCCCAGTTGCCCTGGCGATGGTAGTACACCATGCCGCGGGAAATGACCGACAATCCTTCCAGATGCATGCCCGCAATGGACAGCGAGTTGCGCTTGCCGCCGATGGTGGTGTCCAGTTCCGCGCTGTGGCCGCCGTGTTCTCCTGCCTCTCCACGGCCAAGACGGCTCTTGGAAAACTTGTCGGTGCCACCATGGTTGAACTTGAACTTCATGTGCCAGGGCCGCCCCGAAACTCCCGTGCCGGTCTGCATGCGCTCAGGCTTGATGTTCAGGAAAATCCAGGTGCTGGGTTGTCCATAGTCGCTGTTGTGGTCGGCGATGGGCTGGAACTTGAAGTAGGGGGAAATGCCTATGAATTTGTGCTTCTCCATGAGTTTGCATTCCACCTCGGACTCCACGCTCCTCTTGGCACTCTTGCGCATGGGCGGAATGGCGATGAGTCCCCGGTAACCACCCCGGGGATGGGCCGGATCCCCGTCGTTGTTCTTGTACCCGTAATGCTTGCGGTTGTCGTCGTCGTTCTTTTCCCCCACCGCAGTGATGGCATGGGCGATGCCCTTGATGGTGGAGGACATGGCAAACACCACGGCGATGCCCACCGTGGAAATGCCCCAGCCGCTGGTCATGTAGTCATCCGATGCCAGGACATCACCCATTTCGTAATTCTTGGCACTGCGGATCTTCCGGATTTCCGGATTGGGTTTGGAATCGCTCCCTGTGGGTATGAGTTTGGTCGCACCCATCTTGTCGCCGAAGATGTTTGCAATGATCCATGTGGCGAACAGACTGCGCTTGCGGTTGTAGATGGCCTTGTGACTGCGGGACGCATTGGCAATTTCCGACATGATGCGCACGGCATCCTCGTTGGCGTCCTCCTTGCGGTCCTTGAAATTGTTGTGATCCCGGATGCCCAGGAAGAGCAGGTCAAACGCCCCGGCGTTGACCCCTGCACCCCGGTCGAACGCAGAACGGTATTCCAGGGTGTTCAGCGCCATGTTCAACAGCATCCACGGAGTAATTTCAAACTTCCAGCGGGATTCATTTGTCTGGGGATGCACATAGTTGTCCGAAATCACCTGATGCATACCGGTTAATATATGTGCATTGACCAGTGCCAGGCGGATCAGCTGCATCTGCCACAACATGTATTTATTCAGCAATCCCAACGCGTCCACCAGACCGGCGGACACGCTGTGGAGTCCCAGAACCGGCAACTTGTTCACCATGTAATCAAAGAACTTGAAAATGGCACTCAGTATTTTCGTCACTGCAGTAAATATCTTGTACAAGATGCAATACGCCGCATTCAGCCATGGAGGCAGTTTGATCACCTTGCATCCGAAGTCCAGCGAACTGGTAAGACAGGCTATCAGATCCCGGAGGGAACCAATCATGAACAGGCAGAAACCGGCATAGTTATAGTAACTCTGGATGGCCATGGCCGTGTTGTAGTTGACCACCATGGACCGGTTGAGCATGGCCACGAAGTTGAATGCACGGGCCTGCATGCCTGCCAGGGAATACGCCGCAGAGTCGGCTGCTCCCTGCAGTTTGATCTTTTCATGGATGGCCTGTCCGAGATTCATGGTGGCAATCACCGACAGGGCCATGATGAACACACCCACTGCGGCGAGGGGAAACGCCTGGCCCTTCTTGTTCTCGATGAGATGTTTCATGGTATGGGTCATCGTTCACTCTCCCTTATCTTATGGCCACGGAACGGCGATAGGGGTTCGACTGCATGCGCATGGAATAGGTTGCCCGCAGCGGAATCATATAGACATCCTTGCTGCGTGCCTGCCAGAGTTTCCGGGTCAGGGATGACCCTCGTCCAGCCAGATTCAGGGGAGCGCCGGTCCGGCTGAACCCGGTGGCTCCGGCCTGGGTCTGGGGATTCCACACGGCGCCATACAACTGCTGGCCCACCTGGCCGGCGATGTACGCCGTATGTACCAGATTGTTCGCCCAGGGAATGCGCATTGTGTACAGGTATGTCACCTGGATGCTCAGCCGCGTCTTGTCACGCCAGCGCCCGTCGGAGGACATCACGTCGTCAAAGGTGATTTCCGTGTCATGCACGCCACCGAAATCACCGAGTTTGGGAGACAGGATGTCCACCTCGACGATTTTCTGTGTACCGAAAATGGCATTGATGGCGTTTCGCAGGGCCGTGTCCGCCGCCGATTCGGCGGCATTGAGAACCGCATCCCGAAAGGCCCGGGCCCCTCCCTGGGCCGGCACCGCCAACAGCCCGATCAATGCATCCGTTCCGTTCCGGATGAAGTCCGACGCCTGGGAAACCCTCCGGTGGGCCTGGTAAATCAATGCTCGCTGCACGATCTGCATGATCAAGCGCGTGGGGTTGCCGGCGGAGGTTTCATTGACAAGTCCCTCGAATGTCGGCAGCAGGCTGATGATGGCCGCGTTTTCCATGACAAACCGATCGGCATTCCAGACGATTCCGGCCCGCGCCGCATTGAACGCGGCGTATTCCGTCATCAACCGGGCGTGCTGGATCATGGCCAGTTGCACGGTCCCGAGGATGATGAATGTCATGAGGGGAATGACTATCGCTGATTCCACCAGGGCCTGGCCCTTGCGGTTCTTGATCAGGCAGATGGGGATTCGACCGGTCATGGGAATACTCCTTCGCCTTAGTTATATGACAGAAATCGGACGGGGGAACCATCGGACAACTGGCCCCCCTGATATATGGATGAATTTTTTCTCACCATTTCCGAACTTGACATGAAGGAAAAGTTAGACTATCTATCAAACCATGGTTTGGACCAGTGGTCGAAACCATGGTTTCAGCATGGATTCATTGAAGGAACATTGTTATGCCTACGCCGCGTTTTTTTAAATTGCCCCTTGAAAAGCAGAGCAGGATCCTGGATGCCGCCCAGGATGAATTTGCGCAAAATGGCTTTGACAAGGCTTCCATGAACCACATCATCCAGGCCTGTGGCATCAGCAAGGGGGCGGTGTATTATTATTTGACAGCAAGGCGGATCTGTTCATCTCCGTGGTTTCCCGGATTCTGGATCAGTTCCCCCGGATCATGCACAGTCTGGACACCACCACCGACCCTGATTCCTTCTGGGGAGAACTTCGCCAGATTTGGTTTTTCATCATAAAACTGAAACTGGATCCCCGTGTATTCGGCATCCTGCGGGAAGTGCTGGATCCCAAAATATCCGCGCTGTTTCCCGAGCATGTGGCCGAGATGATGCAGTTTTCCAACCAGACCATGTACAGGGTGCTGGACACCGGACGGCGCCTCGGTGCCATCCGCACGGATTTGCCCCTGGACCTGCTGGTCCAGATGTTCCAAGGCATGATGATGGGGGTGTCCGCCTGGTTGCTCGAACAGATGCATCGTGGCATGGTCATGGATGCAGAGCGGTTGACAGAATTTTTGCATGAATTGATTATTCGCACCATGGAACCGGGTGCCGGGCTTTCTCCCGCAGCCCTGACTTTTTTTGAGGCATTCCACAAACTGGAGGAATATCCAGAAGATCCCGCCCGTCCATCGGGGTGCGGTGTCTGGCTTCAGGTGCCCAAACCCGGAACCCTTCCGAAAGGAGATTGACGTGAAACCTCTTGTCACCCTTGCCCTGCCATTATGCCTTTTACTGATTGCATTCCCCGTTGCGGCCAAGTCCCGCTGGGGAAAATGCCCCGAAGATACAAGGGAGTTGGTGGATCGTGCGGATCGCATCATGTTTGCCCAGACCACTGCGGGCCGCATGACCATGACCGTGAA
This sequence comes from uncultured Kofleriaceae bacterium, assembly GCA_964618145.1. Lineage (GTDB taxonomy): Bacteria > Myxococcota_A > Polyangia > HGW-17 > HGW-17 > HGW-17. The sequence goes on from CAZTZR010000006.1 coordinate 20,507, forward strand.
AAAGCCGGACCAGACCACATCCATGACCATGATGTTCTGGTCATCCGGACGGGACAACATGCTGGTCAGGATCTCCGATCCCAGTCGGCTGAAGGGAATGGCCACCCTGAAGGTTTCCGACAATGTCTGGTACTATATGCCACGGACGGACCGCATAGTGAAGGTGGGTTCTTCCATGATGGGAGATTCCTGGATGGGGAGTCATTTCACCAACGACGATCTGGTGAAAGAAACACAGTTGCACATGCACTACCAGTGTGAAAGCCGCCAGGATGAAAAGGACCGGATCCAGGTCACCCTTACGCCCAGGGCCAACGCGCCGGTGGTCTGGGGAAAAATCGTCATGCGCATCCGCAGGGCGGATTCCATCCCGGAAACCATCCGGTACTTCAATGACCGGGGAGCATTGCGCCGGACCATGACCTTTGACCGCATCCAGACCATGGATGGCCGGACCATCCCCACCCGCATGGTGATGACCCTGGCCGGAAAGAACGAGAGCACCGAAGTGATCTACGAAAGGGTGCGTTTCAACGTAGCCATTCCGGCACGCACGTTCACCCTGCGGGGACTGAAAATGTAACAGCATTGCAATACGGAACATGGGGTTTTTCTCATGCGGAACTTCTTTTTGCTCTGGAAGATGGCCTGGCGCAACCTCTGGCGCCAGAAACGGCGTTCCCTCATCACGGTGTTTGCCATGGGGGTCGGTCTGGCACTTTGCATTCCCACCTACGGACTCGTGGAGGGTCTCAACCAGGAAATGGTGCGTGGCATCACCCGCTCCCACCTGGGACACATCCAGGTTCACCATCCGGAATACCTGGAGGAACGTCGCCTGGATCTGACCTTCCCGGAAGAGACCGTTTCGGCGATCCTGGCCCGGGATCCGGATGTGCTGCAAAGTTCTCCCCGGGTGTACACCGGAGGAATGGTTTCTTCGGAACATCATTTTGATGTACGTCTTGCTACATTGGATAGCGCCCATATATTGATTTCAGGAGTACGCCCGGACGGAGAAAAGACCTGTCAGGCTCTTCTGGATCAGCACACAGCCAAAAAATGGCGTCTGGACCTGGGTAGCCAGTTGCGTGTGGATCCAATCCCCCCCGAGCCGGCTTGCGAAAGGGTGGAGATCTCCGGCATCATCCAGACTCCGGAATCAGAAGGGGCGCAACTTTCCATGCTCTCCGGGGAAGTGGCCGCACTTTTGCAACCCCGGGCAGCCCACCCGGAAAAATTGCCTGATCTTGAGGATCTGGACAGCCTGGAAAGCCTGGAACCACAAGCGGGGAATGATCAGGAAGTGGCCGCCGACATCTTGTCCCCACCGACGTTGAACCCCCCGAGCCTCCAATCCGCAAGCCAGTCCGGGACCCTTCGTGTCCTTCGGTCAGCCTCCTCCCAGGTGGGCATCATCGCCGTGGATCCCGCCCGGGAGAGCATGGTGACCTCCATGGTGGAAAAGGTGCAGGAAGGGTCCTATCTGGACAATGCCTACCGGAATGCATCCGGCAGACCGCAGATTCTCATAGGCGCCCAACTGGCACGCATCCTGATGGTGCAGCCCGGGGACATCCTGGGACTGGACATCTTCACCCGGGACGGGTTCGCCATGGATGATCTTGTGGAGGTGGCCGGCATCTTCCGGTCCGGCATGGACAGCATGGACCGTACCCTCACTTTTGTACATCTGCAGATGGCGTGGGATCCCGACCTGATGAACCTGAGGGATCCCGGAACCGGGGTTCCCCAGGTTCATGAAATGGCCGTGCGTGTCCCTGATGACAGGGACAATGTCCGCATCGCCGAACGGCTTCAGACAGCCCTGGCCGACGCCGGCCTGCAGGTCTGGCCCTGGCAGAAGGTGGAACCGTCCCTGGCTTCCCTCATGAAGATGCAGGACGCGGTGGTGGCCATCATGCTGCTGATCATCTTCTCCATCGCCGCACTGGGAACCATGAACACCATGCTCATGTCCGTCTTCGAACGGATCCGGGAGTTCGGCGTGCTCAAATCCGTGGGGATGCGACCGTCCCATGTCGCGTTCCTGATTCTGATGGAAACCAGCCTTCTGACCCTGGTTTCCATGACCATCGGTGGGCTTCTGGGTGGCTATTTGAACTGGCATCTGACCATCCACGGGCTGGATCTTTCCGGATTCCTTCCTGACGGATACACCTATCAGGGATTGGTGATCAATCCCGTGTGGAGAGCGGCCTTCACGGTCAAAAGTCTGCTGGTGCCGCTGGTCCTGATGACCGCTGTCAGCCTGGTGGTCGCCATCTGGCCTGCCCTGCGGGCCGCACGCATCCGTCCCGTGGAAGCCCTGCGCCGGACCGGCGTGTAGAACAAGGGAGTGAATCATGCTTCTGGTGAAAATGGCATTTCGAAACCTCTGGCGCAGGCGTTTTCGCACCATCATCACGTTGGTGGCCATCGGATTCAGTTTCGCCCTGCTGTTGTTTTTTGTTTCCCTGACCGGGGGTACCCACGAAATGATGATTGATACAGCGATCCGGATGCAGGCCGGGCACGTGATCATACAGGCCAGGGAGTTCCAGCAGGACCGGTCCCTGGAATTGCGCCTGCCCCGGCCGGACGCCATCATGGAACGGATCGGTCCGGTGCCGGAAAACTGGATCGTCACCCGCCGCATCTTCACCACCGGGCTTTTGCGTTCCTCCGAAGGTTCCGTCATGCTGGACAACCTCATGGGCGTGGAACCCGGAACCGAAGCCCGCATCAGTGATGCGTCGAGAAAACTGGTCAAGGGTGAATGGCTGGACGACCGGAACTCCGGAATCGTCATCGGGGAAAAGGCGGCCCGGCTGCTCAAGGTGGATGTAGGGGATCGGGTGGTACTCTCCTGCTCCGGACTCACCCAGAAGGTGGAGGAACGCTTGATGGTGACCGGGATATTCCGCATGGGCGGTGAGTCCGACCGGGGCACCGCCATGATGGCGCTGTCCCATGCCCAGGAGTTTCTCGGAATGGGAACTGCCGTCAGCCAGATCGCTTTCTTCATGCCCGCCAAACAGAGTGAAAATGCCGCCAGAACCATTTCCGCACGTTTTTCGGACCCACAGGTAGAGGTGATGCACTGGAAGGAAGCCTTGCCCGTTCTGACCCAGTTGCTGTGGCTCGACGAGATCTCCATGCTGGTTTTCGTGTTCATCATTTTCGGCATCGTGGCGGCCGGAATCCTCAACACCATCCTGATGTCGGTCATGGAACGCACCCGGGAGATGGGAATTCTCAAAAGCCTCGGCATGCCCCCGAAAAAACTGTTCAACCTGGTCATGACGGAAGGCCTACTGCTGGGAATCTTCGCCATTGCCATCGGATGTCTGGTGGGTCTTCCCCTGACCCGCCATTTTCAGTTGCATGGAATTGACATCCTCGCGCTTACGGGCGGGGAGGTCATCGACTTCGAGGGAGTGGCCCTCAGTGACCGGATCCACCCCGTCATCACCATGACGGCCGTGGCCGCCCAGGGACTGCTGGTCATCGTACTGACCCTGGCGAGTTCTGTCTGGCCTGCCATCCGGGCCATGCGGATCCTGCCGGTGAAGGCCATCCGCCAGATGTAACAACCCCCCTAAGGAGTATTGCCATGACTCAGGCGATTGTGGAGTGCAAGGAAGTTCACAAGGATTACCAACAGGGAAAACTGCAGGTCAAGGCCGTCAACGGAATCGACCTGATCATCGAACCGGGCGAATTCACAGCCATTTGCGGACCGTCGGGTTCCGGAAAAACCACCCTTTTGAACCTGATCGGGTGTCTGGACGTCCCCACGGCAGGGTCGGTCTTCATCGACGGCAAGGATGTGTCGAAACTCTCCGACGCGGATCAGGCCCGCTTGCGCCTGCACCAGATCGGTTTCGTGTTCCAGGCGTACAATCTGGTCCCCGTACTGACTGCCTTCGAAAACGTGGAACTGGTTCTGGCCCTGCAGAATGTTCCCGCCGCCGAACGGAAGAAGCGTGTTCTGGCCATCCTGGAGGAAGTGGGACTGTCTGATTTGAAGAACCGCCGTCCCATGGACATGAGCGGAGGACAGCAACAGCGTGTGGCGGTGGCCCGGGCGGTGGTGGCCAATCCGAAACTGGTGCTGGCCGACGAACCCACGGCAAACCTGGATTCTTCCACCGGGGCGGCCCTGTTGCGCATGATGGGTGATCTCAACCGGGAACACAATGTCACCTTCTTGTTCTCCACCCATGATCCCATGGTGATGGACTTTTCCCGACGGATCGTCCGCATCGTGGATGGAAAGGTGTCTTCGGATGAAACCAAACCCGAAAATCATGTACCAAAAAACAAGGGTGACAACTGACACCCTGCGGATTTTTTGTGTTCTTTTCACTTTGTGCGCATGGCTGCTGGTCTTTGTTCCGGCGAGGGCCACCTCCGTCGTGGATACGGAGGAATGGTCTGTGGGACTTGACGGGGTGCTCAAGACCTCCGGCGCAGCCCTGCACCTGCACTGGCCCTGGCCTGCGGTAGTGGGACCCACGGCATTCGGCGGTCTGGGGTGGACCTCCAGGGACGCCCAGTACGGGGCCGGGGATTTGCGCCTGAAATTCTCCGGAAAATACAAGGAAGATCGCTTCAAATGGGATATCCAGGTGCGGACCGGCTTTTTCCTGTTCACGGAACCCAACATGGTTTCGGCGTTTTCCGGAGGTGTGGATTCCACGGCGGAACCCCCCCGCTCCTTGCCCATGCAGTACACCGATGCCACCTCGGCCAGACGCATCTGGAACGCTGCTTTTGACAGGCTTTTTTTCCATACCCGTGCAGGTCCCGCCGACATCCTCATCGGACGACAACCCATCAGCCTGGGGGTGGGTTTCATCTGGCAACCCGCAGATCTTCTGGCTCCCTTTTCTCCCCTCGACATTGACAAGGAATTCAAACCCGGCGTGGATGCGGTGCGGGTAAACCTGGCCCTTGGCCCCTTCACCGAATGGTCCTTCATCGGTGTGGCAGGTGCCCCCAACTGCCGCCTTTCTTCCATTCCGGATGCCTCCAACCCGCTGGCTCCCGCCGTCTGGCAAACACCGGATGGCAAGGACTGCACTCCGGGAAGTTTCCGTTTCTCCCGGGATTCCTCCTCGATGGCTACCCGGTTGCGCACCACCATCGGGGAATTCGACATCGGCGTACTGGCTGGACACATCCGGGGTGACTGGGTGGCCGGCGCCTTCACCACCGGAACCCTGGGCCGCTTCACCGTCCGCTCCGAGGCCACCTTCACCTGGGACAAGGATCCCCACGAACCCGGGCACCCGGATTATTCCTTCCGGGATTGGTACGTACGTGCGGTGGCCGGGCTGGATTACTCCTTTGACTTCAAACGCCCCCTGCGCCTTTTCTCCGAGTTCTACTACAATGGCTTCGGATCCCGGAACCCCGATGATTATCCGGACATCCTGCAGTCCGGGCGGATTGCCCAATACTCCGAGATGGCCAATCCCGGCCAGTTCTATCTGGGCCTCGGTGTTTCATGGGAACTGGCGGAAAAAGTGAAATTCGGCGCTTTGGCCCTGGGCAACCTCACGGATCCATCCGGTCATTTCTCCACCTCCCTGGAAATCCTCCTCACCGATGAAAGCGTACTGCAAATCGGGGGGTTTTTGCCCCTGGGACGACGTCCTGAAATTCTCTATGTCAACCAAATCCCCACCGGTTTTGCGCTGCATGGCGAGTTCGGCATGTATCCCACCATGGTTTTCGCTCTGTACAAACGCTATTTCTGACAATTCCTGGATTCGCGACCCGCTGCCACGCCCTGCACCTGAACACCACGGGTTCGAAAAGACAACGTGGCTATCTTTCAGGGAATGTCATTGTTTGGTTGTCAGAGGGAAGAGGAAAAGGGGAGAGTCGCCGGTATTATTCGCCGGATACCAGTTCGGGAACGCAGAAGCCCAGACGGGAGGGGCTGGTTTCCGTTTCCTGGTTCAGTCCGGTACCCGTGCGGGGCAGACCCAGGTCGGCGGTGAAGAACCGGGAAACCGTCAGGCAGACGTGTCCCTCTCCACAGGAACCCTGAGCCACGGAACCGTTGGCGGGGGCTTCACAGAAAGCGACGCACTTGAGGGCCGGATTGGCCGGGGTGGGATCATTGTAGGGATCCGCGATGAAGCAGGCCGAACCGGCGCCACACTGCGCGGGACTGACGATTTCACATTCGTCGCCAATGGCTTTCGGGGTTTCGATGAGGTCCACACAGATGCCCAGCAGGCTGCCCAGCGCGAAGTAACCGCAGGCTTTGCCTTCGCCACAGGTGGTGCCGGCGCCGGTGATGATTTCGCCGGTGAGGATGTCGCAGGTCTCGATGGTGGCATCAATGTAGCACACGCCCAGATCGGGTTCACGGAACAGGAAGTTGGTGTTCGGGGAACCGTCGCTGTTGGTTTCGTCAAAGTCGATGTGGGAGAAGTTCACGCAGGCGGAGCCGGCGGGGCAGGAATCCGTCTTGGTGCTGTAGGTGGTAAGGGGGTTGCACTTCTTGTAGCAGGTACCTTCGGTGGCGCCCTGCTGGCCGAAGCAGAAGCCGTCGGCACATTCGTTGGCGGGATCCACGTTCAACTGGCCCATGCTGTCGCCGAAGGGACAGGTGGAGCCGTGCTGGGCGGTACCGGCTTCCAGGCAGAGACCGGCGTCATCCATGGCACGCCACAGGGGGTAGCACACGCCAGCGCGACCACCGGCCAGGGTGCAGGGGCTTTGAACAGGGGTGCTCTGCATGCCGGCGCCGCAGAAGGCGATGTAGCAAAGGCCCTGCAACTGGGCTTCACACTGCATGGACCAGCCGCAATCTTCCTGGGCAGAGCAGGTCTGCAGGCAGGCGCGGAAGGAACCGGACGCAAAGCAGGTGGAGGGGAACCCGTTGTTGGGGCAGCATTCATTGGCACCACCCATGTGATTGCAGGTCTGGAAGTTGCCTTCCACGTTGCAATCCACATCGCAGGCGGAGAGATCAAAGGTGCAAGAGGCCGTGCAACCCAGGGTACCGCCCTTGTAGCCTTCCATTTCCGCGCAGGTGCGGTTGTTCAGGTCGGCGCCGTCACATTCTTCGGTGCCTTCGCGGATGTCGTTGCCGCATTCGGGAGCCCGGCAATCCGTGGTATCGAACGTGCAGTTGGCATTGCAGGCCAAATCGCCACCCGGACGGGTGGTGGGATACAGGGAAGAACAACTTGCGCCGTCCAGGTTGGTGCCATCGCACTCTTCGCCGGGATCCAGAACGCCGTTTCCGCAGGGATTCTTTGTCTTTTTGCCGCCATCATCGCAGGCGACCAGGCCAAAAATCAGCATGGTGAACAGGGACAAGATGAAAAGGTTTCTGTGTTTCATTGCAATCTCCTATGGGTTACAAAACAAATAAAGGAAAAGTCCTCATGACTTACCAGACGAAGTGCCTATACCAGAGTCATGCCCGTCCTGCAAGTATAAACAACCAAAAAAGTCCAAAAGAATCTTGGGTTCGGAAGCGTTTTTCGACAAACCCGTCCGGCTGCATATACTGGAATGCGGACGCCGGATGCTGTTGAATGGCGAAAAACTGAAGAAACTTCGAATTCGAACCGGCCCTCAGGGATCGATGAATGCAACCCGATGAAACCGTGAGCGAGAGCACAACCAATACCTCTCTTTCCTCCCCCGTGACCGGGATCGGACTGCGATGGATCACCCGCTTTCTGATCGCCCTGTTCTTTTCCCTCTTTCTGGGGGGTCTGCCGGTGTTCATTCATCATGAAACCCGGCGCCTTTCCTCCCTGAAAACCGAGTTGCGACAGATTTCCGAACTCAATGAAACCCTGGCCGTCCGGCTGGAAGACTCGGCGATCCGGCTGCGTTCCCTGAAAACGCCGGCGGGATCGTCCCGCATCCTGCGGGAAAAGGGATACCTGCCCCCCGGAGCCAGGGTGTACCAACTTGAAGTCATGGAACCTACCCGCACAGGCAACAGGTGACCGAAATGAATGCAAGTGTGTTGACGCGAACCGGAACCGGTATCAAGGCAACGTGGAGTTCACTGTTGATTGCATCCATGGCAACCATGCTGGTGATGGGGGTTTTCAGGCCCCACCCCGGCCGGGGCATCTGGATCATGGTGGGAGGATTCCTGCTGGGGCTTACCCTGTTCGCCAGGGTGCTGACCCGTCTGTTCCGCCGACCCGTACGCACCGATGTCCTTCCGGAAAAAAGCCGCCTGTTCTCGGAAATCGAGATTGCCCTGCTCATGGTCATGGCCCTTTCGGTTTTCCTTCAGGCCACCGGAGGATCCCTGTCTCCTTTCCACGCCCTTTCCTACTGGCTGCTTCTCGTTCTTGCCGCCTTCGTCCGGATCCGCATCACCCTGCTGGCCGGAGCCCTCCTTCTGGGAATCGAATGGATCCATGCCCGCATGCTGCCGGATGTGACCTTCCGCACACTTGTACACCACAGCGTGTTCCTGACCCTCTTCGCCGGCACCGGCATCCTGATCCGTTCGGCCGAAATCCTGCTGGCAAGGCGGGAGGAAAAACGGAAAAAGCAGTTGGAAAACCGTCAGGGCCTCCAGGAACTGAAGGATTTCCGGCTCATGGGTCCGGTCACGGCCGGCAACGAACGCGACCGTGCGGAACAGGACGCCATGCTGGGCAAGGCCGCCCTGCTGGAAATCCACGATCACATCCTGTATGAACTCAGACTCCTGAGGGATAGCCTCCAGGTCACTTCCGCTGTCCTTTTGTGGATGGACACTGCCGGACAGAAACTCAAGGTGGTGGACGCTGCCTCCATCAGCAATCATCTTCATGGCCGTTTTCTGGATTCAGGCATCCAGTTCCACGCCCTCAAGGGAGTCATCGGCAACGTGGTCCGGAACCAACTGGAAATCAACATGGCCCCCTTTCCCTTTTCTTCCTCCGCACTGCCCTATTATTCGGGTGCCCAGTCCATTGGATCCTTTCTCGGACTTCCCGTTTTTGACCATGGACGCATGGTGGGTGTCTTCTGTTGCGACCGGGAGTTGCCCGAACCGTTCACCGAGGCCCAGGTTTCCCTTGCGAAAAAGGGTGCCGAACAGATGTTGCGTACAGTGGCCACGGAGCGGGTTTTTTCACAAATGGCCCGTAGCAAATTCGAACAGGAAAAACTATACCAGGCACTTTCCTTCATGAACCGGGCACTGGATCTGTCTTCGGTCGTGGAGGCTGCCTTCTCGGCGATCTCCACTATCTGCCCACTGGATGAAGTCGCCATTGTCCATTGGGAGGAGTCCGAAAAACAGGTCAAAGTGCTCGGTGCCCATGGAGATCTATTCAAGAACCACGTTGGTTCATTTTTTTCCGTGGAAAAAAGCCTGTTGGCCCTGGCCATGGACAACCGGCACTTCCTGCCCGTCAACGGCGAACTGAGGGACCACCGGCAGGTCGTATTGCATGAGAGCATTTCCTTTGCCGACATGCAATCGGTTCTGGTTCTGCCCCTGATCGAGGGAGACAGGGCCATCGGCGGTCTGGTGTTCGGCAGCCGGGAAAGACATGTGTTCGGGCCCCAGAGACGTGACATGCTCGGCGCCCTGGCCAACCAGGTGGCCATAGGTCTCCAGAAAGCCCTGATGTACCATCGTCTGGAGGAACTGGCCACCACGGACGGACTGACCGGACTGAACAACCACCGTACCTTCCAGGAGCGTTTCTCCCAGATGCTCGCCCGCGCAGAACGAACCCAGGCTCCCTTGAGCGTGCTCATCACGGACATCGACAAATTCAAGTCCATCAACGACAACTATGGTCACCCCATTGGCGATGTGGTCATCAAGCGGGTGGCAGCCATTTTGAAAAAGCAGGCACGCACCATAGATCTGGTAGCCCGTTACGGAGGAGAAGAGTTCGCCATTGTCCTGGAAGCCACCGATGCCGAGGGAGCCAAGGTTGCCGCGGAAAGAATCCGGATCGAGGTGGAAAGTCAGATCTTCGATGCACCCCAGGGACAATTCAAGTCCACCATCAGCCTGGGCATCGCCACCTTCCCGCAACAGGGAACCCACAAGCAGATGCTGATCGAGAAGGCGGACAACGCCCTGTACTGGGCGAAGGAACACGGCCGGAACCAGGTCGTGCACCATGGTGACATTGCCTGATTCTAGTACTTCTGGCCGGAAACCACTTCGGCAATATTGAAATTTTCAGAACTCATGGCATCCAGATTGTTCAGGATGTCAATGTAATGAATGGCCACCTTGTTTTCGCAGACCTTCTCCCGAAGACGGTCAAAATGGTCCTTTTTCGCATCCTTGATCATCTTGCGCAGCCTGCGACTGCGGGTGGCCGCATTTTCCACATGGGAGGGATTCTGCACGCCTTCATTGAAAAGGCTTATGGATTCGTTGAAATACACAATGTTCTCATCCAGAATCTGGTTGATGGATTCAATCGCCTCGGCGCTGAACATCATCTTCTTGCGGTTCAGTTTGTCCAGCATCAGGGTGATGTTTTCCACATAGTCCCCGATTTTCTCCAGATTGTGGGCCAAACCCACATAACTACCCACGGTCGTCGCATCCCGGCGAGTCAGTGAATGGGAGGAAACCGCCAGCAGGAACTGGGTGATGTAATACTGGTATTTGTCAATACGCCCTTCGTTCCGTACCACTTCGTCACAGGCTACCCGGATGTTTTCCGGATCCTCGCTTTTCATTCCCCTCAACAATTCCAGATTCCGCTTCACATAGCCGCTCATTATGGAAATTTCCTTCTCCGATTCGAGAATGGCCATGGAGGACGTGGCAATCATGTTGTAGTCAATGTTGATGAAATGCTCCGGAAGATCCCTTTCATCGCCCGTGCTGTCCGGGAAAATGGCCGTAACCAGTCGGGTCAATGGTCCGATGAGGGGCAAAAAGACCGCCAGGTTCACCACGTTGAAAATCGTGTGTCCCATGGCAATGTGCACGGTCAGGTTGTCTCCGGGCAATCCTGGAGTCATGATGTTGACCAAATCCCGGAAGGGATAGAACACTATGAGCATGAGAATCACACCAATGGCCTTGAATATGGTCTGGGCCAAAGCAGCCTGCTTGGCATGGATCGACCCCCCGATGCTGGCAATGATGCCCGTGATGGTCGTGCCGATGTTCGAACCCATGACGATGGCCAGGGCCCCATCGAAATTGATCAGCCCCTGGGAGGCCAAAGCAATGGTGATACCCACCACTGCAGAACTCGACTGCACCAGGGCCGTGGTGAGTGTCCCCACCAGCACTCCCATCAGGACGGATCCGAAGGTATGCCCGTCGATGCTGCGGAACAGATCCAGGAAACCCTCGTGGGTCCGCAGGGGTGCAAAGCCACTCTTCATGGCCTCCATGCCGAGAAAGAGAATGCCGAACCCAAAGAGGATCTCGCCCACATACTGCCAGGAGAGGCTCCTGGAAAAGAAACGGACCATCACCCCCAGTCCGATGACCGGCATGGCAAAGGCAGCCACGTTGAGTGTGACAATCCACCCTGTGACAGTGGTACCCACTGCGGCCCCCAGTTCGATGCTGATGGCCTGCTGAACCGTCATCAATGTGGCGTTCACAAACCCGATGGCCATGACCGATGTGGCACTGGAAGACTGGATGATGGCGGTGATTACAAATCCTATGAGCACCCCCATGAAACGGTTCGACGTCAACACCTTCAGAATCTTGCGGAGACGGTCCCCGGCAGCCTTCTGCATTCCCTCGCTCATGATTTTCATACCCATGAGAAAGAGTCCAAGCCCGCCGAAAGCCTGAAAAATGACTGTTCTCCAATCCATGGCACCATCCCGGTGAAGTTCTTGCGAACTTCTGACAATAGCCTCATCATATTCTCACAAACCAGTGAACCGAGGCCAACGAACGGAATATCCACGGCATGGACGGACCTGTCAACCACCCAAGTGGGAAAAAACGGTTTTGGCTATTTTTGAAATACTGCGGTTATCGTCAGGAATACACAGGACAAAGAAGTGCCAGCCGGGAGGGTCTCATCACCAGTTCACAGGAATGATGATGGAGGATGGAACGGGCCCAGTGGAATTTGGGAAGCATGGTGGCAGCAGATCCCCAGGGGAACAAGAATACCCAGTTGTTCCCTTCTTGCTGCCATATCACCGGTCGGGAGGGGTCCAGCCCGGACGGAGGAATCAGAATGGCCAGGGCCACCAGTTTCAGCAGGTAGGGGGAAATTCCCACCACCGGGGAGTCCGATGGGCTTTTGGCCTCCACTTCCAGGTTCGTGCCGATCAGATCCTGCACCTCGGTGAGCACTGAAAGTGCCAGTGTGGGTTCCGGGGCAAACATTTCCAGCCGGGGATCCATGAACAACCCGAAGAGTTCGCTTTCCATGAGGACACGGTACATCTGACGCTGGACAATCTGGAGGTATTTCATGGCCACCGGATGCATGTCCTCCTGCATCAGGAGTTCCATGGTGCTCGAAACAATGCCGATGGAACCGCGCACATCGTGGAGAAGCGATCTCAAGTCCTGCTGCAGGGCAGGAGGCAATTCAAAATGTCCGTCAGACATGATTCCGGATCCGGTTTTTCAGAAACATGTTGCCCAGATTCCATGCGGATATGAACGAACAGGGATTGGCCAGTCCGGAGCCAGCCAGCCCCAGGGCGGTGCCATGGTCCGGCGAACAGCGCACATACGGGAGACCGAGGGTGACATTGACGGACCCATGAAAATCCAGGGTCTTGATGGCGATCAGACCCTGATCGTGATAGAGGGCAACCACCATGTCATACTGCCCGTTGCGGGCTTCCCAGAAAACCGTATCCGGCGGTACGGGACCAAAGAAGGAAACCCTCCAGCCAGCCTTCACCACAGCCCGCGCTGCGCGGTCCAGTGCGGGTTGCAGCACATGGTTTTCCTCGGAACCAAACATTCCCCCCTCGGATGCGTGGGGGTTGAAACCAGCCAGGGCAATGCGGGGTCTGGAAATGTGGAAATCCGTCAGGCAACTCCCGGCGGCTGCCAGAAGTGTCTCGGTGACACGGGATACGGTGAGCAGTTTGGGAACCTTTGTCAGGGGCTCGTGGACCGTGGCCAGAAGCACACGGAGTTCATCGTTGGCCATGAGCATGTGCACCCGCTTGACCCCGCTGCGGGAAGCCAGGTATTCCGTGTGTCCCGGGAACCGGAAGCCGGCCTCGTGCATGGCACTTTTCTGGATGGGTGCGGTCAACAGGAACGCAGGCAGGGAAGAGTCGGCGATGGCCGCCGTGGCATGGTCGAGGTAACTGATTGCTGCCCTCCCGGGCTCGGACAGGGGATCTGCGGGGGCACCGGGGGGTTCGACAACCGGACCGTCATACACGGGAAGACCGCACTGGGCGGCCCTTTCTTCCAGCACCCGCGCGGAACCAATCACTGTGGGTCGGAATGCAGCCCCCAGATCGGCAGCGGCCCGGAGAATGACATCCGGCCCAATCCCCCTTGGATCCCCCATGGTTACCAAGCGAAGTGCTGATTTCATCCCCTCACCTGCCACGCTCCGGCTGGATCACGAAAACTGCTGGGTGAAGTCTAATCCTCGGAACGCTTCATGCGGCGCTTGCGCCGGCGGGCAGCCTCGCGCAGTTTCCGCTTGGAGGCCTGTGAAGGCTTTTCATAGTGACGACGACGCTTCATTTCCCGCAGGATGCCTTCGCTGGCGGTGATCCGGCGCAGACGACGCAGTGCCCGATCCAGTCCGCGCTCATCCACACGAACTTCCAGGGGTTTTCCAACAAACGGCTCAGGACCTTTCTCCATCACGATGACTCTTTCTGTACGAAACGGCAATGTTAATAAAAAAATACACCTTGGGTCTCCCCCTCGGGGGTTCGACCGAGCTGCTGATATAGACGATCCATCCCCCCCTTGTCAATGGCAAAAAGGAAATGCACAATAAGGTCTCTCCCTTTTTCGATCCTGGGGAGCAGAAAGGTGTCTGTTTTGGACAATTCATACGAGTATCAGATCTTCCTGAACATCCGGAAAACCGATGGGGACAACAACTGGCCGGACTTGCCGGAACTACCTGGTGAATTGCGGATACGCATCCATCAAGAAGGCGACAATGCCCGTGCGTGGGTGTATTCCGTCTCTTTTGCCATTGGGCATGCCCGTGCGGAGTTGGAGGAATTCGTCAAGTGGATCGCCAAAACCCTGGAGGAGATGTATCCCCAGCGGATTTCGCTGCACGATCCCCAGATGGGTCGACCGGTGACCTTCCCGCGGGACAGCGTGGAATGGGTCGACAACGTCTGCAGGCACGACTCCTGGATTCTTTCCAACATCGGAGGGGATTCCCTGCATGTGGAGGAGTACCGGTTCGAGCTTCCCCCCCGCACCAAAATGATCCTGTGGTTTGCGGTGATGCTTCTGGCTCTTTATCTGCTCACCCACTTCGGATTGTCCCTGTATTTCCGGTAGGAGATCCCCCGGTTTCACCGGACAGGTTCAAGGTTTCAAAGGCAAGTCATCCGGAAGAATGACCGGCAGAAGGGATTCACACAGGGAAACGACCGATGAGGCGGATGGCGCGTAGCCATCGCAGCCGAACCGCTCGGCGAGATCTGCATTCATTGATGCACCCCCCGCGATGAGTTTCACCTTCAGCCCGGCCTGCTCCAACTCCTGGCGAACCTCCTCCACACGCCCCACAGTGGTGGTCATCATGGCGGACAATCCCACAATGGAAGGCCGGTGTTCCCTTACCGCAGACAACACCTCCGGCGCAGGAACATCCTTTCCGATGTCCACCACTTCAAACCCTCCGCTTTCCAGCACGGTTCCCACGATCCGCTTGCCGATGTCGTGCACGTCCCCCTCCACGGTGGCCAGAAGCACGCGGCCTTTCCGTGCCATGGGGGTTTCCATGCGTTCCTGGAGCATGTCAAAGGCCGGGCGGGAAACATCGGCCGCCAGCAGCAACTGCGGCAGGTAGATCTTCTTTTGTCCGTACATCTCCCCGATCTCGCGCATGGCAGAGGAAAGATGTCCCGTTCCGATGTCCGTTGCGGAAACACCGGCATTGATTTCCTGTTCCACCAGCCGCTTCAGACCGGAAGCATCCCCGCGCAGCAATGCGGTCACCCAGGGATCTTCACTGATCTCTCCACTGGATGCGATCACCGTATCTCCCCGCAGGGCCAATGATCCCCGAAGCGTGTCCATCAACAGGTCATCCAGGGGATTGCAGATGGCCGATGAGAGTCCGAAATGCACTGCCTGCGCCAAAAACGCGGCATTGATGGCGGAACGATCCGGCATGCCGAAACTCAGGTTCGACAAACCGCAGGTGGTGGCCACACCAAGTCGACTCAACCCTGCAATGGTTTCGAGTGTCACCTTCGGATCCTTGCCTGCCCCGAAGGACAGCACGAGCCCATCGGCGATCACCCGGTGCCTTTCGATACCGGCGTCCTCCAGCCGCCTGAGTCCGTCTTCCACCACAGCCAGCCGGCCGGCCGCAGTCTCGGGAATTTCCGAACCCATGGCCAGCATGAGGAGCATGCCTCCGTACTTGTTCAGCAACGCCGCCCGTCGGGGCAGGTTCTTATCCGTCACCCGGGCGGAATTCAGGAGTGGTCTCCCGGCGACTTCCCGCATGGCCTTTTCCAGCAGGGAGGGCGTCTGGATATCCAGGGACAATGGAAGCGCATCATGGGCATCCAGGGCCCGGATGGCCTGCACCACCACATCCGGATCCAGGGTTTTTTCAATGCCGAAATTCACATCGAGAAGATGGGCGCCCTTCGCCTGCTGGGCCACGGCCTCTTCCAGCAGTGTGGTGAGATCTCCATTGGCCAGTTGGCTGGCAAACGCCGGTCGGCTGGCGGGATTGATCCTCTCTCCTATGATCGCGAAGGGATAAAGGGGTGCCGTCCGGGTGCGGGAACAGAACACTGCAGCGGGTTTCACCTGCCGCATCACGGGTCGCCGATCCCGAAGCATTCGGGAAAGTGCCCTCACATGGGCGGCCTGGGTACCGCAGCATCCGCCCACAATGTGGGCTCCGGCCGCCACGAAGTCCTCTGCCACAGCGGCAAAATCTTCGGGCGTGGAGTCGTAGTGAAGATGTTCCCCATCAAACACCGGTCGGCCGGCGTTGGGTTCAACACTCAAAAAATGCCGGGTATGACGGGCAAGCTCCAGAAACACGGGAAGCAGATCCGCGGGTCCCAGACTGCAGTTGATGCCCAGCACATCCACGTCCAGATCCCCGATGGAATGTGCAAACACTTCCACGGAGGTTCCCGTGACCGAGCGACGGTCTGCCTCGAAAGTCATGTGTGCAATCAACGGTATGGATGCGGACACCTCCCGCACGGCCACCACGGCAGCCTTGAGTTCCTTGAGGTCCGTCATGGTTTCCAGGATGATCCCGTCCACTCCGGCATCCACAAGAATGCGCGCCTGCTCCGCAAAGGCCTTCATTATGTCGTCGAAAGAATGATCACCCAACGGAGCCGGCATCCATCCCGTCGATGACATGTCCCCGAAAACCAGAGCCCGGCCTCCGGATGCCTTGCGGGCCAGTTCCACCGCAGCACCATTGATGCGTTCCAGATCCGCTGCACAGCCCAGGGTTTCCAGTTTCGGCCTGTTGGCGGAAAACGTGTTGGCCAGCAGGATGTCGGCTCCGGCTTCCACGTACTCCCTGTGTACTGCCAGGACAATGTCCGGACGTTCCAGATTCAGCACTTCCGCAGGACGACCCCCGGAACCCCGGGCAATGAATGAGGTGCCATACGCGCCGTCAAGGATGTGCACCCGTCCGGCCAAACGTTCCAGAAATTCTTTGCGGTTCATGTCGGGGGACCCTTTGGTGTTCAGTATCCACTCAGGGAACGGTGTTTTCTTCCATTCTCGTCATAGCAGCGATTGGAATTGCTGTGGCAGGAAGAAGAATAGGACGTGATGTTGCCACAATCCTTGCCTTCACCCTTGTCACAGATTTCCTTGGCTTTCTTGCGATCCGCAAAGGAATCCCCCCGAACGCAGACACCCACTTCACTTCCGGCCAGGGAAAAGCGGTAACATTTGGCATGAACCGCAGATACCCCGAAAGCGAAGAACATGGAAACAACCATCAAACCGGAAAACATTTTTTTCATGATACAAACCTCCTGAAAACGGGTGATGCCTGGACCGGCGAGAAAAAACTTGCCGGACATGCAGACAAAAGTATCCTCCCGCATAGTGGCAAAGTCAAGCCTTTCAAAAATGCCTTCAACCAATGCGAATCACCGGGTTTTGGGAGCCACGAGTTCAATCACCGTGATTTCGGGAGGCACCAGGAACCGGATGGGAGGACCCCACGTGCCGGTACCGGGGGAAGTGTACAGGTAAGCTCCCTGGGGCAACTCATACAACCCCTTCAGGTACCGGTAGGGAAAGCGTACCAGATTGTTGAACGGGAAGATCTGGCCCCCGTGGGTATGACCGGACAACTGGAGGTCGAACAGGCCCCGGGACTCGATGCGGGGCTGGTGTTTGAGCAGAATGACCGATGAGGGGCGTGGTACATTTCGCAACATGTCGATCTCGCCCTGGGTGTCCCGGGAAAACGCCCGACCGGCGGGGTCGTCCACTCCGGCGATGACCAGGCCGGGCACCGGCTGCACATACCTGTTTCGCAACACCACGAAACCCGCCCGCGTCAGGACATCCTCCGCCCAGTCCGGCCCCGAAAAAAATTCATGATTCCCCATGACCGCATACTTTCCGAGTGCCGGATCCAGTTCTTTCCAGATGCGGATCACCTCTTCCTGGTCCTGCATGCCCCGGTCAAGGAAATCGCCGGTACACACCACCATGTCGGGGTTCTGCTCCCGAATCTGATCCACCACTTTTTTGGCAAATGATACTCCCAGGGTGGGACCAAAATGGAGATCCGAAACCTGCACCACCCGGATTTTCTGCCCGATCTCGAAAGTGGGCATGGGAATCTCGATCTTCTTCACCACCGGGTTCGCCGCTTCATATCTTCCGTAAAACACCACCACCAATGCCGTTCCCATGGCTACAAACCAGAGAATCTTCATGGGAATGCCGAATTCCCAGCGTCCCAGAATCCAGTTGATGCCGACACCAAAGACATGCACAACGAAAAAAATGAACAAAAATGCCATCCAGGTGTAACCCACCTGGGCCAGGGGACCCACCAGAAACTGCGGGCCAAATTTTCCCGCTCCCCCGATGAGCAGCGGGGAAATCCAGAAAAAAACCAGTGCAGCAATCAGGATTTTCCGGATGGTCTCGGGAGGAAACCACAAATTGTGTGTCACCTTGTACAAGTAAAGATGACCCGACCCGTAAATGGCGAAAACAACTGTTATGAAAAGCAAAAAGGGAAGAATGGGCATCGGGAGACTATCCAGAAACAAACCCGGTGGTTCAAACCCCGGGGCTCAGGTTGGTTTTCAATGTAAGTGCAATCCAGGGGATCGTCAATGGGAGAGGCAGATTAGAAGTGGAAACCGAAGGTCATGCGAATGGCGGCCGTGCTCTGATCCTCGTAGGAATAACCACCCATGCGGGGACTGGTTTCTTCACTGCGCCCCGTGTCGATGAGGGTGGACAACTCAATGCCAAGACTCATGGCATAGAAATCCGGAATCAGGGTGAACAGGTAGCGCCAGCCAACTGCGAACTCATGAAAGGAAGTATCCTGGGCGGTGTATTCCACACCATAGTAATCATCGTAGTAGGACATGGTCTGTCCCACCACACCGGCCCGCAGGTAGAAATTGGACTGGTTGTTTTTCAATCCCGTGGGATACCACAGCAAGGATGCGCCAAAACGGGCGCCACTGCGGTAATACGCATCATAATAGCCATCGTCCGCACCACCAAATCCCAGGATGGAGCCCTCAATGCCCAGATGCCGGTTGAACATGTATTCCAGGTTGATACCGCCACCAATCAGGGTTCCATCGTTGTCTCCGGAAATGGCGTAGATGAAGTTCATGCCCCAGCGGGGATACCATTCCGGACGAATGGTGGTGGGAAGGCCCACGGGAGGAGGAGGCAGGGTCGCGGGGGCTGCCACCACGGGGGGCGGCGCATACCGGGGGCGAATCACACGGGGCTGGGCATATACCGGAGCAGGAGCCGGCGGACAGGGCCGGGAAAAGGCCATGCTGCATCCGTCACCCGGAACGCTTTCCAATATGATTACCTGGGCTGAGGATACGGAAGAAATGGTGAGAAAGAACAGGGCAGTGAGAACAGGAAAAAGGCGTTTCATAAGGCACCTCCAAAAAACGGGGTGAATGTCGCAAGGACCATGCCAAGACGAAAACCCGGAAAAACCGGCATTTTCAAGCGTTTTGTCCCCGCCGGAGCCCATGGATGTAAACACATGTTTACACACGAAGATTCCGGAGTGTGAGAAAAACGGAACACTCCCCGGCACCCACGAGATGAGTATAATCCCTTTTCGCGGGTTTTCAATGCCGCAAACACAAGGCACAGAGCTTGACGCAGGGCGGGAGGGTGTGGATACTTTGCACGCTGGAGAAGACTGAATGGCCCGACTGCTTTTTTTTTCGTTCTTTGCACTTCTGGGTACCCTGTTTTTTTGTGCATTGAATGAAAGTTTTTCCTGGTGGACGATCCTGACGGGGGTTGTCATTGCTGCTTCCGGTTCATTTCTGTTTATCCGGAAACTGGATACGGGTTTCGGGTACACACGGATTCTTGTCTATTCCTTGCACCTTGCTAAGTTGTTTGTAAATATTTTCCACAGTTCCGTCAGGGAAATCCTGCTTCTGCACCGAAAAAGGCCAGTTTCCATTGATACCCTGGAATGTGATGAAAAAATCGGTTCCGTGGCGGTGGCCAACGCCATTACCCTGACACCTGGAACGCTGACACTGGAAAAAGAGGATGACACCTTGCTGGTGCTGTCGTTCAGCAACCGGACAAAGGAACATCAGGCATGATTTCCGCACTGGTTTACATAAACACGGCTTTCGTGTGTCTCATGCTGCTTTTGGTGTACCTCTCCCGCTCCCCCTGGGCCAAGGTCCTTTCCAACCGCCTGGCGGGCACCTTCCTGGTAACCGGAATCGTTTTGCATGCCATAGCCCGGGAATCCTCCGGTGCCCTGGATGTAGCCCTGGCTTTCTCCATCCTGGCTTTCGTCGATGTGCAGTTCCTGTCCGTATTCCTGCGCAAGAAGGGGGAATTGTGATCCTCGGAAAAGTGTTTCTGGTCGCCGCATTCGTATTCTTTGCGTTCGGAGTCATTGCCCAGTTCCGTTTCAGGGATTTTTACCGGCGCCTTTTGGTGGCCGGCATTTCGGACACGGCAGGACTGATTTTGTTCTTCACCGGAATCATGCTTGTTCGTGGCGCAGAAGTCTTTTCCCTCAAGGTTTTTTTCCTGCTGGTGGTCATCCTGCTCATCAATCCGTTGGCAGCCCACAAACTGGGCCGTTCCGCCTTCCACTCCAGGTTGGGGGAGAACGATGAACCTTAATACCGATCCGGTCACCACCTGCCTTCTGGTGTCCCTGCTGTTTTTCGCAGTGATGATTGTATTCACGCGGAAACTGATCCATGCGGTCATCTACCTGTGCACCTTCTCCACGGTGGCCGCCACGGTTTTCCTGTTTCTGGGAGCACCGGACGTGGCCCTGGCTGAAGCCGTCATCGGCAGCACCATTTCCACCATTGTTTTTTTGATCGCCATCAAGAAACACCGCATTTTCATGCTGTATGTGGTCAACCACCCGAAACGCCCGGAAACCGTGCGCCAGGGCATCCGGGATCTGGGACTGCGAATGGAACAGTTCTGCCGGGAACGGGAAATCCAGCAGTACATCATATCCACGGACGACAACGTGGAGGATCTTCTCGCCCGCGACGAGCAAAAAGTCGTCGTGGAAAGCCGGGATGACGCCATCGTGCTCCATGCCGAGGCTGAAAACGTGCACACCCTGGGCATCCGGAACCTGATCGATCAGTTCAACACCTGTTGCGGGGTGAAACTGTCGGTGGAAACCATCAGCCATGACATGCCCTATCAGGAGGTGGTACCCCATGAAAAAGGGTGATCCCTTCGCCGCACTCCTGATGATCCTGTTTGCGGCAACCGTGTTCTTCGGTTATTCCCAACTGGAACCGAAAAACCTGCCCCTGATGATGCAGGAAACCCTGCGTCACCATCTCATGCACACCGGTGTGAAAAATGTGGTCATGACGGTGTATCTGGATTTCAGGCTTTTTGACACCCTCTTTGAAACCATGCTGCTTCTGGTATGCGTCATCGGAGTGGTGCAATTTTCCGAGTTGACCCCTTCGGAACGCAATTTCCGCGAACATGTCAGTGGAGGAAAACGCAATGCCGGGTTTTCCCCGCTCATGACCGAGGGTCTGCAGGGGGTATACCTGTTCGTCCTGATTTTCGGGGTGTATGTCGTACTTTCCGGGGTACGTTCTCCCGGGGGCGGATTCCAGGGGGGAGCCATCATCGCCGCCATTTTCATGAGCAAGCACCTGTCCACGGGGGGACGTCTGATTCCCGTGGAACTGGCCTTTACCCTGGAAAAAATCATGTTCCTGGCCATCCTGTTGCTCGCCGGCCTGTTTCTGGTCTACCGGCAGGACCTGGGTTCGGGGATGTATCTGGCATACATGTTTGCCATCAACCTGCTCATCGGATTCAAGGTTTTCTGCGGCTTTGCGATTCTCTACATGCAATTCATGTACAGCGGACTGCGCAGGAACACGGATCTTCCCGGAGGGTCCCCATGAATCTGAATGCGGTGGAGATTGTGGCCCTTCTCCTGTTCATGATCGGATTGCTGGGACTGCTCATCAAGCGGAACATCATCAAGTCGATCCTGTGCCTCGCCATCATCGATCTGGCGGTGGTGCTGTTCTTCCTGGGCATCAACGCAGAAAAAGACCAGGTCCCACCCATCGGAACCGTGGATAATGTTGCGGACCCCGTGGTGCAGGCCATCATGATCACTGCCATCATCATCGGCATCGCCGTGACGGCCGTATCCCTCATGATGTTCATAGCCCTTTATCACCGCTACGGAACCGCCGACTGGGAAAAGGCCCTGGACGCGCGCAGCAAGGAGTCCTGATGCTGTACCTGTTCGTCCTGGCTCCCATCCTGATCGCCTGCTCGCTTTTGCTTCTTCCGCAAAGGATCGTGCGCTGGACGTCCCTGATCGTGTACATCGGCATGTTCGGCTTTTCCTTGCACCTTTTTTCCCTGACACGGTTTTCCGGCCAGATCCTGACGGTGACCACCGGGGGACCGGGCATCCTGGGAATCACCCTGTACTGCGATCTCATAGCATCCATTTATCTGGTGCTGATCAGTTTCATGTTCGTGTGTTTCCATTTCTATTCCGCCATCCGGGACCGGGCACTGAAGATGTTCAGCGTTTTTTTGACCGTCCTGCAGACGCTTCTGATCCTGATCATCCTGTCCCGGGATCTCTTCAACATCTTCGTGGCCCTGGAGGTTTCCACCATCGTCTGTTCCATCCTCATCATGTTCAAGAAGGAAAGCCGTTCCATCTATGACGGCCTGTTCTACCTGATGACCAACACCCTCGGGATGTTCTTCATCCTGATGGGCATCGGCTTTCTGTATCGCCAGTACGGTGTCCTCGACATCACGGAGTTGACCCGCCTGATTGGCCAAACCCCCGGAAAAAGCCTTCTTCTGCCGTATGCGTTCATCATGACGGGCGTGTGCATGAAATGTGCACTGTTTCCCCTGCACATGTGGCTGCCCCACGCCCATGGCACTCCGGGCGCTCCCACCGTGGTATCCGCGGTACTTTCGGGCCTGAACGTAAAAAGCGCCTTGTTCCTGTTCATCCGCATGCGGGCCATGTTCATGCCGTCCCTCAACATGGACGCATTCTTCCTGTTCCTGGGGGTTTTCACGGCCCTGGCGGGCATTTACATGGCCATCCGGCAAAAGGACATCAAACTCATCCTGGCCTACCACACCATCTCCCAGATGGGACTGATCGTGTTCGGCCTGAGTCTGGACAATGCCTTTGCCACCGCAGGTGCCATGCTCCACGTCATCAATCACGCCCTCTTCAAATCACTGCTGTTTCTGGCTTCAGGAATCCTGATTTCCAAATACGGCACCCGGGACGTCCGGGAAATCCGGGGCGTGCTGAAATCCTTCCCCCTGGTGGGATTCGCGGTGATTTCCGGAATCCTGGGCATCACCGGCGCCCCGCTTTTCAACGGATCCATTTCCAAATACTTCATGCAGAGCGGAGCCGAACGATTCTGGATCGAAGGATTGTTCATCCTGATCAACTTCGGAACCATCCTGTCGTTCGTCAAATTCGGCCAGGTGCTGTTCGGGAAATCCGATCGGGAACTGACACCGAACGACGTTTCCTCCAACGCCACCCTCCTGATGCTGGGAATCCTGTGCCTTCTGACCGGTGTTCTGGGTTCGCCTTTCCTGTACCTGCTGTTCGGAGAGCATTTCCGGATTGACCTGACCGAATACCTCTTCAAGGTGATCCTCTGGGGTGTCAGTTTCGTGGGAGCCCGATGGGTCTACCTTGGATACATCCGTAAGGACACCCGTTCAGCCCGCTTTTTTTCCGATGTTTCCTTCAATCAGATGGGCATGCGCACGGTGGGGTTCTTCCTGGTCATGTTTCTGGTGGGTCAACTGCTTTGACCTTCGGGACAAAGGCTGATGGCCGGATGTGCAACTGGTCCCCTTCAATGACCAGTTCTCCCGGACGGTTGCCCAGGGGCCTGGAATAGTGCATGAGCCGGTTGAGCAGATTCTGCGCCTCCCGTCCCGAAACGGCCCGGGGCATACGTCCCAGGGGCTGTCCGTCCGCCCGGACGGGATGAAAGACAATGTTCTCCAGTCGGCGTTCGTTGCCATGTTTCACAAAATCCACGGCTGCCACACCGGTTTCCACGCGATCCCCCGCATTGATGAGGAACAAAAAGTTGCCCATGCTGTAAAAAGCCACCATGCGGTTGATGACCTGGATCCCCCGAAGCACATGGGGATGCGCTCCGATGAACACATCCAGACCGGCCTTTTCCAGGTTGGCCACCAGTTGCCGTTCCTCTGCGGTGGTGCGGGTGTCCCGCTCCTTGCCGTAGTGCAACGCCACCACCACAAAGTCCGCCGTTTTCTTCATCTGTCTCACCTTTTCGGGCAGTTCTGTCAGAATGGACGGAAACGGACTTACGGCAAAAAATGCATTCTTGCCACTGGGGGGAAGGTTATGGATCGCAGTGACCGCCAGAAAAGCCACTTTCACACCCTGTTTTTCCACCACCACTGGCGTCCAGGCCTCTTCTTTGGTGCTGCCGGTTCCGGAATACAGCAGGTTTGCGCTTTTCAGGTGTGTGATCGTTTCCAGCAAGCCCTCCGGACCCTGATCCTCCACATGGTTGTTGGCCGTTCCCATGAGGGTGAATCCGGCCCTGCGCAGCAACCGGAGATTGGCCGGCCGGGTCCAGAAGGTCAACTGGTACCAGTAATGGTAGGTCTGTTCCGTCCGGTTGCATTCCAGCAGTTTGCAGTCTTTCGGAAACCGCACGTTCCGAAGGGGTTTCGTCGTGACCGGGGTTTCGAGATTGGCGTAAACGATGTCCCTGCCAGACCAGAGGTGCTGCACGTGACGGAAGGGGTCCTTCACGTTCTGCATGGCACTTTTCGGACGACCGAAGTGAATGTCCCCCACCGCCGAAAGCGTGATGCGCACCTGGGCAAAGACGGAGCCAGACCAGAATATCCCCAAAAACAGGCAAACCAGAAAAAGTCCCTTCATTTCACCCCCGAAAAGGCCCTGGGTCGCACCACAATCCTGGCGGTTTCCTGAACCAGTTCCCCGTCCTGGTTTCCCAGGGGCCTGGAATACCGCATCATGTTGCGCAGGATGGTGGTGGCCCGGTGATCCGTGACATGACGGGGCAGGATGTAACCCGGGTTGCCATCATTGCGCACGGGATGGAACACAATGTTTTCCAGTGTCTTTTTCGTTCCGTCCTTGACCATTTCGAATGCCGCCACCCCGCTTTCGATCTGGGCCTGACGGTTGTTGTCAAAAAGGAAGTTTCCCATGGAATAGAAAACCACCATGCGGTTGATGACCTGGATGCCGCGCAGCACATGGGGGTGACCGCCAATGACCGCATCACAGCCGGCCTGTTCCAGAAGCCGCATGAGTTTTCGCTCGTGTCCGTTGGGCTGGTGCACATATTCCTCGCCATAATGAAGGGCCACAATGACAAAGTCATGCTTCGCCTTGAGTTCCTTCACCTTGTCGGGAAGTTCCGTGTAGATTTTCGGGAATTCCGACAGGGCATAAAAAGCCCCCTTGCGCATGGCGGGAAAGTTCCACAGGGCGGTCACTGCCAGCAAGGCCACCTTGACTCCACCCTTCTCGAACACGAAGGGCGTCCAGGCCTCCTCCACGGTGGAACCGGTCCCGGTCACACCAAGGTTTCCTTTTTTCAGATGCGCAATGGTTTCCAGAAGGCCCTGCGGTCCCTGGTCTTCGGCATGGTTGTTGGCCGTTCCCATCACCGTGAATCCGGCGTTTTTCAACAGCCCCACGGCTTCCGGGCGACCCCAGAAAGTGAGCCGGAACATTCGCCGGTAACTCTTTTCATGATCCGTGCATTCCACCTTTGTGCAGTCCTTCGGTTTTCTTCCCATGCGATATTGCTTGACGCTAAGGGGCGTTTCCAGATTGCCGTAGACAATGTCGTGTCCCTTCCACAGGTGCTGCACATGCCGGAAGGGATCATCCATGCCGAATTTTCCCCCCGCCCGGCCAAAAATGATGTCCCCCACTCCGGAAAACGAAATCCGGACCGGCTCGGCCGACACCCTGCCCGGAAAAAATATGGAAAATACAAAAAAACTGACCAGAAAACGCATGCACCCTCCCGTTGAATCCCGCTCCGGGACACCAGGCATCATGTGGAAAACAAGCCCCCAATGGGGGCCAAGCCTGTGCAATATAGCATCATCGTTCCATGGATGACACGCGTTTGTCTGACTGCGCTGCATTTTTCCGGTTCAGCATGTGTTTGACATTTTCCAGACTCGGGGTACAGTCTTTCCGGAACATATCCTGAGGAGACAATTCCATGAAAACAGCGGTCATCATCCTTTTTGTTGCATGTATTCCCTTTTCTGCCTGCAAAACCAAAACCAAGGCCGCTGCCCGTTGCGGTGACGGTTTCATTGATCCCGGAGAAGAATGTGACTCCTCCAACCTGGGAGACATACAGGGATGCCTGCAACTGGGCTACTACAGCCAAACGGGCAATCTGACCTGCAACAGTGATTGTACCCTGGACACCTCGGTCTGTTCCGGGCGCTGCGGAGACGGAACGGTCCAGCCGGAAAACGAGGACTGCGACGGGGACAACATGCCGAAAACCGATTGTCTCCAGGTGGACAAGGGACGTGGAACCCTGGGGTGCAAAAGCAATTGCCAATATGATTACTCCGGTTGCGAAGCCTCCGCTTTGTGCGGAGACGGGATCATCTCCACTCCTTTCGAAGACTGTGAAGGAACTGAATTGAGCGGGGAAACCTGCCAGAGTCAGGGATACCATGGTGGACAACTTGGATGCAAATCCGATGATTGCAAGTTTGACCTGGTTTCCTGTGAATCCTTTGGCCGGTGCGGGGACGGGATCCTGCAAAACACCTACGAACAATGTGAAGGTTCCCACCTGGATGGACAGACCTGCATCGGTTTGCAGTATTTTACGGGGAATCTGAACTGCCTGGACACCTGTGAATACAATCTTGATGCCTGCAAGAAAATCGAATCCGTTTCCAGCAAACTCAATTTCGGATGTATTCTGCTTTCCGATGGGTCGGTACGCTGCTGGGGAAACAACCAGGGCAGCCAACTGGGATACCCCGGACCCGGGGGCAGTTCCGTGCCCGTAACCATCGGAGGACTGACCCAGGTGAACCTGATTTCCGCGGGATACTTCCATGCCTGTGTAGTCCTTCAGGACGGAACCGGACGCTGCTGGGGCGGGGGATATGGAGGACAACTCGGGAATGGCAGCGATCAAATCAGTCATGAACCCGTCACCGTGCAGGGACTGGAGGATCTGGTTTCCATTTCTGCCGGCTATTTCCATACATGTGCCGTGAAGGGGGATGGAACGGCCTGGTGCTGGGGATTCAGCTCCTACGGCCAGATCGGGGACGGAACCACGGAAACCATGCACCCGACACCCGTGCAGGTGAACGGCATTTCCAACGCTTTGGAAATTGGAACAGGTTCCTATCATTCCTGTGCCCTTTTGTCTTCGGGAGCCGTGCAATGCTGGGGGTACAACCAATATGGACAGTTGGGTGACAATTCCCGGACTCACAGCCCCATTCCCGTGAATGTGGCCTTGACCCGCCCTGCTGAATTGCTTTCGGTGGGAGGCAGTCATGCCTGTGCAAAAACGGATGACGGGAAGCTGTATTGCTGGGGAGAAAACGGCCATGGTCAACTGGGGGTCAACAATACAACCACCCCTTACAGCACCGTTCCCGTGCAGGCGACTTCGGATTTGTTCAAATCTCTGAGTGCCGGTACCAACCACACCTGCATCATCCTCACGGACAACACCCTGAGATGCTGGGGAGACAACAACCACAACCAACTTGGAACCAATTATGCGGCAAATCCCTGGAACAGCCGCCGGGTGGACGGATTCACCAGTCCCGCCAAGGTTGCCAGCGGCCAGTTCCACACCTGCGCCATGGAACATGGCGGAAGCATGGTACGTTGTCTCGGGAAAAACGATGAGGGTCAACTCGGGGACGGAACGATCATCAACCGGGACAGCCCGGTGGATTTGCTTCGGGATTAGTTCTTTTTTCCCCCATCCAGCCCGGAAAAAGTAGGAACAGGCCGCCGGTGAGGGACACGGGGACGGAAACCAGCAGGAAAAAGCCGAGACCCACCGCAATGCCGTGCATTTCGGATTGACCCGCAGCCACAAAGAGCATCCCGAGCACCGCCTCCCGGGTTCCCAGTCCCAGAAACGACACCGGCAACAGGGCCACTGTATTGGCCAGGGAAAACAGCACGAACAACACCGGAAAGGAAATGTCCGAACCCACCGCCCGGGCCAGCAGGAACACCTGCAGGTGCATGAGCAGGTTGCCTGCCAGGGTCCAGGCAAGGGGCACCGGCCAGGATTTCAGACTGGTCCGGAACGCCACGGAAAAATCCGACCATTGGTCATCACGGATGTGCAACTTGCGGCAGAGAATCCCCAGGGCGGCCCCCAGACGTCTTCGAACAAAAAACCCTGCAAGCCCCAGCAGAATGCCAAATGCCACCCCCATCCACAACCAGTGGGTCCGGAACAGGAACAGTACGGCCATTGCCGAACCGACCAGCAACAGCAACAGATCATGCAACCGGTCCACCAGCACCGTCGCCAGGGAAGCCGGAAGCGTTCCCTTTTTGGCCCGCACGGGAATCCAGGCCCGGAAAAATTCACCCGCCCGGCCCGGCGTCACCGAACCCATGGCGATGCCGGCCAGATAGGAAGCAAACGCCGTCCCGTGGCCCAGCCGGATGTCCACCGTTGCCAGAAGCACCCGCCACCGGGCGGACTTGCAGAAGAGATGCACCAGATCCAAAACGATCAGCAGGGCAAAAACGGGAGCCCCCACCCGCAAGATGGCATGCCAGAAAACCCCCGGTCCCACCCGGAACAGGATCCATGCCAGGATTCCCAGTCCGATGAGACGTGGCAAATACCCTAACCAGCGTCTGCTTCCGGAGGGGGATTGATTCAGGGGTTCTCGGTGTGGGGACATGACACGTCCGCTGGACCGGGCAGGATTTCCACCGCCGCAAACACCGGCGGGCATTCACGGGTCCGGTGACGGTGGACCAAGGCCACCGTGACGGCGGCACCAAGGGCCAGCACCGCGCCAATCATGGCTCCCCCATCCGGGGACATGCCCCACGAGGGACCCAGGTGGTGACCGGCCCAGGCAAACAGCAAAATTCCCAGGGACGGCAGGAAGTAGACAAAAAAAGCCGCACCAATCAGGGCGCCTGCTTCCATTTCCAGGCGTACCCGCTGTCCGGGGCTGGCGCCGCAGAGGTTGCGGGCCCGGGCCACATGCTTTCGCCCGCCTCCCAGATTCGAACAGGCATGACCCACGGCACAGTGCCCGCAGGCATCCGGGCGACCCACGGTCACCACCGCCACATCTGCCTGCACCGCCGTGACCAGACCCTCGCGAACCACCGTTTCCGACATGCCCTATACCGTTCTGCGGACGGAATCCGCCAGTTCGCGGCCCCCGGGATATTCCGGGTGCAGGGTGGTCAGGCGGGAAACCAGTTCCCGGGCCTGTTTCAGTTCCCCCATGCGGGCATGGAGTCTTGCACAGTTGTACAACGCCACCGGATGTTCCGGTTCCAGTTCCAGGGCACCTGCATACCAGGACAGGGCCTCTGCCGGCTCGTTCGACTGCTCGGCGATCACTCCCAGGTTCACCCGGGGACCCGCCCAGGCTGGATCCAGTTCAATTGCATTTTTGAAATGGGTCTTGGCAGCCGAAAAGTTTTTTTCCCGGGACATCAGCAACCCCCGCACCTGCTCGATTTGCGCAGATGCAACCGCCAGCGTGCGGGGCTCGGCACCCTGCTCCCGGGCCTGTCCGCAAAACCGGGCGGCGGTTTCCGGATCTCCACGTCGTACATGCAGTTCCACCAGTGTCAGCAGAATCAGGGGATCCGAGGAATGCCTGACCTGCAGCTCCTCCAGGATTCGTTCGGCACTGGAAAAATCCCCCAGATCCATCACTGCCTTGGCCCAGGAAATGTTGATCTCCACCAGTTCCGGCTCGGCCCGGGCCGCTTTTTCCAGCAGCATCACGGCTTCCTTGGAGTGGCCCGTCTGGGCCAGGGCCTGTCCCCAGGCCCAGCAGACCAGGGGGTGATCCGGGTTGTCCTCGTAGGCAGCGTGAAAGTGGGTGAACGCAATGGTGGGGCGGTTTTCCGAAAGTGCCCTGTAACCGTGCTGCAGGTGTGTGATCCAGTCCGTCATGCAAGTGACCTCCCGAAATGGCTGGAAGAAAGTATAGGCGAATCGGTTCTGGCTTCAAGTGGTTTTTCCCCGGCAGTTCAATTGATGTTGACACACCTCGGGATCCGGCTGCATTCTGCACATGCTTCTTCTTCTCTACCGATGGAGTTGGTGCATGACTGAACATGAACGCGTGGATTTCCGACACTCCCGGTTCGCACGATGGCTGCGGATCGCCGGGTGGATTTTTCTCTGTTTCGGACTGGCGGTTCTGGGTATTCTGCTTCTCGTGTGGAACATCACCTATCACCCGGCCCCCGTGGAACCCGTGAAAGTGCATTCTTCAAAGGATGCTTCCCCAATGCCATCCGGGCACGAGTTCTCGGTACTGAACTGGAACGTCCAGTACATGGCCGGCAAAAACCATGTTTTCTTTTACGATCTGCTGGATGGCAGCGGACCGGACATCCGGCCCAAACGCGTTGACATCGAAGCCACGCTCCTGGAGGTGGCCCGGGTCATCCGGGAAACCCGTCCGGATTTCGTTCTCATCCAGGAACTGGACGACGGGTCGAAACGAACCGACGGCGAGGACCAACTGGCCAGGCTCCTGAAACTTCTCGGTCCGGAATACCACAATCATGCCAGTGCCTGGTACTGGAAGGCGGCCTTTGTACCCCACCCGAAAGTCTGGGGAAAGGTCGGCATGAAACTGAGCATCCTCTCGCGCTGGAAACTTTCCTCGGGAACCCGTTACCAGTTGCCCCTGATGCCCGACTGGTGGCTGGTTCAACAATTCAATTTCAAACGGGCCGTGCTGGAAGTCCGGGTACCTCTTTCCGAAGGCGGGGAACTGGCGCTTTTGACCACCCACATGGATGCCTTCGCCCAGGGCAATGACACCATGGAACGCCAGGTGCAGAAGATCCTGCAGATTCTGGGAAAACTGGACCGGAAGAAAATCCCGTGGATCATTGCCGGGGATTTCAATCTCCTGCCGGACCGGGCGGCCTTTGACAGGCTACCTGCGGAACAGCAGGCCTACTACAAGCCGGAAACGGAACTGCGGCGGCTGCGCGAACAGTATGAATCCATTCCCTCGGACGGGGACACGGGCGGTGGCGATCCACAACGCTGGTATACCCATTACCCCAATGACCCCGCCGTCGCCGGGCCGGACCGCACGATTGATTATTTTTTCCTTTCTCCCGGAATCGAAGTACTGGAAAAATCCGTCCTGAGGGAAAACACCCTCCACATCTCGGACCATCTGCCCATGTGGGCTCGCTTTCGTCTCACAAAATGACCCCATTTCGGAGTGTGAAGTGTGTTGACTTGACCGGTGGTTTCGGGAATCATCCCCTACCGGAGGAGAAAACCCATGAAAAAATTTGTTGTCGAATCCTTTCACGAACATGCAATGAACCTGCTGCGGGAACGCGGATTTTTCCCGGTGCTGGTGGAAACCTATGATGATGAAACCATGCCGTCGCGTCTGGTGCAGGGAGATCTGGACACGTTCCTGGAACTGGCCAAGGTCATGAATTCGCCAGCCATTTTTGTGGATATTCTGGAATTTGACGAAGATGAATTCCTGTACGGGGCCGACATGGACCACGATGAAGTGGAAGATCCGGACGAATACGAGGCTGATGAAGAATCCCTGGAAGACCTGTTCGGTGTTGACCTCGCCCTGGTGGACAAGCAATTGGACAAGTTCCGGAAATATGTGGGGGAAGAATGCGGCGTGCGTCTGGCCCTCCCCGGCCCTGACCGGCTGGAGTTCGAAATGCATCCCGACTGGTACGAAGAATTCGTGGAACTGTACAACAAAACCGTTGAAAAACTGGAAGAGGATCCCGACAGCATCCGCGAACAACTGGAAGAAGAAGAGGATTGATTCCTGTGCATCCGGCTTTCCGGGGTGACTACCGGATTCCCAGATAGACAGCTGGCTGACTGGATTCCCGAACCGTTTGTGCATCGGTACCCAAAGTCAGCGTGGTTCCACCAAATCCAAACAGCAGCCAGGTTTTTCCCCTGACGTTCCAGGAGGCGTACAGGGCGGCAAACACCATTTTCATCTCATACTGGCAGCCTTTTTCCTGCCTGTCAGTGCAAAGTTCCACCCCCCGGGCAATGGCTTCGGAAAAAAAGCCGATTTTCCACTTTCGGGACAAACGGTACTGCAATTCCAGGCGACTTTCGGCCAGGGATTGTCCTTCGAATCCCACAATGCCCAGGGAGAGATCTGCCTGGAAGGGACCACGGGACCAGCGAACTCCTCCCGTCAGGCCCAGACCGGCTGACCGGCGGTTTTCCACCTCCACCCCCAACAGGCTCATTTGCCTGAAGGAATTGGTGTAGAGAAGGCCTCCATGTGCATCCGCGAAGAACCGGAAATCGTTCCAGTCCCAGGTGCGACCCACCTTGAGAAAAGTCAGGTACAGGGTATGGACATACGGTTGGGACCTCTCGTCGCGCTTGGCGAAGATGTCGTTCCCCATGAACTGCAGATCCAGTGTGCCCGCATACCAGGGCTTCTTCCGGAACAATCCGGTTCCCAACCGGATGTATTCGGTGTTTTCAAATCCGATGAAAACCAGTTCCGGCCTGGTCCAGATCACATTCTGAAACAGAAGAACACCTTCTTCGTCATCCAGGGGCGAAGCAAACACACGTAACGGCATCAACAAGCACCCCAGACTGAATACCCCAATCAAAACCGCTTGAACCAGTTTGTGGATCCACATGTCAAACCCCTTTGTTCCGGAAGGGGAAAACAACCTGCCACAGGGATCGCACTCCATCCGGATGGAAATGATCTCCCTTTCTGTCAGACAAGTGTCAAGGAAAAAGGAAAGCAGGATCCCTCCTGTCCCCTGAAATTGGATTGATTTTTTCCGGGAATGGCAGTTCTGGACTAGCGCTTGGAGAACTGGAAGCGCTTGCGGGCGCCGGGCTGCCCGTACTTTTTGCGCTCGACTTCGCGGGCGTCGCGGGTCACATAGCCGGCCCGCTTCAGGGGCACACGGTATTCCGGATTCAGACGCATCAACGCACGGGTCACCCCATGACGCATGGCTTCCGCCTGCCCGGAAAGACCGCCACCATGTACACGGACCATCACGTCCAGTTTGCCGGTCATTCCCACGAGTTCCAGCGCCTGCAGGGAAACCATGCGGGCGGTTTCACGATCGAAATATTCGTTGTGGGGCCGGCGATTG
This sequence comes from uncultured Kofleriaceae bacterium, assembly GCA_964618145.1. Lineage (GTDB taxonomy): Bacteria > Myxococcota_A > Polyangia > HGW-17 > HGW-17 > HGW-17. The sequence continues at coordinate 53,824 of CAZTZR010000006.1, forward strand.
ACCAGGATCTTGCCCTCACCGGGCTTTACCCACACGCGGGCGATGGCTGTTTTGCGACGTCCAGTGCCGTAAAAATGATCTTGCATATCCATGATTAGCGAATCTCCGAAAGGTTGATCTTCTGCGGTTTCTGCGCATCGTGTTCGTGCGCCGGTCCGGTAAATATCTTGAGTTTTTTGATCAATTGGCGACCCAGAATAGTCTTGGGAAGCATGCCTGCCACCGCCTTCTGGATGATCCAGTCCGGGTGCTTCGCAAGAGTTTCCTCTGCGGTCAGGCTCTTGATGCCGCCGACATACTTGGTATGCCAATAGTAGCGCTTCTGCATCCACTTCTTGCCGGTCAGTTTGACCTTGTCGGCATTGATGACAACCACAAAGTCTCCAGTGTCCACATGGGGTGTGAACTGGGGCTTGTGCTTCCCGCGCAGCAGGGAAGCGATCTTCGTGGCCGCGCGGCCGAGGATCTCGTTCTCCAGGTCAATGAGCAACCATTTGCGTTCCACTTCACCGGTTTTTGCACTGTAGGTTTTTTCCATGATATATCTCGCAATTCCTTCCGGCTTCAAATCGCCGGGTCTCCCGGGACCACCTGGACCCCGGGTTTCAGAGTCGGGATAATTAGAAGAAAACCGACCTCTTGTCAAGACCGGAATGCACGTTTTGGGGAATCCACGTCCGTTTTTTTTCCAGATACCCAAACTTTTCGGCTTTCCCTGCGATCCTGTCCTTCCCCAAACCTGAAAGGGGGATATCCATATTTTCTGGTTGCACGGATTTGCACGCTGGTATAGTATTCTCAAGCTCCCTTCTTTATGGGAGTCCCGCCCCGGATGGAGGGCGTCTTTTTGATGCCTGGACCCTAAGGAGGCTTCTATATGGCGGACAGGAAATTCAAAGTTGGCGAAAAAGTGGCCTATCCCGGACAGGGTGTTGCCGAGGTCGTTGGCGTTGTGGAAAAATCCCTGGCGGGACAGATTATCGTTTTTTTTGATTTGCGCATGCTGGAAACGGACATCCGCATCATGGTTCCTGTTCACAAGGCGGATCAGGTGGGACTTCGCTGTCTGGTCAGTGATCCCGAAATCAACCAACTGTTCCAGATCCTTCATCACCGGGACGTGGTGTTCGACAAGCAGACCTGGAACCGGCGCTATCGTGGATTTGTGGAAAAAATCAAGACCGGATCCCTTTTCGATGTGGCAGAAGTCTACCGGGATCTATCCATCCTCAAAAACAAAAAAGTGCTTTCCTTCGGGGAAAAACGCATGCTGGAGACCGCCAGGGCACTTCTGGTCAAGGAACTCTCCGTCGTGCAGGAACGGTCCGAGGACATCGTGGAACAGGAACTGGAGGGCCTGTTCACCGAATCCTGACCATTGCGAATCCATGTTGCCTCTCTTTGTTTTTCTGTCAGGAGTATGGGCGGTTTTCTGGGGGCTCTATTCCATTACCGTGGCCCGCAATCCGCTGCGACGAACGGTGGCAGCGGTGGCAGCCCCCCTGGGTATCCTCCTGATTGCTGGATCCGTCACTGCTTTTCTTGTCCCGGGATTTTTTTGATCATGTTGGAAAAGTGCTGCCATGCTTGAAAAACGCAACATCATCCGGCGCAACCTGACAGGAGGGCTGGCTCTGGGTGTCCTTTCAGGGATCCTTTTGCCCATGCCGGATCTGGTCACCGCCCTGTTCCGGAATCCCGGGGGTGCCGTACTGGCTGTCATTGCACTCAACTATTTCACCTGGAGTGTTCTGGCAGGTGGCTTTCTGGGACTCTGCAAGGGTCTTTTCGACGCTGCCGTCAAACGGTTTTCCGATGGTGCCGCCATGGCAAGGCACTGGAACCTCTGGGGCAGGCGCATGCTGGCGGCCATGTGGGCCACTTCCATCGGTCCCCATCTGCCTTTTCACCGGAACACCCGGTGGTTCATCAGCATGGGGTTCGGCCTGGTGGCAGCCCTCCTGCTCCCATGGCTGGTGGAGCGGATCGCCCGGATCGCCTCTTCCAGAAAGCACCGGGGTATTCTTTGGGCATTTTTACCAATCTTCTGGATCGGCGGTTTCGCCTGCACGTCCCTTTATGGTGCAGGAAAACTGTTCTTTGCTCCCCAGTTCTGGTTCATGACGGCTTTCTTCCTTCACGCGGGATCCTTCTTTTTCCTGGCCCGCTGGATTCGTTCAGGTTACCGCCGTTCCAACTGGCTCAGTCCCCTGGCCAGTCCCGGAACCGTCACTGTCATGCTGGTGCTGGCTCTCGTCGGGGGTTCCTGGGCCCGGCGACTGGCCACCGGAAGGGAAACGGAGATTGCCCGGACCTCCCCCATCGTGCACACACTGCATGCCGGAAACCCACCGGAACCGGATGCCCAATCCCCGCAATCCGGCGATCCGGAAAAGCCCGAAAACCGGCCCCCGAGACACACGCTTCAACTGGATACCGACCGCTCCGTGCTGGTGGTGACTTCCACCTCTGGAAACCTTCCGTCATTCCTGCACGGTTTCACGGTGCACGGGGGCGTTTCCGTTTCTGCAGATCCCGAAATGTTCCTGGGTTCCCTTTTCACAGGGCGCCATCTGCCCCTGTGGGCCCGCATGGCCCCCCACCTGCCTGCCCCGGGTCCCGCCTGGCATGAGGTGATTGCCTCCCGGAAAAAACTGGATGTCCAGATGTTCGGACCAAAGGACATGGGAAAATCCCCCTATTTCCGGGAACTTCCCCGCTTCGGGTTTCCGGAACCCTTCCACGTGGAAGGCTTTCATCCACTGGAATCTTTCCTGCAGACAACGGACCTTTTGGCCCGACCGTTTTTTGTCTGGGTTCACTCGGACACGGATGCAGGCGAAGACGTCATCCGGAAACTCGGGGATGTCGCCCGCAACGGGGATGTCATCGTGGTATGGATGGAAATGAATCCAGCCGGGACCAGTTCGGTGACGATCCTGAATCCTGCGTGCACCGATCCGGCTGTTGAATTCGAGGCGCCCTTCTCCATTGCCGGAATCCTGCCATCCCTGTTGCCCCTGGCCGGACACCGGACCGAATTCCCCCAGTTGCCCTTCCCTTCCACAGGTCATCCGCTGGTTACGGTGAATCCGGAAGAACCCACCTCGGGCCATCCGTCAGACATCCGGCGGCTGGAAAACCGGATTCGGACCAGAATGCGGGCCAGAATGCGGGAACGATGGCCGAATCAGCCCGATCAGTTGGCAGGTTTTCTGGAAACCCGTATCTGCAGGGGAGATGCCAATCCTTCAGAACTGCGGCAAATCGAAGCCCGGGTTCGTCCCTTCCTGGACTTGCCGCAGATCCGTGAACGAAAGGATCTGCTTCTCTGGCGGGCAGGCAGTTTCAGGCACCCGCCCGCCTGGGTACACGAAAGGTTCTGGAACCGGTTGCTCCACACTTTCTCCGGAGCCGAACCCTCCCGGGAGGAGCGGGTTCCGGAAATTCCGGATCCGTTTGTACTCGCATGGGTCCGGGCCCTGGCATCGGGCACCCCGGGGGATTTTCTGGAACACAGTTGTCCCGGTGTGAAATTTTCATTGCCAGGACTTGGAAACCGTTAGAAACTGCCAGGGCGTCTGCCAAAAGGATGGTATTGCATGAACAGGAAAAAACGCCAAACCAACAAAAAAACGATCCGGACATTGTTCTGGAGCCTGGCACTTGTGGCCACGTTCGTTCTTGCCGGGTGCACCGTGGAACAACCCTACGTCACCACGCCGGCACCGCGAAGCGAATCCTACAATGACCAGGGTCCCGCACCCACTCCCGGGTATTATCCCGCAGATGGTCCTGAAGAAGAGCCGGAAAAGAAGAAAGGCTATTATTACGACGAATACGACAGCATCTATTAGGCGGTCAATCCGGTTCACCAGCGTTCCAGCAACCAGGCCGGATACTTGTCCACATCCAGGCCGTACTGTGCCACAAAGGCATATACCCATCGCTCCACGCCAAAAGCCACACAGGCTGTACCAGCCGGCTGGTCCCCCGCCTGGATCCCGAACCGGGTGCCAAAGAACTGCTGGTGCCAGTTGAAGGAAGCCGCCGCCAGGCTGCGGTCGCTCTCAAACGGCAGGTACAGACGGAGTTCATATTTCGTGCGGTGACTCAACTGGTAAAACGTCTGCCCGGCAAAATTGCCCACGAAGAAGGGATCACTGGCGGTTTCGATATGGGATCGCAGTCCCAGGGCGTCCACCAGTTCCATCACGGGCTCCATGGCCGACATCCGCAGGCGATCCACCTCGTGGGTGTCGCCGACAAAAATGATCTCGCGCATGGTGAAATCCCAGAGTCTTTCCAGGGTCTGCATGTTGCCGGATTCATACCGGAAACAGGGACCCACGGCCGTGGACCGCATGACTTCCGTAAGATTGCGGCCACTGAGGGCTTCGTAAAAGTGAAAACACACCGCCGGGGAATTCACGTGCCGGGTGGCCATGTGTTCCCCTTCAAACCGCAGGGATTCCGGATTCTTCTGGCAACAATCGACCAGACTCTGCAGGATCCCCGCATCCTCTACCAGATGGGAAGCCAACGTGATGTGATGGGGAAAACTGGCGAAGTAATCCGCCTTGTGCAGGGTATCCATGTGGATCAGCACGGGAAACTTCACCGGCGGCGCGTCAAATCCCTGTGCAATGTCGGCAAACCGGGCATCAAAGAATGCAAACAGCCGTGCTGCCGGGCCCGCCAGCATGGCCCGTCCGGTCTCGTACTCGTGGACCCACCCGGCGTTCACCATGTCGTCATGCACCGGACTGGTGTTGACAGGAACCACATGTCTCCGGTTATGGAGGATCTCCCGTTCCACTTCCAGAAAGCCCCTGGAAAATTCCTTCGCCAGACTTTTGGCCCGCTCCACGAGATCTTCTTCCGTGGCGTCCCCTACATAATCAAAGGAGATCATGGGTTTTGCCCCATCCATTTCCTCGATCCGGACCGATGTGACTCCCGGTGCCACATAGACCAGTTTTTCCGAAAGGGCATCTTGTACCGTCTTTTTAAGCCGGACCGGGCTTTCGAACTGGATTTTTTTCATGACTGTCCCCATTTGTGGTTGCGTGGTTTCATGATGATGCTTCTTTGGTTTCAACTGTACGGTGGAGCTGAAGGGGCTCGAACCCTCGGCCTCTAGAGTGCGATTCTAGCGCTCTCCCAAACTGAGCTACAGCCCCGTCAGGCGCTAGGTAAATAGCCGCAACCTCCCCGGTTTGTCAAGCTGAAAAAAGCCGGTGGCATGATCCCGTTGGACGTGCTAGATTCTTCGCGAGGTGACGTCATGAAGTTGTTCTGTTGCATTGCTGCTACCCTTTTGTTCCTTCTGCCGGGTCAGGTTCTGGCCAATTCCGCCATGACTGTACGCAATTCCTCCGGTTCCTCCATCGGCCGGATTGACTCCGACGGCACGGTGCGCAATTCCTCCGGTTCCTCCATCGGACGGGTGGAATCGGGGGGCACCATCCGCAATTCCTCTGGCTCCTCCATTGGCCGGGTGGAATCGGGGGGCACCATCCGCAATTCCTCTGGCTCCTCCATTGGCCGGGTGGAGGACAACGGCACCCTTCGCAATTCTTCAGGTTCTTCAATTGGCCGTCTGGATGGCTGCACGGTCCGCAATTCCTCCGGATCCTCCCGGGGTCGTTTTGAAGGCTGTGTTCCGGCCGACCGGAACGTGATGGCAGCCTACCTGTTCTTCTTCACACCCCTGCACAATCAATAATCTTTTCATTTAGACATTTTGTATGGGTCGATAGTCAGTGTATCCAGCAGCACCGGGATCTTCTTCTGACCATCGGTGAATTCGGCCTGCATCTTCAGACGATGCAGCCAGTACACCGACCGTCCCCTGCCCCGCTCGGGCACGGGGATGGCCTGTTTTTCCCCGTCCACCACCATGGGCACCAAAAAGGTGTGGGTCCCCCCGGGGGGCAACGACGCAAGATCATGTTCGATCTGCAACGGCATGGGCTTGCCGGGTCCTCCTTCGTACCAGGCGATGAGTTTCACCTCCGGCAGGGCGGCGGCAAACGGGTTTGACCAGGTCACCTCCCAGTTGTCCTTTTGAGCCTTCATCACCAGTCCCTGCCAGGGTTTCACGTCCACGACATCCCAGAAGGAAAATGCCTTCAGTTGTTCCATGGACCGCATGCAGGGGACTTCCTGTCTGCATTCGGGAGTGCCCCAGTCGCTCCGGGCCTGGAGAACAATGGGATCGGGCCGGCAGATCCTGTCCGTTTTTTTCAGGATGGATGACAAATCCGCCTTTTTCCGCATGCGTACCAGCAATGCCGGGGCCCGGTCCACCATGTCCAGATCCGTTCCCCCGGGAAAACGCACGTTCACTCCCGCCAGACGATGGGTGGTTCCCTCATGCACCAGGGCTTCTGCGTCCGGGTTCTCCTGAATGCAGTATTCCGAGAGGGCGTTGATGTGCGTGGGACTGTTGCGGACCACCGAGATCACCATGGTGACTTCGTCCGAAGACGGCTCCACGGGTATCTGGGCAGTCTGCTCCTGGGGTTCCCGGGAATCCGGGCCGGGCCGGGCCGGACTGGAACGCGTACAACTGAATGTCCCGAGGATCAAAAGGATTGCAAGGTTTTTCATGGATTCCTCCAGACCACGGACTTACCAGTCCTGTTTCATTGCAATGGAATCACAAATCACCATGGGATTCAACATTGGTGATCCAGTACGTGCCTCGTGTCTTGTTGCACGTGTCGCATAAACGGATTTTATCGATGAGTTCGGGGATGTTTTCCTCATCCAGCAGGATGTCGAACTGCACCCGGGGAACATCACCACTGATTTTGTCACGCATGGTTTCAAAAGGACTTCCTTGCATGGAAGAATAATGTCCATGGGTCAGAATGATGTTCCATTGACGAACACAGTTGTCTTCGGCCAGGATTTCTGCCAGATGATCCCTGGCTGCTTCATGCACAACAATACTGAGCAGTTTCATGATACGTCACTCCCAAAAACACTCTCCACCCATTCATACATCAGGGGCAACAGGAACAGGGTCAGCAAGGTGGAAGAAAAAAGCCCTCCCACCACCACCACTGCAAGGGGTTTCTGAATTTCCGATCCAGGTCCTGTCGCCATCAGCAGCGGAATGAGCCCGAGCATGGTCAGTGTGGCAGTCATGAGCACTGGCCTCATGCGACGCAGGGAGCCTTCCACCACTGCATCGTGCAGGGTAATTCCCTGTTCCCTCAGTTGGTTGTAATAGGAAATCATCACCACACAGTTTTCGGCTGCCAGCCCGAACAGGGCAATGAATCCAAGGGATGCCGGCACGGAAAGATACAGACCCGAAAGGAAAAGAAGAAACACACCCCCAATCAGGGCAAAAGGAATGTTGGACAGAATCAGGACAGTTTGCCGGAAATTCCGGAATGATGAAAAGAGCAAAAGGAAAATGACCAGCAGGGAAACCGGGATGGTCAGTGCCAGGCGACCCGTGGTCCGTTTCTGGTTTTCGAACTGCCCGCCATACTGAACGGACATGCTGGAAGGAAAATTGATTTCCGAATGGATTTTTTTCTGGATTTCCCTCACGAATCCCATCACATCCCTTCCCTCGACATTCGCCTGAACCACTATCATGCGGTGACCGTTCTCCCGGTTGATCTGCATGGGACCATCCTTCAGGGTGATGTCCGCAACATCTGACAGGTACACAAATCCTCCGGAAGTGGTTGCAACCGGTAGAAGACCAATGGCAGCGGGGGTATTCCGTACTGCCTCGGGAAAACGCACGATCACCGGAATCATGCGGTTTCCCTCAAGGATTCCGGATACGGGACGACCTGCCACTGCCTGGGTAATCAGGCTGTTGATGTCATGACGTGACACTCCGGTACAAGTCATGCAGGAGGAGGAAAAATGTATGTCAAGCATGCGTTGTCCCCACAACTGCGTCCGCATGACATCGACTGCACCGGGGGTACTGTTCACCAGTTCCTCGATTTTCCGGGATTTCTTCTCCAGCAATCCCAGATCCGGACCGAACACCTTGATCGCCACTGAAGCTCTGGAACCGGTCAACATTTCGGAAACCCGCATGTCGATGGGCTGGGTAAAACCGAATCCCAATCCGGGAAACACGGACAGTTTTTCCCGTAACAGGGAACGCAACCATTCCGGATCCGGCTGTCTCCATTGGGAGATCGGAATGGTGGTCAAATAGAGATCCGACTGGAAAAACCCCATGGGATCCAGACGAAGTTCATCTGCACCCGTCCGGGTGACCACACCTGTCACCTCGGGAATTTCCATGATTTTTTCCTGAATCCGGACATCCAGTTCCAGACTCTTCTCCAGGCTGATGGTAGGGACCTTTTCCGTCTGAATCACAACGGTACCCTCGTTGAGCATGGGCAAAAATTCGCTTCCCAGAAAGGGAACCATCGTGACCGCTCCCGCAATCAGCAAGATAGCGACTGCAAAGACCGACTTTCTGTGGGCAAGCACCCCCTGCAGCATCCAGCGATACCCGGCATTCAGTTTCCGGATCAGGAAGGGACTGGACCGGGATGATGGCCTCATCAGGACTGAAGCCAAAACCGGAATGAATGTCAATGAAAGGACCATGGCAAGAAGTACGGCAAACCCCAGGGTAGCCGCGAGCGGGGAAAACAGTTTTCCCTCCAGACCGGAAAGGAACCATACCGGAATGAGGGAAGCCACAATGACCAGCACTGCGGTTACCACAGGCCGTGCCACTTCCAGGGCAGCCCGGTATACATGGTGGAGCGGATGCATCTTCGGAGAACCCGTGGAAAGGAACATATGGATGTTTTCTGTCACCACCACGGAGGAATCGACCAGGATTCCGATGGAAATCGCCAATCCCCCGAGGGACATGAGGTTGGCAGAAATACCCATATATTGCATGATGCTGAACACCCCCAGTACTGCAAGCGGCAGAATGGCTCCAGCCGTAATCGCGCTGCGAAGGTTTCCCAGGAAAAGAAACAGGACGACAAGCACCAGGACCACAGCCTGGAGGAGTGATGTCTGCACCGTGTTGATGGCAGCAAAAATCAATTCGCTGCGGTCGTAAAAAGGCACAATCCGGACTCCCCGGGGCAGGGTTCTTCCCACCCTCTCCAGTTCCTTCTTGACCGCATCCACGGTCTTTCTGCCGTTTGCACCCCGCCGCAACAGGACCAGTCCCTGAACCGCCTCCCCCTTTCCATGAGCCGTCACCCCTCCATGACGGGTTACCGACCCCACCTCGATGTCTGCCAGTTCATGGAGCCGGATGACGCGTTGATCCTTCACCGTCACCACGACCTGGGCCAAATCATCCAGTCCCTGCAATTGACCGTGGGTCTGGATCAGCACCACTTCGTCCTGAACTGAAATCCGGTCCCCTGCGGCATTCTGGTTGTTCTTTTCGATGGCTTCGATCAATTCCCGCAAGGGAACCCCGGTGGAAACCAGTTCCCGTGGTCGGGGCATGACATGGAAGGAACGCAGCTCGCCTCCCAGGCTGTTGACATCGGCCACCCCGTCCACTCCCAGCAGCGCAGGACGAATGTTCCAGTCCAGAATGTCCCGCAATTGCATGGTCGAATAGCCATCACCCTCTACCAGAAACATGTAGATATCGCTGAGCGGAGTTGTCACCGGGGCCAATTCCGCCTCCACATGCGATGGCAGATCACCGAGAACCGGACCGATTCGTTCGGTTACCTGGGCGCGGGCCCAGTAGATGTTTGTGTCATCCCGGAAATCCACGGTGATCACCGCAAGGGCATACTTGGTGACGGATCGCATGACCGTCAGCCCCGGGATGCCACGAAGGGCAATCTCGAGAGGACGGGTGACACGGTTCTCCACCTCCTCTGGGGGCATTCCCTCAGCCTTGACAATGACCTGCACCTGTGTCGTGGAGATGTCAGGATAAGCATCAATCGGCAAACTGCGGAAAGACAGGTACCCCATCATCCCGATTGCAAGAGCCATGACCAGAATCAACACCCGCTGGCTCAGGGAAGAACGTATCAGTTCGCTCAGCATGACTACTCCCTTGCCATCCATTCCCCCTTGAGGAACAGGACATGCCTTGTCACCACCCGATCCCCGGGACTGATTCCATGTGTGATTTCCACAAATTCCGCATTTCGTTCTCCGGTGACCACACTTCGCATTTCGAACGTCCCCGGAGATTTCTCCAGAAAGACCGAATGCCGGTTTTCAATCATCACCACTGCATCCACAGGAAGCCTCATGGAAACATGACGGGTACTTTCCGTGAACTCCGCGATGACACAAATCCCTGGACGCCAGTATCCTTCGGGATTGGGAAGCTCGGCCCGGACCAAAGTCGTGCGAGAGGGCACATCCGTCACAGGGGCAACGAAAAAGACAACTGCAGGACTTTTTTTGTCCATTTTTTCATTATAAACCATAATCTTCTGTCCGGTTTTCACCATGGACACCCTGGCATACGGAATGCGGACTTCCACCCATACGGTGTCCAGATGCATGATCACGAAAAGTTCCCTTTCAGAAGGGGAATATTCTCCGAGAACGGCATTTCGGGCCGTGATGGTGCCTGCAAACGGAGACCGGATGAAAAACGAACCGGCATCCATGGGCTTGTTCATGATGCGGTCCTTCTCGTCCAGCATTCCAAGCAGTCTCAGTTTCTGCTTCGTCAACTGCAATTCAAGACCGGCCTTTTGCATGTCGTTGCGTGCGGACTGATAGTTCTCCCGAGTGGTGACCTGTTTCTCCAGGAAACCCTTCTCCCGTTCATACTGCTTCTGGGCAAAGGCCGCCTGTCGCTGGTTTTCCCGGTAAGAATACAACAGGTCCGTGGCTTCCCGGCTCTCAATCACCGCGAGCAAATCATTCTTTTTCACAACGTCCCCCGTCTGATGGGGAAGGTCCCGAATGATGCCGCTGATACCGGGAACGATTTTCGCCATGGTGTTTTCATTGGGAACAATGTTTCCCTGTATGGGAAAAAACCGGACAATTCCGCCCCCTTCAACCCGGGAAATTTCCAGATCCGCATTCTCCAGTTTCTTTTCGCAAAGCACCAGATCCCCGATTTCCCTGGAAACATCCAGGGAAGAAGACACCTTTTTGCTGCAGGATGCAAGCGACAATGCAATCACAAGCATCAGGAATGTCAGGACAGGATACTTCATTGAAAGCCCTCTTTCCGGAACTGCATGCCTGTCAGGAATTCCAGTTCGACAATCAACGTCTGCAGGGCTGACTGGAGGTCCAGCATGCGTTCCTTCAGTTCAAAGGTGGATTTCTGGGAATCCAGCATTTCCAGAAGCGTGAACCGTCCCAGGGAAAACCCTTCCCGGAACAGGGCGATGTTGGCATCAAGTTCCGGTAATATGGTCTTTTTGAGGAATTGCAGTTCCCCGGAAAGTTGACCATACTCCTCCAGTTTTTTCACAAGTTCCATCTCCTGCAGGGCCAGGTGGGCAGCCAACTCCCGTTGGGCCAAACCCATGCGAACCTGAAGCACTTCAACGGCCTCCTTCCGTCTGTCCCACAGGGAAAGGGGCACCGAGATCCCTCCCACCAAAGCGGCATTCCGGTCTTCTGCGAGGTACCGCACCCCAAGATGAAACTCCGGATCCGGCTTCACCTTCGCCTGTTCCTCACGGATCCGGGCCTGAAAATGCGCCAGTTGCGCCTGCCTCCTTTTGATCTCCGGGTGTGTTTTCAATTTTTGTATCAAAATATCCGCAGAAGGCAGGTTTGCCGGATCCGCAAAGGATCCGGACACCGCACGAAACTTAGGTTCGGGATTTCCCCAGTTGGTGGAAAGCATTTTCCGCGCAGATTCGCACTGCCTTTCCACCCGTTGTTGCTGGTGCTGCAATAGCCGGAGATTCAATTGGTACTGCCGGAGTTGCAAATGACTCTCACGGCCCCCTTCAACTCGCAGGATCAGTGCCTTTTCGAGGTTTCGTGCATGCTCGTAAACCATCCGGACATGTTCCAGTTTCTTCTGCAGATACAGGGACTGGACAAAATCCAGGGTGACTCTGCTGAGCAAATGAAGACGCATGATGGCGAAGTTTGCCGCCTGTTCGTTCCATTCCGATTCGGCCAGCGCAACCCGGGCTTCCCGTTTGCCGCCAAGTTCCAGCACCTGGCTGACCTGGACCGTCCATGTAGAGCCTTTCACATGCCTGTAAGGACCCGAACCCAGAAAATCCTCCACAGACAATTCCACCCGGGGGTTGGGAACCACCCGGGCCTCACGAACAAGTGCCTTCCGCAACCGGTCCAGATCCCCCTTGGCCTGGATCTGTGGATGATGTTCAAGGGTCAGGAGCAGTGCATGGGCCAGTTGGATTTCCCCTTCGGGTTCGATGGTCCGTGGATAAGGCTTTTCCTGCAGTTCAAGGTTCATCCCCACCGGCATTTCAGGCTTGGCCCGCTGCACACATGCGGAAAAAACCAACAACGCGGATATGAATGGATAGTATTTGCGCATGGCTTCAAAGGTTCTCCATGATTCGGGTTTGGGAAAAAGCGATTTCAATTGCAAGGTGCCCGGTGAATTTGTTTTATCGCACATTGGTACTTCTTTCAGGATGACGGAGTTTCGTCCACAGGAACAGTGTGGGTATGACCAGCAAACTCAGGAGCATGGAACTGCCGATACCCCCGAGCATGACAATGGCGATGGGAGCCTGAATCTCGTTTCCGGGCAATTCCGACCGGAACACCAGGGGCACCAGGGCCAGCACGGATGTCAGTGCCGTCATCAGAATCGGGGAAAGACGGACAAGCGCCCCCACACGTACACAGGTTTCCATGGGCCAGTCCGTTGTTTTTTCCAGGTGGTCGAACTGGGTGATCAACAGGATGCCATTGCGGACCGATATGCCGAACAGGGTGATGAATCCCAGAAGCGAAGCCACGCTCAACGCCGTGTCCGTCAACTGCAGCGAAAGCACACCCCCCACCATGGCAAACGGCAGGTTGAGGATCATCAACAACATTCTCGAGAAGGATTTGAACGTCATCCAGAGAATCGTGCCGATGCAACCGGCGATGATCCAGGCCGCCCAAAACAGGGTCCGGGTGGACCGTTGCTGGCTCTGGAACTGCCCGCCCCAGACCACGTGCATTCCGGGTGGAAGGGTCATTGCATCCACCCGTTGCTGCAGTTTCTTCACCAATCCCACGGTGTCCCGCTTGGCGGATTCTGCGGTTACCAGCATGCGGCGGTGGCCGTTTTCATGGAGTACCGCATTGGGTCCCATGGACGATTGCAGGGAAGCCACCGTGTCCAGGGGAATCCAGCCGAACACCGGTGAATGGATTCGCAGAGCCCCAAAATCGGATTCCAGGCTCTCACCCCCCTTTTGAACAGTCACCCGGACATCCCTGACCAGACCGAACCGTGTCAACAACTGGCCCGTCGTTTTCCCGTACAAGGCCATTTCGACAAGATTCGCAAGGGGTTCCCGCTGCAGTCCTGCAATTCCGAGAGCCTCGGAATCCAGGACAATGTGCCACTGGTGCACATACACCTGGGGTTCCACCACCACATCCACCACACCGGGTTCCGATTCCAGAATGGCCGCCACTTGATGGGCCGCCCGCCGGAGATCGTGCAGGTCATCCCCCACGATCTTGACCGCGATGGAGGAGCGTACCCCCGACAGCATGTGGTCAATCCGGTGGGACAGGGGTTGTCCCACCTGCACCCGGACACCGCTTACCCTGCTGACCCTTTCGCGGATTTCCGAAAGCATGGCGGCCCGGGACCTCCCGGTCCGGCGCAGGGCCACCTCCATCTCGGATCCGCTGGACTCCATGGCATGCTCGTCCAGTTCGGTTCGTCCGGTCCGGCGGGAGGTGGAAACCACCTCGGGCACCTGCAACAACTGCAGTTCCACCTCCCGGGCCAGGGCGTCGGACTGCTCCAGGCTGGTTCCCGTTTCGGCCAGAATGGTGATGTTCAGGGCCCCTTCGTTCCAGTCGGGCAAAAAGCGCTGGTCCAGGCGTGTCAACAGATACAGGGTTCCCGGAATCATGCAGACCAGCAGGAAAACCAGCCAGCGAGGATGCCTCATGGACAGGTTCAAAACGGGGGTATACAACCCCTTGAGGATTCTGAGCAACCGGTTGTCCTGCTCTTGCTCCGCCTTGCGGTGCCGGAACAGAAGGGCGCCCAGGGCCGGTGTCAGCGTGAAACTAACAAATAGGGACGCCACATTCGCCGCGATGTAGGCAAACCCCAGGGGTGCGATGAGCCGTCCCTCCATGCCCCCGATGAAAAACACCGGAATGAATACCATGGCGATCAGGATGTTTGCGGACACCACCGAGGGCATGATTTCCAGGGTGGCTTCGCGAACCACCCGGGACACCTTTTTATGGAGGGCTTCGGGTTCCCCGAGGTGACGCCAGGTGTTCTCCACGCCAATGATGGCGTCATCCACCAGTACCCCGATGGCCAGGGTCAATCCTCCCAGGGACATGGTATTGAACTCCACACCCCAGCGGTTCATCAGGATGACCGCAATCCACAGGGAAAAAGGCAAAGAGGTCAGGGAAATGAAGGCTGCCTTGAAGTTCATCATGAAAAGCAAAAGAACCAGAACCACCAGAATGGCCCCGTCCCGCAGGGACTGGGTCACATTGGAAACCGCAGTGCGGATGAACACGGCCTGGTTGAACAGATCCGGCACCAGGGTCATTCCTTCGGGCAACCTCTTTTGCATTCCCGCCAATTCACGACGCATCCTGGTTTCCAGACGCAGGGTGTTTTCCTCCGGTTGCTTGAGCACGGTGATCACGATTCCCGGTTTTCCGTTGATGCTGGCCGTTCCGCGGCGCAAGGCATGACCCGGGCGTACCCGGGCCACCTGCCGCAGGGTGATGGCAATGCCCGAACGCATTCCCACCACCAGGTTTTCCAGTTCATGGGCATCATCAATGCGCCCCATTACCCGCACGACCGATTCCCGGGCGTTTTCCACCCGGATGCCGGCACTGGTGTTCTCCCCGGCCACCGACAACGCCTGCACGACTTCATCCCAGGAAATGTCGTGGGCGATGCAACCGGCGGGATCAATCTCCACATGCCACTGCCCGATGTCCCCTCCGCTGACAAATACCTGGGCCACTCCGGGGATCTGCTGCAGGGTCCGGACCACCTCCCGTTGGGCCGTTTCCCGCAGGGTGACCGGATCATGCCGATCCGAAAGCAGACCGACGGTAAGAACTTCGCTCATGATGCCCGTTTCCGGGGAAATAACCGGAGACCGGACACCTTCAGGCAACACGGAGGATGCCGACTGGAGTTTTTCCGCGATCACCTGTCGGGCTTCCCTGGGAGAAGTACTCCAGGAAAACTCCGCCCAGACGATGGAAAGCCCGGTGGTGGACACGGAACGGGTACGACGGATTCCCTGGACACTGGACAACGAAAGCTCAAGGGGAAGGGTGACGGAAAGCTCCGTCTCCTCCGGCGACAGATTGCCGGTTTCGGTGATCACCGTGATGGTGGGGGCCGTCAGGTCCGGGAACACGTCCATGTTGGTGTTCCGAATGGCCATGGTACCGGCCACGATCACCAGAACGGCCACCAGGGGCATCCAGAATCGGTGGGTAACGGCGTAGGAAATGAGTCCGGAAAAAAAGCTCATTGCGACCTCTCAGGTGTGGCACATTGCACTCAGTGCACGTGCGCGGACTCCGGCAACCCTGCGGAAATGTCCAGGTAATGCAGGGCGAGGGGATTTTCCACGACCACTTCCTCCCCTTCCTTCAACCCGTGGGTCACTTCCACGAACCCTCCCGACAATCTTCCCGTCTGTACCGTTTTGCGGACAAAACGGTCCGGGGCGGATCTGACCAGCACCACCCGGGAGAACCCGTCCCGGATGATGGCACCAGCGGGTACTGCCGGAATCGGGATCTCCTCTGAAAGCAGGTGCACCATGACTTTCTGCCCCGGGAAAAACCGGCCCACCCGGTCATCCATGGGCACATGGGCAAACACGGTATTGGATCCGGCGTTCACCCGCTGGGACCACCGGACCTGTCCTGCCGTCAGATCGAAGGTTTCCCGTCGGGAGGAACCCAGAGCCGAAAACCATCCCCGGACACGACGGGATGGATCCGGAACATCCTGCTCAAACACGGAAATCCGCAACTGCAAACGGTCGCTGTCCATCACATGAAACAGCAGATCCCCTTCCTGTACCGTGGCACCGTGGGGTACGACCGGGTCCTGGAGCACCCCCGACAAGGGACTCAGTACCTGCATGGCCTCCTGTGTATCGGGATTTCCGACCCTGGATTTCCGAAGACGCGACAGGCGGTTTCCCAGTTCATTCACCCGGGCGCTGGCCGTCCGTTCCTCCAGGGTGGCCCGCTCCACCTGTTCGGCGGACTCCAGTTTTGCCTTCGCCAATTCTTCCATGCGGGTACGTTGCCGTTTGAGGGTCTGCCATGTGTTCCAGGCGATCTGGAATTCACTTTCCAGCAGGGTTCGACCGGACTGTTGCATGTGGGGTACCACCTGACCGAGTACCTGTCCCGCTTCAATCCGGATTCCGGGAACCAGGTTTTCCGATGCGTGCAGGAACACTCCCTTTTCCATGGACACAATCCGCATGTCCTGTCCCGGTGCCGGAAGGATTTCTCCCTGACAAGCCGTACTGGATTGCCAGGAACCCCGCACCGGTTCCGTCCGGATTCCCAGTTCCTTCTGACGGTCGGCCGTGAGTTCGATTTCATCGGAGACACGCCCGCCGGATGGGTTTTCCCCATGGGAATGGCCATGATGGGAATGGCACCCAAGACTGAATATGAAAAATATCTCCAAAAAAGGTATTGCCCTGTTTCTCATGATCCACCCGTTTTCCACCCCGGAATACACCGGGCCTGCGAATAATTTCAATCACAGTGAATGCGGGATCAGGCGATGGGCGGTCTGAAAGGAAGTGTACCGAAGCCGGAAGGAAAAGCCAACTGGGGGGAAAACAGTTCAGTTTCAGTAAATGGCGTTGGACGGGATTCCGGTGAGTGGTGGAACCCCAGGAACACCCAGACAATGGGACTGACCCCACAGACGTGGGCGCTGTTCGGGCAACTACCCTCGGGGCCTGGCCGGTGGTGGTGATGCCCGGGAATGTCTTCAAATACGCTGAAATGTCCGAATTGTGCGTAATGCATCACGTTCTCGACGATCTCGATGGTGCCCGGAAACATCAGGGCCACGAGAAAGACCGATACACCTGCGCGGATGCGGAACTTCGACATCATAAGTGGTAGATTAATCTAAGAAACACGGAATTTCAACCCCGGTTTTCGGCTTTTTTATGGATACAAGACCATTTGTCCGATGGAATGTACGGGGAATTCCGCTATTGTGTTAGAGTGGACTTGTATTTCGCCGCGTGCCTGACCCACCACGGAGAACCCGTCATGCGTTATTTGTCTGCAGCCTTTTGCGTCCTTTTTTGTTTTTCCTGTTCCTTTGACACCACCGGATTGAAGGAACAAAACCTGCAGGACGCCGACCTGCCCGAGTGCGGCAATGGCAAGCTGGAAACCGGAGAAGCCTGCGATGATGGCAATGATGTCGAAGGGGACGGCTGCTCGGAAGCCTGCCAGATGGAAACCGGGTGGTTCTGCACGGGCGAACCCAGTGTCTGTGAACCCATCTGCGGAGATGGTCTTGTACTCGGGGAGGAAGCCTGTGATGATGGCAATGATGTCGAGGGGGACGGCTGCTCGGCCGATTGCCAGGTGGAAACAGGATGGTTCTGCACCGGTGAACCCAGTGTATGCGAAACGGCCTGCGGAGATGGTCTTGTGCTCGGGGAAGAAGCCTGTGATGACGGCAACATCCTTTTCGGGGACGGCTGCTCGGCCGATTGCCAGGTGGAAACAGGGTGGAGTTGCGCCGGCGAACCCAGCGTATGCACCCCCGTATGCGGCGATGACCTGATCGTGGGTCCGGAGGTCTGCGAAGGCCTGGAACTTGGAGGAGAAACCTGTCCCGGACTCGGGTATTATCGTGGGGATCTGGCCTGTTCCGCCGACTGCATGAGTTATGACGAATCCCATTGCGACGGCTTCTGCGGGGATGGAGTTCTGGAGCAAACCGAAGGAGAAGAGTGTGAAGAACCCCATGAGTCACAGGAAGGTTGCAAAAACCTGCTCTATCCCGGAGGCATCCTGGGATGCGACAACCAGTGCCGCTGGGATGAATCCACCTGTCTTCAATGGGTCCAGGTGTCCGCAGGCCACGAACACACCTGCGGATTGATGTCCGATGGCACCCTCTGGTGCTGGGGCCTGAACGATTACGGTCAACTGGGACAAGGAACCACCGGTGGACAAATGTCCACACCGCAGCAGGTGTCCTTCATGGGTACCGACACGGCAGTGGTGGAATCCGGCGACTACTACACCTGCGTCATTCGCCACAACAGGACACTGTGGTGCTGGGGGGACAACCGGTCCGGCCAGTTGGGAAACGGCACGAAAACCAACAGCACGGTTCCGGTACAGGTCATCATTTCCGCCGTCGAACCCCTGGCCCCCGTGAAGCAGGTTTCCGCACGGCTGAATCATGCCTGTGCCATCAGGGAAAATGGCTCACTGTGGTGCTGGGGGAACAATGCCAACGGACGGTTGGGTGATGACTCCACCAACGAACGCCTGAACCCCATCGGGGTGCCCGGCATGAACGCCGGTGTGACCCAGGTCAGCGCAGGGGTCCATCACACCTGCGCCATCCGTTCCACCGGGGAGGTGTTCTGCTGGGGACTCAATGACCGCGGACAACTGGGAGACAACTCCACCACTGAACGCAGAACCCCGGTGGCTGTTGTCTGGCCCGGTTTGGAGAACGTTCCCGCAATCGCCGATGTCACCACCGGAGAAAAGCACACCTGCGTACTTCTGGTTGCAGGGGCCGCTTACTGTTTTGGTGACAATGGAAACGGTCGACTGGGAGACAATACCACCACCCACCGAAGTGTTCCCACTGCAGTGGTGGGCATGGATACGGATGTCCGGGATCTGGAGATCGGCTATCGCCACAGTTGTGCCATCAAGACCGACGACTCAGCCTGGTGCTGGGGGGACAACAATGCCGGACGGCTGGGGGACGGTACCACCACCGACCGACGGGTCCCCACTGCCGTGCTGCACATGACCTCCGGGGTCAGCATGCTGTCCGCGGGACGACGCAACACCCATGCCATTCAGAATCTGGGACACCTGTACAGCTGGGGCCGCAACAACCAGGGACAACTCGGAGACGGCTCCACCACCGACCGTTCCTCGGCGGTATCCGTCATCTGGCCGTATGATGCCAGTATCGACTGACAGCACTGATCAGGTCCACGTTCTAGAAAAAAGCCATCAAACCGAGATAGCCAAACGAAAAACCCTTGTTCCTCAGTTCGGTGGGTTCGGTATCAACGGGCTGAAAAGCACACCCGAGGAAATGTCGTCGTAGGTGTAACCATCGGTCTCCCGGGATTGGTCATCCAGGGTGTAGCCAATGGATCCGCCCGCAAACATGGTTCCTGCCTTCAAATCCAGGGTAACGCCGCCAGCCCTGGCGGAAACAGGTACAAGCAAAAAAATGACTGCAACCAGAATCAACAAATTCGGTTTCATGGGATTCCTCCTCCGGTTCCGTGCCAGTATACCCCACAAGGATACATCGTCAAATACCCCGTTTCGGGTATGAAAATTCGCAAGACGAATGGGTGGCTCCTTGGTGACGGTTCAATCCAGGCTGGCGGCACGGATGGCCTCAGCCGTGGTTTGAACGGCAGCCTGACGCTAGCTCTCGACGAAAATGGTGTCGGCGGTTGGTGCCAGGTCCATCTATGTGTAATGGGAACGAATCGGCCGGCAGAAAGATTTATATACCGGAGAAACTCCCAATATATTGTCTTTCCAGGGTGCTTCTTTCCTTACTTCGATGCAAAAAAAGGATTGAAGAAATCCAGTCACAAAACTTGTCGATGCATTTTCATTGACCTGCGGGCACCAGGACCTTCGTCATGGTCTTCACAAAATCCGTGTGCCCGACCCCCACCTCCCCGAGCAGGTTCATGCCATTGCATCAGGGATGTCCCTTTTCATCCTGGATGCATCCGCCCAAATAGCCCCAACTGACGCCGGTGACAGGAACATCGGATGGTACCATGTCTTCATATTCCAGAAGGAATTCCCCCCGACGGGCTTTCCATACGGTGGCCTTACGGGAGGTATCCAGAACGATTCCCATGGCATCATATCCCGGCCCCAGGGACGCCATCCCGGAAATCCCGGGAAAGGAGAGCGCCATTCGTTCCGCGCCGAAATCGGACTCACGGCCACAACAGAATCCTTCTCCTGCATCAT
>CAZTZR010000007.1:0-70897 GCA_964618145.1 uncultured Kofleriaceae bacterium
AGAAGTTCCAGGGCATTTTTGCGGGTCTTCTTTCTGGAACCGCTGATCACCCGGATGTCGTAGAAACCCGCAGTGGCGGTGGGTGTGGCGAATTCCACCACCTTTTTCGAAACCGAGAGCACTTCGGCTTCCATGCTGCCCACAAATACGCGGGTGTCGTTGCCGAAGTGGTCGCCGAGGATTCGCACCCGTTTGCCGCCGAAGGCGGATACCGCGGGGGGATCCAGTTCATTCACCACCGGTTCGGGATTCCCGGAACAGGCAATCAGGATACAAACCAGGAGAAAGGAGGGAAAAATTCGGAATGTCATCATTCACCTGCCTCCGGATCCTCTTCACAGGCATCCCCGATGCCGTTCTGGTTGGTGTCCTCCTGGCCCGGGTTGGGGACGGTGAGGCAGTTGTCGCAGGCATCGCCAATGCCGTCGGCGTCGAAATCCAGTTGTTCCGGGTTGGACACCAGGGGACAGTTGTCACAGGCATCCCCCCGGTCCAGGGGGTTCCGCACCGGACCCTCGCACCAGAAGGCCCTTGGGGCGGTGCAGTTGAAGTCGTTCCAGAGGCCGGTTTCCGGATAGATGCCGGTGCAGTGTTCGATTTCCCCCGAGTTGTTGGGTTCGCCTTCGGCCCAGTTTGTGTAGGTGGGCGTGGAACCGTCGATCCATACGAAGGTGCCTTCCTCCTCCAGATCCGTCAGGCCGATGTAAGCAGAAACGGTGGTACGGGCCGCCAGGAACGCGTTTTCCCCTTCGGACCCGATGATGACCAGATGTCCCGAAAGGCTTTCGCAATAGGCGAGGGCATCCTCAAAGGAACGGGGGGAAGCGTGGCAGAACAGGTAGGCCCGCTGGTGAAGCACATGCAGATCGCATCCGGTGCGGGCGCGGCATTCGGATGCGTGGGAACAACTGAAGTGGGGTTGATCGCTGTTCTTCTGGTCCGGGTTGGGCACCTCTGGGCAGTTGTCGAACTCGTCGGCGATGCCGTCCCCGTCGGAGTCCGCGGGATTGTCCGGGTGCAGGTACAGTTCGGGGAAACCCGCGGCCGGGAAGAACCACAATGCCGGCGCGCGCCCGGGCCGTTCCAGAAGGGAAGTGGTGTGCACGTTCTGGGGCAGCGGCCGGATGAGCAACAGGGAATAGTCGAAGAAACGGCGCTCCGGATCGTTCCTCAGAAGTACGGGAGTGGTTCCTGATGCGCGCTGGACCAGCAGTTCCGGCAGGCCATCGCCGTCCAGATCGGCGGCCAGCACCGATCGGGCTGCCAGGGTGCCCACCCAGGCATCGGTCTGATCGCTGAACACCCCATGATCCAGCTGCATCCAGATGCGGGAGCGGGTGGTATCGGGAAGAATCAAATCCGGCAGACCGTCCCCGTCCAGATCGGCCACCACGGGGGTGGAGGAAAAAACGTGGGTGATTCGGGGCAGCGCGGCGGCAGGGGCTTCCCGGAAAACGCAGTTCCCGTCATTTTCAAACAGGCGTGGTCCCAGGCTGGTGTGCAGGAACAGATCCGTGTCCGCATCGCGGTCCAGATCGGCGGCGGCAAAACCATGGACCACCGGATCCTCCCCGGCAAACGCGGCGGCGGTGACATCGGAGAACCCTTCCGCCGTGTTCCGGAAGATCCTCAGGTGGGGTTCTTCCCCCTCCCGATGAAGGATGGCGGCCAGGTCGGGCCGACCGTCCCCGTCGCAGTCAAACACAAGTGCCTTGCGCAATCCTCCGGGAAGATCCGTTTCCTGGGGCTCTTCGGGCTGTGCGGTCGTGTGCAATTGGACGTTTTCCGCATTCAGGTGCATCCGGTCGATGTTCCCGTCCCGGGTGAAATCGGCGAAGACAAGTTCCACCGGGGCTTCTTCGTCCAGAAGTTCCATCCGGTACCGGCCGGATTCCATGCCGACCATCCGGTGGAGACCTTCTTCGGCCACCATCCACAGTTCCGGGTGGCCGGTGCCCTGAGGGTCGGCCGCCACGGCCTGTTGCAGGCCCAGGGGACGCAAATCTTCAATGTGTGTCCATGTGGCCGGATTGTAGTTCAGGTGCCTTCCAAGAATGCGCCAGGCGCCAGGGGCGGTCCAGGTGTAGGCACGGCTCTTGATTTTCAAATCCACAATGCCCCCGGTTGCGGCAGGAGTCCGCACCGTAAGCCGGCTGTCTGAGGAAGAAAGGATTTCCCCCCGGTGACTGCCGAACCAGACCTCCGAGATGGTATCCAGCCGATCTCCGTCAATGGTCACGGTCTGTCCGCCGTCAATGGTGGACCAGTTGGGGAACCAGCCGGTTACCTCGAAGGCGGGGCCGCCCTTGTCCGAAGAGCAGGAACCCAGAAAGACGATCAGGAACAACAGATGAAGGTTCTTGAAATGGATGTGGTGCGTCATGGTCCAGTATTATAGCCCAGGGTCAAGCAAAATCCATCCGTCAATTGACCCATTCTCCAGGCAGGGCAATCGCATGATGAGTTTGTATTGATAATGATGGCCCGTCACCGGCACCGGAAACCGGAAGGACACCGCAGAAGCAACGGGATCAGACTTTTGGGCCCTTGTCCCGGATAACAGAACAGATCACCGCTGCCAGATTATAATAGACCTTGTACCGGAAACCGTTGCGGGGTATAGTTCATCGGATTTTATCGGGATATGTGGTTTTTCATTTTCCTCAGTACACTTTTTTCGCAGGTATCCATCGATTCGGTGGAACCGTCTGACCAACTGGAACTGGCTGCCCAGGAAAGCCTGCAGGGTAATCACCAGCGGGTCATCGATATCCTGTCGCCCCTTATGTATCCCAACAGTCAGTTCGCCACGGAGGAGGAGGAAATCAAGGCGCTTCGCATGCTCGGCCTTTCCTACTGGTTCGTGGAGGACTACACCGAGGCCACCAAGGCGTTCACCATGCTCCTGAACCGTCGCCCGGATTTCAAACTGGATCCCGTTGTCGTGCCTGCCGGAGCCATCCTTTTTTTCAACCAGGTGAAATCCCGATTAAGGGAGAAACTGCAGGAAATCGTCCGTCTCCAGAAGGAAGAAGCAGAGCGCAAAAAACGTGAGAAGGAAGAGGCTGAACGCAAGCGGCAGGAAGCGTTGCGCAGGAACGCTCCCATCCTGCAGGAAACCACAGTCATCCACCGCAATTACATGCTGTTCAATTTCTTTCCCCTGGGAGTCGGCCAGTTCCAGAACGGGCATGACGCCAAGGGCTGGTTGCTGGTGGGTCTCCAGACGCTGGCGGCCACCGTCAGCGTCAGTTCCTATGCCTATTTGAACTACAAATATCCTCGGGGTCTTGTTCCCAAGTCAGAGGTGGTATCCGCCCGGCAGATCCAGTATCTGCAGGTGGGTACGGGTGCCGCTTTCTTCGGCCTCTGGATGGTGGGTGTGGTGGATGCACTTGTATTCCATAAGCCCACCCGTACCACCGTGGAACGCCGTTTCGTGCCCCGCAGGCAGGGGTTGGAAATCTACGGTGCGCCTCTGGAATCCGGGGGCTTTTTCATCGGCTTGCAGGGAGAATATTGATGCCCAATCTGCGTGTGAAGGTTCAGGGAAACGTCAAGATTTTTACGCTCTTCAAAAAACTTACCACCATTGGCCGGGACGAGGCCAATGACGTCGTGGTCCGGGACCCATTGGTGGATGCCGTGCACGCACACATCCTGCATGACGGCAAGAACCACCAGATCCTGGCTACCGAAGGACGCAATACTTTTTTCGTAAACGGCCGACGCCGGAGCAAGCACAAACTGTCCGACGGGGATTTGCTGCGTTTCGGAGACGCCGAGATCCAGTTCCTCGAAAAGGAACCGGCGGCCGAAAACATCTCGACCCGTCATTCCCAGGGCGCGGGGGACTACCAGAAACTTTTCGAGGTGGCCCGCCGCATCCTCAATGAAACCGATCTGGCGGTGGTTCTGGAAAACCTCATGGACGTGGTGGTGGAAATCACCGGTGCCGACAAGGGCTTCCTGATTCTTGCCCAAAACGGGAAACTGGACATCAAGGTGGCCCGAAACGTGAACCGCGAGAACATCGCCCAGGCAGTGGATCAGGTTTCCGACAGCATCATCAGCCGGGTCGTGCGCAGCAAGAAGCCCCTGATTGTTTCGGATGCCCTGAACCACGAAGAGTTCTCCACCGCCCGGTCCGTGATGGATCTCAACCTGAACTCGGTGATGTGTGTCCCCCTTCTGGACCGGGGCAACCTTATTGGACTGATTTACGTGGGAAACTCCAACATACGGGGATTGTTTGTACAGCAGACACTTGAAATCCTCACCGTTTTCTCCTCCCTGGCAAGCCTGGTGGTGCGCAACGCACTGATTCTCAATGAACTGGCCATGGACAACCGGCAGTTGCATGAAAGACTCGAAAGGGCGCACTTCGGTGAAATTGTCGGTTCCTGTTCTTCGATGCAGGAAGTCTACCGTACCATCGCCAAGATCGCCCCCACGGATGTCTCTGTTCTGATCACCGGCGAAACCGGCACCGGCAAGGAGTTGATCGCCCGGGAACTTCACCGGCGTTCCGCCCGGGCCAACGGTCCCTTTGTGGCCATCAACATGGGAGCCATCCCCGAAAGTCTGCTTGAAAGCGAACTGTTCGGTCATGTCAAGGGTGCCTTTACGGGGGCCGTGGCAAGCCGGGAGGGCCGTTTTCAGGCTGCCGACGGAGGCACCCTGTTTCTTGACGAAATCGGGGATCTTCCCCTGACGCTGCAGGTGAAACTGCTGCGGGCCATCCAGGAGCGGACGGTCACCCGGGTGGGGGACTCGAAGCAGGAAAAGGTGGACATCCGCATTCTCGCTGCCACCCACAGCGACCTGACAAAGGATGTGGCCGAGGGCCGTTTCCGGGAGGATTTGTACTACCGCATCAACGTGGTGAACCTGCATCTTCCCCCGTTGCGCAAGCGCGGTGACGACATTCTGGTGATTGCAAAATACCTGTTGCAGAAGTTCCGTCAGGAATTCCAGTCCTCCGTGATTGATTTTGCACCGGATGCCGTGGAGGTGCTGCGCAAGTACCCGTGGCCCGGAAATGTCCGGGAAATGGAAAACCGGATCAAACGTGCCATAGTCCTGGCAGATCGTACGATGCTGTCGGCTGCGGATCTGGGTGTGGACGCGGGATCCTGGGTACCCATCCTGCCCCTGGCCCAGGCCCGGGAGGATTTCACCCGGCAGTACATCTTTCAGGTGCTTGAAAAGAACAACGGGAACCGGACTCAGGCAGCGCGGGATCTGGGAGTGGATCCCCGAACCATCTTCCGGTATCTGGAAAAAGATTCCGATGATGAAATTCCCTCCTGAACCAGGCAGTTATCCACTGGACAGGTTTTCCGGTTCACCGGGACTGACGAAATTGTCGCGTTCGGGTGTCCGGTCAGGGCAGATTTTCCGGCCGGCGCCCGAAAATGGCGATGGCGGCTCCCTTGGTGTGGTTCTTGCATCCACCAGGCCCCGGAGGTTCTGGAGCATGAGTTCCCTCTGGTTGACACTGACACTTCTTCTGGCCACATCCTGCGTGGTTCCGTTTCCGCTGGAAGAAGAGCCTACCCCCTCCAAAACCCCGCCCCGATTCCTGCGGGAGTACCTTTCCCCCCAGTTCAAGGTGAATGTGGAAATTGACAGCCTCTCGGATCTGGTGCTTCATTTCGTGGTGGAGGATCCGGATGTGTATGACGAAATCCGTTTCCGTGTATTTCGGGATTACGCCCTGGCACCGGATTCCCAGAAACTCAACACCATTGTGGCGTTCGGGGGCATTCCGGGGGCGGATCCCGGGGTGGAGCTCCAATTGGCGCCCAGGGTGCGCGAATATGATTTTCCCATTCAGAAAAAATTGTTCTGTTCCACCGAGCGGGGGGATGTTTCGGGTTCCCAGCATTATGTGGAAGTCGTGATTGCCGACGCGTTCAACGCCAGTTCCGAAGTACATCCGCAATGGCGTGCCACCCTTTCCCCTGCAGATGTTTGGGGATTTGTTGTTGTGTGTATCCAAGCGCAAAAAACGGCAGGTGAGCCATGAAACCCCTTCGATTTCTTTTGATTTTTGTTTGTTTTGCGTCTTTTCTGGTTTCCTGTGCAGCCGATATGTATTCCAAAACCGGACCGTACGGATGTCATGCCGACCATGATTGTGATCCAGGGCAGGCATGCGGGCCCCAGGGCATTTGCATGCTGGTGCGGGACCCCGTGGAACTTCCCCTGGGAATAGAAATATATGACCAGCGCACATCAAGCCCCCTGCAGGGACAACTGGTCATGGATCTGGGGCCGACCGAACTGGTTCCTGACGCCGAGGGCATTGTCCGGATCACCGTGCCCGACCCCTTTACCATTGAGGGAAGAGTCCGTACCCAGAACAACGACTCCAATGCCCAGGCCCTGTTTCTGACCTACCGGTTGTCCCATATCCCCGGTCGCGGAGTAACCAGCAGTTCCCAGACACTCGGTGCGGTGCACGCCGGCGGAGTACCCTACAGCATGCGTCTGGTCCAGCCGGACTTCTACGTCCTGCAGGTCATACCACAACCGGCCACCCAACTGGCGCCCCTTGTTTCCTTTGCCTACTTCAGCGGAAACACCCAGGTGGATTTTACCCTTGGCGTGGAGAACTTCGAAGTCATCGGCCGGCTGGTGGATGCCCAGGGGAATCCTGTGACCCATGCCACGGTATGGATTTTCGATTTTGAAACCGGTGCATCCTCCACGGTTGCCCAAAGTTCGTCCGAGCCAGGCCATGAAGGGGAATTCCGGGTGTATTTCACCAATGAACCTTTGAGCCTGAGCATCTTCACCGGGCCCGGAAACACCGGAATTGTAATGCCCTCTGTGCTTTTTGAAGTCAGCACTTCGCAAGTCGAGGAATGGAAACAGGTGCATGGCCACGGTTCCTATCATACCGGGGATCTGGAGTTTCCGGCATTGGCTCCTCCCATCACCTTCGGGACCAACGTGTTCGGATTCTCCGGTTCCGGCAGTCGGGAAGTGGTTTCCGGCGCACGGGTGACCTTCCAGTCCGTGGTGGGGGGAGGCACCCGGAACAACGGCGTGATCATCGCCGAGGGCACCACCAACGAGGAAGGCAACGTGACGGTTTCCCTGGTTCCAGGCGAGTTCGAAACCGGCCGGCTGTATGAGGTCACCATCACCACACCACTGGATTCACCGTTCGCAAGCACCAAGAAAACCCTGGAAGTGGGACCCGTCAGCGGATATGGCGAGAGTGTCGAACTGGAACGGCGCATCACGGCCATTGGTCAGGTGCTGGCGCCGGAAACGGGAGCCCCGCTGTCCCAGGTCATGATCAAGGCATCCCCCTCCACCAACAGCACGGGTCTTCCCATTGCGGAAATGATCGATGCGGCCTACCAGCCTTCCACCCAGACGGACTCCTCGGGTTGGTTCTCCATGCTCCTTGACCCCGGGTATTACGATTTTTCCCTGATTTTTCCGGATCGGCTCAAATATCCCAACACCACCATCCATGACCAGATTGTGGCCCAGTTGCAGGACACGGTGCCGTTCCTCTTCAAACCTCCCACGCCCTCCCTGGTGAAATTCGTTCTTCAGGATGGCAACGGAGTTCCGCTGCAAAATCTGGAAGTGCGTGCTTTTCTGGTGGCTCCGGAATGTCCCCTGGCGGGAGAATGCACCATTCCCGCGCAGCACCTGTATTCCTCCCGGACCGACACGGAGGGAAAAGCCTCCATCATTGTTCCGTAGTCAGCGGATTCCGTTGGATAAATGATTCCATTGGATAAATAAAGATTCATAAATTGATGAAATAAATCCGGAAGGGACTTGCCTTTGTCACCCCCCATGGTTAGGATGCAAAACCGGTATTGTTGTTCCCGTTTCCAATTCTGGAACGGTTCGCCTTGTGATGAAAAGGAGTATCATCATGCGCATCAAGACTTTTCTTCCTGTTCTGGCAGTATTCACCCTGACGTTCGGGTTGTTTTCCATGGCCTGGACGCAAAAGGCCGAAGCCCAGGTGGGGCAGGGCAACAATTTCGGACTGGGCATCGCCCTGGGATCTCCGAGTGGATTGACCGGGAAATATTACCTCAATGACAAGAATGCCATCCAGGGAACCGTCGGACTGGGTTTTGTGGATGGTAACCATTTCAATGTCACGGTGGACTACCTGTACCATTTCAACCTGATGGGGCAATCGGCGTTCAAACTGGACGCTTATGCCGGTTTTGGCGCCTACCTCTGGAAGTGGTTTGACAATGACAACTCAAATGATAACGCCGACAAGAAAATGATTGGTATTGGCGCCCGGATTCCCCTGGGGCTGGCATTTGTGTTTGCCAAACTACCCATTGACATCTATCTTGAGGTCGCCCCCAGCCTGACCGTGGTGGGTCGCACCGGTTTTGGCGTCAGTGGCGCGCTGGGCTTCCGTTATTACTTCTGATTTTTTGATTTTTCCAATCCTACCGGGGCATGTGGAAGGGGACCGGATTCTGGCGGATCCGGGAGACGGCACCGAGTCCCTGTCCGACAAGTTCCATGTCAAACCGGCCGTCCTGCATTTTCACCAGTGACCACATGAGAGCCTGACGGTGGTGCCAGAAATTGATGATGTCTCCGTCGGCGTTGATTCCCCGCACATGCAGGGTTCCGGGGAACTGCCCCGCAGGGGTGCGCATGTCCACGTTGCCGACAGTACGGGGAGTCATCATGGGCTTCTGGTGCAACACGGGAAGGAGTTCATCGGATTTTGTCAAGGGCATTTCCATGGGCTGCATGTTGCCGATCTGCATGATCATGCGGCGGATTTCCCCGGGATTTCCGGGAGTGCCTTCCAGATACAACTTCAGGATCATGGCCCTTCCAAGCCCGGCCAGACTGATTTCCATCCAACTGAACCGCCCGCCGCCTTCACGCCCCACAAAGGCGATTTTCATTCGGTAGCTCTTTTTTTCCTGCCGGTCGGTCACGGCATATTCCACCCAGGTTCCCAACTGGACGTCCTTGTCGGGAGTGGTTTTCATGAAATCCATTTGTACGGACGATGGACTGTGGGAGGGCAGTGGACCCCGGGAAAAGGACGCCGCCGGGAAGCAAATCATGATGAAAATTGTCAGGCATGAAAGAACCAACCGCATGGTCCGGCATCCTAGCATAGTTCGGCTCCCTGGCAAATCCTGTTGAATGGTTTTTGGCGGTTCACGGTGCTGCCAGTGCAGCCACGAGGAATTCCCAGTGGGAGTGCATCCGGGCGTGGGCCATGGCGGCCTGCAGGGCCAGCCGGTCCATGGGCAGGTTCTTTCGTGCCGGGGGAGGATGCAGTTCATCCAGGAGATCCAGAAGAAGTTCCAGCCGGATGCCCTCATGGGTCGAAAAGCCCAAAACCACGGCGTCCAGGCAGTCCTGTTCCCGTTGTCCCGCAATACACCCGAACCAGGGAATTTCCGGAGCGGTGGGAAGTGCCATGCGCAATTGACTCACCAGGTGTCCGGGGTGATCGGCGGGAAGGCGGTTCCGTACTGCATGGGCCAGGAGGAACAAGGGATTTTGGGTGGTTTCCACGAGTTGTCCGAAGGGAACCAACTGCGGGCGGAAAGCAGCCACCCGGGCAAGAATGCGACCGGCCCGCAGGGGATCCCCCTTGCGGGCCCCGTCCAGCATCCGGGTCAGTTGCCCACGGGACAACTCCACGAATCCCGCACGGAAAAAGAAGTCCGCCAGTACCGCATGCAGGGTGAACCTGAGATCCGGTCGACCTGCTTCTTTAGGGTGGGCAAAGGCCTGGTGCCATGCAGCAAAACTGCGCATGGCCCGGGCGGCGTCATGCCGGTATCCGGCTTGCAGGAACACTTCGGCTACCCGGGCATGCCACGCGCCGGGCTCGGATGCCGACCGGGAGCCGTCCTCCACCATGGCCCAGGCCCTGTCTGGCTGGTTTTTCCGCAAAAAGAGCCGGGCGGCAGCCAGATGGTGTTCGGGGGAGTCCGGATGCAGGAAGGGAACCAGTTCGGCTGCGGTTTCCACATGGGAATGATCCACATGCCGGTCGAAAATGGCATTCCACACCAGGGCGGATGCCGGTTCCCGGAGAAGACGGGCCAGATCCGAGAAAAAGTCCGTCAGTTCCAAAGGCGTGACGGAAGGTGTTTCTTTGGTTGGTCCCGCAGTTTTGGGGCGGGTGCAGGAAACCGTGTCCAGCCCGTCCCAGATCCGGGCCATTTCCTGACGCCCGATCAATCGTTCCCATGCGTGTACCAGAGGACCACCCTCCGGATGGCAGGCGCGATAATTCTGCAGGGCAAAGGTGGCCCTGTCCTGCAAGGAGGATTTTTTGCCGGAATCCAAAAGAAGGATGGCTGGCCAGTGTCCGCGCCACCACAGTTCCTGTTCCACGGTACCGGGATCGGTTCTGGCCTGTTCCAGAATCAGGTGCCATTCATTTTCCACCTGGAAGCGTTGCATCATCCGTAACCGGAACAGAGCCTGTGACCGTTCATCAGGGGTCCGGGCAAATCCCAGTGCCCACTGGAAATGGCGCAAAGCCGCATCCGGATCTCCCAGGGAGAGTGCCAGTGTGCCGGCCTCCATGCGTTCTGAAAACGACATGTCCGGCAGTTTTTCCTGCAAAAAGGCTGAGACATCCGGTGTTTTTCCCGTCAGGTGCAATCGCCAGGCTTCCGTCAGGGTTTGAGGGAAGGGCTTTTCCAGAAATGTTCCATCGCTGCAGAGCACTCCGAGGGCCAGATGGGAACCGGCGGGACCGGGAAGCGATTCAGTCAACTCCCGCAGGCGGGCGGCGGAAAAACGGGCTCCTGTTCGGGTGCACAGACTGATCAGATCAGAATGGTCTGCCGTATCGGCCACCAGACGCAGCACCTCGGGAAAGTGGGGTCCCAGGGAGGCGGCCGCCTGCAGCAGTTGCTTCCGGTCGCAGGTTTTCTGGACGGCCGGCCAAAGTTTTTCCACGGCCAACTCGGAGTGGGTTGCCACGGCCACGGGCAAAACGTCCAGCCATGCGGCGCAATCCAGGGTTTCAGGTTGTTTGCCGGAAGCCAGATGGAAGGCCAGGCGGGAGCGGAACCCGGAAATGTCTCCTTGTAGTGTGCGGATCCATTCGGCGGCCTTTCCGGGAGGGAGTTTTTGCAGGACGGATCCGGCAACAGGAAACTTGGTGATTTCCCCCCATTGACGGCGCCTGAGTTTTTCCCTTTCGGAACAAGGTTTGATGCGGGGG
The DNA here is from genome assembly GCA_964618145.1 of uncultured Kofleriaceae bacterium. Classification (GTDB taxonomy): domain Bacteria; phylum Myxococcota_A; class Polyangia; order HGW-17; family HGW-17; genus HGW-17. The sequence continues at coordinate 11,222 of CAZTZR010000007.1, forward strand.
GGATTTCGAACGGCGCTGGCGGCGAAAACGAGTCCCATTGTATCGAGACGCCTTGCCAGGCGACGGGAACGAACCGGATCCGATGGCAGCCTTGGATGTGCTGTCAGGGTGAAAAGGGCACCTTCCATGGCCTGTCGCATTTCCATGGGCAGGAGGGCGTTCCCGGAGGCTTCCCCGGGGTTGACGTTATCCGGCAAAGAGGCGAATATGCGCATGCCCGCCTGCCAGCGGGCGCGGGCTCCCGTGGGTACGGTGTTGTCCGCCGGGCGGTGGGGGGAACATCCTGTCACCGTCAGACAGAGGGTTATCAGGAAGTAAAGAATATGTCGCATGTGCACGTCCGGTGAAACTGGAAAACGACCGTCCAAGACGGAATACCATATTTCGGGAAGGAAATGAAGATGACACCCTGCCGCCCCTGGATTGACACCGATGAGGAAACCGTTCTCTCCAATCCGTTTGTCCGCATCACCCGCACCCACAGCCTGCGACCGGAGGATGGCAGGCAGGCCCGGTTCTATCGGCTGCACTTTCCCGACTGGGCCAACGTGTTTGCCATCACGCCCGAAAACGAAGTGGTTTTCGTGCGCCAGTTTCGACAGGGGATTTCCGGTTTCACACTGGAGCTGCCCGGGGGCGTGATGGACCCCGGGGAAGACCCGCTGGAAGGGGCCCGCCGTGAATTGCGTGAGGAAACCGGCTTTACCTCCGATGAGTGGATCCAACTGGAACCCATACACCCCAACCCCGCCATCCAGGACAACCGCTGTTACACCTTTATCGCGAAAAACGCCCGTCGTACCCAACCCACTGAATTCGACACCGACGAAGAACTGGAGGTGGTGCCCATTCCCCTGCACGAAATCCGTGAACGGACCCTGCGGGGACAGGTGACCAATGCCATCATCGTCGCGGCCATCGCCCGGGTTCTGTTCCTGCTCGAACCGGCCGGTTGAGCCGGAGAGTGTCACCGGTTTTTTGTTCATCCCGCCTGATTCGGGCTCTGTCGAATATCCCAAATGCCAGCTTGTATCAGACAGGGGACTTGTATATATACGGGGCCCGGGCACCCGGAAAATCCCCCCACCTACCCCTGACCCCTGGCGCTGATGGCGCCGGAAAGGATGAAACATGTCGCTCTGCAAAAAAGGTCTTGTGGATATTCATCATCTGAGTTGTGAAGACATGATGGAAATTTTGCGGTTCGCAGCAGAACTGAAGGCATCCATTGTCCGGGGAGATGTGCCGGGGTATCAGTTGGCCGCCGGCCGGGACAAACTGGTGGCCCAGTTGTTTTACGAAAGCTCCACCCGCACCCGGGCAAGTTTTGAAATTGCCGCCCTGCGTCTGGGCTGTCGGGTGACAGGTTTCGGATCCACGGAGGGATCTTCGGTGAGCAAGGGCGAAAGCCTGTCGCACACCATCGACATGTTCGATGCCTATGCATGTGATGCCATCGTCCTGCGCCATCCCCTGGACGGGGCTGCCCTGTGGGCTGCCCGGCGTACACCGGTGCCGGTGTTCAATGCCGGCGACGGCAAAAGGCAGCATCCCACCCAGACAATCCTTGACCTGTTTACCATTCTGGAACGCCATGGCCGTCTGGACCACCTGACTGTGGTGTTTTCCGGAGATCTCAAGTATGGCCGCACCACCCACACCCTTGCCCTGGCCCTGAGCCAGTTTCCGGGGAACACGTTCCATTTCTGTGCTCCCCTGGTGCTGGCCATGCCGTCAGCCATAACAAGGCTTGTCCGTTCACGGGGCGTGACCGTCCACGAACATGAAAACATGATGGAGGGACTTGAAGAGGCTGATATCTTCTACCAGACCCGCATCCAGCGCGAACGCATGCCGGACCAGAACGAGTTTGAAAAGGCGAAAAAATCCGGGGCATTCACCCTGGACATGATGAACCGCACCAAGCCCAACTTTGGCCTGATGCATCCGTTGCCCATCGACAAGCGCATTCCCGGCATCCTGCCGGAACTGGATACCCATCCCAAGGCCCTTTACAAGAATCAGGCGGGCAACGGGGTGCCCACCCGGATGGCCCTTCTTGCTTTGGCCATGGACCTGAAGACCCTTCCCGTGTCCGGCGTGCCCGTTCACCAGGCCCGAACCGGGGAGACGGATTTCTACTTGCACCTCCCGGTACAGGAAAAACCTCCACGTGAAGGTGTCTCCATTCGTCCAATCCGGGATGCCGGGGTGGTGCTGGATCATCTGGCCCCCCACACCGAAAGCCTGCTGGCCCTGTTGTTGCGCGTCCGGGAGCGCGGGGATGTGTATCGTGCCGGGTGTGTACGATCCGTATCGCGCCCGGACCATGTCAAGGGGATCCTCATGATCGAAGACCGGGTGCTGTCCCGTGATGAATTGCGGTTGGTGGCAGCCGTTTCCCCGGGGGCCCGGGTCAACCGCATCGAACATGCACGAGTGGTGGAGAAGGCTGAACTGTCGTTGCCCGATGAGGTGACCGGCATCGCACAGTTGCTCTGCCCCAACTCCGGCTGCATCACCCGACCGGAACACCAGGAGCATGTTCCGGCAGCGTTTTCCAGAATCGGCGAGGATCTTTTGTGTTGTGAGTTTTGTGACACCATTCTGGGTGCATCGGAATTGTTTTCCCATTTGTATCAGTGACAAAGGCAGAACGTATTGACGCGTTGCATCATCGAAAACATGACACGATGCGTCATAAGTATTTGAAAACATTCACTTTTTTTCTGACATCCAATTGACAGGAGAGACAGTTCGGGTACACTGTATGCACTGGCCGGCATGAAACTCCGGCCCCAAAGGTGGTTCCGGGATGCTCCGTCATGTCATCTCTGTTTTTCTTGTATGGTCCCTTCTTTCCTGTGAGGAAGTCAACCACATCCAGATTCTGGAGCCCGAACCCGGCTCCTTTCTTCCGAAGGATCAGCCTGTGCGCCTGGTGGTCAAGTCCAAACAGAAACCCCTGCTCGTGAACGGCGAAAAATTCAACAGTTCAAGTTTCGAAACAGAACTGCCCCCTGTGGATGGCCATGGTTTCGTGAAAGTGGAAAAAAAAGGGGATTCCCTGTTCACCGTGCTTTCCTGGCTGCAGGGGCATTTTCTGGACATCCACGAGTTCCAGCCCGCCACAGTGCAGACCCGATTGGGGATCGACATCCTCACCCACCGGGAAGTTTCCTTCGCCTCTTTGTGCGAGGATATGATGGCGGGGGAGGAACTCGTGGAATACATGGAGAACCCCATCGTGGTGGAAACGGAAGTTCTGTTGGTGCCCGTGACCATCACCATCACGACCACCTCGGTCGTGGCTTCGGCCATTGAGGTGAATCTCCATTTCGAGGGGGACAAACTCTTCTTTCACAGCCGGCTCCAGAACGTGGTCATCTACTACCATTCGAGTGCAACCGGCATGAATTCCAACGGCAAGGCCACTTATGAATGGATGGAGATCACCGGTGAACTGGTGCTTGAACCCGACAACGCCGATCTGGTCAACATGACTGCAGACGCGTCCGTACCCCTGATCGAGGATGACGGTTTCCTGCCGGGGTGGGCCTTTGATTTGCTGCTGCCACGCCTGGACGAGGCGGTGCGCGATGCCATCATGGTGACCACGCGCAACTCTTCCCGGGAGGTGTTTCACACGCTCATGACCCGGCTGGTGCCCCAGGTGGTCCTGGATTTCGAACACCCCATTGATCAGGCCACCGAAGTGCAGACCCTCGGGGTGGTGGAACAGAATGTGGCAGTGGAATACCGCACGAAAATCCACGCGGTGACGCCTCTGGTCGCCAAAGCCGGGCAGGGGGTGCTGGAGCGTTTCCACCGGGATCAGCGCACCGAAACAGGTATGTCCATTTCCTTCGGGAGCCCCCTGGTGAACCAGATTGCGTATGCCATGTGGGATGCTGGAAACGCGGCCGGGATCGTGTACACCAAACAGCAATTGTATGACCTGGGCATGGAGCGGCTGGGGGGGTATTACGAACGCCTGAAGAGTTCGGAAATCAACCTGTTGTTGCCGCCCATCCTGGAATGGGACGAAACGGGTCCCTGGCTGGAGATGGGTGGTATCCATGTGACCATGAAACTGGATGGCGACAAGGACACGCATGCCACCACGGCCGGAAAGGTGCCCATCTTCTTCGAGCAGGAGGGTAACGCCATCATTCTGAAAAGGGACAACACCCGGGAGGTGATCTTCTTTGACGTGGGGTTCAACCGCATGTCGGAAATGGTGGATGCGAAGAAGGTGGTCAAATTGCTCCGGACAGCGGTACCGGGAGTGGTCAGCGACCTGTTTTCCACCTTTCCCATCGTGAGGATGACCTCCACATCCCTGGAGAAACTCAACGGGGATCCGGGGCCCGTGGTGCTTACCATCCTCAACGGCATCACTGCACATGCCGGATTCTGGCGCATGGATCTGGATTTCGTCCGGCTGGACCAGTAAGTCATCATTGACGAACTACGGGGCTTGCTGGCCTTCCCGGGGGACCGGTCCGGCCACGAGGGCGGCCTCGATCCGTGCCAGCGCATCGGTCTGTCCACGCAGGCTCTCCACCGCCCGATCACGACCCTGACCCAGGCGTTCCCCGTCCAGGGAGTACCAGGATCCCGCCTTGGCGATGAGGCCCTTCTCCACACCAAGATCGAACAGTTCATGTACCCGGGAAATGCCGTGCTCATACCACAGTTCGATTTCGGCTACGGCAAAGGGCGGGGCAACCTTGTTCTTGACGACCTTGACCTTGATGCGGTTGCCCAGGATGGTTTCCTGCTCCTTGATATGCCCGGTGCGGCGGATGTCCATGCGCACCGAACTGAAGAACTTGAGGGCCTGTCCGCCAGGCGTGGTTTCCGGGGATCCGAACATCACGCCGATCTTCATCCGGATCTGGTTGATGAAAATCACCGCCGTGCGGCTCTTGGAACAATGGGCGGTGATCTTGCGAAGTGCCTTGCTCATCAGCCGCGCCTGGAGTCCCACCTGCATGTCGGTCATTTCCCCCTCGATTTCGGCCTTGGGAACCAGGGCCGCCACGGAATCCACCACAATGAGGTCGGCCGCGCCCTCGGAAGACAGGATGTCCACTATTTCCAGAGCCTGTTCCCCGAAATCAGGTTGGGAAATCATCAGGTGTGCCGTATCCACGCCGAGTTTTTCCGCATAGCCGAGGTCCAGCGCATGTTCGGCATCCACGAAGGCACACAGGGCTCCGTTTTTTTGTGCCTGGGCCACCACTGAAAGGGCCAGGGAGGTTTTGCCGGTGCTTTCGGGACCGTAGATTTCAATGACACGGCCCCGGGGAAGTCCTCCCACTCCGAGGGCACGGTCCAGGGCGAATGACCCTGTGGAAAACACTTCCACCATCTGGTGCGGTTTTCCTTCCAGAGCCATGAGGGTGCCGGCACCACAGCGTTTTTCCACTTCGCCTATGGCACGATGCATGCGACTGACAACGGGATTATCGATAATTTTGAGCGAATTGTTCATGGGGTTCCTCCCGGGTTTGAACGAGTTTTTCCGTGGCCCATTCCTGCCAGGGCCGGTTCATGTGTGAAGCCATGGGTTGCAGGGTTGTCCTGACGGGATCCGGTTCCGTTTCGGACATCTCCACCAAAACCCGGATCAGGTGCCACATACGACGGGCTTCGGTACGGGTGATGAGATTCTGCCGGGTACCCCAGCGCAGCACCCGTGCCAGTTCAGGCAAAGCCCAGGTGGTCCGGTTCAGGCAGGACCAGACGGCCCCGCGGGCGAGGGTCCCGTACAAACGGTACGGATGTTTCCGGTTTCGGTTTTCGACGGTCTTGAGCAATTCAGTGACGGTCCACAGGATCTGCATGGTGTCCTCCTTGGTGCCACAGTAAGGCAAGAGGCGTGCCATTGCCTGGTCCGACTGTTTTCAAGGCTTTTTGGGTCAAGGTGGTCCGTCGGGATTACCGGGGATGGTGAAAATGTCCGGATCCGGTGCTTTTTCCGGAATTGCGCATCCCGGGGTTGAAATTTCCGGTTCCTTGTGACAAGACATTTCCGGTCGGGACCCCACCCGGTCCATATGCACCGAAGCAAGGAGAGCCCATGAATACATCCGTATGTCCTCCCTCCGAACAGTTGATTGAAGAAATCCGGTCCATGAAGGAAGAGCGCCGTGCAGTCATCCTGGCGCACAACTATCAGTTGGCCGAGGTGCAGAACATCGCGGACTTTACCGGGGACTCCCTGGAGTTGTCGCGAAAGGCGGCCAGGGTGGAAGCCGACGTGATCGTGTTCTGCGGGGTGCACTTCATGGCGGAGACGGCTGCCATCCTTGCCCCGTCACGAACCGTGTTGCTTCCCGTGGAGACCGCAGGGTGTCCCATGGCCGACATGATCACGGAGGATGAACTGGTGTCGTTCCAGGCGGCCCATCCAGGGTCCATTACGGTGACCTACGTGAATTCCACGGCAGGCATCAAGGCGCTTTCGGATATCTGCTGTACGTCTGCCAACGCCCGGGCGGTTGTGGAAAGCCTGCCGGCGGATCGCACCATCCTGTTTGTTCCCGATCGGCATCTCGGTGAATGGGTGACCCGGGACATGAACCGCAAGGTGGAGTTCTGGCCGGGGTACTGTCCCGTCCACCAGACCATCGTTCCCCAGGACATTGATCGCCGCCGTGAACAGTTTCCCGAAGCCATCGTGATGGTTCATCCCGAATGCGACCTGCCGGTCTGCCTCAAGGCGGATTATGTGGAAAGCACGGGGGGAATGCTGCGTCGGTTGGAGCAGTTCCCCCGGGGAGCCACCCTGGTTGTGGGGACCGAGGCCGGCCTGATCAACCGCATGCAGTTGTTGCGTCCGGATCTGGTGCTGGTGCCTGCGGGACCCGATCTGGTGTGTGCGAACATGAAGATGACCCGTCTGGTGCACGTACGGGATGCCTTGGTCCACATGAAGCATGAGGTGACCGTGCCGGAACCGACGGCAGCCAGAGCACGGCGATGCATCGAAAGGATGCTGGAAATCCATTGATGCCCCTTGGTCCCAACGAGCCATCGGAAATCCCGGGACTTTGTACGGAGCCCCAAATGTCTTTCTCCGAAAGGGAACTGCAGGTTCATCCACAGGTGGAACTCCGTCCGTGGCCTGTGCGCATCGGACCCATGGAACAGGATCTGATGGAGACCCTGCACAGGCAGGAGCAGGATTTGCGGCGTGGATACGAAAAACTGGAAGAATTGCGATCCACGGCCAGAGAAGAGGGTTACCGGGAAGGAAAAGATCAGGCCTTCAGGGAGTTTCTTCGGCTGTGGACAGAGCGACTGGAGGCATGGGAACAGGTCCTGTCGGCGGACCGGGAAACAATTTCCCGGAATCTTCCCGCTCTGGCAGCATCCCTGGCAGCCCGGGCACTGGGGCGTGAGCTCTCGCTGGATCCGGCTGCCCTGGCGGACATGACACGGACCCTTCTGGGGGATTCGGTGGCGATGGAAACCGTCACCCTCGTGCATGCCCCTGCGGATGAAGGAAGGTTTGAATTCTTGCGGGTTGATGTTGCCGCACGGTTTCCCCATGTGGTTTTCCGTTTGCAGGCCCGCACGGATGTGCCGGTCGGCCAGGTGGTCATCGAAACTGCCTCATTCCGTCTGGATGGTCGGCTGTCGGCCTGGGAGGCGGTATGGCGGGAACACCTTGAAAGGTTCTCCCATGAGTGTGGATGACTTCTTTACCGCTGCCATGCAAAAGGTCACAGGGGGTGGAATGCCCCGTCTGGGAAAGGTTTGCGGGATGGACGGACAACTTGTCAGGGCCGTACTCCCGGAGCCGAGCATGGGTCAATGGGTGGTATTGTCCTCTGCGGACAACCAGATTCACCTGGAGGCCCAGGTGGTGGCCTTCGATCAGGAGAACATCTGGCTTTGTCCTGTTGGATCAGTCAATGGCATTGGTCCCGGTTGGAGTGTCCGCCCGTCAGAACCTCTGGCAGTGGTCGTTTCCGGAAGCATCAGGGGGCGTATCCTGGACGGGCTGGGTCGACCCATGGATGGCAAGGGACCACTGACAGGGGAACCAAGGCCCTTTGAGCAGGATGCACCGGATCCGCTTTCCCGTCCCATGGTGCATTTGCCCCTGGTCACAGGCGTCCGGGTGATAGACGGTCTTTGCACACTGGCCCGGGGCCAGCGCGTGGGCCTGTTTGCCGGTTCCGGTGTGGGCAAGAGCCATTTGCTTGGACAACTTGCCCGTCAGGCCACATCGGACATCACAGTGGTCTGTCTGGTGGGAGAACGCGGCCGGGAAGTGGTGGAGTTCATCCGGGACAACCTGACTGAAAAGGGGTTGCAGAACTGTGTGATGGTGGTGGCAACCTCTGACCAGCCTGCCCTGGTCCGTGCGATGGCGCCCCATTGCGCCACAGCCGTGGCTGAATATTTCCGGGACTCGGGCATGGATGTCCTGTTGCTGGTGGATTCCCTGACACGCCTGGCCCGGGCCAGGCGGGAAATCCATTTGCAACTCGGGGAAGCACCAGCCAGGCGCGGGTATCCGCCTTCTGTGTTCGCCTGTCTTCCCGGCCTTCTCGAAAGGGCAGGTCCTTCCATGCATGGAAGCATTACGGCCCTGTATACGGTGCTGGTGGAAGGTTCGGACATGGACGAGCCCGTGGCGGACGAGGTACGAGGCCTGCTGGACGGACATCTGGTACTGACCCGGGAGTTGGCCGAACTGGGGCATTATCCTGCACTGGACGTTTCACGCAGTGTTTCCAGGTTGGCAAACCGGGTCATTGCCGGGGAACAACGGGACCTTGCGAAAAGACTGCGAACCTGGATTTCCGCCCACAGGTCCGTCCGGGATCTGCTGCGCATCGGGGCCTATCAGGCCGGGTCAGATCCGGTGGTGGACGAGGCCCTGCCGCACATGGAAGAACTGGCGGCGTTCTGCCGGCAGGACTTCGGGACATCCACCTGGGAGGACACCTGGAACTGGATGCAACGCATTGTCCCTTCCTGACAGCCGTGCTCAGGTTCGATGAGCCCGTTTTTCGGTCAGGTGAATTTTTCCGGCCACGTTGTGGCCTCCATCGGTGGGCCCGCGACAGGGCTCCCCTTTTGGCGCCGGTCCTGATAGCGTCCATGGAGCATCGAACTTGACCGGCGCTGTGAGGGTTTTGGAGAAGGAACATGGCTCGAAACAAGGCACTGGATCTCTTTACGGTCGTATTCGTTTCACTGGCCATGGTGTTCGTGATTTTCACGCTGTTTCTTCCCCAGCCCAAAAGTGGTCCGGTAGTCAAGAAGAGCGATCTTGTGTTCGGCAAGTGGATCTCCACGCAGAAAATTCGCAAGGACGTGGATTTCGGCGCCCGCATGAAGGAACTTGACAAGGAATTCTTCCAGGAATTCATGGCCAGGACCCCCCCCATTGTCCTGCCCCAGTTGACCTTCATGTTTCCGGATACCACCCGTCCCGAGGAAATGACCACCGGAGAAGTCGAGACCGTGGTGGAGCGGGTATATACCCTCTACCACCTGCTGGACACCAACGTGCAGGGCTTTGTGGACTTCCTTTTGTACAACGGATTTTCCACGCCGGAAGTGGACAGGGAAGAGGAACGCCTCATTGATGACGGGAAAATGGATCTCATTTATGAAAAATACCAGCAATTTGTGGAAACCTTGCTGCATCACACCGATGAAGACTGGATGGGCTCAGCCCGGAGCAGCCTGGCCAACCGCCTGTTCGAGTACTGCTATTCTCCGAAAACATTCAAGCATTTCCGTGACATACATGGAAAAACCGAATCCAGACCCCTGGTGCGTTTCATCAACGAGGTCATCTGGTATTACCTGGCTCGAAGTGAATGGATGGCATGGCACGAAAATACCCTGAAGCGCCTGAAAAAGGAGTTTGAGCAGGGCAAGGAAATCCTCTACATAGCGGGAGGCAATGACATCTACCAGTTGATTGCCCACGGAATCCACCGTATCAGGAACATCGATCCCATCTATCCAACCCAGAAGAGTTATTACTCCTCTGGCTGGGATTTTCTCGCGGTTGGGAAAGGTGACAGGCACGGCATCGGGGACCGGATTGAATTCAAGGAAAAAATGCCATTCGGAAAGAACATTGTCATGCGTCGGGAGTCCTACAAGTTGACCGGTGAAGTGATACAGACAGAAACCGAAAAGGGTTTCCGCATGACCATTCCGGAAAGTGTGACCGTCTGGTCCATTCAGGATGATTCCGGTAAACGCCTGGGTTCTTACACCCTTGAACGGCGCTACGTCCGGCAGGATGATTTCAGGCCGGATCCCAAAAGGGCATTTTTGATTTCCTTTAACGAATTGTATTTCCTTCTGACGGCTTCCGAGGAGAATTGGGGAATCAACCCGCGGATGTTTGATCCGGAAATCGTCATCCATGCCAAGCAACTGCGTTCCCCACTGGATTATTTGACCCTCATGAACATCCGGACCATCCAGGAATCACATTGGCCCAACCGGTTCGGCTCCTCGGTCATCGACGATTAGGCGCAATGTATCCGGGCATCGGTGCCGTGAAGGTTTGTTGAACAGAGCAGTCCGGCAGTTATTTTGTGGGATTGGAAAAATACTCGAATGCCTTGATCAGATCCGGAGAGGGGTCCACCAGATAGACCAACTGGGGGAAGGGTTCCCGGAAGTTGCGGATTTCATCCACCAGGGCCCGGGCCAGTTCCCTGGGGTGGATGTGGGTGGCGCAGGGGCCGGGGCCCGGAATGGAGATGCTTTCGAACTCCCTCCGGGCTGCCGCGATCAGTGCGGCCCGGACGGATTGGCGCACATGCTCGATGCGCGCAGGATCCGAATCCTCCCGGCGGTTGGGAACATGAATGACCCATGAGGCGATGTCACAGGTTCCGGCAGGGGTGATGCTGGCCGCGCCGATGGCAAATGGAGCCACTTTCAGGATTTCCTGTTCAACGGATTCGCCACAGGCCTCCCGTATGGCCAGCCCGGGTCCCTGGGACATCAGTCCGCGGGTGGAAGTGGGGGCAACGAGAGCCGTCACGGAAAAAGACAATACGGTGGCATTCTTGACAATCAGTTCCATGGCTTCTCCTGCAGGACTAGTCGTCGTCGTCGTCGTCGATGATGACCCGGCGCATGCCTGGTTTCATGACGGGAGGCGGATCCATGGGTGCCGGCATGGGGGCAACCATCTGAACCGGCATGGGTGCCGGCATGGGCGGATCCATGGGTGCCGGCATGGGTGTGGGTGCCGGCATGGGTGTGGGGGCCGGCATGGGTGTGGACATGATGACGATTTCCGTATCCATGACAGGCATCGGACCGCCGGTGATACGGGCCTGGGCCTTCTTGTAGACTTCGGAACTTTCCGGCACGATGCGCAGGACCTGGCGGTATTTGTCCCGGGCACCCGGGGCATCTCCCATGTTGTAGGCTTCCTCGTAAATCGCCTGGGCCCGGGTTTCCAGTTGCCTCAGGACGTTGGAAACATCCTCTCCCATGGCCACAGCCCGGGTATAGGCCTGATAGGCTCCTTCCAGGTTGCCCTGGGCCAGGCGGGCGGCCGCAAGAAGCCTGGCGTTCTTGCCCAGCCCCGGTCGGCACTCGCCGAGATAGGAACCGCCGAGGGATGCATCACTGGCGACACAGCGGTCATAAGCGGAAAACTGGGACTCGAAATTGGTCGAGGAGGGATCGATGGTCAGAAATGCGGCGGCCATGGCTTCCAGTGCCGTGGCCTGTGCATTGAGCCGATCCGCGCGTGCTCCGGATTCCTGTTTGGCCAGATTGCGGGCTTCCTGAGCGGCACCCACAAAATCCTTGGCGTCATATTTGGCCTTGACGGCGGCCGGAAGTCCGGAACCCGAACCGGAACTGCCGGGCCCGGTGGGAGTCGGGGTCGAGGGCAGGACCACACCAGCGGCCGCCACGAGAAGACCCGGTTCGGCCTTTTCATCGAATGTTGCCTTGTCTGCCACAATGTCGGCATCAGTGCGGCAGGAATCAATCAGACTGGGTGTGCCTTCAAACTCCTTCAAATGCCTGCGCAGGGCTGCTCCGGAATAGGTTTCCTGGACGATGGTATTGCGCAGATCCAGCACTTTTTTGCAGCCAGGATACTCGGTCAGTATTTCATCCAACTTGGCAATGGCTCCCTGTCTTCCCCGGGCGGTCTGCTCACTGGCCAGACTGGTGGCTTCCGTGATTTTTGTCTGGATGGCAATGTTGTCCGCATTGCGTTTCTGGATGATGCCCTGGGCAACTTTCAGTTGACCGTCATAATAGGATTTTGCCTTTTCTGCAATCAGATCGGCGATTTCGGACAGATGGCCGGGTGCCTGATTGAGTTTTTCCTCACTTTCGGAAGTGGGGAATCCCGCCCGGTTCAGTCGCAATTGAACAAAATGGATGGCTTCATCCAGATTTTTTCCGGCGTCCACTTTTTTCCTGGCATTGGCGATGAGTTCACTTTCGGGAGCCAGTTCCGCGGCTTCCCTGATTTTTTCCAGGGCGGCTTCCCAGTTTACCCGACCGGTGGGAGAGAGTTTGTCTTCACTGATGTAATAGGCGCCTGCTTCCTGCAGGAGGGCTTCTATCTTCTGTTCCCTTTCCCTGCGGGCAACCACTTCCGGGTCTTCTTTGGGTGCCTCTTTTTTGTCGCCACTGAGTTTGAGTGCGAAAAGCATTGCGAAGAGCACAAGGATGACCACCGAAACCACAGCGATCATTTTTTTGCCCCGGGTGTTGAGCAACCTTCCGAGCGCCGAACCGGTCTGCTGGTTCTGCATCTGGATGGCGGCCTGGGATGGATCGTACGGAAGCACGTTCACGTTGGCGGTGCGGTCATCGGGCATCCCGGGAAATCTTCCCGGCGGTCCCATGGGGGGCCTTGCGCCGGGTTGCATTCCAGGCGGCATTCCGGGTTGCATTCCGGGCGGCATTCCGGGTTGCATTCCGGGTTGCATTCCAGGCGGCATTCCGGGTTGCATTCCGGGTTGCATTCCAGGCGGCATTCCAGGCGGCATTCCAGGCGGCATACTCGGCATTCTTCCCGGCGGTCCCATGGGGGGCCTTGCGCCGGGTTGCATTCCAGGCGGCATTCCGGGTTGCATTCCGGGCGGCATTCCGGGTTGCATTCCGGGTTGCATTCCAGGCGGCATTCCGGGTTGCATTCCGGGTTGCATTCCGGGCGGCATTCCGGGCGGCATCCCCTGTCCTGGATGACCCCCGGGTCCTCCGGGGGGGCCGCCCGCTCCCCATGCCTGATACATGGTGGGCTTTCTCTGGGGGGCCGGCTTGGCACCCGACTGTACCGGGACGGATCCGGATACTCCCGCCTGCATCCGGGGATCCATGTATTTCATGCGTGTCTTTCCGGATACAATTACATCGCCGTTGGTCAGAACGTGTTCCTTGACCTTGGTGCCGTTGACCTTGGTGCCATTTCCGGAGCCCAGGTCCCTGAGCATGTATCCATCCTTGGATGGAATGATGTCGAAATGTTTTCTCGAAACGGAAAGGTCTGCCAGAATGAAAGTGCATTGGGCTCCGCGTCCCACCACCACCGGATTGGCACCTAGCGGATATTTCTTGCCCGTGTCATTTCCTTCGACAATTTCCAGATAAGGTCCGCTAGCAACAGCATTGGGGTCCATGGCTACCTCACAACTATTCGGAAAGATCCCGAATGATGACTTCCAGTTTCTGCCTTCTCGGATCCTCTGGCGGGAAGTTTTCCAACTTCTCCTGCAGATCGAGTTGCGTTTTCTTCATCTCCCGGGTGTCCACCGTGCGCAGGATTTCCTGTGCCTTGCCCAGACTGATGTCAAATATGTGATCCAGTTCCCGGTTGAGAATGGCGATGGTGCGGACAGAGTCCTTGTACATCGCATTGAACTGGGCCATGTCCGGGGTCTCCAGATTCGCGAGTTCCAGCAGGTCGATGACCCTGTAGAATTTGATCAGGCTTTCCCGGTAATTGCTGGGGTGCTGCTCCCGACGATCAAACTGTTCCTTGGCAAGGGTATAGTCCTCGGACGCCCTTTCCAGATTCGGTTTGGGCAACTGGGTGGTTTTGATGCGCACATAAAAGACGACCCACTGTTCGTTGCCGGAACCCTGTATGGTTTCGGGGTGGTTGTACAGATTCCGGAATTCGAGGATGTTTTCCCCCACATGGAGTTTGATTTCGGGGTTTTGTTTGGAGGCCCGATACAAATCCACATAATAGTTGTACTTTGGCTGGTTCGGGGGAGCCCATTCGGCATAGCGCACGCGTTGTCCGTTCAACAGGATTTCAACTTCCCTGTCTTTTTCGATCATCCCCGCTGCGTATGTCAGCACGACCCGGGTCTCGGGAGCCGCCACCTGGAAGGAGAGTTTGAGGCTGTGTTTGTGGGGGATGCAGCCATAACATTCCCCGAAATAATTTTCCAGGAAACTGGTCCAGGCATTTTCCCGGTACTCCACCACCACCTCACTTTGATCAGGAATCTGCTGGACAACCTTTTCCTTGGGCTGAACCGCCATCAGGATCAGTTTCCCCAGTACCAGGGCCAGCATGACCGCAGTCAGGGTGATTCCCAGTCGGCCGGTGGGTTTGCTCCAGAGTTGATTGAACTTTTCGCCCATGGAAAGGCTGACCACTTCATGATCCAGTTTTTCCTTCTGTTTGTCGTTCAACTGGATGACAACCGTGGGTTCTCCTGCGGCTTCGGTGTCAATGTTGGTGAACATGATGTTCACGGTGCCCGCAGTGATGTAGTCACCGTCCTTGAGCACTTCGGGCTGAACCAGGATTTTTCCGTTGAGCCGGGTACCATTGGAGGAACCTGCATCCTCCACCATGAAAACACCGCGTTTTCCCCATACATGGGCATGGTTGCGGCTGATGCTGTCATCAATGAGTACAATGGTGTTTTCCTCGGTCCGCCCGATGGTGGCGTCACTTTCGAAATAGTATTCTTCCCCCCGTTGGCGCCCGTCCTGGATGGTCAGCATGAAACCGGTGGGGGACTCCTTGCGTCCCTTTCCACCGGCGGCTCCGCCGCGTCGATTGTGGTGTCGTCTCTGCTGGGCCAACTAGATTCCTCCTGCGCCACTCATGAACGCGTAGACGATGGGTGCGAACAGAACCAGAAAAACCGTGGGGAAGATGCAAATGACCAGGGGAAAAAGCATCTTGACCGGGGCTTCATTGGCTTTCTTTTCAGCCAGTTGTGTGCGGTCAATCCGCATCTGGGTGGACTGGATGCGCAGGATTTTTCCGAGGCTTGTTCCCATGCGATCCGCCTGGATGAGATTCGTTACGAAAGAGGAAATGGCCATGACCTGGATCCTCTTGGCCATGTTGCGCAGGGATTCTTCGCGGGTGCGACCCATGCGGATTTCGGAGAGCATCAGGGAGAACTCGTCGGACAGGGGGCCTGCCTTGGCCTTTTCCACCACCGTTTGGATGGCGGCCTGGAAATCCAGTCCGGCCTCGACTGACAGGGTGAGAAGATCCAGCGCATAGGGGAGTGCCCTTACAATCTTTTTCTGCCGGCGCTTGATCTGTTCCCTGAGCCACATGTATGGATACAAAAAGCCGAAAATGCCTCCGAAAGCCGCCCAGTACAGGGGTTTGTTCAGGGCATTGAGCAAGACCACCATGAACAGGGAGAAAAAGACGGTTCCGAGTTCCTGGTAAACGAGAAACTCCTCGGCGGTCAGTTCCGGCCTGCCCATGGCGATGAACTTCCATTTCATCTTTTCCCGGTAGGCATCGGAAATGAATTTTGACTGGGCACGGCCCATCTTGCGGAACAAAAGGGACCTGGCGGTCCTGGCTACGTTGCGCCCGCCACTTTCCTCGGCGGCTTCCGCCAGCAGTTGTGTCGGATACAACCCCCAGAAAAGCAGAAAAACGGCCAGTCCCGTCAATCCGATTGCTACCATAAGCATCATGTTGCTATCCATGGCTACACATCAATATCCACGATTTTGTAAATCATCCAGATCCCTGCGGCAATCATCACGATAATGACGGCAATGACCACCTTTCCAAAGGTTGATGCAAGAAAAGGCCCCATCAGGTCGGGCCTCATGGCATTCATCACGATGCCCAGGAATATAGGCATGCAGCCGACCACCCACGCCTGCATCTTGCCCTGGGAGGTCAATGCCTTGATTTTGCCCTCCAGGCGGAAACGCTCCCGGATGGTGGCGGCGATGATTTCGTACATTTCTGCCATGTTGCCGCCGAGTTTGCGCGACACGTTGGTGGCGGTGACCACCAAATCCAGATCTTCGGAGCCCACGCGCTTGTTCAGGTTTTCCAGGGCTTCTTCGGTGGGAAGTCCCAGTTTGAGTTCCTTGATGGTCAGGCTGAATTCCTGTCCCAGGGGCGCCGGGACTTCCCGGGAGATGCTTTCCATGGCCTGTTGCAGGGTGAGACCGGCCTTGAATGCCGCAGACATCTGGGAAAGGGCATCCACCAGTTGGACATTGAACCGGGCGATCCGGCGCTTGCGGATCATCCGGATGCCCCACAAGGGCAGAATGAACCCGATGCCGAACAGGATGATGGCACCGAACCAGCCAAAGATGACAAACCCGAGAAGGCTCATGATGAACGCGATGATGAGGGTGATGGTCATCAACTGGGCGGGAGAAATGAACATGAACATGTCCCCGAGGGTGGCAGTGCCCCGGGTGGCATATTTTTCCTCGTACAGTTCGAGGGCTTTCGTGACAATGCTGAATACGTACAGCGAAAGCACGAACGTTGAGACGAAGAAGAAAAGTACCGCAAGACCGAGCATGGTATTTTGACTCCGGCTTATTGCGGGGGAACGGGGATGTCCTTGCCGATGCCACGGAGAATGCGGATGGTGTCGAGCGTCTGGATGCGCTGCATCCGGAGTTTCTTCGCCCGCTCGCGGGTCAGCAGGGTCTTGAGTGTGGTCCAGGCCCGTTCCTGCATGAGTCCGCGGTCATCGGGATTACGCAGGGTCAGGGCGAGATCACCCACCTTCTGGGCAAGAACCAGCATTTCCGCCTCCTCGGGAAGCACGAGCAAGGTCACAGTGGCGAACGTGGCATCCACGCTTTCGGGATTGTTCACGCCCTGGCCGCGTTCGCCCGTTTTCAGGACAACGATGTTTTCCAGGAGAGTGATAGCCACCATTTCGGATTGATCCCCGGCGGCGTTCTGGAAGGTGCCGAGGACATCGACATGATCGTTGGCCTGCAACCAGAAACCTACGGCAGAAGTGTTGTTCACCGAAATGGTAATGGCCCGGCCCCCCGGTCTCAGGCGCTGGCCGAGACTCTTGTCGGTTTCCTGTCCTTCCAGATTGTGGAAGTAGATGGGTTGCCCTTTTTCAATGCGATGGATCAGCAGTCGTCTTCGGTTGAGTTCCAGATCACCAGGCGTGAGCATGGAATCCGTATAAAACTGCTCGGGAATCTCCCCTTCTTCCACGATGTCCACGGTCAGGGGGGTTCGGGGTTTGATGGGACTGGCTGCCACAAGGATTTTCACCGTGCGCCAACGGGAGCGGATTTTGGTCTGCTCCCGCTTAATCATCGTCTGGACGATGAGGGCTGCCACGATTGCCAGGGCGATAGCTATGATAATTGGCGCTTTGCCTTTCATCGGGCGTCAACTCCTTTGTGCGTCGAGTGCAAAAAGACCGATATTCGATCGAACACACCAGATCCGCGTTATCATATAGATTGGAACGTCTGGCGTCAAGGGATACTGACAGGAACAACGGTCCTTCGTTACGGATTCTCGGGGGTGATCAGCGGATTCATGTCCACCCGGACAAGCCTGCCCGCCAGAAGCGAGATCGTCTTTTCCCGGTGTGGGATTCCCTTTCCGGCCGATTCGACACGGGCCTTGATGCTGGAACTGTCCCAGATATCCGGGAAGGGGATTTCCAGCATGGTTCCGGGCAGGCCCGGAAGGGTACGCATTTCCCCTTCGAGAATATGCACTGCGATGGCACTGCCGGAGGGGGCGTTGACAATCAGGCGGGCAGGCCTCCAGTTGAGCCGGACGTGGATGCGGTTGGACTGCATGGAGGCGGGGATGGTGATGGAACGGGAATAACAGAGCGGATGGGTGAAGGTCAGGGTATGGGTGCCCGGGCCGACACGGATGCGGGATATGGCGGGAGGCTGTGGTCCCCATTGGCCCAGTTCCCGCTCGTTGAGGAACACTTTCACGTTTCCCTGGGGGAAGGGAATCAAATCGAATGTGCGCAATGCATCCATGGAGGTTTCCACAGGCATCGGCAACACGGGAAGGATAGGCCGCAGGTTCTTCACGGTCGGAATGCCCATGGTCAGGGGGGGGGGCATGACAGGTTGCTCCACCATGGGAACCGGCACATCCAGGGTGATCGGGTCTTCGGTAGTGGGATACTCCGGATCCGCGGGTGTCATGGCGGTGATGGTTTCAGGCGTGAGGGAAACACCGGAGAACGGAAGGTATTCGAGGGATGGGCCCAGTTTGTGCCAGGCCAGAATGGAAAGAACCAGAAGTGTGAGCAACACCGCCAGGGATGGAAGGATCCATTTCCGGAAATTCTTTCCGGTCCGGTGCAACTCCAGCCAGATGGACTGGACCCGGTTATCGGCGGGGGCCAGATGCAGCAGGCGTGCAATGATCTGGTGCGCTAAGGGCTTTCCCGGATTCATCTGGACGCCATCGAGGAGACTTTCGATGATTGCCGGTGTGCGGTTCTCCTCGAAGGATTCCGGATCCATGAGCAGGTTTTTGCATTCCCCGGGAATGTTGGCAGCCTGAATTCCGGACAAACCGAGAATCTCTTCGGTCATTTCAAGAAGTTCTTCCGTGGATTCCGGCCGGTCTTCCGGGAATTTTTCCAGGCAGCGGCGAATGATGCGTGCCACGGGGGTGCCAATGTCCGGCTTTCGCACCTCCGGATCCGGGTAGTCGGTTTCGGCAATCCTGACCAGGACTGCATGGGGGTTGTTGCCCGAGAAGGGCAACTCACCCACCGTGAGTTGGTACAACAGGATCCCCAGGGCGAAGATGTCGGCGGGTTTTCCGGCTTCTTCTCCCCGCACGATCTCCGGAGCCATGAAGGCCGGGGAGCCGAGGATCTGGCCGGTGGAGGTCATCTTCGGATTTTCCACGATCCGGGCAATCCCGAAATCCATCAACTTCAGTTCCCCGCCCGGAGTGATCATGATGTTTTCGGGTTTCAGATCCCGGTGGATGATGCCGGCGGAGTGGGCGTGCCCCAGTGCAACCAGAAGACGGTGGAAAACCAGCAGGCCCGATTCACTGAGTGTGAAGGTGTGTTCCCGGCAGAAACGTGCCAGGGTGACCCCGGGAATGAACTCCGTAACAATGTAGGTGTGCTCCGAGTCCGGTCCGGAATAGTCATAGACTTCCGGAATCAACGGGTGTTGGAGCCGGGCCACTGCCCGGGCCTCCGCAGCGATGCGTTCTTTTGCCTGCAATTCCTCGGAGAGATGCGGGTGAAGCAGTTTGAGGGCCACTGTCCTCCCGAGCATCGTATCGTGGGCCTTGAACACAACGGCCATGCCGCCGCGTCCGACCTCTTCGATGATCCGGTATTTGCCGATCTGAGTCAGTGCCATGAACCTGCCTGCAACTCCCGCATCGGGAGACCAGACCTGTTTTACTTGCACTCGAAGGTTTGGTCAACCAGGACCCGCCAGGTGGCTTCAAGAAGGGAACGCACCCCATCTTTGGTAACGGCGGAAATCACGTATACCGGACAAGGGGAAAACTCGGTGCGCAGGGATTCAATGATTTCCGGTTTTTCCAGCAGATCCGATTTGGATACCACCAGTAGTCTCGGCAGTGCGGCGAGTCGCTCGTCAAAGCGGGCCAGTTCCTTTTCCAGCATTTTCACGTCCGCAACGGGATCGGTGTCCCCGGACGGAACCTCCACCAGGTGCAAAAGCAGCCTGCAGCGTTCGAGGTGCTTGAGAAACTGGTGCCCAAGACCACGTCCTTCATGGGCACCTTCCACCAGACCGGGGATGTCGGCCATGACAAAGGTCCTGTCCGGATCCAGCGAAACCACTCCAAGATTGGGAATGAGGGTGGTGAAGGGATAATCCGCAATGCGTGGTCTGGCAGAGGAAACCACGGAAAGAAGGGTGGATTTGCCTGCGTTGGGGAGCCCCAGAAGACCCACATCTGCCAGAAGCCGCAGGGAGAGGCGGATGATGCGCTCCTGACCCGGGGATCCGGGTTCACATTCCTGGGGGGCCTGATTGGTGGGCGAGGCGAAGTGGATGTTTCCGAATCCACCCCGACCGCCCCGGGCCACCAGACAACGCTGGCCGTCTTCGGTGAGATCTCCCAGCAGTTCCCCCGTTTGTGCATCCGTGATGGTGGTACCTATGGGTACATGCAGGATCAGATCTTCGCCGCCTTTTCCATATTTGTCCCGTCCCTGCCCGTGTTCTCCCCGCTGGGCCTGGTACCTGCGCTTGTACCTGAAATCCATGAGCGTGTGTGCACGACTGGTTGCTTCCAGAAAAACCGAACCGCCGTTGCCGCCGTCTCCTCCCGAAGGCCCTCCCCGGGGAACGAATTTTTCCCGGCGGAATGCACGGCATCCATCGCCACCGTTTCCGGCGCTGACTTCAATCACGGCTTCGTCAATGAATTTCATGCTGGACGTCCTCCACGTTCCCGGAGGGGAAATTCACGCATGGTGGATCCGGATGGATGGTGAAAGGGGGAAACTGCGGAATCGGCAGGTGCTACTCGGCAACGGGAAGAACGGCGACGCGCTTCTTGTCATGACCGAATTCCTGGAAGGTCACAATGCCGTCCGACAGGGCGAAAAGTGTATAATCCTTGCCCATGCCAACGTTTTCACCGGGATGAATCCGGGTGCCGAGTTGCCGCACGATGATGTTTCCGGCCCGGGCGAATTGTCCACCGAACAGTTTCACGCCACGGCGTTGTCCGTTGCTATCACGTCCGTTGCGACTGGATCCTTGTCCTTTTTTATGAGCCATGACGTTCCTCCTACAGTCCCTGAATGCTGTTGATGATCACATCGGTGTAAGGCTGCCGGTGTCCCATTTTCCGGGAGGTATTCTTCCGGCGCTTGTACTTGAACACGATGATCTTCTTTCCTTTGCCGTGGGAAGAAACCGTACCGGTTACCATCGCGCCCGGAACCGTGGGCTGGCCCACCTTGACGGATTCATCCCGGGCGAGCAGCAGGACACCGGGAAATTCCACGGTGCCACCGATTTCGGTGTCCATGAGATCCATGCGCACGCGGTCGCCTTCACTGACCTTGTACTGCCTTCCACAAGCTTCAATAATCGCAAACATGACAATCCTTTCAGTCTGACCTGAGCCATTGCGGTCTTGCCGGGCTTCATGCCCCCAGGTCCGGGACAGGAGAGGGAGAATAGTGGATTTTCCTGTCTTGTCAAGCTATCTGCGGGGAGGGGGCGGAATTTTTCGTTCGGTAAATCGCGGTTCCGGGATATCCCCTTTTCCGGGCACATGGATGTACTGGTAAAAACCGGGACGGTTGGTGATCTCCATGGTATGGATGGTCATGGTTTCCTTCCAGAGATCCCGGACAATGATCAACTGATACCGGGCCGGAGGTAAAAACCGGGTGCCGCCGGAGGGACTCTGGAAAAAGCGCAGGAGTTGATCCCGGCCTTCCGGGTGGTGCGCCAGGGTGATGCCCAGAACCCGGTTGAAGGTGCCGACCGCTCCATAGTCCTCTTCGTCCTTGTCCGGATTTTGCGGGAAACCGCCTTCCCGTCCCAGAAGCTGGGCCTGCCCTTCGAGATTCCGCACGAACACCAGCATGGAACCCGTGTCGTCCAGAAGTCCGTTCCGCCGTACGCGGGTTCGCCAGCCATCTGCAGGGATTTCCGGATGACCGGCGAGTTGTGCCAGCCGGATGGCGAACAGATGGCGCGTCGGTGCGAAGGAATGCCGGTGGAGAAGGTGTTCATAGCCCTGCAGTCCCAGTTCCCAGTTGCCCCGTGCCAGAAGGGTTTCGGCGATCAGGACACGGGGTTCCGGTGCCTGGGGCAGAAGCCAGGAAAGGAATTCGTATTCGGCCAGGGCATCGGTCAGAAGGCCATGGCGCCGGTAGAAGTCGCCAAGACGTTTGCGGGTCCATGGATCGTGGGGAGCCAGTTCCACGGAGGTGGAGATCGCCAACTGCGCCAGTATGGGGTTTTCCAGTTTCATGTAGAGTTCAGCCAGTTCTTCCCGCTGTCCCGCAGTGAGATCGTTCCGGTGCAGCAACTCTTGCCCGCGGACCAGCGCCACATCGGTCTGTTTGACCGGGATTGCGGATCGCATGACAAACAAAGAAAGCGCTGCGTTCTCCGGATCGAGTTTCTGCCACTTCCGGGCAAATTCATAGATGGCCCTTTCTTGCGCTTCCTGAGTCAGTTTTTTGCCATCCTTTTCATGCCAGCGATCCAGTTCGGCCAGGAATGATCCGTAAAGGTTTCCGCCGTGCAGGGACAGTGTCTGGACCACCCAGCGTGCTTCTTCGGTAGTTTTCACGGTCCGCAGGATCTGTTCGCGCAAAAAGCCGGATACAGCGGAACCTTCGGGGGAAAGGAGCGGTACCAGTGCAAGTTTCTGGCGGATGTCCTGCATGCGCTGGAGTATCACTTCCAGGATGGCCCGCCGGTCAATCCAGGATTCCAGTTCGCAGGCGGACTGGGCTGCACGGTATAATTGTTCGGCTTGCCAGGCGTTTCCGTTGTAAGGCATTTTCTGACGCCAGGCCCGTCGCCTTTCCTCCACGGTGGCCCGGGAGAGCCGGGAGCACTCCTGCGGCAGCACCTGGCCGGTGGAGACGAAGGAATAGGTATGTCCGATGGTAACCGGCTGTCCCGAGGGGGGGGGCGGCAAAGGTGGGGACAGGTTCAGGGCACGGATGATGCACGGCGGAATCGTTGCATCCGTAAGGGTGCTGTTTTTCAGTTCGATTTTCTGGAAACGGCCATCGTTTCCAACCACCAGTTCCAGCAACACGGTGCCGCCGGTCATGGGGGCGAATACCGCCTTGCGCTGATAGCACTGGTTTACTGCCTCCATGCGATCCCGGCTGTTCAGCAATGACCGGTAATACATTTCCAGCGAGAAACCATGCACCGGAGGTTCCAGGTCCGGCAGGGACAGGCCCGAGATGGATGACGGCGGCATGTTGCGCAATCCCACGTGCTGGTATTCGGGAAGACGGGGCAGTTCCTGGAAGATGTTTTCCGGGATCTGGCAAAACTCCGGGGAACTGCCGGAAAAGAAGAAGGAATATCCGGTGTAGGGGGTCACCATCCGGTACTCGGTGGCCAACTGGGCGATGGCCTCGAATCCGGCACCCCGGGCGATGAGGTCCTCCAGTCGGGAGGCGGCCCACAATTTGCGCAGAACCTCCGTGTCCGTGGTCACCACGGGGGAAAGGGGCAGGACCACGGAGAAGGATCGGGAGCCAAAAAATCCTGAGACAATTGCCTTTTCGGGAAGTTTTTCGGCAAATCCCTTGATGAAAAGCGTCGAATTGATCTCGGCGGAGGGGGTGTGAACCGGTGTGGTGCGACTGACCGAAGGACCCAGGTCTACCCGGATGTCCTTGAATGCCGCAGCTTCCAGTTCCTGCAGGAGTAGTCCCGCCCGGGCGCTGAGATCCCCCACCTCTTCCACATGAAATGTGCGCCCCAGGGAGGACAGGATGTTGGTTCCGTCCGGTTTTCCCAGGAGGATGCTGGCAAACAGGGGGCTTGGGGAACTCATGGAAAGCCGGGATGCCAGACGGGATGCAATCATGGGACCCCGGGTGGGTTTTCCGTCACCGACATAAACAATGAGACCCTCTCCGTTGGGAATCAGGACGGTGGCCCGTTCGATGGCCAGTCCGAGATCCGTGGCTCCGGCAGGATTCAGCCGGGAGATCTGTTCCAGGAACCGTTCCCGGCGTGCAGAGTTCAGGGGGGCGAGTCCCTGGTCATCCAGTGCGGTCACGTCTCCCCGCAGGACGAACACGGCCACCCGGGTTTTCTCGTTCATTTTCTCGAAAAGGGATGCAAAGGCCGTTTTCAGGACCTGGATGCGGGAGGAATCCATGGATGCGGACATGTCCAGCAGGAACACCACTGCCGGTTCCGGAATCCGGGTAGTTGAAGGAAGCATTTTCGAGATTTTTTCCAGGGGAATGGACAAAAGGAAGGATGCACGTTCACCGGGATCCTTCTCCACCTCGAACAGGGGTTCGTTGGCGGACCGGGGGAACACCTCGGCCACAAAGTCCGAAAGCGGCAAAAAGTCGCTGCGCCGAACCATGAACTGCTGGTTTTCCCAGGCGCCTTCCCACCCTGAACGAAGACGGGCGTCGGATTCCAGAACGCGAAGGCCGAGTTCAAACTCGGCTGCCCTGGCACCACCGCTCATGGGGTACCGGTACAGGCGACGTCCTCCCACGTCCGAGAGGGTCTGGACATAGGTCAGCCGGATGCCCACCTCCTCGGCGGGAGGGAGATCCGTCATCAAGGCGCCGAACTCGGCTTCTCCGGTTTGAAAGAAAATGCCGTCAGTGGATACTTCGGAAAACGCGCCCACAGGAAGGGTGGAGGGGGAGATCCAGACCCCGGACTTCCGGGAGATCGATGCGTCCATGATGACGGAACCCGCAGGTATGCGCACGCGGTAGTCGGCATCCCTGGATACACTCGATGGATTGAAGAAAACCTGCTCGACTTCCGTAATGGCGGTTCTGCGGCGGATGCGCACGTTTACCTTCTGCCGGCGCAGGATCAGTGGTGTTCCCCCCTGTCCCAGTCCTTCCGGACCCCGGGGACGTCCTGTAAGCACTCCATAACCGCTGTCCGACCTTCCGGCGCGGAACAGGCCACCGGTCCAGTCGGTCCACAACTCGGTGGGCCGGGCCCGGGGGCCTTCGGCACCCAGAAGGAAGGTGCCCCCCCGGAGCCGTTCCGGTTTCGGGCCGTAATGGACATTCAGTTCCCCCTCCAGATGATGCAGGAGCACACCATCAGGGGATATCGTGATGTTGAATGCAGCCTCGCGACAGGACAGCCTGCCCCCGGGAAGGGTCAGATCCCAGTCCTTTTCAGTACGTGCCCGGACCCAGGCCCGGCCGGACAGCAGTTCGGTGCGGGTTGCCGTCACCAGCATTTCGGTGCCGGTATCCAGAAGCAGGCTCACCCCGTTGTCCAGGTGAACCGCGGCATGCTGCACGGTCCGGATTTTCCTTCCCGGCAGGAGCCGGAACGGGGAGGTGCCATTGGAACCTTCCGCGGTGACAGGATGACCCATGGGGTCAACGGTGGCTACGGTTTCCTCGAAACGGACCGAAGGGGCACCATCGGTTTCCGTGGCGGGAGCGGTTTCCGCGGGAGGTTTGCTGCAATGCAATGCGGGGAGCAGCAACCATACAAGAAGAATGGAGATGTTTCTCATGGTGTTACCTCTATTTCTCCGAAACCACGGTGATCTGGTTTCCCGCAATCTGCAGGGTGATCTGTTTTTTGCCCTTTTCAAATGTCACGGCCTTTTTGAACAGGGTTTCCCCATCGGTGCCTTCCTGCAGGATGATCAGGATCTCGGCTTCCAGGGGACGCAAACTGTCGGCATCGGCCCTTTCGACCCTGAGAAACACGGAAGAGGGAAGTTTGGCCATGACCGCCGCCTGCAGGCCGAAAGCGGGCCTGACAAAGGGAACCCGGCCAAGGTCTTCCAGAGAAGGTCCCCAAAGGAACTCCAGATCGGCCTTGGGATGTTTGTGGGTGAGCAGGATCTTCACCGCCTCGTCATCCCGGAACAGGGCCATCATGCGGCCGCGGTTCAGGATGGTCTGGCGGATGGCGGTGGCGGCATCCATCCGCATGCGTGCCAGGAACAGGCAGCCGAAAAACCGGGCCAGTTTCACCGGGTCGCTTCCCGGATCTCCGGATGTCAGGATTTCCTCCACCAGACCGAGGGACTTTTCGAACTCCCCGGTATCCTCATAGGCATCGGCCAGGTACAACCGGGCTTCGATACTGTTCTGCACCAGCGCGGAGTAGGAAAGGAACTCCCGCACGGCAAGTTCCTTCCAGCCGAAGGCACGGTACAACTGTCCCAGCATGCGACGTCGTCCCGGGTTGCTGGGGGCGAATTCGACGATTTCCGACAGAAGGCGCCTGGCCCGTACGTTGTCATCACGGCGCAGGGCATATTCCACGGCTTCCAGTCGCAATTCGTCGTCCAGAAGCGGGTTTCCGAACAACCTCTGCACCAGTTCGTCCGCACGGGTGAACATGGATTCGGTTTCGAAAATCCGCAGCAATCGCATGGTGAGCCACGGGTCTTCGGGACTCGCCAGCCGCAGTTTCTGCAGGATGGCCATGCGCTCGGATGCATTGGTCGCCTTTTCCAGCATTTCCTCGATCTTGACGCGTTCCAGCGTGGTTCCCAGTCCCAGGTGGCGACGCACATACAGGATGTCCTCCACCTTGGTGATCCGGGCCAGTATGGCGGTGCGCAGCAGGTCGGAAAAACCGTGCTCCGGCACAAAGAGTTTGTAGAATTCCACCATCACCTGGATGGTGGGCATGACGGAAACCGCACTTCGCAGGAACAGCATCCGGGCATGGGCGGTGGGTGCCTCGCATTGCCGGATGGCATCCTGGAACAATTCCATGACCCGCCAGGGATTGGCGCCGGCCAGGCGTTCACGCCAGCCACCCACACGCTGCCACAGGGGCAGTTTCGAGAGGGCCGAACAGGGGCTGGGCTGCCGGGAGATGGAACAGTCATGGCAGATGATGAGGGTATTTTCCGCCAGTTTTGTCAACTCGGAGGCATTGGACTGGAACAACGACAGTCCACTGATGTCGGAATCCGGGGCAGAGCGATAACCATCCAGACCCCTTTGGGCCGGGGTTTGCCGGCCCCCTTCCTTTTCACGGGCCCCACGGGGGTCTTCCCTCCGCTGGCGGCCAGACGTCCGGTCACTGCCCTCGATGCCTGTTCCACCGGCGAACGGCCGGGCTTCACCAGTGACAACCGGTTGGTCCCGGGATTTTTCCGGGGTTATGGCCCTTGGACGTCCGGGTCTGGCAGGTCGTGGAGGGGGAACTGGAGCAGGGGCGGAACCGGGGGCCTGGGGCACACTGGTGGTTGGCATGGGTTCCGGGGCCGGGGCACTGAAGGAAGGTGCGGAATCCGCGGATAACTGCATTGCCCCGAATGTTTTCAGGGTTCTGGTGTCACGGGGTCCCCTTTCTGCTGGTGCTTCGGCGACTTCCTCCCTTTTCAGCCTGTCACCCTTTGCCTCTTCCATCTCCGCGGCGTCTTCCTGATCCTGCAGTTTCTCGTCATCCAGGGCGGCTTCGGCAGCGGTGGGAACATACAGCGAGGTGAACGGTGTCACCAGTTCATACCGGAGCCCCAGATCCAGCAGTTCCTCGGGGGATGCGTTGTCCTGGATATACTGGAGAAGCCGGTGATAGGCCCAGCGGCGTGGCAGTTCCTTTCCCTGGGTGAAGCGACCCCAACTCACGGGAAAGGAGCGTTCCCAGGGCTGTCCGTCCAGTTGGCCCCGCAATACGATCCTGGAGGGAAGTTGCGTGGTGGAGGCGTGGCCGACCACCACGAGGTCCTCCCCGGGTTGTACGGTAAACCGTCCGCGGGGGTATGGTTGCAACAAGGCTGCCCGGTCGAAGTCAACCTCGGCATTCCGCAGTTGCGGTCGTCTCAACTGGTTCATCCAGGGGGAAAGCAGCCGCAGGTCTCCGGGTTCGGTGACCTTCAGGGGGGGGACGTCCCCGGCCAGACGGGTCAGGATGTCCAGTCCCGGACCATCGGCAATGGCCACGGCGCGAAAGGCCACAAATACGGGAAGTTCCGCCCAGGTGCGGGCGATGAGATCCGCATCCAGTATCCCGACGGTGGGCACTCCATTGCCAACATACAAGAGCACCGGCGAGGTTCCCGGAATGAATTCGGAGAAGACGCCCGCGGCTTCCTCCAGCAGACCGGAGAGATCGGTGGCGCCTCCTTTCTTCTGGCTGGACAGGTGTTCCAGAAGGGGGACGGGGTCCTCCTGTCCGATGGTGACAAAGGCATTGGCCTTGCGCAGGGAGGTGTCCCCTGAAACAATGGTCACCTTGTCCCCCGGTTGCAGGGAGGCCATGAGATTTTCCACCAGGGATCTGGACATCTGGAACTGGGCAGGCGTGGTGTCGGCGCTGACATCCACCAGGATGGCCAGATGCAGTTTCCTGGACAGTTCCTCCGCGGTTGTGAAGGGACGCAGACGGATCATGGCGTGATCTCCCCGCTGGACAGAGGGCCTGTCACGGCCGGCCGGCCGGTCGTACCAGCCCAGGGCCTGTTGCGGATTCAATCCGTCATCCAGGAGTTCCACATGCAGATCCGAAGTGGTCTGGAAATCCGAGGCGCTCTTGCGAAGACGTTCGCCTTCCACGAAAAGGCCGAGGTTGGCCCTGAAAGTTCTGGCGCCTGCATCCTTGAGTTGCACGGTTAGCGAAAATTCACCGATTTCGGGGGACAGCCCATCGGCTCCCAGCATGGGAAGCGAATACATGCGGCGGTCGCGGCCTTCCCCCATGCGGGACAGCCATGTGGTGTAGCGGATGAAGACCTTGCGCCGGGAACCTCCGGGGATCGGGTAGATCGAAGCGCGGTAGCGGCCTTCCTCCTCCCATTCCAGAAGCGCGGGGTCTTCACGGGATCCTGCATAGACATGGCTTTCGTACTGGGTTCTGGCCATTTCCTTGCCCTTGATCTTGCCGAAAACCATGCGTCCGTCCCGGTCCACAGCGAAGCCGGTGACCAGGGCGTGTTCCGGGGCGCCGAAGCGGTAGATGCCTTCCAGGGTGTTGCGGGTGGGGTTCAGGAACTCCTGGGTCACCTCCGTGACGGCGAGATCCCCCAGAATGCGTACATTCACATCCATTGAAGTGATGACAAGCGGGATGTGAGCCTTGCCCAGATCGCCGGGGTTGCGGGCTCCCAGAACCCCTTGTCCGGGGACCAGATCCATGCCGGGTTCGGGTTTGAATTCCAGTCCGCCGGCAGTGCTCTGCCACCAGCGCAAAGGCTGGATGCGCTGAACCGCATCCTGTCCGGTTGCCTGGGCGTCATTGCCAGAATGGCCGTGACCCAGCCGCAACAGGTGACCGGCCTTGACGAGATGGCGGCTGCCGTCCAGGACGGCCAGGATTTCGCCGGAGATCACCCGGAGAACGGGTTCCTGATCATCGGCGATTTCCACAATGGCATCCTGCCCGCGGATACTCCATTCCTTCCAGGAGAAATCTGCCGCGATTCCTGCGGGAAATTCCACCCATACGCTTCCGTCGGATACCGCCGGATGGCGTTCCTGCACGAGGCTGGCGTTGGGCAGAAGGTGAATGCGGACTCCATTTTCGTGGGTGACCAGGGCGAATCCCTCTCCGGTGGAAAGTTTGTCACCGGGGGAGAGCAATGTCCTTCCGGAAAGGGGTCTGGAGTTCGTCAGGCACTGGCCACGAATGCACTCAGCATGGGCCACGGAGGGGACGTAATCCTCCGTCCGATCCTTTTCGGGAGGACTTTTATCACAATGTATCAACAGAAAAATGCCGGTAAACAGAAGGACAAAATGGAATGGCCGGAATGGATGCATGACAGGACCTCCGTCGATTTCAAATAAAGACAGAAAATTGTATGCCCAAAAAAGGAAGTTGTACAGCTAAACCCGTCATCCGGGGTTCGGGGGCAAACAGTCAACAAGATACTGATGAAGGGGGTGGATCTCACTCCACATTCAATTGCAAATGGCTTCACACAATTGTACGAAGACTTCGGGAAGGGCAATTCCGGGGGTGGAAAAATCCGGGTCGGAGAACCTGACAATCCGGGGGCGGCGCCGGAACGGGACGCGGTTCCAGGCATTGTCTGTCGTGTCCGTTGTCAAGTCGATGATGACGTCCGGCTGCAGGTGGACAAGGGTTTCCAGACTCAATGCAGGGTATGCAGCCGGACCTTCGGGGAGAGTCCGGGCGGCACCACACAGGTGGACGAGTTCATCCATATAGGTGCCTGGACCTGCTGCCACCAGATGGGCCAGGGAACCGGAATCCCTGCCGAGGGTGACCAGAACCCGGGGAACGGAGGGACAGGTGCGGGGCTGCAGACGTCTGCTGATTTCGTCCACGAGCCGTGCCGCCTCCTGGCCAGTGCCCGTGGCTGCCCCCAGTTTCAGGATGGACTCCCGCACTTCCCCGATGGAACGGGTTGGCAGGGAAAGGACGGGAATGCCGATGGAACGCAGTTTCTGGCGGGCGTCATGATGAAGTTCCGAAACAAGCACCAGATCGGGTTTCAGGCGGGCAACGGTTTCAATGTCCACATCCAGGAATCCCCCCACCCGGGGCAAAAATTTCACTTCACCTGGCTTGGTGTCGTACCGGGTGACTCCCACAATCCGGGGACCGAGTCCCAGGGCGAATGCCATCTGGGTCAGGGAGGGGGAACAAGAAACAATCCGTCTTGCACCGGAACCGGATGGGGTGTTCCGGCAACCGGAATGCAGAAGCAGAAGGCAGGTGAAAAATGCTCTTGTCATTTTTCCGGAAAACCGCTAAACATGGCGTCGGCGCGCGGGATTAACTCAGTTGGCAGAGTGTCAGCTTCCCAAGCTGAATGTCGCGGGTTCGAATCCCGTATCCCGCTCCACCTAGAAAAGGAAAAAAGTATCATCCTTGCAGGCATGGCGAATCTCAGGGGGATTCACTTCGGGAGGCGGCCAGCCTTTCCTCCATGAATTCCTTGAGTTTCCTGGCACGTTCTTCCCATGTGTATTTCCTGGAATCCTCCCTGGCCCGGTCGGCCAGGTTTCCCGCGAACAGGGGATCGTCCGCGAGGCGGTGCAAGGCGTCGGCTGCGGCCCGGGGGTCATCGGGGGTCACCCGCAGGGCATTTACACCATGGTGGAGCAGTTCCGCCGTGTCGGGGAGATCCGGCGCCAGTATGGGACGTCCGGCAGCCAGGTAATTGAATACCTTGATGGGCAGCACCGTGCGGTGATGTTCACGCAGGGGCCTGCTGGTGGGCGGGATGATGACCACATCGGCCGCATACAGGTAGGGAGGCACCTTGTTGGGGGTCACCCAGCCCATGACATGCACGTTCTTGACGCCTTTTTCCGCGGCATACCCGAGAATGCGGTTCACATCCGTTTCGGTGGGGCCGCCAACAAGCACGAAGGAGAGGTCCGGCGCCAGTTCGGCGATGTCCACCAGGATTTCCACTCCCTTGATGGCCGTCATGTGACCGGTGTAGACCACCGTGAAATCGTTTTGCGGAAGTCCCAGCATCCGCCGGGCTTCGTCCCGGGTCAGTTCGGGCCGGAATTCCTCCGGATCATATCCGTTGTGGAGTGCCGTGACCTTTTCTTCGGGAACGCCGGCATCCACGAAGGCCTGGCGGGACATTTCACTGTGGGTGGTGATTCCCAGGAAGCGGGGATGGGTCGCGATTTTTTTGAACAGAGGTGCAGAAACGGGGTATTCCTTCGGAAGAAGCCTGTAGGTTTCGAACAGGGCCCGCCCACCCCGTGCGATGGTGAGCAGCACGGGCAGTATGTTGCGGCTGTACACCAGATCGTAGTCGTCGAAACTCGCCAGAAGGGGGGCTGTGACGCCATGGGTGAGTTTTTCCACCCGAAACCGGTTTGTCGGCCAGAAAGTAAAGACATCCCGCAGGTGAAAAGACGGCTCCACCCCGTAGAAATCGCAGATCCTGCGCAGTTTCTTTTCGCTTTTGAGAAGCAGGTGTTCGGCAAGGGTGGGGATCATGAAATCCACCTGCACCCCGAGACGTCCCAGATGGGACGCCGTGGTGACCACCTGGTTGGTGGAGGTCCAGTAGGATGGGAAATGGTCGTCACAAATGGTACATACGCGCATGGATGAATCCTTAATGGGGGCGATCCGGGGATCCCGACCGTACCCGGGGAGGCATCTTAAGTCAACCATCCGGTCAGGTCAATGTTTCGCTGGACACAAGGGTCCAGATGGACCCGCACCGTGTGTCCGGCAACCAGAATTCATTTGACAAAAACAGCAGGGTCGTTTCAGATGGCCGCAACTGAGGTTCGCCACTCCACTGGATTTTCACAATGAGCCGGACTCCCAAATCCAATCTCCTAGGTCAGGTCATCGGTGGCCGGTTTCGTGTGGAACGCCTTCTGGGGGAGGGAGGCATGGGGGAGGTGTATCTGGGGCGGCATGACCTGTTGGGAAACGTGGTGGCCATCAAGTTGCTCAAGACGCAACATGCCACGGATAACCGCATGGCTGCCCGCTTCCGCAGGGAGGCCCGGGCCACCAGCCGGGTCCAGCACCCGAACGTCGTCGGAATCTTTGATACGGGTCTCACCGAGGATGGGCGCCTGTTTCTCATCATGGAGTACATCCAGGGGGACAACCTCTACGAAATCAGCAGCGAAGCCGACACCTTGCCCGTGGAACAGGCCCTTCCGGTTTTCATCCAGGTGGCCGACGGTCTGGGTGCCGCCCACGGGATGGGAATCATTCACCGGGATCTGAAACCGGACAACATAGTGCTTACCCGGACGGAAAAAGGCGACGTGGTCAAATTGCTGGATTTCGGCCTGGCCAAGATGGTTGGTGCGGAGGATGACCGAATCACCCTTCCCGGAGAGGTTTTTGGTACCCCGCAATACATGGCGCCCGAACAGTGCATGGGGGAAACATTGTACTGTGCCACCGATGTCTATTCCTTCGGTGCCGTGGCCTACGAAGTGCTCACCGGGGAGCCTCCGTACATGGCCACATCCCTGGTCGATTATGTAATGATGCAGAAAAACCGCATGCCTGACCCCCCTTCCCTGAAGGCTCCCCGGCAGGATGTCCCGCCGGAACTGGATGAAGTGATCCTCAAATGCCTTTCTAGGGAGGTGGCCAACCGGTATCCGGACGGTGCGGCACTGGCTGCTGCGCTCAGACAGGTGCAGCAGGTGACGACCCAGCGGAAACTGGGAGCGCCCGTCGATCTTTCCGTGCAGTTTTCCCAGATCCATATTCCTGGCCTGGATTCTTCCTCGGAAGTGGAACCGGAGGAACTTCGCAGCATGGTCCAGGGCTGGCTGTGGGATCGCCTCGGTCATTTCGTCGGGAACCTTCGTTCCATGAACTGTTTTCCTGTGGAACTGGAATCGAAGATGGCATCGGCCAACCGGATTGCGGAGCAAATTGCCCGGGTCAACACCGAAGAACAAAAATTTTCCGGGGAACATGCCCAAAAGGTTTCGTCCCTGCGTTCCCGGTCAGGACAACTGCGTCAGGCGGTGCAGGATTTGTCCTTTGAGCGTGAAAACCTGTCCGCATTTTTGCGGTCGAATCCATGCTGTCGTCTGGACGAACTGATCCGGGCCTTTCCCGGAATGCCCATTCCGGAAGATTGCCGCTCGGTAATGGGACTTCTGGATGAATTGACCTACCAGATCACGGAACTGGAAAAAGGATTTTCCGATCTGCAGCGCGCAATGGACGAAACCTGGGAAACCTGGAATGTGCGCCGCCAGGAGTTGACGGGCACACGCTGGCTTCTGGAAGGACAAAAGGCCGGTTTGACTGTGGAAATCATAGAGTTTCTCATCGGCCCCGGTGGACGGGCGCTCCGAAACCGGCCCGGGGTGTCCCGGGAGTTGGAAGAACTGTCCCTTTCGTATCAGGAAATATCGCGGCTGATCTGATGATTGGTCAGAAATCCCACCCGAACTGGATGGACCAGGTCTGCTGAAGGACACTTTTGTCCTTGATGGCTTGTTTGCGTCCGGAAATGGGTTCAAAGACGGAGTCGCTGGAACCGCCGGCCAGGGTGAAGACGCCTTCCAGTGTGATCACCATCTTGTAGTAAATGAAGCGGGCGCCCAGGAAAATGCGGTGTCTTGCAATGACGTCCTGGTCATCGAACACGATGTTGTTGTCGCAGTCCGGATGGATACAGGTGAGGCCGGGCCCGAACACCGTACTGCCGTCGGGGTTGAGGGAATCCACTCCCGGTGTCACGTCGACCACCTTGCTGTCACTGAAAATCATCAGGTAATTGTATCCAAGGTAGGGTGTGACATTGAGTGTGCCGGCAACCCCGAAGCTTTTTGACAGGCTCAAATCCACGCTGGCGATGGTGAGATCCACCTGATCCGAACCCATGACCCGGGCCCCGAATCCGCGCACGGCAATGGCGGGGATGGGGAAGTCGAAATACCCCTCGTTGATGGAGAACTTTCCGGACACGTGCGGTGCGAACAGGTGACTTTCCGTCAGGTATTTCACCCCACCGCTGATTTCAAAGCCGGGCAGGGGAAACCACATGCCCTTGCGGACTTCCATGCCGATGGTCTGGACAAAACCGGCGGGTGTGCCATGAACCCCGTTTTTCCAGTAGTCCGCAGAGCCGTTGATGGTGGTGATCCCGTAATGGGCGCCGATGGCCATGCCCATGTACCCGACGGTCTCTGCCGGGGCCAGAAAGGATGGCCCGAAGGCTACTCCCATTTCGGAAACCAGGTTGCGATAGGCACTGGTGCGGTCGGTGAGGGCCTGGAAAGGATCCGGATTGTTGTAGGAATTGTGGAGTCTGGCCAGGTCAATGTCGTATCGGTAATCCCTGGCGGAAACAGGATGATTCACAAGGAAAGCAAAAAGCATGAAGGTAAACAGGCAGGTGGTTTTCATGGAAATCCTCAGGAATGCCACAACTTCCGGAAGGCTAGCAGGAACTGGCCTGTGAATCAAGGTTATAGTTTTGGCCAGAGAAGCAGGAAAATCCCCAGGGCGCTTTCGGCCAGTCCCACGAGGAAGGCGGGGCCTGCAGTCAGGTTCCTGAAATAGTATGGCAGGAACCGGAACATCAGGCCCAGAAAACCATGGAGGGCAAAAATCAGCCCGAAGAAGACGGAGATCCAGGATACGAAACCCTTGTCCGAGAAACCGGGGATGGTAAAGGCCATGACCACGAACACCAGGGCCAGGATTCCATAAGCCATGATGACGGAACTCCGGATGGGTTTCTTGACGCGGATGGTTCCGGTTTCATGGATCGGCGTTTGGCAGTTCTGGCAGCGGATGGTGAAGGTGTGAACGTCCTGCCCGCATTTCGGGCAGTTCTTGTATTGCGTCCCCATGGGACCGTTGGGGCTTTCGGCAAAATAGCACTTCTCACACCAGGGATTGCCGGAAAAGGAAAACACTTCCCCTTCGGAAAGGGATATCTGGCATTTGAAACAGTTCAGGCTTTCGGGCGAATCGGCCATGGAGTCCTCCTCAAACGCGATAACCTGCCACCACCTCAGCGTTTGTTCAAGGAAAAACTTTCATGGCTGCGGAGTGGAATCTTCCCGGTGCCCTCCCGGGCCGGATTCCGCATGGACGTGAACGAGTTCGATTCCCAGCCGTGGAGCCCAGTGCAGGATTTTCTCGTCCCGGTAGAACTCTCCGTAACAGATTCTCGTGACTCCGGAGTTCACCAGCATCTTGAAACAGTTCCAGCAGGGAGATGCCGTGACATAGATGGTTGCACCGTCCATGGGGATGCCGTGCCTGGCCGCATGGATGATGGCATTGGCTTCCGCATGGATCGTGGCCACACAATGATCGTTTTCCATCATGCATCCCACATCGGTACAGTGGGGGGCCCCGGCCATGCTTCCGTTGTATCCCGTGCTGAGGATGGCATGGTTGCGGACGATTACGGCCCCCACGGACTTGCGGGGACAGGTGCTTCGGGTGGCCACCATGAACGCGATGTTCATGAAATATGTGTCCCAGGATACACGGTCTGCTTTTTTCATTCATTTTCTCCTAACGCTTGGTCGGAACTTCTGATATACATAGCGTTGACGGGGTTGGCCCAATACAAACAACTCGTCCCCCTTTCAGGGAAAACAACCTGAAATTACTTGATTTTTTTTATTCTAGGAAGAATTTTTTTCGTTTGTTTTGGTTGGTGAACGGAATGAGTGAGGATCTCGGCATGGACAGGAAAAAGAAGTTGATCGTGTTTTTGTGTATCGCCGGAATCGGATTCATTCTGGACATGGGATCCAAACTGTGGGCCCAGAATGCGTTGACCCAGGATTACCTGGATCCTTCGAAGGTCAGTCCCTTCACCTTCCGGTTGACTCTGGCTTTCAACCACGGAGCCGCTTTCGGTTTTTTGTCCGATGTGGCCAGCGGCCGGTGGATACTCATTATTGTGGGTACACTGGCGATGTATTTCATTTACTACCTTTATAAAAGACCCGAGTCGAACCACAGGCTGTATCTGGTTGGTCTGGCCCTGGTGGCGGGCGGAGCCATGGGCAACCTGGTGGATCGCATCATTTTCGGCCGGGTCACGGATTTTGTGCAGATGTGGCTTTTTCCCTCCATCCGGATCACGTGGCCCTGGCCGACCTACAATGTGGCGGATGTCCTGCTTCTGGGGGGCGTCGGTTGCCTGTTGATCTTTTCGTTTCTCCCTGAAGGACGGAACATGGCGGGCAAGGGGGACTCCCCGACTCCGAAAAAATCCGGGGCTCCACGGAAATAGTTCATGTACATATCCGCCTTTACCCATCGGGAGCAACTGTTCGACATCGCCAAGCGCTGGCTTGAAGACAAACTGGAGCCTGACGATGCCTGGTTGATGACGGAAATCTTCACTTACGAAGGGTTTGTCAGCACTCCCATGGTGAAGCAGTTTCTCATGGGGTTCCTGCGGGATCTGCACGGGAGGGAAATCACTTCACGGGGCGTGACGATGAAGCATCAGGTCAAGGAAGCCGTGACACGCAACCTTCCCTTCATTGATGACCGCATCGAGTTTCTAGTGCGCATGTACCATTCCCGTCCCGAAGAGTATTTCCCCCGGGCTCCCATCAACGGACTTTTGTTTTTCGCCGGAGAAACGAATCCGCATCTGGTGTCCATGCTGCGGATCAAGCGTGCCCGCCGGGTGGCGGAAAAGGTCAGCCGGCGCATGGCGGATATGATCCTGACCCACATCCGTCGCAAGGCGGACATTCTGGCAAGGGAACGTGCCGAACGCCTGGGGGTTCCCCTGGAAATGCTGCTGACCCCCCCCGAACAGATGGTCACCGAGTTCGAGGCAGCCGAGCGGCAACTGGCCGAGCAGGTCATGAGCGGGAAAATTCCTTTCAACAAGGACGACCTGGCGGTGCCGGACATCATCGGTGTCAAAATCATCGGAAACGAGGAAACGCTGGCCCGGGCGGAAAAACTGCTGGCCGAACACCCGGACGTGACGTTGGTGGAGCGGGAAACCCACCAGGGTGATTACAATGCGGTCAACCTCCAGTTTGATCTCCATCTCCCGGAACCGGGAGTGATCATCGACAGCGTGTCCTCAAGCATCGTGACCCCGTTCCCTGCAACCCGGGGCATATCCCCCGAGGAATTGCAGGAAGGATTTGCCGCATACGTCGAATCCGGCGAACGCACCGTGCGGGTCGAACTGATTCTCACCAATTATCAGGAACTCGTGGAATCGGAGATCGGACGATCCATTCACGAGATGCGGACACTCAAGCAGCGATCCCAGCGGGAATATACGGGGCGTATAGCCAAAAATGCAGAATTCATCGTGGAATACATGCTTTCCGTGGCCTTTTCCCCGCAGATCGAGATCCATTTCATCCCCATCAAGCTCAACGGTCATTACCTTCCTGAAACGGTTTCCTACGCAATACGCCGGTTATTCGGAATTGAGGAAAGCGCAATTTTCACGAATTTATCCTTGTAAAACAAGTGTTTTTCATTCAAACGCACACAGGGTGAAACTTTTTGCTTGCGGGCAAAAGGCCTCTGTATATATATTCCCCATGTCTATGGTATGGGCATCTGTTGCCGTTTGCGCCGTTGGCAAGGAGAAACACGATGGTGAAATTCCGTTGGAAATCGTTGATGTTCATTGCGTCCATTCTGACCGTGACCGTGGCTTTGCCCGCTTTTGCCCAGCGCAAAAAGGCAAAGACAGCGGAACCGGAAGAAGAGGAAATGATCTTCGAAGCCGAAGATGTATCCAAAACCCTTGTTTCCAAGAAAATGGTGCGGGGTGAGGACTTCCTCAAAAAGGCTGAACGCGGAATGGCCCAGAGCGCTCCCCAGGAGCAGATTCTGGTTTATCTCCAGAGTTCCACCATCTACCTGAAGCAGGTTCTGGAAAAGGACAACCGCGAGGACTCCTTCGATACCAAGCAGAAGGCGCAGTACCTCATGGGAAAATGCCTGTATTATCTCGGGTATTACTCTGCCTCCAAAAACTACTTTGAACGCATTGTGGATCAGGGGGATGCCCACCCCTACTACAAGATGACCCTGAAATACCTGGTATCCTTGCAGCAGAAAATGCCCGAATCCGCAGGCATTCTGCCCCAGATCGGCAAATACAGCGAGGAGTATCTGGAAGACAAGGAACTGGCCAATTTCCGTTCCCAGTTGCTGTACTACCTTGGCCGCTACCATTACGTGGACGGGCGCCTGGAGAAGGCCGCCGAGATGTTCGCGAAGGTGGCGCCGAGCACCCGGACCGCAGAGGGCGGGTACTACCTGAAGAGCAAGGTGTTCGAAGGCATTACCATGGTGCGCCTCGGCAAGCCGGTGGACGCCATCAAACGCTTCAACTCCATCATCATTTTTGCCCAGAAGAATCCTACGTTCCCGGAAATCGGGGACTATCTGGAACTGGCCAACCTTTCGCTGGCCCGTGTGTACTACCAGGCCGGCCGTGTTGCCATCGGCGCCTTCGCGCAGACCCGCAAGGGCAATTTCGCGAAACTCGCGGAAAAATACCTGACACTTTCCATTGCCTTTTTCGAAAAGGTTCCCCAGAACAGCCACAACTGGCTGCAGAGCCTGTTTGAACAGTCCTGGGCCTACTTCATCCTGGATGCCATGCTCCGCCCGCACTTCAAGAAAGACTACGGCGGCTTCCAGAAGGCACTCGGAAACATCCACACACTCAATGCTCCCTTCTTCGAGAACTTTTTCTTCCCGGAATCACTGATCCTCCGGGCAGTCATCTATTTCCAGAACTGCCGCATCAACGAGGCGAACGAAGCCCTCGCCGAATTCGGTCGCGTATATCCCAAAATGCAACTGGAGGTTCGCGAGGTTTCCGACAAGCACAAGATGGATGACGACGATGATGATCAGGCGTATTTCAAGTATGTCCAGAACATCCTTGCCGACAAGGCCGGTCTGAATCCCCGCCTGTCCCGCCTGGTGAAGAGTGCCCTTCGGGACCGCACCTTCGAGCGCCGCATCGAGTTCATTGACGAACTGAACCGGGAAATCAAACAGGTCAACGCCTCGGACCGCAGTTGGGCCAGTTCCGACATCGCCCGCGAAATCCGCGAGGATCTGGAGTTCCAGAAAATCAACGCCGAAACCGAAGCTGGAAAACTGGCCCGTGACCGCATCCGCCGTCTGGATGATGAACTCACCCGCCTGGTTCTCCAGTATGGTGACGTGAAGATCGAACTGAACAACCTGCGTCTGCGTCGTGTGACCGCCCGGGCCAAGGCATCCCAGACCACCAAGGTGGATGTCATGAACGTGGTTGTCGATGACGAACATGTGATCTGGCCGTTCACCGGCGAATACTGGCAGGACGAACTGGGATACTACCGTTTCATCGTTCGTTCCACCTGTGGCAGCAACTGAACCGTGTCAATGTATTGTACCCATCCGGGTTTTTATTCCTTCCACCAATTTGATCGAGGAACGCCATGAGGAAATTCTGTCTTTGGATCGTACCCGTGATGTTGATTGGTCTTCCGGCGGTGGTTTTCGCACAGAAAACCGATGCCAAGCGGGACATCAAGCATCGTGAGGACAAATCACTTGAAGTCTCCAAGGATGAACTGATTGCCAAGGCAAAAAAAGAGCAGGAGGCTGGTCAGGCCAGCATCAAGTATGAAGATTTCGTCGGGAACGTGAAACGATCCCAGAATCTGAAACTGCCCATCCTGCAACAGCAGGAACAGCAATTGAAGCGGCAGTTGCAGATCATGCGCAAGGATGACCGGCGCCGTGTGGAATACCTGTTCCGGCTGGCCGACATCTACGTGCAGTACGAGCAGATCTACAAGTTCCGTTTTGGTGAGAGTGTCGAAGCCCTGGGAAACGCCAAGACCGCCGCTGACAAGAAGCGACTGGAAAAGGCCCGCAACGACAACGCCCGGCTCCAGAAAAAATATCTGGAACTCGCGCTCAAGGAACTCAACGACATTACGGTCACCAAGGCGTTTGCGGACTGGGGCCGCATGGACGAGGTCCTGTTCAAACTCGGGGACATCGCCCGTGAACTGGGTTACCAGGACATCATGCAGGAAAAGTTCCGCAAACTGTTGCGTGAACATCCGCAGTCCAATTTCATCCCCAACGTGCATCTGGCCTTCGCGGAATTCTACTTCCGCCAGGGGAGAGCCGGCTTGAAACTGGCCACGGAATACTATTCCAAGGTTGTTCATAACCCCAAGTCCAAGGGGACCAATATTTATTTTTACGCCCGTCGCATGCTCGGCTGGTGCTTCTTCAACCTACAGGATTTCGTGCGTGCCCAGAGCGAGTTCCTTTTCGTGGCGCAAAATGCCAAGCAGGAAACCCTCAAGCGGCAGACCCGCCGGGAAGTCGTCATGGCCTATTCCATGCGCGGCAACAAGGAACAGGCGTTCAACTTCTTCCAGCACCAACTGGGTGCGGAACATGTACGTGACCTGTATCTCATGCTGGCCCGGGAATACTTCACCCAGGGCAACATGCCCAACATGATCTGGATTTATGACGACCTTCTCAAGCGGTTTCCCCAGGATGTCCAGCGTTGCGAATGGCTCCGGGAAATCTATCTGGGTTACCGCCTGGAACAGAATACGGACCGGATCGCCGATACCCTGGAAAGGATCGTCCTGAGCATGGGGGAACTGCAGAAGCAGCATGGCGAAAAGAAAATGGAAGTCATGGTCTGTACGGACTTCACAAAACGGGCCCTGTATGACCAGGCCAAGCGCTGGTACATCCAGTACGACCGTGCCAAGAACCGCGCAGCCGAGAACGTGGAGCAACTGCTCAATGCGGCGGCCCGCATGTATCGGCGGTTTCTGGAATTCTTCCCCAACGACGACGATGCCTACGACATGCGGTACGACTATGCCCAGTTGCTAGGCGACATGGCAGAGAACCTGGAGCGTGTCAGCCGTGGCAAAAACGAACAGGCGGTGCGCGAAGCCCATCGTACGGCGGCCCGGGAATACACCCAACTTCTCCGCTGGGACCGGTTGCCCCCCAATCTGACCCAGCAGCAGTTCGAGAAAAACCGCGAGGACATCGGTCTGGCCACGGTATCCCATTACCTTCGGGTGCTCAATGTCGACTTCGAGCGGGAAAACAAGGTTCGCCAGAAGCGGGCCGACGATTACCTGCGTCGCCGTAACTGCCTGGCTGCCAAGCAGAAGACCGAGGCCGCCGGCAAGAAGTTCACCCGGAAGTGCCCGGAATTTGAAAAGAACCTGCCCATTCCGCCCGAGTTGAAGGAAGTCATCGACGTATTCAATCTTTATGTCGAGTACGTCAAGACAGGCAAGATTCTCGCCACCATCAAATACAACCGTGCGATGATCTTTTACATGTACCGCAACTTCAACGAGGCCATTCCCCTGTTCCAGGACACCATCCGGACCGTCCATGCTGACGACCCCGAGACAGCCCTGCAGGCGGCCTTGTACCTCATGATTGCCTACGACGCCGAAGACCGGTTCGAAGACATGGTGGACATGATCACCGAACTTCTGAAGCCGGAATTCAACAAAATGTTCAATTTCAATGCCGAATCCAAGAAGTTCCGCGCCACCCTGGAAGCCAGGAAGCTGGAGAACATGGAAAACGAAGTGGCCAAGCGCGGCGAGGAAGGCCGTTACCGCGAAGCCGGCGAGATGCTTCTGGGAATGGCCCGGGAGTTCACCTCCGATACCAAGAAAGTCATCCAGTACTACACTTCGGCTTCCGTGGCCTTCGAGAAGGCGGGCATGGTGGGACAAGCCATCACCGCGCTCAATGAACTGCGCAACAAATTCGGAGATGGAGCCACCCGCAATGATCCGCAGGTGATCAATTCCTACATCCGTTCGGGACAATTGTTCGAGCAGATCGCCATTTTCGAGGCGGCCGCCGCCCGGTATGACGAGTTTTTCAATCGCTATCCCCGGGATCCCGATGCCGTACGCGCCGCCCGTCGTGCGGTACAGCTGACCTGGTGGTCCGGCGACCTCAAGGCTGCCGAGAAAAAAGCCCAGGAATACATTGAGCGGTTATACAAGATGGGCGCCCAGCAATTCCGCGGTGACGTGTCCTACCTGTACTTCATGCTGCACCAGTTCCACGAGGATCGTCGGGATCGCAGTGGACGTGCCACCGGTACAAACATGGTCATGCACTACCTGAACCGGTACATTGACACCATGGGCCGCAACCAGGTGGATGACCTCATGATCCGTGTTCTGGCCAAGCAGGGCAAGATCAACTGGGATCAGTCCTGTCCGGTTCCCACGCGTTACGGTATCTGCATGAGCATTTATTATGTGGAGAGGCGTTCCGCCACCGACAAGTGGAAAGTCGCCCAGGTGCGGTTTGAACGTCGGGATCGCTCCAAGGTCCGTGCGGCAGTCCAGAAGTTCGAGGACGCCATCAAGGTATACAACCGTTGGAGCAAGACACAGACCATCCATGGGGCACTGGATGGTGCGGACCGGGTGGCCCGTATCAACGAAGCCCTTGACGCCGTGGCACTGGCCAAGTTCCATCTGGCTGAGGCTTCCTATGAAGAAGTCATCTCCATGGATCTGCCCGAGTTGACCATGCGGTCCAAGAAGGATCAGGAACAGTCCATGAAGGCCATCCTGAAGTGGATTGAAACCCAGACCCGATTGATTGAACGCAACAAGAAACTGTACGAAGAGGCTGCTTCCCTGATGCTGGGTCGCCGTCACAACAGTTGGTACATTCCGGCCGCCGGCCGGTTTGGCGCCATCTACAAGAACTTCGTGACACGGATGAAGGGCATGCGCTTTGGCGATGAAATCGAAAAGAACATCGAACTGAAACTGGAAATCCAGGACATGTTCGCCCGTTCCTACGAAAAGATGGAGGATATCGCCAAGCAGGGCTTTGAAGCATGCGTCAAAAGCGCCCAGCGTGCTGGCCGATATGACGAATGGTT
The DNA here is from genome assembly GCA_964618145.1 of uncultured Kofleriaceae bacterium. Classification (GTDB taxonomy): domain Bacteria; phylum Myxococcota_A; class Polyangia; order HGW-17; family HGW-17; genus HGW-17. Next base: position 54,528 of record CAZTZR010000007.1, read on the forward strand.
CGAATTCTGTGAAAACGAATTGGCCGAAATGAGGCGTTCCGTTTCTCCGGTGTCTGACGAAGTCTGGGGAGAAGCGGAATTCAAGGATTTGAAACCATCCACTTCCACCGTGGTTCCGCTTCCGGTCCGCTAGGGTAAGGTGAGGAGAAGACCATGAAAACACGCAATATCATCCTGATTGTTCTTGTCACGTGGATTTTTGGCGCCTGCACCGGTGGAAAGAAGGACGAAACCACGACACCGGTGGCAGATGGGCCCGGACCCCGCACGGGGCCGCCGCCCGGATCCATTGATCCCAAGACCGGTGAAGTGGTCCCGGCTGGCGGTCCTGCCGCCGGTCCCGTGACCACTGAAGACCGGACGTTGTCCCGCAACCTGGCCACCCGCTTCCAGGAAGTGCTCAAGAGTTTCTTTGAAGCGTCCGACAAGGGCTGGCCGAAAGCCGAATGTGAAAAGGTTGGCAAGGCCTTTTTGGCCCTCAACAAGGAAGCCGGCGGCGAACGGATTGCCTCTTTTGCCTACAATGCAGGGGTGGCCTACAGCCGTTGCAACATGACCAAGCAGGCGAGGGAAGCCTATCAACTGGCCTTGTCGATTGATCCGCATTTTCCTTCCGCAAAATCGGGACTTCTTTTGCTGGATCTCAAAAACCCGGAAGATTACCTGAAACATGAAGCCGATCTGATGCGGGATTCCTATGCGATGCAGGATCCGGACATCCAGTACAATCTGGCCCTTGCCTACTTCATTCAGTATTCCAGGGCCGGAAATGCCAAGGTACGTGCCCAGTTGCTCGATGCCCTGCGCAAGGCACTGGCCTCTTCGGGCAGGATTCCCAATGAAACACTTGAGGGAACCCGGATTCGTCTCAAGATTTACGGCCTCGCCATCCTGTTTTACCTGGAGGCTGATCGGCGCAAGGATGCCAATGCGAACCTGGCCCGTATTTTCATCGGCCAGGCCCGCGATTATTTCAAACCGTGCACGGGCGAGCAGGGGGTCAAGGACGTGTATGCCCGCGAAGCGCTTGCCATGTATTACAACGCGTATGGATTGTATGTCCTTAGCCAGGGAACTCTGGGTCCGGCCTTCGACGAGTTCAAGAAGGCACAGGAATGCGAACCCGAGAATCTTGCGGCGAACCTGAACATCGGTATGTTGGGGGTCAGCGTCCGCGAGCCCGAGATGGCCATCAAGGCGTTGGAACTGGTGACCACCCGCTATCCGAAAATCCCCGAAATCCGCGAGGCCGAACTGGCCCTGGCCGTGTCTTACAAGGTGTTTGCCATGACCCTGCAGGACATGTCCGAAAACCAGTTCGCCAACAAGGAACGTATCCAGATGGAAATCGATCGTTTCCGGGAAGCCATCAAACTGGGTGAAGCCCAATTGCAGGTCTACGAACAAATCATCAAGGGGGACAACGTCCGCGCCCTGATTCCGAAACTGGCCGAAATCACTGGTGGTGACGCCCGCGCCATGCAGGCCCAGTTGGACAAGGGGGATGTGACCGTCAAGATGATTCAGGATGACGTGGCCCGTGTCCAGCCGCGTATTGCCACCGCAGTACGCGATGTGCTTCCCGCGAGAATCAAGGAAAAAGAAGAGGAACTGGCCCGTCTTGAAGACGCCAACAAACTGCGTGCCGAGGCGCGTGGATTTTTTGAAAAGTCCCGTACCCAGTACGAGAAAACCCTGGCAGCCATTCCGAACGATTACCGGGTGGCGTTCAATCTTGCCATGTTGTACTACAAGGCCGGAGATCTGCTTGGGGATCTGACGGGCAATTACAAAAAGGCGCAGGATCTGTTTGACCGCGTATTCAAAAACAAACAAACACCGAAGCAGTACAAGGACTTTGCTGAAAAGCACAGTTCTGACATTCGGTCCGCGCTGGTTCGTCTGAAGGAAATCGAAGACGAAAAGAAAAAAGCCCCTGAAGCCCCCAAATAAATCGGGTTTCATCCCCAAAACACTTTCATGGAAAAGTCTGTTTGCGTATACTCCCACTCCGAAAGGGAGAGTTGCCGGATGAGTCTTGAGTCTGCTTCCCTGTTGAGAAACATGTTTTTGTCCCGGAAAATCAGAAGATGGCGCTATGCCACGGTGGGGTGGCTGGTCGGGGTTGTTCTGGTCGGCACATGGATGCCGACCCCCGCCGGGGCGACCGATGATGACGGTAGAAAAGCCATGGAAGAAATTCTGGATATTTCCAGAAACTGGACCGTCGAGGAAACCCGGGGAACCATTCAGTACAAATTGAATCTGACACTGAATGGAAATACGGAAGGAATTCTGGGAGAACTTGCCGGTGAGGGCACCGTGCAGGTCAAGGACAAGCAGGTTCGAATCACCATGACCGCCCAGTTGACACAGGGGCGGTATACGTATGTCACGCGCTATCCTGCCTTGATTTTTACGTTCACCGGAAGAATCCGGTCTTCAGATCCCTCCGTTTTTCCAGTCAAGGAAACCATTTCCCAGCAGGAAACCCTTCTGCTGAAGGACGGCAGGCTTTGTCCGCTGTCCGTGCGGCAGAATCCCACCTGCATGCAACCCGTGAAATGAACTGAAGATCTGGAGGAATCATGTCTGGACACAATAAATGGTCAACCATCAAGCATAAAAAAGGCGCTGCCGATGCCAAGCGCAGCAAGGTTTTCACCAAAATCCTGAAGGAAATCACCGTGGCCGCCCGCCTGGGTGGAGGGGATCCGTCCGGCAATCCGCGTTTGCGTGCCGCCATGGACAAGGCCCGAATCGCAAACATGCCCAAAGACAACATGGAACGCGCCATCAAGAAGGGTACCGGGGAACTCGAAGGCGTATCCTACGAGGAAATCGTATACGAAGTTTACGGCCCGGGTGGCGCGGCACTCATCGTGGAAGTCATGACCGACAATGTCAACCGCACGGTTGCTGAAATCCGCAGCATTCTGAACAAGCACAACGGAAATCTTGGCAAGAGCGGGGCAGTGGCATGGAAGTTCGACCGTCGCGGGATCGTCGAAGTTTCCCGGGAAGGCACGGATGAGGATTCGCTGATGGAAGCCGCCCTGGAACTGGGCGCAGAAGACATCAAGACCGACAATGAAGAGGTGTTCACCGTTCACACCGCGGTGGCGGATCTGACCACCATTTCCGAAGCCCTTTCGGAAAAGGGCTTTTCCATTCAGACCTCCGAGATACAGATGCTCCCTCAGACCACGGTTCAATTGACAGGACGGGATGCTGAAGTGGCCTGGAAACTTTTCAACCTGCTGGACGATCACGATGATGTCCAGAATGTGTGGCACGATTTTGACATCGATGATGCGGAACTCGAAGCCATCGCCGGAAAATGATCTGGTTCTTGGCCCCGGAATGCGGTGGATCGGACTGGATCCCGGTTCCAGGAAAACCGGATATGCCGTCCTGGAAATGGGTTCGGACAGGTGCGTTCGGTATCTGGAATGTGGCCTGATCACGGCGGATTCGAAGGAACTGGCCCATCGGCTTCTGGAAATCGGGCAGGGTCTTCATGAAATCATTCAGGAATTTTCGCCATCCCATGCAGCGGTTGAGGATGTGTTTACCGCTCAGAACTCCCGTGCGGCCCTGATTCTGGGACAAGCCCGGGGGGTGGTGTTGTATGTTCTCGCTTCCTGCGGGATACCTCTTGTTTCTTATATGCCCAATCATGTGAAAAAGGCTGTCACAGGACAGGGTAGGGCATCAAAAAACCAGGTTCGCCGCAACATGATGGCACTATTGAAACTGGTGCACGAACCGGCGGAGGATGCCTCCGATGCACTGGCCCTGGCTTATTGTCATGCACTGCATGCCAACCGCCACATCCCCGGGAGGACGAGATGATCGCCTGGCTCAAGGGGCGCATTCTGGAAATGGACGAGGACCGTGTCATTCTGGTCACGCAGGACATCGGGTACGAGATCCTGTGCACCCGGACAGTTTGTATCGGCCGGAAAGCCGGTGATGAACTGGAAATCCACATCCATTCCCATTCCACCGAGCATTCCACCGAATGGTTCGGTTTCGCCACTTCCCAGGAAAAGGCGGTTTTCCGGAAACTGATTTCGGTGCAGGGAGTCGGTCCCAAGGTGGCCCTGGGAATGCTCGGGCATTTCGGCATGCGGGAGACGGTTCGACTGCTCACCAGTGGACAGGACCGGATTCTGGTGCAGGCTCCGGGTGTGGGGAAAAAACTGGCTGCCCGCATGGTGATGGAACTCAAGGAAGCGCTTTTCGTGTTTCTGGAGCGGACACCATCCATGGAAATTGCGGTTGGTTCCCCGGGCCGGGTCATGCCGGGACAACAAATGGAAAAAGCGCTCATCGCACTCAAAGGGCTGGGGTATCGCCCCCAGGAACTGTCCTCCATTACGGAATCCCTTCTGGAGCGGGCACAAAATGGAGCTCCGGTGGATGAAATGATCCGGGAGGGACTTGCCCTGTTGCGCAAGGAGAAACCGTGATGGGACGAAAACCGCACCGGGATCCGCAGGATCCCCTCAACGTCGAGGAACTTGCCGGGGAAACACAGGAGATCCGGATCCGTCCCCAGCGGTTCAGCGAGTTCGTGGGGCAGCAACAGCACATCGAAAACCTGCGGGTGTATGTCCAGGCGGCCCGCACCCGGAAATCCGCAGTGGACCACATCCTTTTTTCGGGTCCTCCCGGATTGGGCAAGACCACCCTTTCCCAGATCATCGCAGCGGAAATGGGAACAGCCATTCACCGGACTTCCGGTCCCGCTGTGGAGCACAAGGGGGTTCTGGCCGGACTTCTGACCAATCTCCAGAAGGGGGATGTGCTCTTTATTGACGAACTGCACCGGTTGCCCAAGGTGGTGCAGGAATCCCTGTACTCTGCCATGGAAGATTTCGAACTTGAGGTGCTCATTGGCGAAGGGGCTCACGCAGAGGCCATCACCATCCAGATCCAGCCTTTCACGCTGGTGGGAGCCACAACCCGCTCCGGACTCCTTACAGCACCCTTGCGTACCCGCTTCGGCATTCCCATCCGCCTGGATTTCTACAGCCCGGAGGATCTTGCGGAGATCGTCATTCGCTCTGCAGCCAGGCAGGCGATCCCCATTTTGCCGGAAGGTGCGGGGGAAATCGGCAGGCGATCCCGTGGAACTCCGCGAATTGCAAACCGTCTGCTGGCACGGGTGCGTGATTTTGCGTTGGTTTCCGGTGTGGAGGTCATTGACCGGTCCATGGCGTCCGGCGCCCTGTCCAGGCTGGAAGTGGACGAGGCAGGGCTGGATCCGACGGACCGCACCTATCTTCAGCTGATTATCGAACGGTTCGACGGTGGCCCGGTGGGAATCGAAGCCCTGGCAGCTGCCATGGGGGAGGAGCGGGATACCCTGGAGGAAGTCTGTGAACCATACCTGCTACAACAGGGGTACATCCAGCGTACGCCCAAGGGCCGGGTGGCTTCCAGGCTGGCGTTTTCCCACCTGGGTTTTGCCTTGCCCACCCAGGTTTCCACCCCCTCCCTTTTTCCTGACTTTGAAGAAACCTGAATTGGCTCGGGCGTAGTGTAAATTTTGATGATGGTGGACTTGCCAAGGGGAAGCCGGTATGATACACCACTTCGTGCTCCGGGGCACCGGTAACGGGGCTTCGTGCCTGAAGGATAAGGTTCTTTCATGTTCAATTGGCTCTATAGCCTTTTTTCAAATGATCTCGCCATTGATTTGGGAACGGCCACGACCCTGACCTTTGTCAAGGGAAAGGGGATTGTCAGTCACGAGCCTTCCGTGGTGGCCGTGCAAAGGCTTCCCCACGGAGGCAAGCGCATTCTCGCGGTGGGCAAGGCTGCCAAGGAGATGCTGGGGCGGACCCCCGGAAACATCCAGGCCGTGCGACCGCTGAAGGATGGCGTCATTGCCGATTTTGACGTGACGGAGGCCATGCTCCGGTATTTCATCGGACAGGCCCACCAGCACCGTACCCTTGTGAAACCGCGCATCATCATCTGTGTTCCCGTGAGTATTACCGATGTGGAAAAACGTGCCGTGCAGGACAGCGCCATGGCTGCAGGAGCCCGGGAAGTCTACTTGATCGAAGAACCCATGGCCGCCGCCATCGGTGCGGGATTGCCCATCATGGAACCCTCCGGGAACATGATCGTGGATATCGGGGGCGGCACCACCGAGGTGGCGGTCATCTCCCTGTCGGGCATTGTACTGGCCAAAAGCCTGCGTGTGGGCGGAAACCGCCTGGATGAAGCCATCATCACCTACATGAAGCGGGAACACAACCTGCTTATCGGGGAACAAACCGCAGAACAGATCAAGGTCCAGATCGGATGTGCCCATCCATTGGAAAAGGAACTGACCATGGAGGTGAGGGGGAGGGATCTGGTCGGGGGTATTCCCCGCTCCATGACAATCACCTCCGAGGAGATCCGCGCGGCGTTGTCCGAACCCCTGTCCGACATCATCGAAGCAGTCCGGGAAGTGCTGGAACAGACGCCGCCGGAGTTGTCTTCCGACATCATCGCCCATGGCGTCGTCCTGACGGGCGGTGGGGCCCTCCTGCGGAATCTGGACAAACTGTTGCGGGCGGAGACAGGATTACCGGTTTCCGTGTCCGACAATCCGGAATATGCAGTGGTCCTGGGAACAGGCCGCGCACTTGAGGAGTTGCGGCTTCTCAAGGAAGTCACCCTTACCCGGGGTGGATAAGGTTCACGGGTTCTCATGCTGCTGTCCCGCCGTGCCAAGGAAATCATCTTCAGTGTGTTGCTTCTGGCCATTCCGGTGGTTTTCCTGTTTGCCAACATCAAGGAGCCGGAACGGCTCAACGGGTTTGACCGTTTCATCCTGCGGCTTTCCTCCCCCATTCACCAGGCGAGCATGTTTGTGTATCGTTGGGTGGACGGCATCTGGATGAACTATATTTACCTGGTGAACCTCAAGTCGGAAAACGACAGGCTCCGGGCGGAAAATGGCGTGCTCAAAGCCAACAACAGCATTCTGGAAGTGTGGGCACAGCGGGGCAAGGAAGTGGAAAAACTGCTGGGGTTCAAGGAAGCCAGTTCGGCGGAAATGGTGGCGGCCCGGGTCATCAGCAAGAGTTTTTCTCCCTATTACCGCGTCATGCGCCTGCGCATTGACCGGGGACTCAACGAAATCAAGCCGGATGATCCGGTGATCATCCCGGAAGGGGTGGTGGGAAAGGTGCACAAGGTGTACGGGGATTTCGCGGACATCCAGTTGGCCATCGACCCCCGGGTGAAAATTCCGGTGGTGGTCAAGCGGACGGGAACAGAAGCACTGCTGGTGGGTACCGGCGATGAAAAGAAGTATACGGCACGGTTGACCTACCTGCGTCGGGAGGAGGAGATCCAGGAAGGGGACCTGGTGGTGACTTCGGGCATGGGAGGAGCCTCCGGGGTGCGGTATCCGGCGGATTTGCCAGTGGGAAGGATTGTCTCCATCCAGAAAAAGGACTTCGGAAAATTCCAGGATGCCATCGTGGAAGCCACGGTGGATTTCTCCCGCCTCGACAAGGTGCTGGTTGTTGTGACCCCGCCTCCGGCGACCGACCCGCAGACGACCCAGGATCCGGAGTTGCTCAGGCAGCAGCCCCGGGTGGGCTTGCGGCCCTTCTAGGAATCCCATGAACCGTGTGACAGTGCTTTTCTGGTTCACCTTTGCGACCCTGCTGATTCAGCCTGTCCTGCTGTTCGCCGTTCCCTTCTTCTCCTTTACCATTCCGGAACTCGGACTCATTGCAGTGGTCTACTGCTCCCACGGTATTCGGGGAAACCTGTCCCGGGGTGCGGCAGCCTGCCTGGGAATCGGCTACCTGACAGACCTGTTTTCCGGAGCCCCCGTGGGCATGCATGCGCTTGTCTACGTGATTGTGTATTTTCTGGTCCGGACTTTATCCGGGCGGATTTACGGGCGGGCCATCTGGGCACAGATGCTCCTCGGGGCCCTGGCTTCCGGGTTTTGCGGCCTGGTAATCATCGCGCTGGAACAATGGCTCAATCCCGTGGAACACAGTTGGGTCCTCTTGAACCGGGTTCCCAGGCAGATGCTGGTGACCGGACTTTTTGCGCCGGCATATTTCTATCTGTTGTGGCGCATGGACAGACTGGCCAGCTATGAGGTTTCGACCGAAGGGATCTTCCGATGAGAAGGTTTGTCCTTTCCGATGACAGTGAATTCGGTCGGAAATACCGCATTGCCTTTCTTTTTGTCGTGACGGTGTTCCTGATCCTCGTTTTCCGTCTGGTGCAACTCCAGATAGTGTACGGGAACGAATACCGTGAACTAAGTCGCAGCAATTTCCTTCAGCGGGTTTTCCTGGAGGCTCCCCGGGGTCTGGTGATGGACAGGCACGGCACTGTTCTCGTGCAGAACCGGGTGTCTTTCAACGTCTTCATCACGCCCCGTTTTTTTTCGAAAAAGGCGTTTGCCACCTTGCAGTCACTCATCCAGATTCCCCAGCCGGACCTGGACTTCATCCAGTCCCGCATCATGCTGGCGGAGGGGAGACGACGGGAATTTTCCCTGCTTGCAATGAGGGACATCCCCAAGGAATGGGTGCTGATTCTGGAATCCAACCGGGATCAGTTGCCCGGTCTGGACATTTCCACCCAGGAAAAGCGCCTGTACCCGAATGGTCCCCTGGCCGCCCATGTGCTCGGTTTCGTTGGAGAAGTCAGTGCCGAGGACATTGCACGGGCACCCCTCATGGGGTATCGGGAACGGGACTGGATCGGGAAATCAGGCATCGAAAAGAAAATGGAAACCAGCCTGAGGGGGAAACGGGGCATGATTTGGCGGGTTCGCGATGCCCGGGGCAGGATCAAGACCGGAGAGGATGCACTGCGCTGGCTTCCCAGACCATTTCATACGCCTCCTGAACCCGGTTACAATATCGTGACCACACTGGACGCGGATGTCCAGCGGGCCACTGAACAGGTCATGGCCCCCATCGAGGCGGGATCCGCAGTGCTCATGGAAGTCCATACCGGAAAAATCCTGTCGTATGTATCCAAGCCCGCATACGATCCGAATGAACTTTCCGGACGTCTGACTTCCGCAAGGGCTTCGGAGTTGTACAACCATCCCCTGCATCCCATGCTGGACAAGGTTGTGCAGGGAACCTACTTTCCGGGGTCCACATACAAGGTGGTTTCCGTGGTGGCCGCCCTTGAGGAAAACCTCGTGGAAACAGAGGAATACCACCTGTGCAAGGGCTGGTACGAATACGGACGGTCCAGCACCTTCCGCTGCACCCATTCCCATGGGCTCATGAACCTGGAAAGTTCCATCGTGTCCTCCTGCAACGTGTTTTTCTACATGCTTTCCGAGCGGGTCGGCATGGATCGCATGGCCAGATATGCCAGGCTGCTTGGATTCGGAACCATGCCCGGACTGGGAATCAATTATGAAAAGGCGGGCTTCATTCCCACCAAGCAATGGTATGCCCAGAAGTTCCAGGAGGGTTTCCGCATTGGCCACACCCTGAACTCCGGCATCGGTCAGGGAGACGTCAAGTCCAGCATCCTGCAGGTGGCCCAGGCCTATGCCGCCATCGCCAACCGGGGTTCCGTCATGGAACCCCAACTGGTGGATCGAATCACGGATTACCGGGGGGTGCTGGTTCGGGAAATGGCTCCCGTAGTAAAACGGAAACTGGATTTCAAGCCACGGACATGGGATCTGCTGATCCGTGCCCTGGACGGAGTGGTGAACCATCCGGACGGAACGGCCTATCGCGCCCGCAATCCCCGCCTGCGCGTGGCGGGCAAGACGGGAACCGCCCAGGTACGGGCCATGCGGCGGGAACCCGGACAGGATCCCGAACAGAGTCGCTGGCGGAATCAGGACCATGCATGGTTCGTCGGATTCTCGCCGGTGGAGGACCCCGAAGTGGTGGTGGTGGTGCTGGTGGAACACGGCGGATTCGCCTCCCGGGTGTCCGTTGCACCTGCCATGGCGATCCTGGATGATTATTTCAAGATTCAGGGAGCCCGGGCGGTCATGGCCCAGTGATTGGTTGAACGATGTTTGAACCCGAAGGCCGTTTTTATCTTCGAATCGACTGGACGCTGCTTTTGCTCATCATGAGCATCACGGGCCTGGGACTTTTGAACCTGTACAGCACTTCCGCCACTTTCTCGGCACCGCTTTTCACCCAACAGATCTACTGGATTTTTCTGGGTTTCAGTGCGTTCTTCATCACCGCCACCATTGATTACAGGGTCTATGACAAGGCGGCTACCTTCCTGTACATCCTCGGTATCGTGAGTCTGGTGCTGGTGCTGGTGCTGGGCCGGATCTTTTCGGGATCCCGCCGTTGGCTGAACATTGGCCCGCTGGTGATCCAGCCCTCGGAATTGATGAAAATCATCATCATCCTGGTCATGGCCCATTATGTCAACTCCAGTCCTCCCAAGTCCGAGGAGGGCCGCACACTCCAGGATCTGTTTGTGCCTGCCGTGCTCGTGGGAATTCCGGGAATCCTCATTCTCATCCAGCCGGATCTGGGGACCATGCTGATCATCCTGCTGGTCTTCTTCTCCATCATGTTCCTGCTGAAACTGCGGCTCCGTTCCCTGCTCACACTGGCGGCATCCGCCATCATCCTTTTGCCGCTGACCTGGTCTTTCGTGCTGCAGGACTATCAGAAAAGCCGCATCCTGGTGTTTCTGGATCCGGCCAGCGATCCCACCGGAGAGGGATGGCACATTCGCCAGAGCATGTTTGCCATCGGGTCCGGGAAGGTAGTGGGCAAGGGATTCATGTCCGGCACCCAGAGCCAGTTCCAGTTCCTGCCGGCACAATGGAGTGATTTTCCCTTTGCGGTATGGGCAGAGGAATGGGGTTTTCTGGGCTCGGTTCTTCTGTGCTCCCTGTATTTCATCCTGATTGCCTGGGCCCTGCGGATGGCCGTCGTCACCCGGGACAGGTTCGCTTCCGTCATCTGCCTGGGGGTGGGTGCGTTGTTCTTCTGGCACACGATCATCAACATCGGCATGGTCATGGGGCTTTTGCCCATCGTGGGGGTCACCCTGCCATTGTTTTCCCACGGGGGTTCTTCCATGCTGACCTTCATGATCGGCGCGGGGCTTCTCATGAGCGTCAGTTCAAGGCGGCACACCCTGTAATTCCGTCCGTAACTGCAGAGATCATGTTCGATGGGTCCGTCCTATGGTCAGGTGAATTTTTCCGGCCACGTTGTGGCCTCCATCGGTGAGCCCGCAAGAGTGTCAGTGCGGTACAAAACGCAAGGTGGCCTTGTTGTCCTTGACCACCACCTGGATTTCCACGTCATCACAACCGTGGGCCTTTTTGACCCTGGGCAGTTGGGAAGCCACCGTGGCGATGAACCGCTCCGGCGTGATTCCCTCCAGGCTTTCCCCGGTGGAAAGCCTGGCCCGGACGAAACTTTCATAGGCTTTTTGCAGCGCGGGGTCGCTGGCACCGGAGGGTTTGGGCGTTTCCCTGGGGGCTTGGGGCGATTTGCTGCCGGTTGGTTCCGGGGATGCTTCAGGTCCCTTGGCGTCCCGCTCCTCCCGGAGTTCGGCGATCCGGAGCATGGCTGCTTCCAGTTCTCCCTTGGTCCTGACGTTGTTCATGACATCATCAGGAAGACCTTCCTCGCGCAGTCGGCGCTTCATGCGTTGCAACTGGCGCTCATATACGCCGTCTTCGATTTCGCGCAGTACCCGGCTCCAGTATTGCTCGTAAGTGCGGAATTTTGTTTCCATGCGGAAAAGCAAAAACTTCATCGCCGTGTTTTTCGGCGGATTGTCCTTGAGAAGACGGAGTTCCGCCTGCACGGCCTTGCGCAGTTGCGCAGGTTCGAACCTCTCCAGACCGAGGAAATACTGTTCATACACCACCCGCAACTTATCAATGGACTGATCCAGCAGGGTCAGGCGCTTTTGCATCTGTTTGTTTTCTTCAAATGACATGACTCACCCGGCTGGCGGCTCTGAAGGCAGTTCGGTATCCACCGATACCTGCATCTCGATTTCTTCTACCACGGGAAGGGCCGGATTGCCATGCACCTCTGACAAAAGTCCGGCCTCCCGGGCCGCCTCCTCCAGCATTCGTGTCCTGTGCCAGTTCTTGCGTTCCACGGCTTCAATGAACAGGGCAAAATACTCCACGGCGGAAAACAGCGACAGGATCAGGGAGATGTACAGGATGAACAGTCCCATGCGGTGGAAATCCACCATCCAGCCGGTACCGAGCAGGGGATAGGAGTAATGCACCAGAAGGTAGGTCAGTCCGAAGAACTGGAAGGCGGTTTTTTGCTTGCCACTTTCACTGGCGGCAATGACCACCCCTTCCCCCATGGCCATCGCCCGCAGGCCTGTGACGGCAAACTCACGCACCAGCATCAGAATCAGCAGCCAGGGTGGGATCAGGCCCATGGCCACCAGGGTGACCATGATGGAAAGCGTGGTCAACTTGTCGGCCAGGGGATCCAGGAACTTGCCCAGCAAGGTGACCTTCCCGCTGCGGCGGGCCAGGTAGCCATCGAGCCAGTCGGAAAAACCGGCCACGATGAAGAGTGCCGCAGCCACATAGTGTCCCACGGGGTCCGCCCGATCCAGAAACACGAGGATCACGGGAATCAGCACCAGCCGGGACATAGTGATGATGTTGGGCAGGTTGCCGATCTCCTCGGCCAGGGAGTGGGACCGCATTTCGCTGAGTTTCTTGCGGCGTACGAACTTCAGGCGGAGAATCCGGGGAACCTGTGCCAGCGCCCGGACGGCCTTGCTGCTGGTTGGGGTTCGGGTGTTCATGATTGCAAGAGCAGGCTCCCGCTTCCTGCCACCTGGATGAAACTGCCGTGGCTGTATTGTGCCACCACGTGACCGTCCCAGCCCACCAGCCGATCCATGGACGCGATGAGGTATTCTTCTTCCGGAAGGGGTATGGAGTACATGCGTCCGGGCAACTGCAGGATCACCTGCCCACGCCCACGGAAACTGATCAGGGGAACCCGTTCTTTTTGACCACGCAGCCAGCCGTTTTCCCACCGCAGGTTCCCGGTGAACGCCACCACCCGTTCCTCCATGACATACAGGGGGCTGTCTTCCAGGGTAAAACCGATGAACAGGCATTTTTCGGATGGTACGAGCGCCACCACCCCGGTACCGCTGCATTCCACCAGATCCCCCGTCAGGTCCGAGGTGATTTTCCTCTCGGTGAACTGGCCACGGTACCTTTCCTGGGTCGGGGTGATGGAAAGGCCCATGTGCCAGCACAAAACAAGTTTCTCCCAGACGAACCAGGAACCGTCTACCGGAATCTTGATGCACTGGGGAGTAAAGACCAGATGGGGTCCGGGATGGATGTCCAGTACACAGAGACGATCCGTGATTCGATTGTCCCTGTGGGTGGTGTGGGCCACCGGACCCGGAGTGTCTTCCCCGGGGGGAGGAGTGGCGTCTTCGTCCGCGATGATTTCATGGGATGAGGTAACGCGGCGGGTGGAAGGTTCCGGTTCCGGTTCCGAATGGACGGGGGTTCCGGGGGCAGGATGAGCCAGCAACACCTTGCGCAGTACTTCCAGGAGATCCTTGAGTTCGCTGGACAGTTCCGAGACATGGCCGATCATGGGAAGGCCCAGCAGACGCCGGACCTGCTGGTAAAAGGAAACGGCTTCCTGGTTGGACGGGTCCGAGAGCACGGCCTGCTCCACTTCGGCGTATCCCAGATGGATGTCCCCCTGGGCGAAGTACTCGCAACCCAGTTTGAAGTGCAAAGCCGGTTCCCCCGGAAACTGGGTCAGCAGTTGCTTGAAAATGGCGGTGGCACCCGCATGATCCTTCTGGGTCACGAGGATGTTGGCCAGAAGGCTCAGCGCCCGGGGTTCGTCCGGTTGGCGGGCCAGTGCCTTTTCCAGCCGGGCCCGGGCTCCCACGATGTTTCCCTGGACAAACAGTTCAGTGGCTTCCAGTAATAGTTGGTCAAAGGTGACATCGGACATCATGAGTGCTATTCTTACACCAACTCGAAGGCGAGGGTGACAGTTTTTCTCATTGCAGTTTTCTTTTTCTGACAGGTATGCCATGTGGACCATTCTGATTTTACAAATCCTGCTGTCCCAGACGGCCGTGGATCCCCTCGGGGAAATGGTGGGTCGCAATTTTGTGGATCATCTAGCCAACCGGGATGTCAAACGTACCGTAGCCCTGATGTCCACGGTGGTCAACTTTGACGGGAGGTCAGTCAAGGGGGAGAAGGCGCAGGCCGATTTTCTGGAGCGGATGTTCGCGGGACACCCGGCTGCCATCCGTTTCAACCGGGTCACGGTTTTCTCCGGTACGCAGATGGTTTCCCGTTTTGGAAAACCTCCCGCCCGCCTGGGTGCACTTGTGCTGGACCGGGCCATTGTGGTGCTGGCCCGGCGTCGCGAGGGCGGGCTGATTGTGGTTTTGCAGGAAGAAGACCGCATTCCCGGTCGTTGGCGCGTCGTCGCCATGACCGACTGAATTTTTCCGCAAAGACCAAACGGGGGGGAAAGTTTTTTCAGGGAACGGAAAAATCCCGGTGGTTCCGGATGGCTCCGCCAAGGGCCTGTTCCAGCGCCATGCCCGCGCCGAACAGCAGGGATTCCTGACCCGGCAGGGTTGTCAACTGCAGGCCGACGGGAAGTCCTTCACTGGAAAAGCCGCAGGGAACCACCAGGGCAGGCAAACCGAAGACGTTGGACAGGGTGATGTAGGGCAAAAGGTGCCGGAAGGTCAGTTCAGGCTGAAGATGCCCCGATACACCTCCCCGTGGGCAGGGGCCGGTTCCGGGTAAACCGGGGAAAGCAGGACTCCTCCGTTGGACAGGTTTTCATGGAGCCAGGCGAAGCCGGCATCCAGAACCGCTTCGGTTTCCCGCCATTCCCGGCGGGAAGGGGCAAACATGAAGGCACCGAGAAGACCCCAGGAGAGGTACGGGTGGCAGCGGGTCTTTTTGCCGGCCAGGGACAGCAGGTAGTCCGCGGCCACCAGGAGGGGATGACCGGAAAACCGGCGCAGGGGTGCCGGATAGGCGATTTCCGCGATTTCCCGACCTGCGTTGAGGCTCATGATCCGTTGCCAGGCCATGCTGGTATCCGGAAGGAACGGGGGAAGTATGTCTTGTGTGTCCAGGCCGGAAAAGGCGGCACGGCCGGCATCCAGAACGTGATGGACATCCGGATGCAGGCGGGTATCCCCGAATTCCCCGATGACCAGCACTCTGGACGGAGAAGTGGGGGACATCTCCGGACCATCGGGGTGCAGCACCCGGGCCAGGAGCCGGGCATCCCGAACGGAGCGGGTCAGGGGTCCGTATCCGAGCATGCGGGCGGCAGGGGTGCTGGCGGGATCCGGCGACGGAAGGTGGCCTTCATAGGGGAAGGTGGCCGGCGCGGGCTTGAATCCCACGACACCGCAGAAATGGGCGGGAATCCGGATGGAACCGCCGATGTCCGAACCCAGTCCGCATGGGGCCGCACCGATACTCACGGCTGTGGCTTCCCCCCCGGAACTGCCTCCGGCGGTGCAATCCGGGTTCCAGGGATTGTTGGTCCGGCCATGCAGCGTATTATCCGTTTCCTGGCAAAAGCACAGCGCGGGCGTGTTGGTCTTTCCGAGGAAGATGGCCCCGGCCGCACGAAGGCGGGCCACGGCGCCGGCATCCTGTACGGCGACATTGTCCCGGAAAAGTTCCATGCCCCCGGTGGTTTTCATCCCGCGGACATCAAAACTGTCCTTGATGGTCATGGGGATCCCGTCCAGTTCGCCCAGGGGTTCCCCGCGCTTCCAGCGTTCATCGGACAAAAGCGCCTCTTGTCTGGCAAGGACGAAATTGTCCTCCACCAGGAAATTCAGTGCCGGTTGGGTCTGCCGGATGCGTTCCAGGCAGCGTTCCACCACGGCTGATGGCCGGAAGAGGCCGGTGCGGTAGGCCGCAATCAACTGGGTGGCGTCCATGTCCAGCGGGTCGGGAGGAGTAAACGCGGGACGGAGAAAAGACGGTGCGTCCGCATTCGGTTTGCGGGCGGCTTTCCTGGGGGAAGCAACTTTTTCCACCTTGTTCGTCGTTGTCTTTTTGTTCGTGGGAGTCCTGCGAGCCATGAAAACCTCTGCTGGTCGCATTTCTCCTGCATTTCCCGAAAAAGGTCAACCCGACAGTGCCCCGGGCCCAGGGTGATCGGGTTCTGTTTTTTATGGACAAGGGCCCCGTGCCGGGGGAATGGGGAATGGGGACCACTACGGGGACGGAAATTCCGTTGGAGGTGGGAATCCGGGACCTCTTGCGGTTTTTTGAGAAACCTAAAAATTATTGAATATTTTTCATGAAGTGCTTTACTTTTTCTGGAGAGGAAAAGGTGCCA
>CAZTZR010000008.1:0-67135 GCA_964618145.1 uncultured Kofleriaceae bacterium
GGGAAACGCAGCCACGAAGCGCTCGTAGTAGGGCAGGACCGTGTCCACACGGGTCTGCTGCAGCATGACCACCAGCAACCAGATGCGGTAGGGATCCTCGTCGGGCCGCCAGGGCATATGGCGTCCGTGCTTCTGGAACCAGTCAATCAGGATGGCGGATATGGAACCGGACAAGACTGGAAGGTTTCCGTATCTACAGAAGATTGGAAGCCAGTTCCGCCAGGCGGGAGCGCTCTCCGTGGGTCAGGGTGATGTGGGCGGCGATGTCCTGCTTCTTGAAGCGTTCGACCACGTAGGAAAGACCGTTGTTGGTGGCATCCACATAGGGATTGTCGATCTGGTAGGGATCCCCGGTCAGCACGATCTTGGTACCGTCCCCGCAACGGGTGATGATGGTCTTGACTTCGTGGGGTGTCAGGTTCTGGGCCTCGTCCACGATGATGTACTGGTGGGGAAGGGACCGGCCACGTATGTATGTCAGGGGTTCAATACGGATGTTTTCCTGGTTCACGATGTCCCGGTAGGTGGCGCCGAGTCCGTTTTTCTGGTGGGCAATCAATTCCATGTTGTCGTAGATGGGCTGCATCCACGGGTTGAGTTTGCTGTCCAGATCTCCGGGGAGAAAGCCCAGTTCCTTGCCCATGGGAAACACCGGTCGGGACACCACCAGGGCCTTGTACTGGTCCTGTTCCAGGGCCTCCAGACCGGCGGCGATGGCAAGCAGGGTCTTTCCGGTGCCGGCCTTGCCCACCAGGGTGATGATGGGGATGTCCGGATCCAGCAGGATGTCGAAGGCAAAGATCTGTTCCTTGTTGCGGCTGCGCAGGCCGGATACCACCCTCTTTTTCTGGTTGGGAATCATGCGGATGGTATCTTCTTCCGGAAGGTAGCGTCCCAGGGCGGATGCGGAATCATCGGCCTTGAAGGTGACAAATTCGTGGGGATACAGGTTCCAGTGTTCCTGGCGGGCAATCTGCCCGGCCCGGTACAGTTCCGCTATGACATCGGAGGTGGTGTTGATTTCCTGATCGCCCGAATACAGCTCGTCGATCTTTTTGGGGGCGTCCCCGGCGTATTCCTCCACCTGGATGTTCAGCGCATCCGCCCGGATGCGCAGGTTCACATCCATGGTGACGAACATGGTGTCATCGGGAAATTCCTCCATGACATGCAGGACCGTGGCCAAAATGGCATTGTCCATTTCGCTGTGCTTGCTTTCAAAGGGGATCCGCAGTTTCATGCTGGGGGGATACTTGACGTACAGGGTCCCCAGTTTTTCGCCCAGTTTCACGCCGGCCAGCAGGGAACCTTTTTCCCGCAGACTCTCGATCTTCCGGATCACCTCGCGGGAACTCTTTCCCCGCTGGGACAGTTCCTTCTTGAACTTGTCCACCTCGTCGAACACATACAGGGGAATGATGACATCGTGTTCCCCGAATTCGAAGATGGCGTTGGGATCATGCAACAGGACATTGGTGTCGAGAACGTATTTCATGAAAACTCCCGCCTTGCGGCACGGGTCCACTCTCGCCCATGGTCATGGGTTTGTCAATCGGGTTCACAGGGGGGTCAAACTATTTGCAGGTTTTCTGGTAGCGGGAGTAAGTGACGTGCACGCCGTCTGATTTCTGGTATTTTCCACCGCCGGAATACTTTTCGAGCAACCGGTAGGCAGTGACCCGGCACCAGGGTTCATCCTTGACCTGATAAATGGCATATCCGTCTTTGTAACGGTGCAGCGGTATTCCGAGATTGTTTTTGGTGATATGCCAATTCTTGTCTACCAGATACGCGTCTTTCATGGAAATGCCGACCTGTTTTTCCTTGAAAATTTTTGTAATCTGGTTTTTCGCCATTGAACAACTGTAGTCACAGCCAGTTTTCTTGAATTAAATTTTGAGAATGGGTGCCAGCCTGTCCACTTCCGCACGCAATGCATTGATGGCGGCGACGGTTTTCGGCAACATCCCTTCATTGAAGTCGATTTCCATGCCCAGTAGCGAGATGTGCTCGGAAAAATCCCTGGTGAACCATTCCGTGTAGAGTGGTCCAAAGAACAGCAAAGTCTTGTAGGTATAAAACTTGTCGGTCTGAAGCCAACCCTTGTTGAACTCCAGTTGATCCGCCTTGATGACGGTTTTGGAAACAATGTCATCCTTGAACTTGATTCCTTCGATGACGCCTTTGCGAAGCAGGTCGTCCACCTGTCCCACCACTTCACACCAGGCGGAAGGATCATTGTCCCGTCGATTGCCGATTTTGAGCCAGTTGCAACCCACTTTTCCCACATCCTTGAACTTGGGTTCGGCACAGGCTTTTTTGACAAATTCCACGGATTCACGAACCTTTTTCAAATCTTCTATCCGGTTGAAGAACGCGGAATAATGTTCTCCCTGCATGGCTTTGATCAGATTGACCATGCCTTCTCTCCAGGTTTTGCTTCCCATGACTTCTTCCTGGAACAGTTTGCACTGGGCGGTGCGTTCCTGATCCAGTTTCACGGCGGCCTGGTATGCGGCATTCATGTCGTTGACATAAGTGGACATATCCAGGATCTGGGCTTCCACTTCCCGGACTTCGGGAACCCCCCGGTCAGCGGCTGACATCTGGTTGAGAATGCCGATGGCGCGGTTCAGGTTGGAACGGGTGCGTTGCAGGTATCCGTCCATTTCGTCCATGCGTGCTCCGGGAACGATCCTTTTCCCGTCGAACAGTTTCGGGTCTTTTTGAACATTCTGCATGGCGATTTTCATGTTTCTCAGTTGCCCGTTGCCCCGGGCGCTCAACTGTTGGGCATTTGCAAGGTGGCTATGTAGCATAAAAATGGCAAACAATATAAATGAAATTCCTGACTTTTGCATCATCGACCTCCATGACAAGTGTTTATCACCCGGAAAAATCAACCCGGACGAATACGGAACATTGCGATTTTTCTTCAATTTTCAGGGTAAAGTCAATGAAAAAAATGTTTGCAAAGGAGAAATCTTCAGGAAAATCAGCGGAAAATCAGTTGGCGGGGGTGAAGAGGACGAAAACATCCGCCTGTCCAGAGGGGGACAGTCCAAACAGGGTTCCTCCGGTGTGTCCCCCCACAAAGACTCCACCAGAGGAATCGGCGGCGAGGGCAGAACCGCTTTCATAACTTCCGGTTCCCCACATGCGGGTCCAGAGTTTTTCACCATTTACGGTAAAGGCGGTCAAAAATATGTCGGTGCTGGCAACCCAGGGTTGTTCATCCATGGACGCACGGGTGGTACCGGCCAGAAACAGCTTTCCCGAGGCAAAGGCCAAGGCCCCGGCGTTGTCTTCGGTGGCAGTGCCCCACTGGCGGATCCAAATACGGTTGCCGTTGTTGTCATACCGAACCAGAAAGGGATCCTGGTTGCCCGCAGAAACCTGATCCGGCAATGCCTGTCCCGTGGAGCCGCCCAGATAGACGTTCCCGGTTTCATCCACCACCACTCCTCCCGAATAATCATTTCCCGGAGTTCCGATGAGTCGTGTCCAGGCAACATCACCGCTGAAGTCCACCTTCATGACAAAAACATCCACCAGTCCGGCATAAGTTTGCCCTCCCAGGGCACCCCGGGTGATCCCGGCGACAAAGACATGGTTGTCGTGGATGGCCAGGGAACTGCCTGAATCGTTGGCATTGGTGCCCCATTGGCGAGTCCAGACGCTGGTTCCATCTGCATTGAAGCGTTTCAGGAAGATGTCGGAACCTCCCAGATGGGACTGCCCGTCCATGGCCCCCAGGGTGTACCCGGTGACAAAAATACTGCCTCCCGTATCCACCTTCACGGCCATGCCCGGATCGTTGGCCGAAGTTCCCCATTGCCGGGTCCACCGGTGTTCCCCATCCGGCGAAAAACTGGTCAGGAATGCATCCGTCTGCCCGGCATGGGTCTGCCCGTCGATGGCTCCGTCTGTTTGTCCGGCCACGAAAATGTTTCCGGCTGAATCCACAGCCACACCGTTGGCGGAATCATTGGCTGCAGTTCCCCATTGCCGGGTCCATGCCACCTGTCCGTTGGCGAGGATTTTCAGGAGGAAGGCATCTTCCCCGCCGGCATGGGGGTCGCCAAAAAGGGATCCCAGCGTTTTTCCTGTCACAAGGAGGTTGCCATGATGATCGATGGTCATGCCGTTGACATATTCGTTGGCACTGGTTCCCCACAGGCGGGCCATGGCGCAGTCCCCGGGGGACAGGGTGCAGTCCGTTTCACACACGGGGGTTCCGAAGAAGAGGTCCCAGGTGCGGCAGGTTCCTCCGCCGGCCCCGGGGCCGTCGCATTCTTCCTGATGCTGGGCCTGAATCTGGTGATCCCCGCAATAGCCGCCGCACCCGGAGGTATCCAGTTGGCATTCATCGCAGGCCAGCGTGCCCGGGTAGAGGCCCAGGTCACCGCAGGCGACGCCCCCCAGATCATTGCCGTCACATTGTTCTCCTTCATCGGTCTGCAGCACACCGTCTCCACAGAGCCCCGAGCACCCGGCCAACTCAAAGGTGCAGTCCCCGGAACAGGACAACTCACCGCCGTAATAGCCGAAGTCTTCACAAGCGGCGCCCCCCAGATCATCGCCGTCGCATTGTTCTCCTTCGCCGGCCTGAAGTTCTCCGTCTCCGCAGAATGGGCCGGTCTCGCACAACGATGTGTCAAACCCGCTGCAGTCGGTCCGGCAGGAAAGGATTCCCCCGGAAAACCCGAGTTGCTGGCAGTCCTGCCCGTTCAGCAAGTCACCGTCACAGGCTTCCCCCGAATCCAGTACCCCGTTGCCACAGGGTTCCACCTTTTTTCCGGTTTTCTTGTCGCAGCCGGCCAGAAGCAGGATGCCAGACAAAAACAGGGTACAAACGACGATTGCACGCTTCGGATATGTCATTGCAGCCACGCCTTATTTCGCGAACTCAAACGACGCGAAGAACATGTCCACCACTGCACCGCTCAGGGTTTCATTTCCCGGGCCGGTGAGGGTCACGAAACATCGTCCCATGTCTTTTTTTACGGAATCGACTTTCAGGCGCGTTCCGGCGGGAAGTGTCACGGGAACCGGTGCTGTGGGATCAGAATAATCCTGTGCCAGCACCGCACGGACATGTACCAGGTCTGGAACCTGGACGGTGCAGGGGTTGTCCAGTATTACGGTGATTCCTCCCTTGGAATCGGTGGTGACGGGATACAGGTCTTTCATGTTGATCGCATTTTGTGTCTTTGCTTTTTGGGGCATTGTCTTTCTCCTGAAAAAAAGTCATGAATGGTTCCGTCCGCACATCATTGCACGAAGACGGCAGTGCTTCTTGGATCCAGGGTTCCGTCACCCAGTTGGCCATGCTGGTTCTGCCCGGTGCACCGGACCCGGCCGTCGGCAAGCCCCAGGCAACTATGGGAAACTCCAGCTACAATCCCCGTAACGTCAGTGATTCCTGGCAGGGTTGCAGGGGACTGCCTGTTCACGGTATCTCCGAGCTCCAGTTGTCCCTGTGCGTTGGCGCCCCAGCAAAGGGCTGTTCCCAGGGATACGGCACAGGTGTGGTTGTGGCCGCCTGAAGCAGCGGTTACACCCGACATTCCAGGTACCATTTCAGGGACATGGGAATCGGTCACGGTTCCAATACCGAGTTGTCCGAAATCGTTTCGTCCCCAGCAATACATGCCGCCAGTGGTGAGGACTGCACAGGCATGTTCATGACCGGCAAAAAGCCATGCGGCCCCATTCAGTCCCGTGACGTTCACAGGTGTCAGACTGGTGGTTGTGGTTCCGTTTCCAAGTTGTCCAAAGGCATTTTTTCCCCAGCACCGGGCAGTGTTGTCATCCAGCACTGCGCAGGCGAATTCGTAGCCCACCGCCAGGGAGACCGCCGTGCTGATGCCTGATACCGCAATGGGTACGCTGGATGCCACGGTGGAGTTGTTGCCCAGTTGCCCGTGAATGTTTTCGCCCCAGCAGGCGATTTGTCCGTTGGCGCGAAGGGCACAGGTGAAGTAACGACCCGTTTGCACCGACACTGCATCCGGAAGGGAGTGGACGGCCACCGGGGTGGTGGAATCCGCGATGGAATTGTTGCCCAGTTGCCCGTAATTGTTCAGCCCCCAGCAACGAACTTGTCCACCCTGGACCACCGCGCAGGCGTGGTTGGATATGCCGGAACCCATGTAGGTGACTGAATCCAGCCCGGTCACGGGTTTTGAAAAGGAACGGCTGGTCACGGTGCCGTCACCCAGTTGTCCGAACTGGTTGGCTCCCCAGCAGTATACCTGGCCGTCATCAATGACCGCACAGGAAAAGGAAGCCCCTCCTGCAACCGAAACAGCCAGGGCACAGCCTTCTGTGTCAAGACCGCACGAAACGGTGCAGTTCACCCGCCCAATGCCCTGTCCCACCGTACCGCAGGAGTATGGGATGTGGACTGACGGTTCACAGGTTTCGCCGAAATCGCCCTGAACGATTCCATCGCCACAGAAACCACCGCAACCGCCGGTGTCCAGAGTGGAGCAATCCTGGTTGCAGGTAAGTACACCCGGGTACAGTCCCAGGGTGACACAGGTATGTTCGCCGGTGTCGTTGCCGTCGCAGGTTTCTCCATGTTCCGGTTGCAGGATTCCATCGCCGAATCGCAGGCAGGCCCCTGTGTCAAAATGGCAGTTCAAGTCACATGCAAGAGTACCGCCATGGTGACCGAGTTCCTCGCAGGAGACCCGGTTCAGGTTCGTTCCCTCACATTGTTCCCCGAATTCCTCCTGGATGATTCCATCACCGCAACTCCCCGTTGCGATGCAGTCGGAAAGATCGAAGGTGCAATCGTTCCGGCAGATCAGGTTACCTCCATGATATCCCAGGGACTGGCAGCATTTTCCGCCCAGTTCGGTTCCCTCGCATTGTTCCCCGTATATCCCCTGAATGATGCCATCGCCACATCGCCCGAAGGTCCGGCAGCTTTCCTGATCAAAGCGGCAGTCATCCCCGCAGGAGAGGGTTCCGCCGTGATAACCAAGGCTTTCGCAGTCCTGGTCGTTGAGGTTGGTTCCGTCGCATTGTTCGAAAGGACTCTCCAGGATCCCGTTTCCGCAGATCGAGGAGTTTTCGCAGGAACTGACGTCAAACCGGCATTCGGCGGTGCATGACAACTGGCCGGCTCCCCTGTCCAGGCTCAGGCAATCCTTGCCTGCCAGATTGTTCCCCTCGCAGTCTTCACCGTATTGACTCTGAATGACACCATCCCCACAGCGGGAAGCGCATACCGAGAGGTTCAGCCTGCATTCACGGGTACAGACAATCGGGCCGCTCTGGGAGTAATACCCGAGTTCCTCGCAATTCTGTATGGGCAGGGTGTTGCCGTCGCACTCCTCGCCCGGGTCAAGGAAACCATCCCCGCAACGGTCCACCGTTGTGGTGGGGGTTTCACAGGCAACAAGAGAGTGAATGCCGAGAAGCAAGATGGAAAAGAGGCTGATTGGACGCATTGATCCGTCTCCATGGCGATAATGACAGTCTGGCAATACACCATGGCCTGCCCCGATTGTCAATAATCAGGGTCAGAATTGCCAGGGTGATGATTCAAGAGGACTGGATTACAGCCGTCAGGGCTTCAGGTAGGTAGCCATGTACTGATGGACAGTGTTCCACCAGACAATGCGGTTGCGCGGTTTGAACACGAAATGGTCCTCGTCCGGGAAATACAGGAAGGAAGAAGGCACACCAAGGCGCTGCAGGTAGGTGAACAGTTGCATGCCCTGGTCCACGGTCACGCGGAAGTCCAGGGCACCGTGCACCACCAGGGTGGGGGTTTTCCACTTGGTGATGTGGTTGTGGGGTGACCAGCGCTGGTAGAGTTTGCGGTTGCTCCAGGGAGTTCCCCGGTTTTCCCATTCGGGGAACCAGAGTTCCTCGGTGGTGCCGTACATGGCTTCCAGGTTGAAAAGTCCGGAATGGCTGACCAGGACGGAAAATTCCCGGGTCTGGGTACCGATCCAGTTGATCAGGTAGCCGCCATAGGAGGCGCCGGCGGCTCCTATGCGGGCGGGATCCACATAGGAGAGTTTGCGTACTTCTTTCAGTGCGGCCATCACATCCTGATAGGGTTTGCCGCCCCAGTCACCCTGGATGCTGTCCTGGAATTTCTGTCCGTAACCATTGGATCCATGGAAATTCACCATGACCACCACGTATCCGGGAGCAGCGAACATCTGGGAGTTCCAGCGGGGGTGGAAATCATACCCGAAGGATCCCTGGGGACCCCCGTGCAGCAAAAAGACCACGGGATATTTCCTTGCGGGGTTGAATCCTGGCGGTTGCAGGATCAAGGCATGCACCTGGTCTCCGCCGGCGCCACGGAACCACATGTCAGTGGTTTCTCCCATGGTGACGGGTGCCAGCAGTTGGTCATTGACCCTGGAAATGGAGGCAAGGGCGGGTTCCCTCATGGCGTCTGGTTCACTGGATAGATATTTTCCACCGTGGGCGAACACCTCGGGAGGGCGGGAGATGGTCTGATTGACCAAAAGCATCCGGAAATCCTTGAGCGGGACAAAATCGGTGACAAATACCTTGTCCAGATCCCGCTGGATTTGTCCGTTGAAGTTGACCCGGAACAGGTTCAGGTGTCCTTTTTCGGGCGCGGAGAAGAAAATCATGTTCTGGTCCGGTGCGAATGCGAACTTGTACACGGAGATGTCCATCTTCGCGGTGAGGTTCACAGTTTTTCCGGTGGCTCTCTCCACCAGGATGATGTCGGCCTTGTCACTTTCGTAGCCGGCCCGGGCCATGGAAAGATAGGCGACATATTTTCCGTCGGGGCTGTAAACCGGGCTGTAGTCGTTGCCCTTTCCCGGCGAAAGCCGACGGGGGCTTCCCTTTTCCAGATCCAGAAGGAACACGTCGTTGTTGGTGCTGGTGGCCACCTGGGCGTCTGTGTTCATTACGAAGGCCACTTCCCGCCCATCCGGGGAGAAACGGTAGTCCACGGCACCACCCAGGGATACGGGGGGTGAGTCATGCTGGCCCGGAGTCAGCAGGTGCAGTTTTCCACCCTGGACATCCACTGCCATGACGTGGTTGACCAGGCCGTTGCGCCAGTAGTTCCAGTGCCTGTACAACAGGCCAGTGAACAGTTGTCCGGAGTGATCCGGTTTGTCCTCACGCCCCGTCTTGTCGACACAGTCCGCATCCATGCATTTGGGATCCACCTGGGAGTGGAAAAGGAGCCGGCGACTGTCGGGAGACCACACCAGGGGTCCTGACACACCGGTGGAAAGGCTGGTCAACTGTTGTGCCTCCCCTGGAGAGGAAAGCGGCAAAAGCCAGATCTGGGGACCGTCCTTGCGTGTGCTGATGAATGCCAGATTCCTGCCATCCGGACTGACAGACGGGGCGAATGAGTTGGAGTCCGCCCCGGTCACGGGGTTGGGACCCGTTTTGCCTTCGGTGTCGGCGCCGAAGATCCGTGTATGTCCCCGGTTTGTCTTCAAATCGTATGTGGTGACGGCGAAATACACGGTTTTGCCATCAGGTGTGACCGTTGGTCCAGCCACCCTTTTGACGGCCACGAGATCCTCGGGGGTCAGGGGCCGGGCCTGTACACTGCCCGCAAACAAACAGGACATCCAAATCGCAAACCCGATAAAACCTTTCATGCAGCATCCTCCTTCAAAAGGTTCGTCCTGAGGTCTAACAGAGATGAACCGGGCATACAAGCTGTGTGTGGAAAAAGCAGGTGGAAGAATTTCCTGTCCAATGGACTTGACACGGTGCGGCATCCGCGTCATTAATACAACGTTCTTTGGGAACCCGAGGTGAGTGATGACCATTCTGAAATCCAAGTTGAATCAAGTGACAGACCTGCTCCAGTCGATGTCAGGGAAATTCCAGGGTAAACCCTTTGCCCGCCTTTTTCTGGATGGACACCATACCCCGGACACCGGGGCCCGCATGGCCCGCCTGTTTCCGTTGCACCTGCAACTGGAGTTGACCCTTTCGTCCGGAACCATCGAGGCCAGGGGGACGCTGGATATTGAATCCAGTCTCCCGGCCACTCCGGTGGAGGGTGTCCTGCATCCCGTTCCCTGGACGGACCACCCGTTTCTGGAACTGTCTTTTCCGGATGCCGCTGGCCAGCATTGCACCCTGATCATCCGGCATCTTCCTCCCGATTTTCTTGCCACCCTGCGCCTGGAAGGCCGCATCGAGGGTTCCCTGGCAGGGGATCTGGGACTGCACCTTCCCTCGGAACAGTTCCTGCGCATACTGCAGGTGTGACAGAGCGGGTCAAGTCCGTTGATCCCGGCACACTGAATGTATTTCAAAGACCGTCTACAAGGGACGCCCGCAAAAGGGTGTCCTGTGTGGAGCTTTCCTTTTATGGCAGCGTGCGGTACTTTCTGTTGCCGGATCGCCGTCTGGGTGCGGCTAACCGGAGAATCACGGAGCATCAATGATGCAGGTATGTCCCTGTTGTCACAGTGTGGATGGCTTGGCGTTTTGCCCGGAATGCGGAACCAGACTGGCCGGTTCCCCCGGCACCCCCCTTTTTGTGTGCACACTTGGCTGGTCCCGCAGTCGGGAGTACGAGTCCACCCTTTCCCGGTTCAGGCAGGAAAAGGGATATCACGTGCAGGAATCCGGAGACGAGATACACCATCAGGTGCCATTGGCGGATCTGGCTGCCACGGAGGATCTGGTCCGCCGGTATCCCCGTGCCATGCTCTGGAAGGAAACCCGCCTGTCCATTGGCAACGGTGAGTCATTCAATCTTCACGAACCCGTAGGGGTCTGTTTCTTGCGCCACATACTTGAGGAAAGCGCCCCCTGCCTGCGTGGTGAAGGTTGTCCCTTTCTCGGACCACTGGACGCACCTGCCACACTGACAGAGGCACGTCGTCTGGCGGCCTTTCTGCAGTCACGGCGGGCAGCCCTGTTCTGTCCCCATGCCTGGGAACTGGTCCGAAAGGCTGCCGCGGCATTTCCGGAGCCCGAAGCCTGGCCCTTTCTGGTTGCGGAGGTGAAATCGGCCATGAAGAACGGGTTGGTCATCCTGGATTCCGGTGGAAACTGGACCCCCCGTTCACCAGAAACTGTAAACTACGATGTGAAATGGCCCCAACAGTTGCCCCAGAACGTTACCTGGGCCACCATGAGCGGGGACCTGGAACTCGGTACGGTGGATGACCAACTGAGGGCCTTTCCGGGAACGGAGAGAATCGTTCTGTGGGGGGCTGCTTCCCTGGTGGCCCCCACGGACCGGGGCAGGCATGTCATTTTGCCGCCCGTTCATGCCAATGAACCGGAGTTCATCATTTACTGTGAAGGACAGCCGCCGGTCCGGTGTGGACCTTTTCCCGTTCCGTTTGCCATGGATTCCATGGTGGGGAGTGTGGCATGCATCACGGAGGGCAGGGTCGTACTGATGTCGCTTGCCAGTCCGGTGGATCACCCGTTCTGGATACAACTCGGCACATGGGACGCTCCTTCCCCCGCCAGGCAACTGGTGACGGAGAATGGCGACGTGGCCATTCTCTGCGAGGGAGACCGGGTCTGCTGGTACTCCATGAAGGGAGAGGACCGCATCGCGGATTTTCCCGGATGCATGCAGATCCTTTTCACGCGTTCCGGGGTCCTGGCCGTGTTGTGGCAAGATGGCCGCAAGTTGGCATTCATGCAGGGGCCAGATGACCGCATGGACCTTGATTTCCTGGTTCCTGTTCACATGATTTTTCCTACTTCCACAGGCAATGTGGTGTGTCAGTCCGACGGTCGCCTGACGGAAATCACCATTCGGGGGGAAATTCTGGATTTCCGTTGCGGAGATGCCTTGTGGATGACTTCCAGGGGATACATGGAGCGTTCCTCCGACCGGTTCATCTGGCACGTTCTGGATCAGGAACCCCTGGAGGACCGTTACTGGCGGGAGCCACCGGGCCGGATGAAGGTGGTGAGGCTTCCCGGCGGATATCCGGCCGGACCCCGGGCAGAACTGCTTCTGGAACTGGTTTCGTATTTCCTGTCCAGCGAGATGGCCCGGATGGAATCGGGGGGATGGTCCCGTCTTGTAAACGGGGCTCCTTCACCGGTACGGAAACAACTTGAAATTCTTGCAAAATCGTATCCGTGGCTGGCGGATTTTGATCGGGAACCGGAAAACTGGCCCATCGCCGAAACGGATCTGGAAGATTTTCGCATACTGTGAAACCCATGGAGGTAGTCATGACCATTGGACATGTTGACGAGGCCAGGCCAGTGAAACTTGATGGACCGGATTTGAGCGGCGTGACCAGGAAGGTTCTGGTGGGTCCCCTGCAGGGATGGACGGATCATGTGATGCGTGTGTTTGAACTGGCGCCCGGTGGGTATACACCGAAACATTCCCATGAATGGTTTCATGTGAACTATGTGCTTTCCGGAAGGGGAACACTTTTTCTGGATGGCCAACAAAACGATCTGCAGGCAGGATCGTTCGCGTTCGTGCCATCCGGAAGGGAACACCGGTTCCGCAACACCGGCGAAGAGCCGTTCGTATTCATCTGCATCGTTCCCGAACCGGGGGATCCCTGCTGCGGGAATTCCGGCGGTACGAAGTGACAGGCTGACAAGTGCGGGTTTCCCTGACCACAAGGCTCTTTTCCGGGTTTGCCATCCTGCTGTTGCTGTTTTCCGGCGTCCAGATATACAGCCTGGTGGGATTGCGGCGTCTGGGAGAGGAGTTTGCATCCATCAACAGGTTTCACCTGAGTTTTTCCCATCAGGTGTACGCACTGGAAACCAGCCAGTCCCAGTTGCTGTTGCTTTTGAAGAACCTGACCACGCAGGAGGGGGATCCGGATGTGCGCAAGAGGCCGGCATTGCTGAACCGATGGTTGCGGGTCACATCCGAAAAGCGCAACGAAACCTATGCCAAACTCAAGCGCATCGTCCGGCAGAACCGGGATCACCTGGACAGCCGGGAACCCACCTTCTATCGCGGAACGCTGTTTCCCATGCTGGATCAACTGGAGACAGAGTGGGAGCAGTTGACCATCATCTGGAATTCCGCCCTGGCCACCGATATGGATCGCTCCCAGGTGCATGCACTTTTCCGCAAGGAAAACCTTTTCCTGAGCCGTGTCCGGCAGATTGTTGCAGTGTCGCGCAACCGGGTGCGTCAACTCGCCACCAGCATCGAGGACAGGGAAAGCGAGTTGTTGCGGATGCAGATCACGCTGTGGGTAGCCGCACTTGTTCTGGCCCTGGCCATACTTGTTCTTTTGTTCCGCCCCCTTCGCATGCTGGCAAGACTGACCCAGGGCGCAAGACGTTTGGGACAGGGAGATTTTTCCCATCGCATCGAGGTTACCGGGCAGGACGAACTGGGAGTGCTGGCAGCCGAATTCAATTCCATGACCGAAGCCATCCTGGAGCGCGAAGCCCGTCTGATCCGTTCCGAACAACTTGCTGCGGCAGGAAAACTATCGGCACTGATTGCCCATGAACTCCGTAATCCCCTGGCGGCGATCTCCTTCCAGGTAGAACTTGTTTCCGATCTTTGCCGCGAGTTGCCGGCTTCCCGGCAGCAGGAAGAACTGATTCAGATTCTTGAAAAAGTACACAGGGAAGTAGACCGAATGACTGGTATTTCCGAGGAATACCTTGAGTTTTCCAGGTTGCCCCAGCCCCAGTTGAAGGTGATGCGCCTGAATGCTTTTTTGCAGGATTTCTGTGAGTTCCTGGAAGGGGAACTCCAGTTGGAAGGCATTTCCCTGGCTTTGCATCCGGACCCGACCGAACCGGAAATTGCAGGGGATGAACGGCTTCTCAGGCAGGTACTGCTCAACATGGTTCGCAACGCACAAGAGGCCATGCCCGGGGGGGGGGAGTTGGTTCTGGAAATCCGGGCAGAAAAGCATGAGGTCATTGTGGAGGTAAGGGACACGGGCTGCGGAATTCCCGAAGGGGTGCGAACCATGCTTTTCGATGCCTTTTATACCACCAAGGCACATGGAACCGGTCTGGGGCTGACGGTATGCATGCAGATTCTGCAGCAGCATGGAGGACGGATCCATCTGCAGGATTCCGGTCAGGGAACCCGCTTTGAACTGGTGTTTCCCGCACTGGACGCCGGGGATGCGGAGCGATGACCATGGGGGGTGCGGCAGCGGTTTTCAGGACATTCTGTCCGTCTTCCATGCGTCCGTTTGCCCGGGTGCTGGAAAACATGTCATCGCACCGCTGCACCGTATATGCCTTCACCGCGGACATGGACGGGTTTTCCTGCTCCCTGCCGGTTCATTTCGGCCATTCCCTGGGTTGTCCCGTTCCCCGGATTCCGGTGAAAAACGATGCGGGGAAACTGCGCAGGCTTTTCTGGAGCCATTTCGCCCGGGCCGGCCACGATTTTCTGGTGGCTCCATCCGGTTTCGATGCCCTGTGTGCCATGCCCATGGCCCAGCACTTCCATTTGCCGGTGGTTACCCGGTTGAGCGGGCATGATCTGACATGGTTGTTCCGGCGACACGGCCCGGATCCGGAAGCGGCCCGCTATGCGGCCCGGTGGCGAGAATTGCTGGAAGGTACAACGCTTTTTCTGGTTCCAGGTTTTCCCTGCCGGGAATTGTTGCTGGATCTGGGATGTCCGAAGGACCGCATAGCGGTTTTTGACAGTGGTGTCTGCATTCCTCCGTTAAGGACACCTGTTTTTCACCGGTTGCCGATCATCCTTGTCCGGCAACCCCTGGAGGCTGGTTCCGGATTGTTCACGGTGGTGCGGGCCTTTGAATGGTTGATGGAGGCCGGGGGAAAGGCCCACCTGTGGATCGTGGGAGAAGGCAGCCTCAAGAAGGATTTGCGGGAGACCATCCGGAACAGTTCTGCCCGGGAATCCATTTTCCTGTACGGGTCCGGAGAATGGGGAGAGGAAATCTGGGACCATGCGGAAATTGTCCTGGTGCCGCCGGTGGTGTCTCCGGGTTTCCTTTTTGACTCCACTGGCACGTCCATCCTGTATGGTTCCGCCCATGGAAGACCGGTGGTGGCCACGGCACACGGAGGAAGCATGGACCGTGTAGCGGACCAGGTCACGGGATTGATTGTACCCGAACGGGATCCGGGAGCCATGGCGGATGCGTTGCTGGTGCTCCTGAAGGATCCTGAAATGCGTGCCCGGTTCGGGCGGGCAGGCAGGGCGAAGATGGAACTGGAGTATTCCGTCGAAGTGATTACCCCCCGGCTGGAACATTTTTTCAGTCAGGCGGTTGCCATGGCCCGCTGAGGCATTATAGTCACCTCCCCGGAATGGGAGGGCGCCGTTACGTCCCCACACATTTTCAGGAGGTCCGGAAGGATGAAGAAGACACACAGCACCACTATAGTGGCAGTCCTCAGGGAAGGTCGCGTCGCCATTGCCGGTGACGGTCAGGTCACGCTGGGACACGGCATCATCAAAAACCACGCCAAGAAGGTGCGCCTGCTGGCCAACGGCCGGATTGTGGCGGGGTTTGCAGGATCCGCAGCCGACGGGATCGCCCTTCTTGAACGACTGGAGCAGAAACTCGAGGCATTTGGCGGAAATCTTACACGGGCCTCGGTGGAACTTGCCAAGGACTGGCGCATGGACAAGATGCTCCGGCACCTTGAAGCCATCCTGATTGTCAGTGACGGACGAATCATGTACCTGCTCTCCGGGAATGGTGACATCATTGAACCCGACGAGGAATGCATCGCCATAGGATCCGGGGCGCCTTATGCCCACGCTGCTGCCCGCATGCTGCTCCGCCACACGAACCTGTCGCCGCTGGACATCGCCCGGGAAGCCATCCAGACAGCCTCGGACATGTGCATCTACACCAACCATGAAATCACGGCAATGGAACTTGTTGCCCAGGCCTGACGGAGAGATACATGGACATTCAGGACAACGTCAATCTGACACCCGGTAACATTGTGAAGGAACTGGACAGGTACATCATCGGCCAGGAAAAGGCCAAACGGGCGGTGGCCATCGCCCTGCGCAACCGCTGGCGCAGGCAGCAGGTGGAACCCTCCATGCGTGACGAGATCCTGCCAAAGAACATCATCATGATTGGACCCACGGGGGTGGGAAAGACGGAAATCGCCCGACGCCTCTCCCGTCTCACCCAGGCTCCCTTTGTCAAGGTGGAGGCTTCCAAGTTCACCGAGGTGGGCTATGTGGGGCGGGATGTGGATTCCATCATCCGGGACCTCATGGAGGTCGGGGTCAATCTGGTTCGCACCGAGGAGCGCGAGCGTGTCAGGGAAAAGGCAAAAAGCATGGCTGAGGAAAGGGTTCTGGACATCCTGTTGCCGCCGTTGCCGGTACAGGAAGAGGACCCCGAATCCCGGGAGAACAGGGTTCAGGCCACCCGGGAGAAGTTCCGGAAACTGTTGCGTGACGGGGCCCTGGACCAGCGTCAACTCGAAATAGACGTTTCCGACAATTCCATGCCGTTCATGGAAATTTTCACTCCGGCCGGGATGGAGGAGATGGGGCTCAACCTGCGGGACATGTTTGGTGGGGGCGGACGTACCCGCCGACGCAAGGTGAATGTTCCGGATGCCCTGGAGCATCTTGCTTCCGAGGAAGCCCAGAAACTCATTGACATGGACAAGGTGATCAAAGAGGCCGTTTCCCGTGTGGAAAACCACGGCATTGTGTTTCTCGACGAGATCGACAAGATTGCGGGACGGGAAAGTTCCAGGGGGCCGGATGTTTCCAGGGAGGGCGTCCAGCGGGATCTCCTTCCGGTGATAGAAGGATCCACGGTCACCACCAAGCATGGTCCCGTGCGCACGGATCACATACTCTTCATCGCCAGCGGAGCATTTCATGTGGCCAGGGTATCGGATCTGATTCCGGAATTGCAGGGACGATTCCCGATCCGGGTGGAACTTTCTTCCCTCGATGAGGAGCAGTTCCACAGGATCCTCACCGAACCCCGGAACGCCTTGCTCAAGCAGTATTGTGCCCTCATGGCGACGGAAGGAGTGGTTTTGCGCTTCGAAGATTCTGCGGTCAGGGAAATCGCCCGCTTGGCCACGGAACTGAACCGCACCCATGAGAACATAGGTGCCAGGCGTTTGCATACCGTGCTGGAAGCGTTGCTCGACGAGTTGTCTTTTGATGCTTCCGAACGGTCCGGGGATACCGTGGTCATCACCCGGGAAGTGGTCCAGGAACGGCTTGGCCCCATTGTCCAGAACGAGGACCTGAACAAGTACATTCTCTGACAGCCGTGATCCGTTTCAGCGTCCATGGATCATCGAAACTGACCGGCGCTGTGTCACAAGGGGTTTGACCCCGGGGGGCAAACCGGGATAAAACAGGCACATGAATCCGGTATCCGTGTATGAACTGGCCAACATCACCAAAGGGCAGATTGCAGGTCCCGGAAACGTCTTTTCCGTGGATTCCGTGTCCACGGACAGCCGGCGGATTCCCGCCAATGCACTTTTTGTCGCCCTGCCGGGGAATCATCATGATGGTCACGACTTCATCGGTCATGCATTTGCGAACGGGGCATCGGCTGCGCTGGTTTCCAGACCGTGGGCGGCTACCCATGGTTCCGGTTTGACCCGTACCTGCATAGTTGTTGACGACCCCCTTGTGGCATTGCAGGATCTGGGGCGTTGGTGGCGCAGGCGTTTTGACGGGAAGGTAGTGGCGATCACCGGATCCAACGGAAAAACCATCGTCAAGGATGCCTTGGTGGAACTTGTGTCATCGAGCCTTTCCTGCGCCGGCACCATCGGATCCTACAACAGCCAGTTGGGCGTTCCCCTGGCACTTTTGCGCATGCCCAGGGAAGCCGATGTCTGGGTGGTCGAGGCCGGGGTGTCAGGCATGGGGGAAATGGAGCGCCTGCAAAGAATGATTGACCCGGATGCAGGTATCCTCACCAACATCGGAATGGCCCATATTGCGGGGTTCGGCAGCAGGGAAGCCATTGCCCGGGAAAAAATCCGGCTCTTTTCCGGAATTCCGTCCACCGGATGGATCCTGCTTCCTGAGGGTGAGCCGCTGATTTCGCCCCTGGTGAATTCCCTGAAGGGCAAAATAGCCTTTTTCGGAGGGCGATCAGCAGACCTTCCGGTGTTCGGGGAAATGCATGCTGCGGTGGGGGGGATGTTTGCACGAATGGTTTTCCCGGATGGGCAGACCCACGCCGTGATTCTCCCTACACCAAGTCGTGAACTTGCGCTGGATCTGGAGGCTGCAGCTGCAGCCGCCTGGCTGCTGGGGGTGTCACCGGAGGAAATCGCACGTCGCATCACGGATATCCGGCCCGGACAGACACGCATGGAAATCTGGCATTCGCCGTTCGGGGCAACCTTGATCAACGATGCCTGCTCTTCGGATCCCATTTCCGTGGAGGCTGCATTGCGTACCCTGAATACCGTCAGCCAGGCGGTTGGCCGGAAGATATTCGTTTTCGGGGGCATGAGGGAACTGGGGGAATTGGGAGCCCGTGAACATGCTCACATCGGTGAGTTGGCGGCGGTCCACGGTGTGGACACACTTGTTCTTCCCGAGGATTCACTTCTGGACGCAACGGCTGAAGCCTTTGCGGAACATGCACTTCATCCCGAAATCCTGCGCTACTCCCGTCCCAGGGAATTGACCGGACAACTGCAGAACAGGGTCCAGGAGAGTGACACCATCCTGTTCAAGGGGCCCCGGGAACACGACATCGCCCGCATCGCCCATGAGGTATTCGAAGCCATCGCTCCCAACCGGCTCATAGTGGACATGGACGCCATTGCGGAAAACGTGGGTATTTTCCGTCGCATCATTGGTGGCCGCCGGCTGCTTGCCATGATCAAGGCACTGGGTTATGGCAGCGACATGCCGCGGCTCTCGCTGGAACTGGAAAAAATGGGGGTGGACATGTTCGGGGTTTCCACCCCGGATGAAGGGGCCCGCCTTCGGAGATCCGGTACGCGCCTGCCGATTCTGGTGATGATCTGCATGCCCGAAGAAGCCCGAAAACTGGTCCGTCACCGATTGACACCGATTATTTCGGGCGAGGGGCTCATTGAACCGCTGTCGGCAGAAGCTAGTTCCTGGGGTCGGACAGTGGAGGTGCACCTGAAGGTGGATACGGGCATGGGCCGGATGGGCATCCCCCTGGATCGTCTGGCCCAGGTCGTGCAGAGGGTGCAGCGTACACCGTATCTGGCCATTTCCGGACTGATGACCCATTTCGGATGTGCGGATGATCCCCTGGAGGACGGGTTTACCCGTCGGCAGATTGAACTGTTTGAAGAGGCCAGGGACATTTTGCTTCGTGCGGGTCTTCATGATTTTACTGCGCATGCCGCGGCCACTGCCGCCACGGTCCGCTTTGCCGAATCCCATTTTGACATGGTGCGCATCGGACTCGGACTGTACGGTCTCTACCCGTCTGCTACCATCCGGGAACATGCAAACCTGCGGATGGCCATCTCCCTGGTTTCCCGCATTGTGGAGGTCCGGAACCTGCCCGCAGGGGCACGCATCGGGTATGGAGGCACCTTTGTGGTACCGGCTTGGGGCGCCCGCATCGGACTGGTGCCCATGGGGTACCATGATGGTATTCCGTGGAACCTTTCCAACCGGGGCCGGGTGTGGGTGCAGGGTCACCCGGCTCCCATCGTCGGGCGGGTATCCATGGACAGTCTCATGGTGGACA
Organism: uncultured Kofleriaceae bacterium; assembly: GCA_964618145.1. GTDB lineage: Bacteria > Myxococcota_A > Polyangia > HGW-17 > HGW-17 > HGW-17. The sequence continues at coordinate 19,653 of CAZTZR010000008.1, forward strand.
TCACGGATGTTCCGGGAGCCGAAAGAGGTGCCGATGTGCTTGTTTTCGGTCGTCACGGAGGTGTGGAAGTCCGGCCCGAAGAGGTGGCCACCGGTACGGACACCATTGTTTACGAGTTGATGACCAGGGTGGGTCCCCGTGTTCAGCGAATATTCCATGGCTCATGATCGAATCCGGACTGAGCGGTTGACAGGAATTTTCAATTGAGGTATTCAGACAAATGGAATCGCAGGGCTTTTTTCGGAGGTGTACAGTGAGGACAATGTTTTTCTTGAGTATTCTGATGGTCTTTCTGGCCGCCTGCGACAAGGGTACAACACAGGAAAACCCATCGCCCCCCCAGGCGGTTCCGGACAGGGATTCGGAACCCCAAAAGGAACCGGACCCCGCAGTACAGGAAGATCCGGGTCCCAAATGTGAATTGTATGCAAAGAAATTGGCGCAATGCAAAAAAGAGGTTGCCAGGGAAGAACTGAAGATACGCCCTGAAATACTTGTGGAACAGTGCAAAAACACCATTGCATCCAAAGAGTCCGCCGGAGGTCTCCTGAGTCTTTCGGATTTGTTGAAGGAGGGAACCGAGGCAGGATCCTGCAGGGGTGCCGTTCATCAGGACTGCAACCAGTTTGTCAGTTGTTTGGTGACCTGGCGCCGCAGTGCCGTATGCAATCCGCAGCGTTCGGTTTTCATCCGAATCACACGGCAGGAAATCCAGGTCAATGGGAAAACGGTGGTTTTTGTGGCAGGTGAACGCATTGCAGGTCTGGCAGAAAGCCAGACAGATATTCCCGCACTCATGGAGGAAATCCGTCGCTTGCGCGGGAACTGGACCCAGGGAAACCTTCGTGAGGTTTGCATCAACTCTGATCCACCCGTGCCCTGGCAGGTGGTGAGTCTGGTTCTTGAAAGTGCCCGGAAGGCCGGGCTGAACCATCAGGCACTGGTTTCCCAGAGGCTGACCACCGACAAGGTGGGAAACCTGATGGAAACTGCTGCACTGCCAGAAGCATGGACACTTTCCGATGACCTTCTGGCCTTTGACATTCCCCTGCAGCCGGAAGGGGTGGGAACTCCGCCTGAGCCCGTGGTGGTGGAAGTGGATGAGTCGGGTTATCATGTGATGGTGGGCAACCGTTCCCTGTGTCCGGCACAATCGCGGCGCAATCAGCCCTGCATCCCGCTGGCCACGGTGGAGGGCATCACCATGCACAACCATGTGGCGCTCAGGCAGTTTTTGTACGAGCGTCATGTACGTCCGGCCTGGCAGGCGCAAAAGGTTCGGCCCGGGGATCCGATTCCTCCGGTGGGGCAGGTTTTTTTGCAGGTGAAGAATCCCGGCATTCCTTATCATGTAGTCACGGAAACAGTGGATGGCCTCCGCCGGCTTCCCTCTTCTGCACTGAAGGACTGGCAGATGGATGATGCCCCCTGCCAACTCGGCGGGGACTGGCTCAGGTCAGGGGAAGTCGCCGAAATGCAGGGCAACTGCTTTTATCCGGTCACCTTCGCTTCTTCCTCCATTCCTGCAGCCGCCGTGGTGGAACGACCTGACCCCGTCCGGCCCGATCCGGGAGCGGTGACCCCCGGCATGACGGTGGCAGCCGTTTCCATGGCGCCCGTGGAGCGTCCTCCCCGGGAACCAGCCGTAATGGTGGAACCGGCCATGCAAATCGTTACACCTCCTTCCACGGGACCGGTGGGTGCTTCGGATCGGGGACTGATTCCGCCGGGTGCTCCCCTGGATGTCCGACGGTTTCTCAACACCAAAAAATGGGCAGTGGTTTCCTGTTTCCAGCGCGCTGGAGCCAGGGGTTTTGCCAGGGAAGGCTCTGTGGTGGTGAACATGGAAATCCGCAACGGTCAGGCACGTGTCCACAACATGGGGGGTACCCTGGCAGCCATTCCTTCTTTCATTCAGTGCACCCGGGATGTTCTGCACCAGCAGAATGTGGGAACCTCCGAGGAAGTGATGCAGTACGCACACCGGTGGACGTTCACCCTGCAGTTGCGGGGTCAGGCTTCCGAATAGGGGAATCTACCACATCGTGAAATTCAGGCCCAGGTTAACCCGCCATCCGCGCAGGTTTTCGTAGTCCTGCATGGGAAAACTGTATCCACCGGAGAGGGACACAAAGAAGTTCCGATCCGACCAAAGGTGCACGCCAAAGGTGGGAGTGATATGGAACACACCCCCTAGTTTTTCCATGCAGGACTCTTCTTCCGAGGGGGTACAGGATTCACTGACAGGAACCATCCGGCTCGTGTAACTGCCCCCCAGTTCCAGGCCAAAGAAAGGAATCAGGAACGGACGTCGGGGATTGCGCTCAAAGGAAAGATCCAGCCCGAATGCATAGTAAATCATGTCCGGAACATCCTGTTCCGTGCTGTCCAGGATGTCGACCTTGAAGTACAGGCGCCCATGGGAGGGTCCACGCTTTTCATTGCGGTGTACCCATGCGAGAAAAACGTAGCTGATGGAAAGACCATTGAAGATTCCCAATTCACTGTGGCCCGCCGGAATGTATGTGGTGGCGGCAAGTCCCGGAAGGAAAAAACTTTCCCATTCCTCGGTCACCTTGATTTCCATGGTGCGGGAGGCCGAGGTCAACCCGTCGCTTACGGAGAAGGTGACATTGTGGGTTCCCACATGCCACGAGCGGGGTTTCCAGAGAAAAACCATGGAAATGGGGTCCAGCGTCGCATTTTCCGGGGCCCCGGTGATTGTCCACTTGTAGGGAGTTCCGGCGGTGGTCAACTGGATCCGCAATTCCTTGCCCGCCTTTTGGTAATGACGATCATGCAGGACATACCGGTTGGCTTCCATGACCTGGTGTGCCGTCATGGCAGGCTGGTTTGGAGGTGATGGCTTCGTATGCGGTTCCTGGGGATGAAAATCGCGTGCCCGTGCCGGGGATCCGGCAAGAATGGTCATCAAAACCCAAATCACCATGAATGGACAGTTTTTCATGAAGGCACCTCCAGGTGATGTGTTCCTTGGTAGACATGCAGTGTACCGGCAACGCACCGGTGAACACATGAAAGTATAGGCCAAAACGATCTGCGAACAAGGAAAAACCGGATACATGCCGCAAGATTGTTCAGATTCAGGGGTACCCGAAAGTCTGTTTCGTGATATACAGGACTTTGGGGTGCAAACTTGTAACACTCCATGGAGTCGGAGTTCGTCATGAAGAAACAAGTTACTTATTTATTGCCATTGGTACTTCTTTCCCTGATTCTGGTTGCCTGTGCCGGAAAATCCACCGACGTTCCCGGCGTCTGCGGTAACGGTATTGTCGAAAAAGGGGAGGATTGCGAGCCTCCCGGGGTGGGGGCATGCAACAGTGAATGCAAGCGGGACGTTTCCATGTGCGGGGACGGATTCTGTCATGTGCCGGAGAATTCCGACAACTGCCCCCAAGACTGCCCGGTGGGCGTATGCGGAAACAACTCCCGGGATGAAGGGGAGGATTGTGATGGTCCGGATCTCGGTGGCATCGGCTGTGAGATGCTGGGTTTTCCCGGAGGAACCCTGCGCTGTTCCCTGGCCACCTGCGAATTTGATGTCAGCGAATGCATCAATCCGAATTGTGGAAACTCCTATCTGGATGAAGGGGAGGAATGCGATTCGGCCAATCTCAACGGACAGTCCTGCGAAAACCTCGGGTATGACGGCGGAACCCTCAAGTGCGACCGCACCTGCCGGTTTGATGACAGTGCCTGTTACCAGTTGAGTTGCGGCAATGGCGTGCGTGACGAGGGTGAGGAGTGCGAGGGATGGGACCTCAACAACGCCACTTGTTCTGATTTCGGTTTTGCCGGTGGGGTGTTGAAATGTTCCGAGAGTTGCCGGTATGACAAATCCGATTGCATAGCTTCCCTGTGCGGAAACCTCATCATCAATGACGGAGAGCAATGTGACGGTCCCAACCTCGACAACCAGACCTGCATTACCCGTGGGTATTATGCCGGGGTGCTTGCCTGTCACGGGAACTGCACATTCAATGAAAGCGGTTGCACCAACTGTGGAAACGGTGTTGTCAACACGGGGGAGGCCTGCGATGGCAACGATCTGGGTGGACAGTCCTGTGTGACCCTGGGGTACGATGGTGGCACCCTGGGCTGCAACGCCAATTGCACGTTCAACGAGAACCTGTGCTACCAGGCGTCCTGCGGAGACGGGGTCCTGGATCCCGGGGAACAGTGTGATTCCGGCAACCTCAACGATGCCACCTGCGTGACCCTGGGTTATACGGGCGGAACGCTGTCCTGCAACACCAATTGTACCTACAACACCTCCAACTGCACCACTTCTGTGGAAAACTGTGGCAACGGTACCGTGGAGGGGGGCGAGCAGTGCGACGGAACCAACCTGGACGGAAAAACCTGCCAACTGCTGGGTTTTTCCTGGGGAGGGACCCTGTCCTGCAACAGTTCCTGTCAGTTCAACACCTCCCAGTGCCATTCCTCCTGCTGGCCAGACCGGTTTGAACCCAACAACGGTTCATCCTCTGCGACCACGGTGGCCATAGGCACCCGTTATGATGATCTGACCATCTGTGTGGGGGATGCGGACTGGTTCAAATTCACCCGCGCATCCGGGGTCAATTACCGCATCCAGGTCTTTTTCACCCATGCAAACGGCAATCTGGATCTTGAAATCTACCGTACCGATTACAAGGGCGGCGCCTATTCCAATGATGACAACGAGACCTTCGACATGCCGGCTTCCTTTGACGGGGGCACCACCGGAACCTATCACTTCCGGGTGTATGGCCGGGGTCATCCCAACAATGATGCCAACATCAACCGGTATTCCGTCCAGGTGACCACGTACTGAGCCGTTTTTCCGGTTTTCATTTACTGTAAAGAAACTATCGGGGATCGATTTCATCCATGCGTTTTTGCAATTGCTCATCCCGGCGTTGCAACTCCGTCTGGACATCCCTGCGGACATTGTGTGGGTCAGGGCGACTGTCCGGTTCCGCCACCGCTTCGGAGGCCGGGGGTTCCGGGGTCGGGGGTTCCTTCTTCGTGGCTTTCCTTCCGCAGGAAAAAGCCAGAACCATCATGCAGGAGAAAAGGATCAAGGCAGTCTTCATGGCATAACCTCCGCTGGTTTGTCACGATAGCACAATGCAGATCCGAATACAGCTCCCCATTGTCCAATCCGTTTATTCGATGAATATAAATGGCGCCTGCAGCTTGCCATGAGACGGGTTGCGGGATTACAGTGCGCCGGGGAGGTTACTTGTATTGAACACATTTTGCATAGCTGCCACCAGGGAATTTTTGCAAGCGCTGAAGGGGTCGATCTGGTTTTGGGTGGTTCTGGCACTGCACATACTGGTTCCGGTTCTCTTTTTGCAGATGCCCATGTTCGACCTGCTGGATTACGAATCGTCCCTGGGAATGGCAACGATCCATGGTTTTCTCATGGCTGCCCTGGTGGCCGTGGTGGCACGTCGCTTGCCCCAGGCTGCAGCACCACTGTTCTTTCCACAGTTCCTTGTGTTGTCCTGGGTGCTTCTCTTTCCGGGTTTCCTGATGTTGTTTGCGGCGACCCTCAGGGCCTGCCCGGCCGGATGGCAAGATGGGCTTTTGTTCTGGTTCTTCTATCCGGCGATGACCGGCGTGGTGACCACGGCGTTGATTGCAGGCCTGTGCGGCTTTTTTCATCCGGTGTCCCGCAAGGGTGTGTTGCTTTGTACCCTTGTCCCGTTCATTTCCCTTGGGGTTTCCCTTGTACGGCTCTATCTCGAACCTCCCGTGTTCATGCATGATCCGTTCTTCGGCTTCTATTCGGGAGCCTTTTATGATCGCCTCATCGAGATACAGACGCCCTTCGTCTGGGCACGGATCCAGCATCTGGGTACGGGACTGGCCCTTTTGGCGGCAGCGGCCACATTCCGCGGATTGTTGAACCGAGGGGCCGGGTGGATCCTGACCACCGGGGCCGGCATGGTTGCCATTGTCCTGTACCTGTTTTCCCCCGCGTTCGGCATCCGTTTTGATGCCGCGTCCATGGAGCGCCGGATGGGGCATCTTCTGGAAACGGAGCATTTCCGGATTGTATATTCCGCTGATTCCGACCCGGAGTCCATCGCAAGACTGGCTGTGCAGGCACAATGGCATCACCGGGAACTTGTCCGTTTTTTCGGGGAAGCTCCTGCACGTCGTACCACCATCTACCATTTTGCGAACGGACGGGAAAAACGCCGGTATTTCGGCACCCTGGACGTGGAGGTTGCCAAGCCATGGCAGAATGCCGTTTTCATCACTGCTGCCGGATTTCCACATCCCAGCCTGCGGCATGAACTGGCACATGTATACGCAGGAATCTGGGGAGATCCGGTGTTCCGGATTGCCTGGTCCCGCTACAGGTTCGGATTTCTGCCTGTCCGTTTGCCGGATCCCGGAATCATCGAAGGAGTCGCCGTGGCGGCCGACGCGGTGATGCCGGATGAGGATTTGCATGCCCAGGCAGCGCTTCTTCTGAAAATGGGTGGCTATGTCCCGATGAACGTGCTCTTTTCCCCGCAGTTTTATACGGTTGCTTCCTCCCGTGCCTATGTACAGGCTGGATCCTTTTTGCGCTATGTGGTGGAGACCCGGGGCATCGGACCGGTACGGGAACTCTATCGTGGAGGAGGACCCCTTCGCCGGGTGTTTCCGGACCTGGATGATCTGGAATCCGGATACCGGTCCTTTCTGGAAACCGTGACCATCCCCGCCCATGAAGAGGCATTGGCCAGGGAGCGTTTTTCCCGTCCTCCCCTTCATCGGCAGCGGTGCGTGCATGCGGTTGCCCGCGCCAGGAGAAAGGCTGTGGAACGCACGGTGGCCGGGGATGAATCCTGTGCCGACCGTGCCATCCTGAGCGCTTTGCGGATGGATCCTGACAGTCTGGAAACCTGGATGATGAAACTGGTACTCGCCCGCAGGTCAAGGGGAAGCCTGGAGGCACACAAAGCGGCTCTTGCCGTGCTGCGGTTGTCCGGAGATGCCGGTCACCTGCAGATACGGGCGTTGCTTGTAAAGGCGGAAATTGCCTGGCAGGGAGGCGACAACATCCGTGCCATGGAGTACCTGGACCGGGCTGCAGCCGTGCCGGCTGTTCCGGGAGTGCTCCGGGAGGTCGCCCTGCTGCGCTTCCTCGTGTCATGGGAACCGGTACAGACACGCTTTTTCCGGGTGCTTTTCACCCATCCGGTTCCCCCCCTCCTGTGGCAGTTGGCCCTGGCAAGACTGCCGCCGCATCCGGTCATGTCCTACCTGGCGGCGTCCTCCCGGCTGTTAGCGGGTGAGCCCGAAGAGGCAGCAAGGTTGTTTGGTGTCCTGGATTTCGAGCGACTCGATCCTTCATTCCTGTGTGAGGCCCGGTTCAGGCATTTCCTGTCGGTGTTGCTGTCGGGACGGCTGGATGAATCCACTGAACGATTGTCCCTGGTGGGGCAATGCCGGAAAGGGCTGTGTTGCAGCGAGCACCACACGCCCTACTATGCCGGATTTCTGGAGTTCCTGGAGGATTCCCGGGAGGCACGGATAAAATGGCTGGATATCAGGAAAGCCGAATGACATGGCACCTGAAAAAGCTGGGTTTTTTTCCAGAATCGGGTAACGTGGGTACCCTGGAGGACAAATGCGACTGAGCCGTATTTCCCGGATGCCCCGTCAGGAATTGCTTTTTCTGGCGAAACTGGTTTCTCCCAGCGAAGTGTTTCCCTTCGAGAGTTCCTCGAACCGGGATCTGGAGGAAAACATCCTCTCTTCTTTGGGCGCCGGGTTCTCCTCGGATCCCCTCCTGATGGAGGAACTGGAAACCTTTTTCTTCCACCGCCTTTCCCGGATTCTTTCCTGTGAGCCGGAACCCGGCAACCTTGATGGGTGGTCAAGGAAGTTGGATCTGGCTTTGGGAGAACGCATCCTGCGGGAAATCCAGCCCCTTCTCTGGGTGTTGCACATCATGGGATGGGCCGACGGCCAGCTGACCACCGAGGAACTGGAAGTGTATGATGCGGTGCTTTCCCAGTTGAACGCACTGCGTCCTTTCCGGTCCCGGATCGTGGAGTTTTGTACAAAGCCCATGCCCCGGGCGACCCTGGAAGCGGATTTGCGACAGATGGCCCATCAGCGGGATCGTGCAGAGCAGATGCTTTCATTCGCCTGGGTGGTGGCCATGGTGGACAGCGAAACCCATGAGAATGAAATCCAGGCATTTCACGATCTGGCTGAACTTTTGCAGTTTTCCGTGGACGAGCGCCGCGTGGTTGCCGAACAGACACTGGTGAGACTCAGACAGTTGCGAAAGGCCGAACCCGGTGTGTCCGGTGCCGAAGCCGCCCTTCGGGTGTCCGGAGCCGATTCGTTTGTATCCAGGGTGGCGGGTCTCTCCTTTCTGCCGGTGCTGAGCCGGGGGCGTTTCGGTCATTCGGAACAATTGCTTGCCGGAGCCAGTGCGTTGCATTCCCTGACCCTCTTTTCCAAGTTGTGCATCCTGTCGGGGCCGGAATTCAGCCTGCTGGATCGCATTGTCCTGCTCATGGCACTTTTGCTCATTGAAACCGACTGATATCGCCAGGTTCCATGAAAGTCCTCATCGCTCCCGATTCATTCAAACACACGATGTCCGCCGAAACGGTCACCCGGATCCTCGCCGAGGAAATCAGAATGCTGGATGATTCCGTGGAGGTGGATGACTGTCCCCTGGCGGATGGAGGGGAAGGATCCCTGAAATGCTGGGCTTCCGCCACGGGAGCGGACATTCTGGAAATCCAGGCCATGGACTTGTTCGGACAACCTGTTCTGTGTCCTGTCGGACGCGAACCGGGTACCCGGTCCTTCTTTCTGGAAGTATCCCATACCTGCGGGTTTCATCCCACGTCCGGCGGTCCCGACCCCTTTCGGGCTTCCAGCGCGGGGCTGGGGATGGTTTTGTCCCGGATCCTGGAATTGGAGCCGGACGCGGACATCACAGTGGCCCTTGGCGGTTCAGGCACCGTGGACGGAGGATTCGGAGCCTTTCGGTCATTGGGACTGCGATTGGTTCCGGACAGGAACATCCGGTGTGTGGTGGATCTCCCGGAGGAACTGGAATTTGTCTGGAAAAACCCGTTTTTGCGTCCCCCCCGGTTTCTCTGCGATGTGAAAAACCCGCTTTTGGGGCCTTTTGGGGCCGCCGCTGTTTTTGGTCCGCAAAAGGGCGTGCCTGCGGACGGGATCGCCGATTTTGACCGGGGTCTTTCCCGGTTGATCCATGCCGCCTCCCGGACGGCCAACAAACCTTTTGCTGAACTGCCCGGCATGGGATCGGCCGGAGGAATAGGAGCCCTTTTTGCGGTGCTTGCGCATTCCCCGCTTGTGCCGGGTGCCGCATTCCTGATGGAAGCGTCCCGGTTTGCCGAACGCATGGCGGCGGCGGATTTGGTCCTGACCGGGGAAGGGTGTTTTGATGCCACATCCATGTCCGGAAAACTCACCGGGGAGATATTCCTCCATTGTCGGCAATCTGGCATTCCCCTTCTGATCCTGGCCGGCAGAACACATTCTTTTTCCGGAAATCCGGTTCCCCCCGGGTTTCTGGAAACCCTTGTGGCAGGAGACGGGCCGGTGCCATCCGGGGAACAATCGGAAGTACTGCTCCGGGAAACCGCACGCAGGGTTCTCCCCGGTTTTTTGCAAAAATGAATGGAAATTCCGGTCGCTTCCGACTATCCTGTATCCCTTCCCAGGATGCCTGAAAACGGCTTTTCCGGAAAGCGGCAGTTTCATGTTCAAACCTGATGACAGACCCGTGCTCAATATCCAGAAGGACTGGAAGGGTTTTCCGTCGGATCCCATTGAACTGTTGTTGCTGGCCCACATCAACGGACAGAACAGGCTTTCAGATCTGGCAGTGATCTGTGCCCGGTCGGTTGAGGACACGGCAAAACTCCTGGAAAAACTGTCGTCCCAGGGAGTGGTGCGGGCTTCCGCTCCGGTTGTGCCGGCTCCTGCGGATGATGACGAAATGCTGGTGGATCGGCGATTTCTGGCATCCATCGGGGAAATCGACACCCGCGTGCTTTCCGAACAGGTGGATCTGGAACCCCGCCGGAAAGAGGAAATTCTCCTTTTGTACCACAGCCTGTCCCGCCTGACTCCATTCCAGTTGTTCGGAATTCGGGGGGACTGTACGGATCGGGATGTCAAGCGCGCCTACCAGAAACTGTCCATGCGGTTCCACCCGGACAGGTATTATGGAAAAAATCTGGGGTCCTTCAAAATCATGATGGAAACCATATTTTCCGTGATTTCCCAGAGTCTGGGCATGGTTTCCAGTGAAGATGCCCGCAGGCGGCTTCAGGGAGCCTATCCGGAAGCCTTCGCACCCGAGAACCCACCCGAAACTCCTCCGGCCAAGCCCGGGGATTACACGGCTTCCGATGACAGCGCGGAATACCCTGTCAGGCCTTCCCGCACCCACCGTCGTGTAGGGTTGCGCAACCAGATTGCCCAGGTGCTTTCCAGGACAAACTCCAACTCCATGGTCTCCGGTGATTCCAGTAATGACGACGATTCCGCACAGGAAGAACTGGTTCTGCCTCCTCCGGGGGGATACAAGTCCGGCCGGCCGGACCATGCCCTGGCCCGGGCAGCGATGGAGCGGGTGCGACGGGTGCAGGTGCATCTGGAGCAGGGCCAAAAGGCCATGGCAGAAGATGCTTTTTCGACGGCGGCTTCCCACTTCAAAACGCTGCTTTCCATTGATCCCAAGCATGAACAGGGTCAGTTTCTGTATCAGGAAGCCGAAAAGAAAAGCCGGGAAGTATTGGCCAAATCCTATGCGAACCGGGCGCGCATGGAAGAAGACATGGGGGACGCCAGAAGGGCCGCCGAATTGTGGCGGATGGCTTCGGACATGATTCCCGGCGTGGAAAACCTGCGGGCAACGGCTTTGATCATGTTGAAAATCCATGATTTCGCCAAGGCCAGGGATTATGCCCAGCGGGCAGTCCAGATTGAATCCTCCACCGAAAACTGGCTGGTTCTGGCAAGGGTCTATCTGGCTGCGGGAATGGCTCATCGGGCCGAAAGCACGCTCAAGCAGATTCTGGAGAAACAGCCAGGGCATCCGGAAGCCCAGCGTTTGTTGCGGGATGCCAAAAAAATGAAATAATCAATCCGGGGTTCAATCATTTTCGATTGACTTTTTCGGATTTTGACATGAGAATCAACTTTCTTCCACCGGGGCAGTCAAGGCAGGTTGGAAGGAACCCAATTTCCGTATGCAGGAGATTTTCATGGCGGAACGTGTAATCGGAATCGATTTGGGAACGACCAATTCATGTGTTGCCATCATGGAAGATGGGCAGGCGAGGGTTATCCCCAACCGTGGCAGCTATGACACCACTCCTTCGATCGTGGCCATCGCGGAAACCGGGCGTCGGTTGGTGGGGCATATGGCAAAAAGGCAGGCCATCACCAATGCCGCCAACACTGCCTTTGCTTTCAAACGCCTGATCGGGCGACCTTTTGACAGTCCGGAAGTCGCTTCCCTGGCCACAACACTTCCCTACAAAATTGTCAGTGGTCCGAATCAGGATATCCGGATTGAATTGCGCGATTCAAACTACAGCATTTCCGAATTGTCCGCGTTTGTCCTTCAGGAAATGAAAGCGGTGGCTGAGGAGCATCTCAATGAGGAAGTGACAAAGGCAGTGGTGACCGTGCCGGCATATTTCGGTGACAGCCAGCGTCAGGCCACCCGGGATGCGGGGAAGATCGCCGGACTCGATGTCATCCGGATCATCAATGAACCCACGGCTGCCGCGCTGGCTTACGGTCACGGCAAGGATATCGAACGGAGGGTGGCCATCTTCGATCTCGGGGGCGGTACCTTCGATATCTCCGTGCTGGACATCGGCAACGGGGTGTTCGAGGTCATCACCACGGCAGGCGACAGTTTGCTCGGTGGCGAGGACTTCGACCGGCGCATCATGGACTGGCTGGTTTTCAACTTCGCAAAGGAATTCCACATTGACCTGCGCAAGGACAAGATGGCCTTGCAGCGACTCAAGGATGTTTCCGAAAAATCCAAGTGCGATCTTTCCACGCTGGCAGAAACGGAAATCAGTCTGCCATTCATCACCTCCACCGGCAAGAGCGATCCCTTCCACCTGCAGACCGTGCTGATCAGGGAAAAACTGGAGCAACTGACGGGAGATTTGGTGGACCGCACCATCCGTATCTGCGATGAAAGCCTGAAGAAGGGAGCGATACTGCTGGATTCCATTGACACCGTCATTCTGGTGGGTGGAATGACACGCATGCCCCTGGTACAGCAACGGGTGGCGGGTTTCTTCAAGAAGGAGCCCAGCAAGGGGGTTCATCCCGACGAAGTTGTGGCCATTGGTGCCGCCATCCAGGGCAACGCGCTTTTGAGTACCTCCGACAGCAGTGAACTTCTTTTGCTGGATGTCACCAGCCACAGCCTGGGCATCAAGATGGCGGATGGATCGTTCTACAAACTGATAGAGGGCAATACCACGATTCCCACCTCCCACCGGCATGTATTCACCACCGTGCGGGACAACCAGGAGGCGGTGAACATCATTGTGCTGCAGGGGGAGGATGCAAAGGCCGACCTCAATGAAAAACTGGGTGACTTTGTACTGACAGGTCTTCGACGCGCTCCAAAGGGTGAGGTGGACATTGAGGTGGATTTCGAGATTGATGCCAATGGCATAGTGAAGGTGACCGCCAGGGATCTGGCGACCGGCCGGGAACAGGCCATCACCATCACGACCCAGGGAAAACTCAGTGAAGATGAGTTGCATGGCCTGATTGCCAAGAATGCTCCCCAGAGTCTTTTGTCCGGAATTCCCCTGAAGGTTCCCCCGGCTCCGGTTCCTGTTCCCCCGGTTGCCCCCCCCGCTTCAACGGATAAATCGGGTCCGCATCCTCATTTCATGAACATGGAAACCACCCGCCTGAAACCGGACAGTCTCCGCAAGGCTTCCACCGGGCGCTTTTCCGTCCCCGCTTCTTCCCCGCTGATCCCCGGCGGAGACGAACCGGGTACGGTTCCCCTGTTGCGTGAAACACCTGAACGTCCACGCCGGAACACTCCCACCGTTCCCCTGTCCACCGGAGCGGCTCCGGAGGATGGCGCGGTACGGGTAAGCGTTGCCGGCAGTCCGCAATCCCGGCTCCACGAACTGGTGGCTGACGTGACAGTGCTTCTGCCTGAAGTGGAAAGACTGATCTCCCATACCTCCTATGGTCCCGAGGCGCTCAAGCGTGCCCGGGCCAATCTGGAGAGTGCCAGACTTCTTCTGGAACGTTCCGCCAGTTCCACAACAGAACTTTCCCCTGCCATCCAGGATCTGGAACGCACCCACACCATGTTCCAGAACATCCTGACCCGTCTGAAGGGCTGAGTCGTTCACCGTGGACATCCCAGGGGATCAGTATCCCGTTTGTACGCCGGTCTGTTTGGTTCTTGGGGGTTTTGACCCATCCGGGGGGGCAGGGGTTCTGGTGGATGTCAAGGCACTTCATGACACCGGATCGCGCTCGGTGGTCGTCATTACCGCCAACACGGTGCAGAACCTTCGCAAGATGACACGGATGGAGCCGACCGATCCGGGTTTTCTCCGGGAGCAACTGGCCCTGCTTTCGGAGGATTTCCGCGTCCATGCCGTCAAGGTGGGACTGGTGCCCTCATTCTCCCATGCGAAGGTTATTCTGGATTTTTTGCAGTCACTGCCTGCAGATCTGCCTGTTGTGTATGATCCGGTTCTCAGGGCCAGTGCCGGGTATGACCTGTACAATGGGGATCCGGGGGATTTGCGGGAACTGATCCATGTGTCATCCATTGTGACTCCCAATGTTCCGGAACTGGCTTCGCTGACCTTTCTGCCGGTGGACACTGTAGAGCAGCGCAGGCTTGCGGCATCCCGCCTGCTGGGATGGGGAGCCAGGGCTGTGCTGGTAAAGGCCGGGCATCTTTCAGGGGCCGATGCAACGGATGAACTGCTGGTTGGTTCAGGAACGTCAGCAGAACCGCATGTGATCCGCTTTCCCATGCCCCGGCTGGCCATTTTGCCCACCCGGGGTACAGGGTGTTGTCTGGCCAGCCAGATCTGCGGCTTTCTGGCCTCGGGTCTGTCCATGGAAAGTGCGGTGGGGCGCGCCCGGCTGCTGTTTCAGGAAAGAATCCAGGCAACATGGAGCCCGTCTGGTGATGTCGCGCTGTTCTGAAGGTCGCCGGATTTCCAGGGACGCCCGCAAAAGGGTGCCAGGCAGACTCAACGCCCCATGGATTGGCGGAACTTATCCGATATATTTTTTCTCGTAGATTTCGCGGATGTAGGGGCTTTCACGGACAAATTCGAGGGCGATTTTGGCATGATCGCGGGTGTATCCATTGCCGATGAGCATGGTGACGTCCTTTCCCACGCCTTCGGCGCCCAGGGCGGCCTTGGTGAAGGATGTGGCCATGCTGAAGAAGTAGACGGTTCCGTCTTCCCGGCAGGGAAGGATGGCTCCCATTTCACAGTCCGGCCTGGACACGCAGGAGATGACCACATCGGCCATCTGACCGCCGGTAAGTTCCCTGACGTTTTCATACATCGACAGGGCGTCGGTGGCGTCCACCTTGAAGGCGGCATCCAGGAACGGAACGGTCCTGAGCCACTCAAGCCCCTTGTCGGTGGTGGTCGTGCCCATGATCTGGCCGGTAATGCCGGCAAACTTTTTCGCCACATAGGCGCAGAGAAGACCGCTCTTGCCCGAAGCACCGATGATCAGCACACGCTGTCCCGGGCGCACGAGGCGGGCAGTCTGGGCAGGGGCTCCGGCCACGTCGAGGACGGCCAGGGCCAGTTTGTCATCCATGTCATCGGGAAGTTTGGCCCAGATCCCGGATTCGAAGAGCACTGCCTGGCCGCGGATGTCCACCTGGTCGATGTTCTTGTGGACCTGGAGGATTTCCTCGATTTTGAGCGGGGTCAGGCTCAGGGAAACCAAAGAAGCGATGCGGTCGCCCTCTTTCAGGTCGATCTTGCCTTGAAGGGCGGAGCCGATGCGGCGGACAGTGCCGATGAACATGCCACCGGATCCCGTAACGGGATTCTTGTGTTTGCCGAAACGGCCCACGATGGAAAACATGATCTCCTTGATCTTTTCGACATCGCCGGCAGCCTCGTCCTTGATCTGGGTAAAACTGGCGCTGTCCACATTGAGTGTTTTGACATCGACGAGGATTTCGTTGTCGTAGAGTTTTTCCATGTCGTTGTCCAGCCTCAAAGCCGGTTGCGGCAGAACGCCCTGAGGCTCAATCACCCGATGTGTTCCAAAAGGATTTCCATGAAGTTCCTGCATAAAGATTCCTCCTTGTAATGTATGTTCACCGGTCCCCGGGACCGGTTCGGTGGACCGGCTATCTGGGGCGGTAAATGACCCGCCCGCGAGTGGGATCATACGGGGAAACGGCAACGGTCACGCGATCTCCCAGGACAACGCGGATCCGGTAGCGCCGCATTTTTCCGGCCAGATGGGCCAACACCATCAAACCATTGTCCGTTTTTACCCGGAACTGGCCTCCGGCCAGCACTTCTACCACTTCACCTTCCAGTTCAATCTGGTCATCCTTCGACATGCATACTCCAGAAAAGCCCGGAAAAACCGGGGAAGACACCTGCAGGAACTTTTGAGAACACCCGGTTTGGGGAACACGGTCGCCCCGCAGGCAAGTGAATGTACCAATACGGCGATTTTCGTCAAGCACGAGTTTGCATGAATTGTGTGAAAATTCACACCAACTGGGGTGGGCGTCGGGTTCCCCGGGTGAACCGGATGGACTGGGCGGACAAAATCGAGGGGGAAGATGTCACCGCGGATTCTCTGGAACCGGCAGGCAGAACGGGTACCCCGGTGGAGATCACGGGAGCCAGGCCCGGGAAATGACCGGTGGCATTGTCGGGTTCGCCTGCAGAATCCGGGTGCACTTCCCCGCGGGATATCAGAACCCCGGCCGGGGCCGAAATTCCCAGACGGACCTGTTTGCCACGAATCTCCTTGACCACAATGCGGATATTGTCTCCGATGATGATTTCCTGTCCAGGTTTACGTGTCAGTGTCAGCATGATTCTTTTCTGTTCCCTTCCGGCCGGGACCGGGATGTTCCGGCAGGAAAGCCGGAGGTGTCAGCAGAACGAAAGGTATGGAATACTCGCATCCGTGGAAAATTTCCACAGGTTTTTTTCTTTTTTGCAATTTTTCTTGTATTGAATGTGGCCTCGTCCATGAGTCCTAAAATAATATATGATTACGAAGTATAAATAAAAAAGGCTTGAAATTCCTATTTCAGTCAATCATTTCTGACATAGACGATCAACACGTTGTTTTCATAACTGGTAGCGACCAATTCATTTTTGCCATCTCCGTTCAAGTCCACGATGTTGGTTCCGCCGGCCTGACCGAATCCGGTCTCAAGAACATGCGTGTTGAATTTTCCGGGGGAAACCTGCTGCAACCAGAAAAGCCGTTTGTCTCCGTCTCCGGACACCAGCAGGTCGAGATCTCCGTCCCCGTCGATGTCGCCAACATCAAATATGCCTGGAGCCGCCTGGGGGGCAAACATGCTGCCGGGGTCCGAGACAATGCCGCAACTGATTTTTACTTTGGGCCAGGATTGGGTCCAGTTGGAAGTCGGCACGGTGAACACGTAAATGGCGGATTCAGGATCCTGCGGATTGGCGGCAGTGTTGGTATGGTTGGAGCCAACCATGCGCAAGACCCCATCGCCAAAAAGATTTTCCACGATGCGCCCTTCAATGGATGGGCCCAAGTCATTGGCAATGACGTGCCGTGTCCAGACGCCTGCCGGATTGGTGGATGACGGAGCAGACACCTGCTGCATCCAGGCGAAGCATCCGTTGGGGTGGAAATACTCCGCACTGACGATATCCATGTCTCCGTCCATGTCCACGTCCCAGAGTTGTGGCAGACTGCCAAGGCCGGCCCCGATTTCATGGGGTGTCGGGTCAAAGCGCAGGACAGTGTCCGTACCCCGGAACCACTGTGTCACCGCACGGTCGGAACCAAGGAACCCGGCCTTTTCCTCGCCGACTGTGATCATGTCCATCACACCGTCGCCGTCCAGATCCGTGAACTGGACACCATGGTAGAAAAGGGCCGAGCCAGGAGCGATCAGGGTATGTTGAACCCATCCTCCAGCAGTGTTTTCAAACCAGATGAGTCCCCCGCAAGGCTGACCGAACCCTCCCATGGTGCAGGCAAGAAAGCCCAAGGGTACGAAGATGTCCAGATCTCCGTCTCCGTCAATATCATATACAAAAGTCTTGTTCGGAAACTTGATGCCGTCACTTTCCGCAATCACGACATCCAGCAGGTCCCATTCAAACACGGAATCACCCATGCCATAAATCTTCACCGTGCCGTTGGGCATCCCCATTCCGGAAATGGTTCCGAAAGAGGAAACAATCAGGTTGGGCTTGCCGTCATTGTTGATGTCTGCGACGGTCACGAAGGCGGGACCCTCGATGGTGTCGTCCACCATGACTTTGGTGAAATCAACAGGGGATGGCGTCACCGTACAGGTTTCCGTGCAACCGGAAGTGTCAATGACACAGTTGTCAGAGCACGCCAAAGTGCCGCCTTCGAAACCCAGGGAAATGCAGGAGGTTGTGCCGAAATCCGTGCCGTCGCACTCTTCTCCGGTTTCCCGGATCTGGTTTCCGCAGACAGGATTCTGGTTGTTTGCATTGTTGATGTTGTTGGCGTTGTTGAGGTTGTTGAGGTTGTTTGTGTTGTTTGTGTTGTTTGTGTTGTTGAGGTTGTTTGCGTTGTTGGTGTTGTTGGTGTTGTTGGCGTTGTTGGTGTTGTTGGCGTTGTTGGCGTTGTTGGCGTTGTTGGCGTTGTTGGTGCCGGATTTCTTGTCTTCGTCGCAAGCCAGTTGACCAAGACAGATGAGCATGCAGAGCAGGAACTTCATTTCGATACCTCCATTGGAAAATAATGTTCGGAAAATAACAAACGTTATTTCCTGTGTCGGGCATAACACCACTTCATGGGGATTGCAACTACTAAATAACATGCGTTTTGAAAAAGGCGTTTTTCTCCGGGATTGGGCAACTGCACGGGTGTTTTTGGCAAGTTCGGTTTGCATTGAAGAGATTTTCGTGATAATCCAGCACCCTGAGGAGGCATCTGGAATGCTGGAAAAAACCATTCTGAACCATGTCGAGACCTGTGATCCGCAAACCGCTTCCATTCTGGGCCGGGAAGATGACAGGCAGGCAGCCTGTCTGCGGATGATTCCGTCGGAAAACTATGCCAGTCCCGCCGTGCGTGCGGCGTTGGCCTGCACACTGACAAACAAGTACGGGGAAGGATATCCGGGTAGACGATATTATCAAGGTCAGTCGGGGACCGATGCGGTGGAACTGCTGGCCATCGAACGGGCATGCAGGCTTTTCGGCTATCCTTATGCCAATGTCCAGGCACTGTCCGGAGCTCCTGCGAACCTGGGTGTGTACACGGCTTTCCTGAAACCCTTTGAAGGGCGTATCATGGCCATGCGGCTGGATCATGGCGGCCACCTGACCCATGGCAGTCCGGTGTCCGTCACCGGACAGTGGTTCGAGATCCTTCATTACGGATGCAATGAAAAGGATCTTCTGGACATGGAGGAGATCCGGAGGATGGCACTGGAATTCCGTCCGCATGTGCTGGTGTGCGGTTATACCGCCTACCCGCGTGTCATTGATTTCGAGGCGTTCGGAACCATCGCCAGGGAGGTCGGGGCGATCAGTCTGGCCGACATTTCCCACATTGCCGGCCTCGTCGCTGGCGGGGCGCATCCATCTCCGTTTCCGCACATTGATGTGGTGACCTTCACCACCCACAAGACCCTGCGCGGACCCAGGGGGGCCATCATCCTTTCCCGGAATCCGGAACACGCGGAAGCCATTGACAAAGCGGTGTTCCCGGGATTGCAGGGGGGGCCTCACTTCGCGTCCATTGCCAGCCTTGCAGTGGCCCTTCACGAGGCGGAATCGGAAGGATTCCGGAACTACGCCGCACAGGTGGTGAAAAATGCGCAGGCCCTGGCGGCAAATCTCGGGGAGAAGGGATATCATGTGGTATCCGGTGGAACTGACAACCATCTGCTTCTGGTTGATGTGCGCAAGTCTGCGAAATTACCGGGAAAGCGGGTGGCCGATCTTCTTGAGGAGGTCGGAATCGTGCTGAATTTCAATACAGTGCCCAACGCTTCGGACAAACAGAAACCCCTGTTCCCCGACGGCATCCGGATGGGGACCCCCTGCCTGACCACGCGTGGAATGAAGGAATCCCACATGGCCACGGTGGCTGATTTCATGCACCGGGCCATTACCAACATGAAAACCGGGAAAATTGAAAAAGGGGAGACCCCCTGGAAGGATCCTGGTGTCACGGCAAAACTGGCAGCCGAATTGCGTGAGTTTGCGCTGTCCTTTCCCACTTTTTCCTGGTGAATTCAATGAGCAAACGTGCACTGGTCATCGTCATGGACAGCGTCGGAATCGGCGCGGCTTCGGATGCGGCGGATTATGGAGACGTGGGCGCCGACACCCTGGGGCATATCGCATCCACCTTCGCGGAATACCAGGTTCCCTTTTCCCTCCCGAACCTGGTGTCATGGGGGCTGGCCCATATCAAGCCCATGCCGCAGCATGAGCCGGCTCCCGATCCAGTGGCCCATTACGGGGTCATGGCACCCGTGGCTCTCGGCAAGGATACCACCTGTGGCCACTGGGAAATGGCAGGACTGATCCTCAGGGAAGCATTTTCCACCTTCCCGAACGGGTTCCCAAACGAATTTGTCCAGCGACTCCAGGAGATGACCGGCCATTCATTCATTGGGAACAAGACGGCTTCCGGCACCGCCATCATTGATGAACTTGGAGTCGAGCATCTGGACAGCGGGTCCATCATCCTGTACACCAGTGCCGACAGCGTGGTACAACTGGCCGCCCATGAAGACATTGTACCCATCGAGGAACAATATCGCGTCTGCAGGCTTGCCCGGGAATTGTCCGACGAATACCGGATCGGGCGCGTCATCGCCAGACCCTTTGTGGGTGCACCGGGATCCTTTTCCCGCACCAGCCGGCGCAAGGATTTTTCCATGAATCCGGGGATGCCGACCGTCCTCAATGCCATTGCCGATGCAGGGCTTCCGGTGGTGGGCGTCGGCAAAATATACGACATTTTCAACGGCTACGGCGTCACCAAAAGCCACAAGACAGAAAACAATCACGAAGGCACGGAGAAAACCCTCGAACTCTGGAAAAACTTCGAGCAGGGGTTGCTTTTTGTCAATCTGGTGGATTTCGACATGCTGTTCGGTCACCGGAACAACTGGCGTGGATATGGGGAAGCGCTCATGGAGTTTGACGCCTTTGTGCCGAGACTCCAGAAACTATGCCGCCCGGGGGATTTGGTGATGATTACGGCAGACCATGGCAATGACCCCACCTTTCCCGGAACCGACCATTGCCGGGAGAATGTTCCTGTTCTGGCATTGCGTCCTCCCGAAGCCGGGCATTCGCTTGGGGTTCGCAAAACATTTGCCGATCTGGCGGCCACCCTGGCCGAACATCTGGGAGTGTCCTGGGAAGGACCTGGCGAATCCTTTTTCCAGGTTCCATGACAATGGCGAAATCCTTTCCGGGCAGGATCCTGTCTTCATTGTTCCTTTTATTGGTTTTCTTCTTCTCCTGTGGTCGGGATTCCGGTTCTGTCCCGCATCCTGCGACAGGAGAACAGTCCCGGGAAAAGACGGCAGAAGAAACCCCGGATGCCGAAACCGGAACCCGGAAGGAAGAACCACCGGTTCCTGCAGACATGCCCCCGGAAAAAAAGGCGCGGCGCAAGTCCAAATGTGAACTGGTGGATTTCTAGTTTCAAGATGGATATTCAGGTGTTCTGTTCCGTGGGGGAACCTGTGTTTTCAGCGGGAAACAGGAGTTTGAAGGAAGTGCCTTTTTGAAGGGTGCTTTCCACCTTGATCAGCCCGTGGTTCATGCGGACATGGCCGTACACGGTGGCCAGACCGAGTCCGGTTCCCCCCTGGTCTCCCCGGGTGGTGAAAAACGGCTCAAAAATCCTTGAGATGACGTTTTCGTCCATTCCGCAACCCGTGTCAGAAACACTGATACAGGCAGCCGGGCCGCGGTGGACATCCGGAAAGGCATCGGCTTCTTCCCCGATTTCCGTTGGAGCCGTTTCCAGCAGGATGGTCCCCTCACCTTCAATGGCATCCCGTGCGTTGATGACCAGGTTGGTGAGAATTTGATCCAGTTGGGAACGATCAATTCTTATGTCCGGAACCATTTTCCCCGGACGGAACTCCAGGTGAATGGAACGCCGGATCAGCCGTTCAAGCATGGATGCCAGATTTTGTATTGCCTCGTTTGGATTCAGGGTTTCAAAGCGGACCGGTTGCTGCCTGGCGAAGGTGAGCAACTGGCGGGTGAGGACCGCGGACCGCTTTGCTGCTGATTCGATTTCCTCCAGTTCAGCAAAAACCGGTGCGTCCCGGGGAACGAGATCCATGGCCAGGTCCACGCTGCCGAGAATGGCACCAATCATGTTGTTGAAATCATGGGCGACTCCCCCCGCCAGTTGCCCCACGCTTTCGAGTTTGCGTGCCCGGGCCAAAAATTCGTTGAGTTTCTCCTTCTCCTCATGGGCCGTCCGGACTTCCAGCATCAGTTGGTCCTTTTCCCGGAGGCTTTTTTGAAGGGCACAGTTGGCAAATTCCAGTTCTTTGGTCCTGCGGCGTACCTGCATCCGCAGCAAAAGGACAAACATCCACCCCGCTCCGATGAGCAACCCGCCAGTCCCGAGGAACCACGGGAACCAATGGGGTATGCGGGATTCCGGCCTTGTGGGAATGTATAGCCAGCGTTTCAGGGAAAACGTAATATTCCGACTCCGGATCGTTCTTCATGCGGGCGAGTTGGGCATCCACGGCTTCGGCCAGTTCAGAACAGCCTTGGCGGCAGAACGCAAAGTGAAGACCACCGGGTCTTAAAATGACATGGTTCGGAATCACCACGGACGGACGCAACGGGGAAAAGTAAAAAAAACGATCGGCAACCAGAAGATCCGTCTGGCCGTTCACGACCGCTTGTACCGAGGAGGGATAATCGGCAAAGGGGACAACTTCAAAATCCAGATGCAATGAGTCTTTCAGGTCGTTATTCAGATAGTTTTCCTGGATGGAACCCTGCAGCACGGCGACCCTTTTCCCGCTCAGGTCCGGGATGCCCTGGATGCGCTTTTCTTCCAGGGAAAAGGTTTCCAGCCAACTTTCAATGACGGCACCCCGGCTCATGAGGAATTTGTCAAGCCTTTTTGCAGATACGGCCACGTCCACCAGAATGTCGATTTCCCCATTCTCCAGTCTTGTCAGGTTTTCCTGCCAGGTTCCGAACCGGTAGTCCAGTCTCCAGTTTTCCGCCCGGGCAATGGCTTCCAGCACGTCCACGAAAATACCCTGGGGATGACCGTGAAGGTTTCTGGAAACCTTCGGATCATTCTGATAGATGCCAACCCTGACCGCCCGTGGGGTCGTGGCCCGTGCCACAAGCGGAAATGACATATGGAACGGGAAAAGGAGGAAAAGAAAAAGGAGAGGTCGCAAAATATTCATTGTTTGGAATTTTCTCCAATGTACGGCAAGGATACTTCATAACTGAAAAACTGTCATCACCAAATGATAACCACGGAAAACAAAAAGTTCTTTCACGGTTGTTCCATCGTAAACTACGGGTTGACGCCGTGCGGCATTTGTGTTTATGCTGGTCCCATTCTGGAAGGCAGGTGACTCCATGAAGGATAATTTCCCCAATTTTGAACAGTGGATGGAAATCCGTGACAAGGCTCTTGAAAAAGGCCTGGAAGCCGGGTGCCGTATTGTGGTGAAACTGACAGAAAAGACTGTCCAGTTCCTTGATTTGGCGGAGAAATACGTTCCGGGCCTCAAGGAAAAACTGGAACCATTCATCGGCTCTTTTCCTTCTGAAGGTGCGGAAACTCCCTGCTGTTGCGTTCCGGTGCAGGAGGTCAGGGAGGAACCCGAAGTAGTACCGGTTTTCGAACCTCCCAAAGCGGCGGCGCGTTCACTGAGAGCCCAACTGGACGCTCTGGACAGGGAACATCTGGCCAGCATTTTTGTTCGCAACCAGTTTTTGAAGGTGCTGTACCTGATGTCGGTTGCCGACAAAAAATGGCTGGCCCCCCAGGAAATTTCCGACATGGGCGATCAGCGCGGTTTTGCCGTGCTTCCCCAGAACGTCCGCAAGGTGATTCAGCAAAAGGGGATCGATCAGGGCATGATCAAGGTCCGTGAACGGGCCGAAAGCCGCAAGGGCGCCAAGGAATACCAGATTACCAGCCGCGGGGAGAATCTCCTTCGGTCGGAACTGAACCTCGTCTGAACGCAGCCTTGCCCGGCCGGAAACTCTGAAATTGAACTACAACCGGGAAATTCAGGAGAATGTTGCCAATTACAAAGGACATGGGTCCAGGGTTGCAGGTGGTGGGTTTTTCCGGATGAACCGGAGTGCGTGGATGGCTGCATTGTGGAGTATCCCTTTTTCCGGTCTGGGTCACCTGTTTGCCGGGCAAAAGGGCAGGGCCTTTCTCTGGGCATCGACACCGGGTCTCCTGTTTGCTGCTGCCGTGGCCATCCGTTCAACAGATCTGCTTTTCCTTTCCATGTTCACCGGTTTGTTCACCGCACCCGCAGGTTTTTTCCTGGCATTTTTCTGGTTGCCGTTCTTCCCTTCCCCGGTTTCCCCCGTGTTCTGGTTTGGTCTGGTGGCCAAGGTTCTCTGTGTGGCGGATGCATGGAGTGTTGCCCGGAACCGGACGCTTTTAAGGCCTGCAGTCTGGTCGGTATTGGTGGCTGCTTCTTCGACGTTGTTTCTATTCTGGTTTTCCCAGTCTTTTGTGGTGCACCGGGTGTCAGGTGCTTCCCGGGACAGTTTTTCCCAGGCTCATGATGTGGTGCTATCCCTGCGGACAGGAGCGTGGGTGCGATGGAAACCGGAACCCCCCGGACCCGGTCAACTGGTTACGGTAAAGACCTCTTACGGGATGCAGATTCTGCGCATTGTGGGTGGTCCGGACGAGGAGTTGCTGTTGCAGGTGGACCGTGGTGGCAACATATCCTACCGAATCGGGGAGAAATACGTTTTGCCCGAGGTCGTTCCGAGTTCCGAATTTTGCGTATGGATTTTTCCTGACCTGAGCCGGCATCCTTGTATGTTCAGTGTGGAGCGGCGTGTGGGCATGGCATCGGGATGGTGGAGCGCGGCCACCAGTCAGGAGATCCCTTCGGAAACGCAATATCTGCGATTTCTCCTGGGTGGTGATGAGGTTCTTTTACTGAGTGATTTTCGTCATATGCTCCTTGACCCTGCCTGGTTCAGGACCCGGATACCGGATTTGACCGGTGTTCCTTTCATGATTCTCTGGTCACGGCTTCCGGACAGCGGTATCCAGTGGGACCGGATCGGCAGGCTTTCCGGGCGGTGGTGAAGACTTCGGTTTGTATTCGTTTTTACTGCCGGTTTTTTCCGGTTCGTGCTAAAAGCCTGCACGCCGGGGACCTGGATTCTGCAGGTGAACGGTATTTGCAGAAGGTTCAAATCCGCAATGTTTGAATTTTTTACCAGTTGGCGCTATCTCTACAATCCCCGGAAAAATCCGCTTTTTTTCAAACTGTTTTTGTTCAGTGTCTTGTTCACGGTCCTGAGCATTCTTCTTTTCTTTCGAGGGCCATCTTTCATTCAACTTTTTGCGGGCATACTGTTCGGCATCGGTCTTTTGTTTGTAAGTGTATTTGCCCTGTTGCGTTTTTTTTCCGTGTTCACCACCATTTCGATTGCCAGTGTCCTCCTGGGAACCACCGTACTGACTCTCGTCTGGTCTGTATCCTCAGGGTTCCAGAAAGAGTTCAAGGAAAAAATCCTGGGTGTTAATGGCCACATCCTGCTGATGCCCCAGGGGGCCCACTTTTCCAATCCGGAAAAGACGCTGGACACCGCCCGGGAGGATCCGGAGGTGGTGGAGGCGGCACCTTTCAATCTCAACGAAATGCTCATTGTGCGCAACAACCGCCACTCGGGTGTTCTGGTCAAGGGGATTGATCCGGTTCTGGCAGATCGCGTTCTGGATTTGCCACGGCACCTGCTGGCCGGCAGTATTTTCGGGCTTCAGAAAAACTCGGAACTTGAACCCGGAGAGCAGGCGGCCGCAGTGGATGAAAGCGAGGCCACCGTGGATGAGGGGGTGGAAGTTCCGGAAAGTGGAGACGAGTTCTGCCGCCGTCCGGATCACACCTGGCCCGGTATCATTCTCGGTGCGGGTCTGGCCCGGCGCATGGGAGTGCGCCCTGGAGACGCCGTCACGCTGGTTTCCCCGTTGTCCTCCTTTTCCATGTCTCTGGACACCACCCAGGTTGCACCCACCGTGCAGAATCTGGATATGTGCGTGGTGGGCATTTTCTTCGCCGGTTTTGAGGAATACGATCAGAAACTTGCCTATGTGCACCTGAACGTCTCCTACAGTTTCAATCCGAAAACAGCAGATTCGGGCAAGAGTGTGTTTGGAATTGAAATGCGCCTGCACGACATGGACACGGCCGAAGAGACCGCTGCGCGACTGCAGGCCCGGTTTGAAAGTTCTGGCCAGAACATCCGGGTGGTGACATGGGGTGCCCTCAATCCCCAGGTCTTCCAGAACCTGCAGTTCCACAAGATCGTCATCTGGGTTCTCTTGTTCTTTCTCATCACGGTGGCAGCGTTCGGGGTGCTTTCCGCACTGTACATGCTTGTGCTCGACAAACGCAGGGAAATTTCCATTCTGAAGGCGCTGGGGGCATCCGACCGTTCCGTGGCCAGGGTCTTCATGTATGCCGGGGTTCTGATCGGATCCATGGGACTGGTGGTGGGACAGGGCATCGGGCTCATGATGAGTTGGGTATTGCGGATGTATTCCTTTCCCCTGGATCCGGAGGTGTACATCATCAACCGTCTTCCTGTTTCCATTCAGGTCACCAACATTTTGATGATCTCCCTTACGACGGTGATCCTGTGTGTTCTGGCCACCCTTTTTCCTGCACTGAAGGCTGCCCGGGCCCGACCGGTGGAAGGCTTTCTGCAGAACAAAAGCCTTTGAATCATGAAACGCGTGGCATTGTATGGTGGAAGCTTTGACCCCCCCCATCTGGGGCATGCGCAGGTACTGATCCAGGTACAGCACGCCGGCTTTGACGAAATCTGGTTGGTTCCGGCGGCATGTCATCCGTTTGGCAAGCAAAGCGCTCCGTTTCATCACCGGCTGGCCATGCTGGAACTGGCTTTCGGGAATCTGGGTTCCGGGATTTCGATCAATGCACTGGAAAGCGAACGTACAGGAGTGTCACGCACCTGGGATACCGTGCAGGAACTCCGGCATCGCTACCCGGAGGTCCGGTTCACGCTGGTGCTGGGAGAAGACCAGAAGGCAGACCTGCATCGCTGGCACCGCAGTGATGAACTTGCACGGCTTGTGCCGTTTTTCTTCGCAGGCAGGGGTACCTGGGATGGGTGGCCCCAGGTGCCGCGGGTGCCTGATTATTCTTCCACGGACATTCGCGCCGCCTGTGAACTGGGCGAGGTGCCGGAAGCCTTCCTGCACGCGGACGTGGCCTCCTACATCAGGGGCCATGGCCTGTACGGCCTTGCGGCCACCGCTCCCGCGGTTTCTCTGGGTTTGGTGGGCCTCGGACGGGTGGGTGGTTCCATTCTGCACAGCCTCGCGCTTTCGGGTATGCTCCCGGCATGGTGTGCCGATCCGGATCCGGCCAGGATCGCAGTTGCCCAAAAATGGAATATTCCGGTCTTTTCCTCGTGGGAAGACGCTTCCTCCGCTGAGGGAACTCCGGATGTGGTGTACTTTTGCACACCGGATGGATACAAGCCTGCTGATGCGGGGGGGGTCCTTCCTGCAGAAACGGTTTGCCTTCATGCGGGGGGCATGCACCGACCCGAAGATGTTTTCGGATTATTGAAGGGCCATGAAAAAACGGGAATACTCCATCCGATGAGGAATGTGGCATCTTCACGGCAGGATCTTCGGGGCAACCTGTTTTCCGTCACCGCTTCTGCATCATGCATGGATACCATCGAAAACCTGGCAGGCGTGATGCGTTTGCAATTGTTTCCGGTACAGTCAAAAAAGCGTGCATTGTTTCATGCCCTGTGTGCCTTGGCCGCCAACGGAAGCCAGTTTCTGGAGCGGGCCACCGAAGACGGGTTGAGACGGGTTGCCGGGGGAGATGCACGTCTGGCACGGGATGGGATTCGGCAACTGGTGGAGCATGCCCTGGAGGCATGGCACCGACAAGGGGATCAAGGACTGACGGGGCCCTGGGTGCGACGGGATGATGCCACCATCCGTTCCCATGTTTCCGCACTTCGGGAGGACGAAGCCGGCTTGGCGGTATTGTATGACCTGTTCCGGAAAGAAGCCCGAAGAGTTTTCCGGGAGCCGGATGCGGGTGATTGACTTTTCATATTAAATGCCTTGACTTTGAACGTCAGGGACTGTTACTCTGTCGAGAGCTTGGCTTCTTAAAAGAGGCGAATATTGGCGATGCTGAAACTCATCATTGAAGACGATGAAAAACAAGTAAAGGTTGTCCGCCTTCTTCGCGACGAGGTAACCATCGGTCGCAAGGAGGGAAACACCATTCGCCTGACGGAACGGAATGTTTCCAGGCGGCACGCCCGCCTGATTCAGCGCCCCGAAGGGATTCTGCTGGAAGATCTGGGTAGTTACAACGGTGTGAAGGTCAACGGGGAACGAATCACCGAACCTCTGCCTGTATCCGAAGGCGACAAGATTGTCATCGGGGATTACAGTCTCATGCTCAAACTGGAAGAGCAGGAGGGTGCAGCGGATCCGTTCGAGGAAATGGCCACCGTTCCCGTAGAACGGATGGACATGGAGGCTGTGCAGGCCGACAGCGGGGCGGTTCCGGCAGTGGCTTCAGTACCGGTGCCTGCTGCGGCTCCGGCTCAGCCTGCCATCCAGGCATCCGCACCTGCGATTCCTGCAGTGGCCGACATGCCCCTGTCCGCCGTGGAGTCGACCGAGTTGATTCCGGCCGCCGAAGTGGCTCAACTGGTTCTTTTGTCCACGAATCTCTCTGGCACCCATTATTCCCTGGACCGGTCACCGATGGTCATCGGACGGACCCCGGAAAACGATATCGTCATTGATCACAAGGGAATATCCAGGAACCATGCCAAGATTACCTTCTCTCACGGCATCTATTCCGTGGCCGATCTTCAGAGCCAGAACGGTGTCCGCATCAACGGGGAACTTTACGAAAGCATGTCCCTGCGCAAGGGGGACACCCTGGATCTGGGCAATGTACGCCTGCGTTTTCTGGCACCAGGCGAGAAGTTCGATGCGGCGGCAGAGGCCTATTCCGTCAGTGGCGGGAAGGGGAACAAGGCCATTATTTTCATCGCCTTGGCAATGGTTGCAGTAGTGGGGATCGGATTTGTCGTTTTCGGTGACAAACTTTTTGGCGGCAAGAAGAAAGAAGCCCCCGTCCAGACAAAGGGGCAGGAGATCTCTGTTGACCAGGTTATGAAAAAACTCGAAGATTTCAAGAGCAACCGCCAGTGGGCAGAAGCCCTTGCATACATCGACACTACCCTGGCCAGGCAGACATTCCCGGGTTCTGACAGGGAAAAACTGCAAAATGAAAAATCCATCCTGCAACAGGCAGTGGAACACAAGAAACTGTTCGATTCCATCCAGCGGCAACTTACCGCCAAACAGTGGGTGGATGCGTACCGGGGCATGAAATCCATACCGGAAGGTTCATTGTTGTACGGGGAATCCCGCAAGGAAGTGGAACTTATCCGGAAGCATTTCCAACAAAACGCGATGGATTCCGCCAAACAAAGTGTACTTGCCAAAAAGTGCGCGGAAATTGAAGGGTTGATTCGGACTGGAACGGAGTTGGAAATCCAGGATCTGACAGAACTCCAGCAGCATCACAAGGCATGTAGCACCGCCAGTTTGCCCATAGCAATGGAACCCATGACCCCGCCGGTGGAACCCATGACCCCGCCGGTGGAACCCATGACCCCGCCGGTGGAACCCATGACCCCGCCCATGACTCCGGAAAAGCCGGGATCCATGACCCCTGAAAAGCCCATGACACCGGACAAGAAACCTCCCGAGATGGCTTCCGACAAGCCATCCCCCCAGGAGGCCGATGCCATGTTGGCCCAGGCATGGGAACTTCGCCAGTCGGACTGCAACCGGGCGGTTCGTCTGGCCCAGCGTTCCTATTCGGTAAAGCAGAATCCCCGTGCGCTTCAGATTGTGGGATTGTGTGGTTGCAATTCCAAAAACGCCACCTGGGCAAGATGGGCGTATTCCCGGATTTCCGGACCACAGAAAAATGCCATCCAGAGCCTCTGCAACAAGAATGGAATCAATCTGGATTGATGATTTGAATCCCAGCACCGGAAAAAGGATTCTGACAGGAGGGAAATATGCGCAAGACCAAGATAGTTGCCACTTTTGGACCTTCCACCGCTGACGACCTGGTGCTTTCGGCCCTGATCGCTGCAGGAGTGGATGTGGTTCGGCTGAATTTTTCCCACGGAACCCATGAGGGACACGCACACAACTTCCAAAGGGTGAAACAGGAGGCTGCCCGTCAGAAAAGGCATGTCGCCGTTCTGGGGGATCTGTGCGGCCCCAAGATCCGGACCGGGGAACTGGGGGATGGGATCCGGTTGACGGCCAACGAGGAGGTGGTGCTGGTTCCTGACGGCCATCCGGGGGGGATCGGAATCACCAACGAGGAATGCTTCCGTGATGTTCAGGCAGGAGAGCCCATCATGCTGGATGATGGCTACCTGCAATTCCAGGTGATACGAAAGGAACCATCCCGCTTGATATGCCGGGTGGTCACGGGAGGACTTCTCAAGAGCCGCAAGGGTGTGAATTTTCCGGCCACCCGTCTGGGATTGAGTGCCCTGACGCAAAAGGATCGCGAGGATGTGTATTTCGGGCTGGATTTGGGTCTGGATTTCTTCGCGCTATCCTTTGTGCAGGCGGGCTCGGATATCCTGGAACTCAAGCAGATTGCGGGACGAACTCCGGTGATAGCCAAGATCGAACGGCCTGTTGCTTTGGACAACCTGGATGAAATCATGGATATATCCGATGGAATCATGGTGGCCAGGGGTGATCTGGGCGTGGAACGGGGTTTCGAGCATGTTCCTGCCATCCAGAAGCATCTGATCCGGCAAAGCCGGCTTCGTGCAAAACCCGTGATTACCGCCACACAGATGCTGGAGTCCATGATCCACAACCCCACACCCACCCGCGCGGAAGTCTCTGATGTCGCGAATGCAGTGCTTGATGGCACCTCTGCGGTCATGCTTTCTGCGGAAACGGCGGCGGGAAGTTATCCGGTTAAAGCCGTTGAAATGATGGTAAAAATCATTCACGCGGTGGAGTCGAACAACTATTTTGAAACGGTTCCTCTCCTTTTCGGAGGTGCCCAAAACATCACCCAGGCCATTTCCACTGCCGCCATTTCAGCGATTTCGGATCTGCATGTCAGGCTGATTGCGGTTTTTTCACAGACCGGGGAAACGGCCCGGGAAATTGCCAAACATCATCCGCGTGTCCCCATTGTGGCGTTGACTTCCCGCCTGGAAGTGCTTGCAAGTCTGGCTCTGGAGCGTGGCGTTTTGCCCATGTATTGTCCTGCCTTGTCCACTCCGGCAGAGATGGTGGCCATATGCGAGAAGTTGCTTGTGGAGCGCGAACTGGTCCACGGGGGGGACCGTATCGCCATCAGTTTCGGGTTCGGGGTGGATGGGCCCGGGCGTACCAATACCCTCCGGCTCCATGAAATCACCACAGGCTGAACAAAAGTCCTCCCATTTGACAGCGCTGCCCTGGATCCATGGACCTGACCGGCGGGAATGACATCCTTGGGACGGACAGGGTCGGGGGGGAGGTTACATCAGGACCGGTGCGCCGGGGCCCAGTGGAATCCGGAAGAAGAACCACAAGAGCAGAAGAGCCGTCCATGTGATGAACAGGAAAATGGTATACGGCATCATGGTGGCAATGGTGGTTCCTATGCCGGCGTTTTTGTCGTATTTGTTGATGAATGTCAGAATCAGCGCGAAATAACTCATCATGGGAGTGACGATGTTGGTCACGCTGTCTCCGATACGGAAGGCAGCCTGGGTCAGTGCCGGATGGTATCCGGAGAGCATGAACATGGGGACAAAGACCGGCGCCATGATGGCCCATTTGGCACTGGCAGAGCCCATGAAGAAATTCATGATGGATGAGATCAGCACAAAAATGAAAATCAGGACAGGTCCGGATATGCCGGATGACTGGATAATACCGGCACCCTTGATCGCCAGAATCATTCCCAGATTGGAAACCTTGAACCATTCAATGAACTGGGATGCAAAAAAGACGAGAACAATGTAGGGTCCGATTCCCCGGACCGACTTGGTGATCAGTTCAATGACATGCCGGTCGTTCTTGATTCGACCGGTCATGATGCCGAATATCATGCCTGGAATGGCAAAGAGCAGCACGATCGCGGTGATCATGCCTTGGAAGAATGGCCCATCAAAGACGTTTCCACACCCATGGAGAAGTCCTCCCCGGGGAATGGTGAGCCACGCCAGCCAGACGGCCACGGCCAACATGGAGATGAGGCTCCAGAAAAGGGCCTTTTTTTCCTGTGGGGTGACTTCCTTGATTTCTTCCTGGGGTGCGTGGTATTCCCCAAAGCGGGGTTCAATGATTTTTTCCGTGACGAAAGTGCCCACAATGACGATCAATATGCCGGAAGCCACCATGAAATAATAATTGGCTGCGGGGTTGATTTTCATGGTGGGGTCGACAATGACCGCCGCACTTTCGGTCAGGCCGGACAATACGGGATCAATGGACCCAATCAGGAAATTGGCACCGAAACCACCTGACACTCCGGCAAATGCAGCAGCGATACCTACAATGGGATGGCGTTTGAAGGCGATGAAAACCATCGCACCCAGGGGAATCAGGACGACGTAACCGATTTCGGAGGCAAGGTGGCTCAGGATTCCTGCGGTGATGATGGCCGATGTGACAAACCTGCGGGGTGCCTTGACGATGGTTTGCCGGATGAGGGTTTCCAGAAGTCCGGTTCCATCGGCAATACCGATACCCACGGTGCAGACAAGAACAATGCCGAATGGCGGGAATGTGATGAAGTTTTTCACCACGTTCACGAACATGTAGGCGAGTCCCTCGGCACCGAGAAGGTTGAAAGGCTTGACGACCCCCCCGTCAGCGGGGTTGACTGCACTGACGCCTGCCAGATGGGTGATGAAACTCAACAGCACCACGAACACGGCAAGCATGCCGAAGATGGTGGCAGGGTGGGGCAGTGCGTTGCCGATCCGCTCGATTCCATTGAGCCATCTGTCAAATCGGGATTTCCGCGCGGGTTTCGATTCCTGGGATGGGTTGTTTTCGGACATGCGCATACCTGGAGGCGGAACCGGTCATTATTGTTCCGCGGGGAAAAACTGTCCGGATTACCCGGAGAAGGCTGGATCGTGAAACATCACATTTACCGTGATGCAGTGAAAAGCCTCGTCGGAACTTTGCACAGTCTGGATGTCACGGATTTCCAATTCTGGATGGGCAGCCATCCATGCGGTCACTTTTTCCCCGAGGATTTCACGTTCCTGGGCCATGGTGGCGGAAAAAACCTTCATGCCGTTAAACTGGATTGCACTCATGATGTACTCCGTAAAAGTAAACCGGGGCCAGTGAATGGCTTGTCCCGGGAGGCACAGCTTACGGATGATGGAGGGGGAAGTCAAGATCAGTGGAGGGAAAATCAGTCTTCTACTTTGCCGAGCAGGTCATCCTTGGAAAGGACCATGACCTTTTTGCCTTCCACGGTGAATTCGCTTCCGGCATACTTGTTGAAGATGACCCGGTCACCCACAGAAACCAGTTTGGCGATGGCTTCGCCGCATCCAACGGCAATGACCTTGCCGAATATGGGCTTTTCCTTGGCGCTCTCGGGGACATAGATGCCACCGACAACGGCGTCCCTGGCTTCTTCCATTTCAACTACAACACGATCTTCAAACGGACGAATCTGCATGATAACCTCCATAAAAGTACGAAAAACCGTTCGTGGGTTGCACGACGTGAAAAGATTCATCAAGACCCGAAAACCCGGGCGCCACAGAAGTAATCACCCGCAGTGCCATGGTCAAGGGGCGGATTCATTTTTTCACCTGTTTTCGCCGGAATGCGTCAGGGATGCTGCCTGTATTGGGGCTGTTCCGTCATCTGGAGGGATGGCTGTGCAGGGATGTTTGTGGCTGTCAGGACCGGGGGTTCGGGGGTTTGAACCTTTTTCGGCGGTGGAGCAGGGAGATTGTCCATGATGATCAGGAGAGTCCAGACCACTATCGCAAAAACGGCAAGGGGAAGAGGTTTCATGGTGTGTACTCCTTCGCAAAACGGCGTCAGGAACACTTTTGCACACACTTTTGCATGAGCGCAAAAAAAGCGAAAAAAAATCCGTGAACGCTTCAGGAATACATTGTAATTATTCAGTTTTTTTCAGTAATCAACCTGTTTTCCCGATTCGGTCGAGACCTGAAAACCGGTATTTGCCAACGGGATGGCTAGACGGGGATCTTCCCGGATGGTGAAAAGGGTGGCGAATCCATCGGAAAAATCGGAGAGGAACGCACCATCTTCCAGAAACGGTGGTTTCGGCCCCAGAAGATCGACAAGGTTCTTTTGGTAGGTTTTCTTTTCTCCCGGCATGCGCTGATTCCAGAATTCCCTGGCGGGGGTTTGTCCAAGGGAACGGCCCTGGCCCATGGTGGCACGATCCCGCCCCAAAGCGATGCATGCTTTCGGACCGGAAAAGCACAAATGCAGATTCCATGAAGAACCGTTTTGCTCGAGAACCGATTCCACGGGTCCCACCGGAGGAGGGTCAAACAAGCGCTGGGCTTCGAAGGCTGCCGCAGGTGAGGAAAATTCCAGGGTTTCGTAACGGCGCGGTGTATTCGCCGCAACCATCTGAAGCGTGGCTTCGGTGATCAGTGCATCGGTGGCTTGCAGGAAATATCCGCGCAAATCCGGACCAACGGATTGTCTGGGAGTGCTGCGGGTCCTGAAGGTGGTGCCATCGGGCCAGATGGCGCACAGGGCAATCAACCGTCGCATTTGTCCATGTCTGGAGCTCCCGATGGTTCCATCCTGGATGCAGCGAACAAGGGGTTCATGAAGGCTTCCCGCGAAGTGAAGGGGCAGGCAGAAACCCTCCTCACGGAGGCCCTGATCCAGATCCAGAAGGGTAATCCCGGTCTGGACCTGCACCCAGGAACCTGTGGGTTCCAGTTGGAGGATTCGGTTCATGCGCCGGATGTCCAGAACAACGGGAAATCCTGGCGGGTCTTCCCTGTCCCATGCGGCGCAACCCGTCAGGCCTGACTCAAACGTGGCCCGCAGTGCCGAAGCCGCCTGGGCGGTGGTTCCGGGGGCGGCCACGGCGAGGTTTTCGGAATGGCGCACATTGGTCGCGCCGCAGATTTCCCGGAGGCGGAGAACGAGTGGTTCAAAATTCAGATAGGCCATAAGGTCCCCGGATTCAGGATGCCATGCGGGTCCAGGTTTTTTTTGAGATCCAGCAGGGACGGGACGGCAGACCCATGTTCGGATGCAAAGAAATCACGCTTCAGTTTTCCGATTCCGTGATGGTGGCTGATGGTGGCCTGGTGTCGTGCAGCAGTGGTGAGGGCCAGATTCCAGACATACCTGTAGCGTGACAGGGTATCTTCCCTGCTTCGACCCGCTCCGGCGAAGGTGAAATGAATGGAACAACCATCGTGGTATGCATGGGAAAAATGCGTCATCACAAAGGCATGTGGCCGAAGTTCATCCAAAACTGCCTGGACCAGTTCGGGCACCCGGGACCATGAGGTACAGACTTCCATGGCGTCTGCGAAGGCCCCCGACGCGAAAACGCGGGGACGGATGGAGAACAGGGATTTGCGGTGTTTCCACCACCGCATGGCCGGTTCCTGCCCGAGATCCCGTCCTCCGCTGGCCGACATGACCTGTTGCATTTCGGATGCGCACAACTCGGCTGCAGTGCGTTCCATGGCGGAACCTGCCAGAAGCAAAAAGCGGCTTTTCCATAATTTTGGCAGGCTATCCTGAATCAGCCGGTTCCACAGGGGGGCGGCACGAAGCACCCAGGGGAGTGTGCGGTGTCCGAGGTGGGCCACGGGTGTACCCAGTTCCAGCCAGGATCTGCCTGTGCTCTGGTTGCCCGACCCCCGAAGTGCGTGAATGGCGGAGGACGGGTCGTACAGTCTGAGGAATGCGGGTGCAAGACCGGCCTGGACGATGCGCCGCATGGCGTCCAGTGCTGCATGCAGCGAATCAAACAGTGCCGATCGCATGGCGATGTGTTCCGGCAGGGGTCTTACCGCCAGGTGTGCCGAAGTGAATATCCCCAGGGTGCCTTCACAGCCGAGCACCAGATCGATCTCCCCGCCGGGGCCTGTGCTGGTGTGGGTTCGTCCGGTGCCATCCACCCAGTCCACGGATCGGACGATGTCCTCGATCTTCCCCACATGACCGGAAAACGGACCGCTGGCCCGGGTGGCCAAAAATCCGCCAACAGTGGCCTGTCCTGCGGAAGAGGGTTGATGCCCTGTGGTGAACCCCTGGGCGTTGAGCCGATGTTCCATGGCCTGGCCGGTCATTCCCGCCGGCACTTGCACGGTTCGTCTTTGTCCATCCAGGACAAAACCATTTTTCAGTCGCGTCAGATCCATGACGACCGCATCCGGTCGGTCCACCCAGGCCGCGCCGGAAAGGCCCGTGCCGCCACCCCGGGGAACCAGGGGATGGTGTCCCGAAACCGCCCAGCGAATGACAGTCTGGACCTCTTCGGTGGTGGCGGGAAACACCACTGCGGCACAGGAGTCATCACGGGATTTCTGGAAATAATCCAGAATGGCGCCGATGGCCCAGAGGTCGCGGCCTGCTGCACGGCAGACCTGTGGATCCATGGAAAAGGGAACACCCAGTCGTTCCAGTTCGGAAGATAGTTGCGGGGAAAAACGGGTCGGGTACACGCGGCCTCCGCCCGGAGGCTAGCATATCCGGGCCGTTGAGGCTATACTGCAGCCGACCCGAAGTCACCCCCCTTTATCGGGATGGTTCCGGCCCAGGGTTGGGGTGTTCATCCAATGACAGGACAGGACTGGATTTTTTCGTTGAAAGAAAATTTTGAAGCCGGACAAATCCGGGAGTCGTTTGACCTTGCTGCACTGACCACTTATCGGCTGGGAGGCCCCGGCGATTGGGTGCTTTTTCCCCGCGACATGGAACAGTGTGCACGGATGGTGGGTATCCTGCATTCCCACGGGGTCCATCCGGCGCTGGTTATTGGTCGGGGAGCCAACCTTCTGATCTCCGATGCGGGTGTGCGCGGTGTGACCCTTGCCACCGAATGCATGAGTTCGGCGCAAGTGTGCGGGAATCTTCTGGTGGCCGAGGCAGGGTTGTCTTCCGATGCCGCTGCCGAAATGGCCCGGGATGCCGGCCTCTCCGGGCTGGAGTTCCTTGCGGGATTGCCAGGTACACTGGGGGGTGCGGTCTGGATGAATGCACGGGCCTTCGAGAGGGACATGGCATCTGTTCTTGAACGGGTGGAACTGGTGGAGCCCGATGGGTCAATCCGGGTTCACGAGCCGTCTGTTCAGGAGTTTTCCTACAAGGTTTCACCATACCAGTCTGTCCAGGCAATCATCGGGCGGGTCACCCTCCGGCTGTCTTTCGGGGATCCCGTTGCCATTGGGGAAGCCATGGAACGTCATCGGGAAGTTCGCAGGGCGAGAGGTGAGGATCAGGTATTGTCCTGTGGATGTGTTTTCCAAAATCCCGTCACCCGGGAAGCGCCGGCCGGCCGGCTCATTGATTCCTGTGGACTCAAGGGCTATGGGACGGAGCATGCCTGGGTATATGGTGCTCATGCGAATTTCATCATTCACGACGGGCAGT
Source organism: uncultured Kofleriaceae bacterium (assembly GCA_964618145.1). Taxonomy (GTDB): domain Bacteria; phylum Myxococcota_A; class Polyangia; order HGW-17; family HGW-17; genus HGW-17. Next base: position 56,871 of record CAZTZR010000008.1, read on the forward strand.
CAACTGCATCCGAACTGCGGAACCTTCTTCTGGAGGTGCAAAGTCGCGTAGCCCGGGAAACAGGTGTTTGGCTGGAGCCTGAAGTGCGGTTTGTGGGGGATTTTCCGGAAGATGCAGTTTCTGTATTCCACCATGACCCGGCCAGGGCAGGAAAGGATCTTCCGTGACACACCTGTTGTTCTGTGCACTTTTCCTTTTGGGCTCGCCGGAAGAGCACCCGCCGGAGGGGCTGAACCGGCGCTTTTCTTTTGGTATCGGTGCCCAATTGGGTCTGGGACCCCACGGGACTGCCGGATTGATCGGCAGCATGCGGTTTTCCGGTATTGCCGGCATTGACATGGAATACGACTTCAACCGCGTGACATCCACACCGTCGAGTTCCTCCCGGGAAGTTTCGGATCTTCTGTTTACCCCCAATTACAAACTCATGGGGGTGGTGAACTTCTTCCGGGAGAAGAACTGGTCTCCATATGCCCTCTTTGGTCTGGGAATTGATCTGGGAGCCGATTTCAACCGGTCCAATCTTATTGGCGGTGCAGGACTGGAATTCACGTTCCTGCAAAACCGGATTGTTTTTTCCCTGGGTTTCCGGTTGTTTTTGCCCCGGCCAGTGGATGTGGAACGTCAGCGGGAAAGACGCCTGATGGACGGAAATCCCTCACTTCCTTCCTACACTGATTACTATAATTTCGATCAGTACCAGATCACCCTTTCCGTTCGTGTTTACTATTGAACCGGGCCATTTCTGCCATGTTCACCGGTGAAGAGGATGATGGGGGGGTACCTGCGCGGCGGGTATGACTACTTTTTCTCAATGGTTGAAAGGACGGTCTGTCTGGGAAGTTTTTTGGTGCAGAAAAACCAGTCGTAGCACGTCATGTCTTCCTTGCCTTCCATGCGATCCCTGGCGGTGCCGCAGGAACCTGCCGGGGGCACAATGACATCGTCTCCGGGCCGCCAGTCAGCCGGTGTGGCGATGGAAAAGGCATCGGCAGTTTGCAGTGCCTGAACGACCCGGACCAGTTCGTCAAAATTGCGTCCCATGCTCAGTGGGTAATAGATGATGGTGCGGATGATTCCTTTGGGATCAATTACAAAGACGGCCCGTACTGCCTTGGTATGGCTTTCTCCTGGTTGGATCATGCCATATTTTTTGGCCACTTCCATGGTGATGTCTTCGATGAGCGGGAAAGTGATTTCCACATTCTTCATGCCCCGGTATTCGATTTTTTCCTTGATGGTGCGCAACCAGGCAATATGACTGTACAGTCCATCCACGGAAAGACCCACGAGTTTGCAGTTGAGTTTTTCAAATTCGGGTTCCAGACTGGCAAAAGTCATGAACTCGGATGTACAAACGGGGGTAAAGTCGGCCGGATGGGAAAAAAGAATGACCCATTGACCGGCATATTGTTCCGGAAACAGGATTTCTCCCTGGGTGGTGACTGCCTTGAAGGACGGGGCGGTATCACCGATACGTGGCATGGGAACAAAAGAATTTTCCATTTGAATCTCTCCTTTTCGGGGTTTGTATTTCGGCCTTGTGGGCCGATGGGAACAAGCATAATGCTTCTCCTTCCACTGTCAATGATTTCGGATATGTAATTCCGTATTTTTTCCGTTTGACGATTTGCCTGCTTTGCAGAGTCCCGCGAGTCTGAAAACAATCATCTGTCCTTTTTGCATCCGGAGTTTCCTGAGTGGCAGACCATCCGGGCCGTTTCCGGGTAATTGCCGGTTCCTCGGTGCCCTGGGTGGTATTCGATGCAGAAGATGGGAGATTAGGTGATTCCCTTCGGATGCACCAACACCATACTTCCGCTTTCGGGTTACGTGAATGAAAACTGTTTGTTGGCGAGAACCACTCGGTTTTTGACAAACATTTCCGGATGGGCTATGTTGCGGGGCTGAGGTGTAGGCATGTGGATCATCATCGTAGCCGCAGTGGTTTCCTTTTTGACCGGAATCGCATTTGCAGCCTGGATTATTGTTCGTCTCCGGAAGTTGCCCGGCCTGCCCGTGCAGGAGATTGGAACCCGGGTTGCTCCTGCCACCGGGGCCGTCGAAGACCGTACGCGTCCGGTGGAACGGCTGGAACTTGAAATCCTTGCGGAAGAAGCCAGAAAACCAAGGGGGCTGGCGGCATTCGAAGAGAAGACCCGTCAGGTGGCGGAATTTGAATTTTCCGATCTTCTCCAGATCGATCACGAGGAAATGATTGCCGAACCGGTGGCCACCGACAGCGAGGAGCAGATGGAAATCGCCCGCCAGGACATCCGGAGACTGGAGTTGGTCATTGAGAACAGTGGGCCTTTGCCTTCCACAAAGCCGGGTGGATTCACCCTGGCCGCCGTGCCACCTTCCCATTATGTGTTCACCACCCGTTCAGACAGCACCGGACTGATGAACTGATCCGGCAGGAACTGCATGGGCTTGCGAATAGTTCCGCGACTGGATCCTCCTGCAGGGATTCCCACCATACTGCGCAGCAAGGCGCAAAAGCGCATGGATGAAATCGAAAAGGAGGGCATCAGGGCGCTGGAATCCGTCACGCGGGGCAGGGGTCTGGTCATCACCCCGGATGTGGTGGAAGCAGCCCGTCAACATGTTACTCCTCCCCAGCAGGCAGCGCTGGAAAGTCTTTCCCACATCCAGCACAAGGTGGCCCTCAGACAGTACGAGAGCATTCGTCCCTGCGTACTGGATCCCACCACCGGAGTGAAGATTGTGCAGGAAATCCGTCCGGTTTCCTCCATGGCGGTGGTGGCCCCCGGTACATGGGATGAACAGGTGCCCCATGTTTTGTCTGCGGAACTGGCTGCCGCCCGGGTGGCCGGAGTGCCCAGGCGGGCCGTTTTCCTGGAGCCCGATGCGGCGGGAGGGGTTTCCCCGGTGAGTATTCTGGCTGCAGGGATCGGGGAGGCCACGGAGATCTACCGGGCCGGGGGTGTGCAGGCATTGATGGCGCTGGCCCGGGGATGGATGGGTTTTGTACCCGAAAGAACGGATCTGGCTGGAGGAAACCGTCTGACCCACGCTGCATATGCACAATTGTTCGGAGCACCGGCCCTTCCGAAATATGATCTTCTGGTGGTAACGGACAGCCAGTCTGGAGTGATCCCGGTCATGGACATCCTCTCCACCTGGCTGAATGACGATCCCCTTTCCACTGTAGGATTCTGCACCACCTCCAGTCGGCTGGTTGCACGGATGGAAAGCCACATGAACGAATTGTCTTCGCCGAAACCTGCCTGGACAAGGGATTTGTCCCAGGTGCCCGTGGTGGTGAGTTCCACGGTGGATGAGGCGCTAAGGCAGAGCGCCGCCTACAGGGTGGAGTATCTCGTTCTCCTTGTTGCACGTCCGGAGCAATACGTCCCCCAGATTCAGCACGCATCCCATATCGTCATGGGGGACAACGCGTCCGCCTGGATTTCACGTCGTGCCTTTCATGCAGGGGTACTGGGCGCGGATGCCGGAAACACCCTTGGAAACTCCGGGGTGTACTCCTACCTGCGCAGCGTCACGGTTGAAAAGATCAACCACAAGGCCGCCGAGCGTCTCCGGGTGCATCTGAACCAGATCTGCAGAACCTGATTGCGGCGGTCCTGATACAACAATGTCCTTGGAGCATCGAACTTGCCCGGCGTTGTGACAGCATGTCCCCGTCAACGGCATTCGGCGGGTCCTTCGCCGCATTCGGCAGGTCCTTCGGGGCAGGCGACCATGCAGGTCGTCCATTGGGGACAGGTGCCGATGGTGGCAGAGGGTATGCACACCGGTTGCTGGCCGAAGCCGGGAATGTCAGCCGTGGCACATTGTCCGTAGAATCCGCAATCCGGGTTCAGCACACAGGTGTCCAGACAAAAGGAGAAACCGCTGGTGTCCCCGGGGACCGGGGCACAGTACCCCCGCAGGCAGTCCGAGTGCCGGGTGCAGATCTCACAGGTATCCTTTCCGCCTGACGGAACGAGACAACTGCCCGTGCGTGGCACGCAGAAGGAGCCGGAATCGCCAGTGTCTTCACAAATGGTGCCATCGGGGCATTCTTCCTGGGTTTCACAGCCCGGACTGCAGGTGTATTGCCAGGCAGCCTTTCCCAGGATGCAATGAAGGTCTTGTCCACAGTCCGTGTCGGTGAAGCAGCCTGAGCAGACCTGCCCGTCTCCCACGCAGGAGCCGGCGGCCACCACACACTGGAATGATGATCTGGCGGGGTCACAGTCGCCGGGACAGGCATCGCAGTCATCCACCCAGCCAGGGGGATTATCACAGGAGAACACCTCCTGGCATTCGGTGTCCAGAGGGCAGGTGCCCGACATGCCCGGGTCGCACTCACGGGAACAATACCGGGATGTCAGGTCACCGGTGAGAATGCAACGGTCTGCCGGTTGACCGCACTGGCTGTCCAGTTGGCAGGTTTCGCAATACAGGCGGGGTATGCACCATTTTTCTCCCGTGAAGTCCAACCGGCAGCCCATGTCGGGAGGGCATTCCCGGTCAGAAGCACAAGGATGGGAGCAAACCTGGAGATTTCCCTCGATGGAGAAAAAGTCCCGGCATTCCAGGCCATCAGCGCAGGATTCCACGCTGCAGTCTCGACCGGTGTTGCCAGGTCCGGTGTCGAAGTCGATGCCCACACACCAGAATTCCCCTGAACTGCGGGCGCAGAAGGTACCATCCACACAATCAGTCTGATCCCGGCAGGGAACCGAACACACGTTTTCCATGCATGCGAGCCGGGAGTCTGACGGGCAGGCATCCTGTTCCGCACAGGGCAGACAATCTGTCGTGTCGTCACACCGGGCCCCCACGGGTTGTTTTGGTGCGCAGAAAAAGTCGATGCAGCCATATCCGTCACGGCAGTCCGAATTCTGTTCGCAGGAAGGAAGACACCATGCGTTTTCGGAAAAAACAACGCAGGTGCCTTTTTTACAGGGTTCGGTTTCCGAACAGGCAAATGTGCACATGCCGTTTGGAAGTCCCAGGTTGCAGACGCCGCCACAGACGGAGTCCTTGTCACAGGGAGCCCCGAACCGTGGGGTTTCCGGACCGCAACCGGCCGAAAGAAGGGAAATGATGAAAAAGGAGAAAAACTTGCGCATGATGGCTCATCAACCTCAGACAAGAAAAATGTTCCTGCTTTCGGATTCGGTGATTTTCATGGAGTAGCCGCCCACAGTCACAATGATGCCGTCCGCTACCAGATGATCTATTTCCACGGGGCTTTCAGGCAGGATGCCGCGGTCCAGCATGGCCCGTCGCTGTTTCTGGGCTCCTCCGATTTTGAGGATCACTCCCTTGTCGCCAGGCTTCAGGTCCGACAGGGGGCGGGTCCGGTCCTGGCAACCGCCAGACGGAGTTATGCAGGGTTGCTCCTTTTCGGTACATTTGTCACACTGGTGATCCATGGGATGGGAGCCCTTGCAGGTCTGGAAACGCTCCCAGTATTTCAAAAAAGCATTGGGGCACACATGCAGGAATTCGAAAAAACGCACCAACTTGTCCATGGCATTTTCCGAAAGACTGTGTTCCATGGCGCAGGCTTCCAGTTCGCTCTCTTCGAGTTCCATTTTCAGAATCTCGTGAAAAAAACGCGACAAAAGTTCGTGCCTCGAAAAAATCTTGCGTGCTTCCTTCTCCCCGGCCTCCGTGAGTTTGATGTATTCCCGCTGGACATATTCTACAAGGCCGAGTTCTGACAACCGGCGCATGGCGGGAGAGACGGAACCTGCCTTGACGTTCCGGGCCCGTACAATATCCTTGACCCGGACGAATCCGTGGGCCTGATTGAACTGGAAAATGGTCAGCAGATAATCCTCCAGGGCCTGGGTCAGTCCATCTTTGTCGACTTTCTTTTTCCGGTTTTTGCAGGTCATCATAGATACCTCTTTCAAGTTGCCTTCATTTCTAACAGATTTTGACTGGAGTGGAAACCGGATATTTTGAGTCAAAAAAGAGTCAGGGAATTCATGCACCGGCATCCCGGCCATAGCGGTCAGATAGGCGGATGATGTCTGATTCGTCAAAGGCATCCCCGAGTTGGACTTCCACCAGCATCAAGGACACGGTTCCCGTATTTTTCAGCCAGTGTACCGTGACACGGGGAATATGCAGGGTATCCCCCGCCTTCACCGGAATGAAGGTGTCTTCAAGCCTGAAAAGCCCTGAGCCCCTGACAATGGTCCAGTGTTCCTCCCGGTGCAGGTGTTTTTGCAGACTCAGTTCCTGGCCAGGTTCCAGGGACAGGATTTTGGTGTGGCAAAAGTCCGTGTTCAGAAGACTGCGGAAAAAACCCCAGGGGCGGTGGACGGGTTCAGGCGGTGTCCGGTCATGTTCCAGGAAGTTACCCATGGTGTCCCAAGGTAGATCCTCGCACAGGAATTGGAAAAAACCCGTTTTTGAAATGCAGTTTACTACCCGGTCCCGGGTGTCCAGCACCGGCAGGTGGTCGATGGGGTTCTGCATGAACAATTCCGTCGTTTCTTCCCGGGTGGCAAAGATCGAAAGCGCTGGCGTGGGCCTTCTCTTTTCCCTTGCAAATCCAAGAGGAGTTTCCATACGCCTGAGTTGTCTCAGCAACTGATGAAGGCGGGTTCTGTCCAGAAAACTGCTGAGCCTGCCCTGGTGATCTGTCACGATGGCGAATCCTCCCGGCATGCTTTCGATGACCTGCATGGCATCTTCGATCGTGTTTTCCTCGAACAGCAGGTAGGGGAGAATGGCCGGTTGCAGGTCCAGCAGACCGGAGACCTGTTTTTTGAATGCTAATTGTCCCATCCGGACCTCCTGAATCCGCGGTTAGCATTTTCCGTGCCAAAGCATCTCAGCGCCGGTCAAGTCCCTTGGTCCTGGACGCTGAAGTGTTTTTCAAAGACATGCTACAGGGGACGCCCGCAAAAGGCGTCGCCGTGGCGCAAGGGACGCCCGCAAAAGGGTGTCCCGTTGGAGGCGACAACGTCGCCGTGGCGCAAGGGACGCCCGCAAAAGGGTGTCCCGTTGGAGGCGACAACGTCGCCGGGTGAATTCCCCATAGGGTAGGTCTGAGTGGACTTGTGCAGCGCTGTCAGCGTTTTGACTCCACTGTTTGGAAAAAAGAAAAAACCGGAAGCAGGAGTTTTGCTGCCGTCCGGACCCAAAATATATGCACAAGGAACCGTGAAAATAATATACGTTGTGTTTGGCTCGCACAGATTTTTCTGAATGAAAAAAACGGTCTTGTGAAAAAACGTCTTTTGATTACCATTCGTTTTTGGAAACTGGTGTTGTATGTCGGCCCTGTAACAGGGCACAAAGGAGCAAACCATGGCCAATTCAGAACCTGTGGAAATCCGTCCCATGCCCAAAACCATCGAGATGCGGACAGAAGCAGATGTGCGTGCGTTCGTGAAATTGATCAAGGATCGGAAAAGTACCGTGGTACGTAGTTACAAACCCTTTGGGGATGTGGTGGAAATCCAGTGCGAACTGCCCCAGGACAAAAAGGGTTCCGAACTGGCCCCGGAAAGGTCGTTTTCCCTGTTTTTTGCACTTACCCCGAGTGCAGCCAAGACGTTCCGGGAAAGGTTTCTCAAGAAAGTCCTTGGGGGGGAAAGCGACAAGGAAATACAATCCATGGCTCCCTGGGATGCCTATCGTGAGGAGTCAGATGCCGCTTCGGCATTCGGGCTTTCCAAACCGCTGGAAGCCGGAAATCTGCAGATGTTTTTCTTTACCAAGGCTCCGAAAAGCGAAGCCGTCAAGACGGCTTTTACCGAGATTCAGGAGTCCCTGAAAAAGAAAATCAAGGTCCAGGAGTGGTGGCCCCTCGCCCAGCAATTCCGCCCTACATGGTTGGGCCCCGGAGTGGTGGCTGGCGTATTGGCTCTGGCTGCTCTGGTCATCGGAGTGTTCATCCAGGAGCCGCTGTATCACTTCGGTCGGACCACCGCGTCAGGGATACCAAACATCGCCATTGCCGGATTTTTCCTGGTGATGGCGGTCCTGGCACTTTTACGCCGGGTCACCATCACGTTTTTGTTCCTGCTGCTCACAGAGGCGGTGACCATTGTCCAGTTGATTCTGGGGTATATTTTTGGCGTCAAGGCCGGTTCCTGGGATCTTTCCTCCGCATTGATTGCATTGTTGAGTTTTTTCATGCTGATCTGGATTCCGATCCGCCGGGCAGATTTCCACCTGTATTCCTTTTCGGAATTCTGGCGGCGCATTACCTTCAGGAGCTAGAAGCGTTTCATTTTCCCCGGAGGATTTCAAAGCCAGGCAATTGGGGATATGTATCAGGGATATGTCAGCCGGAAGTTGTCCAGGTACACATCGAAATAGAAGTCTTGAACCTCTATTTCCAGATCAATCCGGACGGTTTGTCCTGCATGGGCGGAAAGGTCCACAGTAAAGGTCTGCATGGAATCCAGGAAAACTTCATCCACCCCGTCGGTGGTTTTGTACGGGGTTGAGAGAATTTCGTCTGTTCCGGGGTGACGAATGTGCAATGCGATGTACTGGGAAAAGTCGTCGAAGCCACCAGCATGGTTTCGATATTGCATGTCCCATCGAAGGACTGTGGGAAAATCAGGCAGCGTGACATCCTGGTACATCCGGTGTAGGGAAGGTCCATCTTGAAGATTGACGGCCAGCCGGGATCCTTGTGTGGCCGTGACGGTGAAGGGGAGACCCACTGACGATGATACAGTATCCATGCCCGTGAAAAAATCATGCATCATCTGCCATGGTTCCAGGGTTTGCCCATGCTGGGCAATTCCCCACAGGTTGGACCAGTTGTCGATGAAGAGCGTCCATCCAGAGTAATCACCGGTTTCAAAACTGCCGTTTTCGATGAAAGTCCGGCAAATTCCTTCAGCGCAAACTTGATCCGAATCGCACTGGATTCCACAGGCCCCGCAGTGATTTGGATCCATTGCCAGGAAATGGCACCCTGTGGCGGGGTCTCCATCGCAATCGGCGTACCCCGGCAAGCACAAGTATCCACAGGAGGCTTCATGGCAGACGGAAGTGGCGTTGGCCGGTGGCGTGCATGCGTGACCACAGGACCCGCAGTGGTGAGGATGGTGCTGCAGATCCACACACAAATCAAAACAATTCGTGAGGTGGTTCTGGCAGGATACCTGGCAGGAGCCCTCATCGCAGATGGAGCCCGGCTCACAGGGAATGTCACAGTCCCCGCAGTGATGCCGATTGGAGATTGGATCAACGCATGCGTTTTCGCACTGGAGAGGGGTAGCGCCACCACATTCCAGCACGCATTCTCCTTCGGAGCAGACCATGCCATCCGGGCAGGTATTCTGGCATATGCCGCAGTGATGGCGGTCGGTGAGGGTATTCACGCATGCTTCTTCACAGCGGGTCGGGGTGGTACCGCCGCAGGACAACTGGCAATTCCCGCTGGAACAGACTTCGCCGGACAGACAGGCGTTTCCGCATGCCCCGCAATGGTGCCGGTCATTCTGCATGTTCACGCAGGCGTCATGGCAACGGGTCGGGGTTGCACCGCCGCAGGACAACTGGCAATTCCCACTGGAGCAGACTTCGCCATCTTCGCATTCGTTTCCGCAGGATCCGCAGTGGAGGCGGTCCACGTTGGTGTTGACACAGGCGTTGCCGCAGCGGGATGGCGTCAGTCCGCTGCAATGTGGGGAGCAGGCGCCTGCATTGCACACCTGCCCCGCCGTGCAGGCCTGATTGCAGAGTCCACAGTGGAATAGACTCGTGTTCGGGTCGAAGCAGGCATCCCCACAACGCAAAGAGGTATCCCCGTCACACAGGGTGGAGGTGACCGCCACGTTGGAAAACCCCGATGAACCCTTCACATTCACGGAATACACGCGATAGAAATACCGACTCGAGTGGACCAACCCGCCATCGGTCCAGGTAGTTTCGTTTCGTTCCGCAGTGTGCACTTCCACGTAGGCCACACCATCGGAACTGCGCTCAACAACGAATCCGGTTTCATTGTCGGCATTGTCCGTCCAACTGAGACTGATTTCCGTGGTGGAGTCAGGAACCACCAACAGGCCCGAAGGGGCTCCCGGCAATCCCTCCTGCTTTTTGACTTCTCCGCCACATGCGAAAAAGAAAAACAGCCCGATAATCAAACCCACACGGGCACCAGTCGATACAATCGCATTCATGTTCATGATAAACCTCCTCACTGATATCCACACAAACATGAATCTCTTGTCAATACTAAACACATTCCCCTCCCCGCCACCGTGTACTCCACCCCGCCCATATATCACGACCACACCCCC
>CAZTZR010000009.1:0-66065 GCA_964618145.1 uncultured Kofleriaceae bacterium
CATTTCATTCCCTCGAACGCGGGGGACCAGGATTGGCCCCCGCTTCCTCGTTTCGGAGCCTTGCGAAGAAACCACCGTCCACCGGCCGCCGGCAACCGGCACAGACCCACAATTATCACTCAGCGCTCATAATGCGTTTGCCCTGACTCCCATGTTCTTGGGATTGTCGTTCCCCCGAAAATCCCCTATAATAGCCCGCTGGCATATATATTATATGCCCACAACTTCCATATGCAGGAAGAAGGTTCCCTACATGACCCAAACACTCGTTACCGCCGCACTTCCTTACGCCAATGGCGACATCCACATCGGCCATCTGGTGGAATATCTGATGACGGATATGTATGTCCGCGCCTGCCGGCTGGCCGGCGAAAACATCATTTATATTTGTGCATCGGACAGCCATGGCACACCCATTGAAGTCAACGCCGCCAAAAAAGGCATAACGCCTGAACAAATGGTTGCCGAATACAACCGGCGGCATCTGGAGGACTTTTCCGGTTTCCAGATTGCCTTTGACCGGTTTTATACCACTCACTCCGAAGAAACCCGGCTGCATGCGGAACGGATCTTCCAACGGCTCTCGGAGGCTGGACTGGTTTATAAAAAGGATGTGGAACAGTTCTATTGCGAGCATGATCACCGCTTTTTGCCAGACCGGTTTGTCAAGGGAGCCTGTCCGCGTTGCGCCGCTCCCGAACAGTATGGTGACTCCTGTGAAAAATGCGGTGCCACCTATGATCCGACAGACCTGAAGGAATCCTACTGTGTGTTGTGCAACAATCCACCCACCCGGCGGGTGTCCATGCACTATTTCGTGGACCTGGAAAAGGCGCGATCCCCAATTTCCCAATGGGTGGATGGGGAAGGTCACCTGCATTCCGAAATGCAGAACTGGTTGCGGGTCAACTTTCTAAAAAACGAACTGCGCCCATGGGACATTTCCCGGGATGCCCCCTATTTTGGTTTCCGGATTCCCGGTGAAACCGACAAATTCTTCTATGTATGGATGGATGCTCCGGTCGGGTACATTGGCACAACCCAAAAATACTGTGACGAATTGAAACTGGACTTCTCCAGTTGGTGGGAAAGGGAATCCAGCACCCGGATCATCCACGTCATCGGAAAGGACATCACATATTTCCACACCCTGTTCTGGCCCGCCATGCTGCACTATGGGGGGTATCGCCTCCCCGAACGCGTGCAGATCCACGGTTTTCTTACTGTCAACGGGGAGAAGATGAGCAAGAGCCGCGGTACTTCCGTCACCGCACGCACCTACCTGAACCACCTGGACCCGCAATACCTGCGGTTTTATTATGCCAGCAAACTGGGTCCCGGACCGGACGACCTGGACATGAACCTGGAAGAATTCGTGCTGCGGGTGAACGCGGAACTGGTGAACAAGATCGCCAATCTGGCCTCCCGGAGCATCTCCCTTCTCTCCAAACGGCTGGAAGGCCGTACCGGCCCCTGTGACCCGAACGCCCGGGATCTGGTGGCCACTGCCGCAGAACGCGTCCCAGGGATCATCAACCATTACCGGAACTTCGAGTTTGCCAGGGCCGTAAGGGAGATCTGCTCCATCGCGGAAGGGGCCAACAAGTACCTTCAGGACACCGAACCCTTCAAACTGGTGGGAACCGACCCTGAAAAGGCCAGGGGGATCCTGTCCACCGCACTGGCATTTGTTCGAAGCCTTTCCATCCTGCTGGGCCCTGTGCTTCCCGAGTTCAAGAAGCAGGTGGAACACATGTTTTCGGCCCCGGAACCCTGGAACTTCGCGGACGCCGACTTTCAATTGGAACCGGGAGACATCCTGCCCTTCGAAAGACTGGTGGATCGGGTGGACCCCGCCAGGGTGGAAGCCATGATCCAGGAAACCCGGGAACAGAATGCCGAACCTCCCGGCCCGGAGGAACGGGTTCCTCCTTTCAGGGACATCATTGGCATTGATGACTTTTCGAAACTGGACCTGCGCTGCGCCACGGTGCTTTTTGCACGCCGGGTGGAAGGAAGCGACAAACTACTGCAGGTGGAAGTGGATCTCGGCCGGGAAAAACGCACCATATTTGCCGGAATTGCCGCCTTCGTGGATCCCGGTACCCTTGTGGGCAAACAGGTGGTGGTGCTGGCCAATCTCAAACCCCGCAAAATGCGGTTCGGTGTCAGCGAAGGCATGATTCTCGCCGCAGAGGATCCGGATGGAAACCTGGCCCTGTTGTCACCATCGGCTCCCCTGTTTCCGGGTTCCACCATCTCCTGACGAGGATGCTTCTGACATGGCGGCTTTTTTCTGGATTCTTCTTTCCTTCATGCTCAGCCCGGCCGGTTTTTTCTGGCTCCATGCCCGGGATCCGGACTGGATCAGCCTGGTCATTGCCTCCTGTGCATTTTCCAGCGCGGTGATCGGGATCGTGTTTTCCCGGATTTCCCGGCGGCACCACATCCAGGCTGCCGTGGCATTCGCCCTGGCGACCTTTCTCCTGTTGACCAATATGTATTTCCTTTTCATGTTCCGCTGAACGCGTGTTGCAGGTCCCGATTCAATTCACACCCGTACGGGACTGGTTGCCCCTTCCGGTGGACCAGAAGACACAGTTGGTTTCGGCTGCCGGAACCGTCCAGAGTTGTACTCCCCCGAGTCCCTGTCCCAGGGTGTCCTTGAGGGATATGAGTATGTCCAGTTGGCCGTCTCCGGTCACGTCCCCTACGGTGGGGGGTGCCATGGAACCCCGCCCCGCCAGGGGCACCCTGTGCAGCACCACGCCACTGGCACTGACAATGTACAGGTGGGATTTGTCCGGACGGGTGGAGTATGTGTTGAACAACACCTCCGGAGAACCGTCTCCGTTCAGATCCGCCACCGCCGCCCCGGAAGCACCCACAAAAACACCCCCGGCACGGTCGAACTCCACCGCCCAGAGCACCTCTCCCTGTGGGGAAAACGCCCGGAAAATCCCGTCATAGGAAGGTACCAGAATTTCCGGACGGTCATCTCCCGACAGGTTGGCCACCGCCGGGGCGGGCGTCACCTGCACAATGTTGTTTTCATACCCGGTATACAGCGGACTTCCCGAGCAGACGGGCCGTTCGAAACCGGGCAGACGGGAGAGGTCCGCCCGCACAGCCCACAGGCAGTTGCCCCGTATGATGTATTCCCCGGCCCGTTCGTAATCGCTGTAGAAAACGACATCCAGACGACCATCCCCGTCCAGGTCAGCAAACACCGGCGGGGAGTCGGTGAACTCATCCCGGCCCTCCCCGTCCGGACCCCATCCCTGAACTGCCAGATCCCAGTCATGGAACATGGGCACCTGGGGAATGCTTTCCCCGGCAAGATCCGGATGGGCCGGCAAGGCCCTTCCCTGTCGGTCAAAAAATCCCACACGGGCACAGTCATAGGTGGAGATCACTTCCAGATCGGCATCCCCCGTGATGTCGGCCAGCCCGATGTTCTGGTTGTATCCACCGTAGTCGTAGCAACCGTCGCAGTCCACCTGGGGCCAGCCCGGAAGCAGGTTTCCCGCAAAATCAAACACGGCGGTCACGGGACCGGGACCGGTCTTGACCACCGCAATCTCCCAGAGTCCGTCGTGATCCAGATCCGCCGCCGCAATGCTGCGGATCTCGTTGGTGCTGTCGGGAAACGACACCGGCCAGCCCGGAAGCAGGCTTCCGTCATGGCGGTAAACAGCCACAAAATGGCTGTAGGCAACAGCAATTTCCAGGTTTCCGTCGCCGTTGAAATCCCCGATGACCGGCGCGGCATACTGCCGGGCAGGACCACGCTGGACAGTTTCCGTTGCCGGTGAACCCACCGGGGCGTGCCAGAGCAGTTGTCCATCTGCACGCCAGACATACAGCACACTGTGCCGGCCCGCTATCACCTCGTGGATGCCATCTCCGTCCAGATCGGCAAAACCGGGGGAGCCGAACCAGTTTTCGTCCCAGGAGGCCGGGAAGGTGCGCACCAGTTCCGGAACCGGTACTTCCCGTTCGGGACCCGAGCCGGGATTGCAGGTGGGATCTGCGGGTTCTCCGGTGAAACCCCGGGACCCGGGAGAACCGGAACAGGAAAGAACCAGCAATGAAGCAAGAATGAAGAACAGTTTCATGAATACCGCCTTGAAATGTACCGGACCCGTCCGGTGTGCGATGCCACAATGCACAGTATAGTGACTTACCCGGTTTTTACAATTGCCACACGACCCCAATCCCGGCATACTGCAAAAGCCGCCGGCAAAGGCAATTCCCACCCGGAATGTCCGGGCCGGTCCTTCCGGCGGATCCCGAGGTGCCCATGCGAAACTGCCTGACCTTAGTAACCTGCCTGCTGCTTCTGGCCGCCTGCAAAAAGGACAAAAAAACTCCCCCGGCGCCCACGGCACCCCCTGCAAGGCAACCCGTGAACGTGGAACAGAGCCTGCAGGGTTCCCGGGCAGGACAACGCCTGTTGCCGAAGATCAAGCTGAAACGGGCCGAAAATGCCCTGTTCGACGGCAAATACGAAGAAGCACTGCGCCTGTATGAGGAAATGGGACAGGAAACATCCCTCACCGCGGAAGCACGTTCCCAGTTGTTTTCCGGACAGGCGGAAGCACTTTTCCACCTGAAGCGTCATGACGAAAGCATTTCCATGTGGGAACGGGTCATCGCCCTGCGTGCCGATGATCCATTCGCCCATCAAAATCTGGCTCTGGTACTTGCGGAAAGCGGAAAACTCCAGGAGGCCGTCGCCCAACTCGAAAAACTGCTGGCCCTGGATCCGGATGTACTGGCCGCCCGGGTGGACATGGTGAACCTGCTCAAGAAACTGGAACTCCCCCAGGAAAGACTCGTCGCTGCCGCAGCAGCGTTCGACACCTCCAGGCAGAACGTGGACAGGCGTCTGGCCGCTGCCCTGGAACAGAACAACAGCGATGATCTGGTGCGTCTCATAGGGTATCTCGTGGAGGTTCCCACCGAATCCCTTCCCCCGGAAATGGAGGAAAAACTGTTGGCACACCCCACCGCAACAGTCCGGGAAAAAGCCGGACTGCTGGGAGTACGCAAACCCTCCGGGATCCAGTTCATGAAGGAAAGGCTGGCCAAGGAACAGGATCCCACCGTGCGGGAAGTCTGGCAACGCGCCCTGTCCGGGGACATGACCCCATGAACGAACTTGATGTCCAGTGCCTTTCCATGCGCTTTGGCAACATCCAGGCACTGGAGGATCTCTCCTTTTCCCTGGAAAGCGGAGATATCGTTGGCCTTGTAGGAGAAAACGGGGCAGGCAAGACCACCTGCCTGCGCATTCTTGCCGGGCTGCAACGACCCACTGCGGGAAGGGTCCTGTTCCGGGGTCAATCCCTGTACCCGGATCCCCGGCGCCTGACCCGGAACATTGGCTTCATGCCCACCGGTCTTCCCCCCGATCTGCGGGTGACCGAATTGCTGGATTTTTGTGCGCGGTTATGCGGCATGCACACTGCCGCACGCCAACAGGAAGTGGATCGCCTTTTGACATGCTGCCAGGCGACCGGTTTTTCCAGGCGGTTCGTCGGAACACTGTCCACGGGCATGCGCCAGCGGGTGGCCCTGGCATGGGCCCTTTGCGGCTCTCCTGCACTGATCCTGCTGGATGAACCTTCCTTTGGGCTGGATCCCCGACAACAGGCGGTACTGCGCGGGATCATTCTGGATGCAGCGTCCCGCAGTGCCATTGTGGTTTCCTCCCATGGACTCGACGAGTTGTCCCGGATCGCCCGGCGGCACCTGATCCTGCATCGGGGACACTGCATCCATGACGGTGAGATCCAGGGAGATCTCCTGGAGTTCTTCCTGAAAACCACCGCTGCCGCAGAAGGGGGTGATTCATGATTCGTGCATGGACCCTCGCCTGGCATGAAATCCGGCAAACCTGGCGCAGTCCCAGTTTTTTCTTCGTCCTGGCCCTTTTCCTGTTCTACCAGGGAATCATCTTTGCCGTCACCGTATCCCTGCGTCAGCATCCCCTTTCCCCACCCGGTCCGCTGCTGGCGCCATTCTTCGGCGGTCCCTTCTGGTTCTGGCCCCTTCTGATTCTGGTCGTGGTGGAACTTTCCCACAGTGCCATTGCAAAAGAACGCTCCCAGAACACCCTGGATCTGCTTTTTTGCGCCTCCTTGTCCTCCGGTCAGGTCGTCACGGGCAAATACATGGCCATGCTGGTCACATGGATCATCATGTGGCTGTGTACCCTGCCGCTTCTGTTTTTCTTCTGGGCCGTTTTGCCCCCCGGGGTCACCCTGGCGACGGGGCCCGTGCTCAGCGGGTACCTCGGGGTGCTGACCGTGGGCGCCGCATCGCTGGCCATCGGCCTGTTCTTCTCTTCGCTGACCCCGGACACCCGGCTGGCCGCCATGCTCACCTTCGTGGTGCTGTTCGCCTTTGTGCTCCTGCGCATACTCACCATGCCCACCTTCGGCATCGTGCAGGATCCGCGGACAGCTTCCATCCTGGACACATTCAACTTCTTCAACATCCAGGAACGGTTCAGCAGGGGCATCATCCATGTGCCGGATCTGGTTCTGCTCGGACTTATCGGAACAGGAGCCGTGGCTGGAGCCGGACGTGTTCTGGGACACCACCTTCGTGTTCCCTCCCGGTTTGCCGCGCTGGATCCGGTGGCAGCGTTTTTCCTGGGTGTGCTGCTGCTGGCCTTTGCCCACCGGGGGGATCACCGGTTGGATCTGGTGGCACGGGATCCCGTGGACATCCGGCTGGAAAACCGCATTCTGGAATTGAGGGAGCCTGTGACAGCCTACCTGTTCACCGCCATCCCCGTAACGGCTTTTCCCTATTCTCCCCTTCCTGAACTTCAGGAACACCTGGAACGCATCAGCCGCAAAAGCCCTTACTTGCGGTGGGAGAACATCACCACGGTACAACCGGGAGGCCGTGCAAATTCCCTGGCGGAACGGTTCGGCATTTCCCTTCCCTCGCCTGAAAACGATGCCACCGGTATTCTGGAGGGCCGCCTGGTCATCGCTTCGGAACTCAGACATCACGTGATCCACCTGGCGGACCTGTTCATCATGGACATCACGGAAGACGCTGTGACCTTCCATGGAATCCAGTTGCAGGCGGCCCTGACCCGGGCCCTCTTGCGGCTCCAGCAACACGAGGACATCACCCTGTGCTTTTCCTCCGGTCACCAGGAGCGATCCATTCTGGACTCCCGTCCCCAGGGACTCTCACGTTTGGCCGCAGGCCTGCAACTCTCCGGCTTCGCCGTGCAGGAAATCCACCTTCTGGCTCCGGTGCCGGCCCACTGCCGTGTGGTCATCGTTGCCGATCCCAAACAGGATTTGCTGGCCGTGTCCCGGGAACATCTGGACACTCACCTTGGTCACCACAAGGGACTGTTGTTCCTTTCCTCCAGACAGCCGGGTCCAGGCTGGACGCGGCTTCTGGAGGATTGCGGCATCGGATTCACCGGATTCACCGTACAGGATCCGTCCCGGGCCGCCAGAATTGCCGAGCCTGGCCTGTTCATCGTGTCCTGGCCCCGGCATAACGCCCAACTCCTGATGAATACCCCGGCCGCCCTGCGTCTGCGGGACCCCGCACAGGCACTGCTTTCAACCTCCGGAGAGGCGCGGCAGGTGAGCGATACCGGTCAGGTGGCCTTTGAGGGAGAAACCCCCCTGTCCGGCCTTTGCGAGTTTTCAGGAGGCGGCCGCCTGGTGGCGCTGGGGTTCGTCGACAGTTTTTCGAACAGCAACATGGATCCCGATGGGCGACGTTCCGATGCCTCCATCCCCTGGCTGACGGAGCAAATGCAATGGGTCGTCCAGGAACCGGTGGAAACCGGCATGGAGCCGTTTGTCCTGGAACACCACAAACTGGTGCTTCCCGCACGGCAGGTCACGCGGATCCAGTGGTTTGCCCTTTGCCTGTGGCCCCTGTTTTTCTGCCTCATCGGCCTGTGGACGGCCAGAAGAAGGCGGCGATCATGACTGAAGAAAAAACCGGCAGCGAAGAAACCCCCCTCCGGAACATGGACCCCCTGAAACTGGAATCCCGTCTGCAACCCCAAAAGACCTTCGGTATGGGAAGACTCTTCTTGTACGGAGCCGTTCTCGTGTTGGGCGGGATCTGGATACTGACCCGCTCCGGTGCCCCGGCCAGGCCCGTCCAGGTGTTCCTGCACACGGATTCCATCCAGGAGTTTTCCTGGCCGGACGCCCGGATGAAACTCGTGCGCACCGACAACACCTGGCATCTGGAGCATGAACAGTACGGGCGCATCCCGGCGGATGAATCCCGGGTGCTGGTGATGCTCCACCTCCTGAAAAATGCCCGGGGGCTGGTACCCCCCCGCCGACCTCCCGAATTCCGGCATCTGGGGCGGATGGTGCTGGTCACCCCATCGGCAAGCCGGACGCTGTCCTGGTATGTTCATGGAACTGATGCCATTGTGGAGAGTGGGGGACATCTCTATCTTCTGCCACACTTTGCGGCAGACCGCCTGTTTCCGGCCGCCGGACAACTTGTGTCCCGGCAATTGCTTGACTTCGAACCTGGAACCGTCTCCGGTCTGACACTACCTGTAATCACTGCCCAAGGGGAACGGCGCTACCGGATCCACCGGGAAAATGACCTTTTTTATATTTCCGGACCTCCGGCCCATTTGCTTCACTCCCCCGCCGTGGAACAGTTTCTGAAGGAGTTGTCCGGACTGACCTTCCGCAGCCTGCTGGAAAAACCCGCAACGGATCCTGAAAATCCGGACATCAGCCTGTTGTCGGATGGACGGCAACTGCATCTGGCCCGGGTGGATTCAGCCTGTCCGGAAGGAGAAACCGCGTTGGCCCGCTTCGACGGGACCTGGCTGGCCGGCTGCGTTGCCACCTCCCTGTGGACACGGCTCAAACCGGTGTTGCCGGCCCTGCTGGAGGCCGGACTTCTGCCTTCCACCCCGGGATTTTCCTGGGATGGTTTTGTCATCCGGGAAGCGAACAAACCGGAACTGGAACTTCGCAAGGCACCTGAAGGGTGGCGCATGGGAGACGGTCGCGCGGCTGATGAACTCCGGTGCCAGACCCTGCTGGATTCCTGGGGGGGAACTTCTGTACTCGGGCTGGAGCAGTATTCGCCGGAAGAGGACGAAAAAACCGCTGAAATCACTTTTTTCCGCGGCAATGTGCTTTTCACGGTGCGTCTGTTCCAATCGGGGGAAGACAATCATTTCGCCATGCGGGAACAGGAAGGCAAAAAGGCCCGGATCCCGCCGAATCTGGCCCGCATGGTCCGCGCCAACCCGGAATACTGGCTGGATCGCCGCGTCTTCCCTTCTCCGGATTTTGTCCGGATCCGGAGGTCATCGGGAAAATTCCAGGAAACCTGGCACCGGCAGGAGAACTCATGGCGGCTGCTGGAACCCCTGGAGTTTCCCTATCCGGAGAATTTTGCCGAGGTTTTGACAAGCCGGCTGTTTTCCCTGCGCCAAACCGAAGGGTCGGTCAGTTTCCCGGAAACCACCCCGGAACCGGTGCCGGTGGAATGGATTCTGGAACCTTCCGCAGGGGAAACGGTTCACATCAGGATCCAGCCGGACGGAACAGTGTTTCTGGGTCCTAACGAAGAACCCACCCGCCTGCATCTGACGCCGGAAGATGTGGCCTTTTTGCAAAGGCCCTTCCATTATCTGACCCGATGGCCCTGGCCCCTGGCGGATGCCCGTGAAGGCCGGTTCCGGCTTGAAGACGGCCGGCAGACGGAACTTTCCCTGCATGACACCCACTGGCTGCTGACCGCCGGAAAAAAGCGCATCCTGTCCGAGTCCTCCGTCAAGGATCTGTTCCGGTTCATTCAGAAGGAACTCACTGAAACAGAACCCTTCGACATGGGAAAGACATCCTGTACCATCCGGTTCCAGTTTGCCTCCGACAGCGGACTTCCCCAGGAATTCTGCATGGAGAAATACCCGGATTTCCTGCTGGTACACCGCCCCCCGGCAGCTGGACGTTTCAGGCTGCCTTCATCCTTCCTCGAAGGATTGTTGCAGCGCATGGAATGACTTCCAGGTGATTTTTCCGCCAACTTCGGGAGAAAGTTCCAGACGCATGTCCGCACACGAACCCAGAAGACCGGTATGATCGGTGGTGATCAGGGTGTGGCCCCGATCCACCAGCCTGAAGAAAAGTTCCACCAGTTGTGCCGTGTCTGAAAGATGCAATCCGCACAGTGGCTCGTCCAGCAAAAAACAACAGGGTGCCTGAACGGAAAGATCTTTTGACAAAAGCAGACGCCGTAGTTCCCCCCCGGACAGGCTCCGGGAAGGTTGGCCCAGACGCAGATATCCCAGCCCCACCTCGTCCAGAAGGCTGATCTTCGACTGGATTTCCGGAAAATGGGCAAAAAGGGGCATGGCCTGTCGGACGGTCAATTCCAGAATGTCCGCGATGGAATAGCCCCGCCAGGTGACCTCCAGGGTCCGGGGGGAAAACCGGCTTCCCCCGCAGACGGGACAAACAGCCGCAATCCGGGACAACGCCCCTGTGTCAACCAGGATTTCCCCGGAACCCTGGCAACGGGCGCAACGGCCTTCGTGGGCCCGGGTGGTGGAAAAGCGGCCCGCGTCGTAGCCACGTACCTTTGACATGGGAAGCCCGGCGTACCACCGACGCAGGGCATCCCAGATGCCGCACAGGGAAGCCACATGGCTATGGGGTGTTTTCGGCACCGAGGAGGGATCCGCCATACGTACTCCCCCCGGGAAAAAACCCCGTCCCCGTATCCGGTCGGGACCCGTCAAACGGCCAGGAGCCGCCAGTTCGTTCAGGAAGGTGGTCTTGCCGGAAGCGATGGGACCTTCAAGCACCGTCCAACGGTTCCATGGCAGGGAAACCGGGTCAAAAACCAGGTTCCGGACACGGATTTCTGGAAACTGCAAAAAGGCCCCGGCAGGGGATCGTTCCACCGAACCGGGCAACTTCAGATCCCCCTTCATCCATGGGGCAATCCGGCTTTGTGGACAATCCTCAATACCTGCCATGGGGCCGCAATAGAGAACCTCTCCCCCTTGTTCCCCGGCACCGGGACCCAGTTCGATCACGTGATCACACAACCGGATCAAACCGGGATCGTGTTCCACCAGGACCACCGTGTTCCTGTTTTGAACCAGTTGCTCCAGCACCATGCGCAATCTTGGTTTTTCCGCGGGTCCAAGACCCTGACCCGGCTCGTCCAGAATGGTGGTCACACCAAAGAGCCCGCCTGCCAGATGGGCGCACAGGCGGACCCACTGGGACTGCCCCCGGGAAAGGGTTCCCATGGGCCTGTCCAGATTCAGGTGACCCTGGTCCAGTTTCCGGAGGAACTCCAGCCGTCGCACCACTGGTTCCAGCAGGATCCGCAGAACCGGATCACCACTCTCCCGGTGGAGTGCGGTACAGTGTTCCAGTACCGTTTCGACCGAACGGGCGTGCCATGTCACCCAGTCAAGGCCGTCCACCTCGTAGGCTGACAGGATGGATGAATACCCCGTCCCCCCGCAGATCGTGCAGTCTTGACCCCCGCCATTGCATCCGGCACAGCCTCCGGAATCGGAGTTTCTTGAAAACAGGCCGGACGTTTTTGCCGGAAACACCCGGTCGCACCCGCCACAGCGCGGCTGCAGACTGAAGTCTTCGTGTCCGTTTCCGGTCCGGATCCTCACCCGACCTCCGGAAAGGCGCAACGCCTGTTCCACGGATCCGGCTATCCGGCCGGCGGTTCCTTCCCGGAGATCTTCGCGGCTCACCACACGGTCGATCACCACGGAAAAATCCCCTGAAACCAGGGAAAGCGGATTCGGAACCTCCTCCAGATCCACTTCCAGATCCCCCGAAAAAAGTCGGGTAAAACCCGTTTCCAGAAACTCCCCGAGCAAATCCGCATCCATCGGGCGGAAAAACGGTGCCAGAATCCAGGCCCGGGTGCCCGGGGAAAGATCCAGCACGTGGCGGGTGACCTGTTCCACATCATGGGATTGCACCAACCGGTCACAGTCCGGGCAGCGGATGATCGCGGCATGGGAAAACAGGTGGCGCAGGTGGAGGGTAATCTCCATGGCGTCCGCCAGCCGCGTGCCTGCCGGCCAGTTTCCGGTCTTCTGGGAAACGAGCACCGCAGGGGAGAGACCGGAGCAGGACCGGACCTGCGGTCGCACAGGGCGGCCGGAGGACCAGACGCGCAACTGGTGCAGGGTTTCCAGATAGCGCAACTGCCCCTCCACGAAAAGGGTATCATGGGCCAAAGAACTCTTTCCGGAACCGGACACCCCCACGATGGCGGTGATCTTCCCCCAGGGCATTTCCACGTCGATGTTTTTCAGATTATGGGTGGATACCCCTGACAGCCGTATCTGAGGGCCCAGGGAATTGTCAGTCATCGGGGCTTTCCGGGACGGGCTCGGCAAGAATTCCGATCTGGGTGACACCGGAAGCGTTGATGCGCACCAGAAGTGACATGAAATCCTGTACAGACAGGGATTTGTCTGCCTTGACATGGGCTTTTGCATGACCGGGAAAATGCTTTTTCAGCACGGCAGGCAGATTTTCCAGGTCCGCCTCCACTGCCGGTTCGTCACCCACGGCGGCCCGGATACGCAAGGAGGCATCCATGGCAATGACCAGGGTATCCAAAGACCGGGGGACGGGAGCCGCCTCGGCATCCGGCAGGGTCAGGTCGATGCCGGTGGGATCGATGGGGCTGGTAACCATGAAAATGATCATCAGAACCATCATCACGTCCACCAGTGGCGTGAGGTTCATCTCCGCAATGGGCAGGTTCGGGGGCTGGTAGTTCAGGTTCATGCAGCCACCCCGTTATTGCAGGAACTTGCGGTGGGCAATGTTCTGGAAGTCGTTGGCGAAGGTTTCAATATCCGCCACATGCAACCGCACCTTGCGCAGGAAATGGTTGTAGGCAATGGTGGCCGGAATGGCCGCTATCAGTCCCAGCGCAGTTGTCACCAGCGCATCGACAATGCCGGGGGCCACCGTGGCCAGCGTTGTATTTCCCATACTTCCGATGGCGGAAAAACTGTCCATGATGCCCCATACGGTACCGAAAAGGCCCAAAAAGGGAGCCGTGGCGGAAATGGTGGCCAAAATGGGCAACTGGTTTTCCAGGGTGGTGATTTCCACCATGGCAGACCGTTTGAGGGAACGTTCCAGATTCTGGGCGGTGAGGGTCACGTTGCCGGCTTCTCCCGACTCCTCCCGGGCCTTGATCTTGACGATCTCGTTGAAACCGGCGGTGAAGACCACCCCGAGGGGACAGGACGGATGTTGCTCGCAATACTCGTACACCTGTTCCAGGGTGGCTCCCGAACGGAACATGCCCAGAAACGCCCGGTTGTTCCGGGCGGCTTTCAGATAAAAAATTCCCTTGTAGACAATGATGTACCAGGTCAGAACCGAAAAGCACATGAGTACAATGAGATCCAGAAGTACCAAACCGCGGGCGTTGAGGAT
This sequence comes from uncultured Kofleriaceae bacterium, assembly GCA_964618145.1. Taxonomy (GTDB): domain Bacteria; phylum Myxococcota_A; class Polyangia; order HGW-17; family HGW-17; genus HGW-17. Next base: position 13,488 of record CAZTZR010000009.1, read on the forward strand.
CATTTTCACAATATCAAGCCGCTGGGGTTGAGTGGTCAATAAATAAATAAAATGCATGCGGACTTCTCCTCACGTATCCGTGTATACAAGGAACCACCGGTCGTGGTCAATGGGTGGATTGGACCGGAAAATGGCATTCGCAGGATTGGACCGGAAAAACCAGCTTGATTGGCCCGTGCAACACGGAGTATGTTGCCGGGCGCAAAGTCCGGCCGTCGGATCCCGTTCACCGTACAAAACCGGGCCGGACCACAGGAGAACCCTTGCACACCCGAACCGAACACCGGCTCACGATCATCCATCAGCAGGAAGAACCCGAACTGGCCACCGTGTTCGTGGCCCGGCTGGCCGATGGGGCCTGCATCGAATTCGTGGAAAGTGTACAGCCTCCGATTCCCGCTTCCGAAAAATGGGTGAACATCGTTTCCGTGTTGCGGGGATGCCCCATCCGCTGTCCTTTCTGTGATGCGGGGGGCACCTTCAGGGGGATCGTATCCGAAGGGGAACTGTTCGCTCAAATCGACGTGCTGGTCCGCCGGCGCTTTGCCGATGGCAAGGTACCGGTGCCCAAGTGGAAGATCCAGTTTGCCCGCATGGGGGATCCCGCCTTCAACCCTGCCGTGTTGCGGGTCATCGAACAGGTGGAAAAACGGTACCATGCACCAGGATTCCACCCCAGCATCTCCACCGTGGCCCCGGAGTCCTGTGAGGGTTTCTTCGAAGACATGCTGTCCGTCAAGCACACCATGGAACGGCCCCACCGGTTCCAGTTGCAGTTTTCCCTTCACACCACCTGTGAAGCCACGCGTCGGGAATTGATTCCCGTGAGGACCTGGTCCTTTGATCACATTGCCGCCTACGGGGAGAGATGGTTCCGGCCCGGGGACCGGAAGATCACCCTGAATTTTGCCCTGGCCCGCCATGTCCCATTTGATCCTCTGAACCTGCCTTTTTCCCCGGAAAGGTTCCTGTTGAAGATCACCCCGGTCAATCCCACCCGCAACAGCCTGGAACATTGTATTGAAAGTGCCGTGGACGTCAGCGGAGAGGGAACCAATGAATGGATCCTGGAACGGTGTGCAAAAGCCGGTTACGAAACCATCCTGAGCATCGGTGAGTTGAAGGAAAACGAGATCGGCTCCAATTGCGGCATGTATCTGGATGCCCTGGAAGCCCGGAACCGGCAGGCACCGACCGGACCTAGTTGACCACCCGGCAGCCCTTCGAGTAAACATGCCGGATGAGCCTGCAGGCTCCCGCCGGGTCCGCCGTCACCGTGATGGTGGGACCATTTCCGATTTCCCGAACGGAAATGGCAAAATGCAATCCTTCCCCGATTTTTTTATCCACCGTTGTGGTATTGACGCCCACCCAGAAGTGGTCAATCCCCCGGGACACGAACAGTGGTCCCCCGGAATTGCCGTGGTTGATGGCCGCATCATGCTGGATCATGCGGTTCTCTTCGCGAAGTGCTGAAACCCGTCCGAAGGTCATGGTCCCCGAAAAACGCGGATCCAGGGGCGTTCCCACGGCTATTACGGATTCGCCGAGATCCACATTCCGCACAGGGTCCACCGGAGCCACCAGAAAATCACGGCCGGCCGACAGCGCCGCCGGCCGGGTCCGCAACATGGCCAGATCCAGGTCCGTCTGCATGTCCAGTCCCGCCACCTCCAGTTCCTTGCCATTGTGGGTGTGTACCAGAATACGGTATTCCAGCACATCCAGCGCCATGCCGAGTGCCTCGCTTTTCGAAAGGCCTTCGAGCCCGAGACAATGGCGGTTGGTCACGATGTGCAGCACCCCGTGTTCCTCCCGCCGGACGACGCCTGAACAATGCCACTGGCCCTTGTCGTTGACAAACAGGTCCTTTTCCTCCCAGCGACCGGTGAGGGTCACCGTGGTTTTCAAAAGATCCTTTACGGTGATGTTGGGTTCCGGGGGTTTTTCCGGTTTGGTGACCGGCTTTGCCTTGGCACGGCCCTGCACGGTATCCGAAGGGGCTTCCTTGCCCGAACACCCCAACAATGAAAAAGCCGTACAGAAAAACAGGAAAAACAGGGAATGGCGTTCAGTCATTGTGGCACCCGATTCAGTGTAGCGCAAGCCTTCGGGTCTGTCGACTCCTGAAAACACCCTTGAACAGGGCATGGAGCACTTCTGTCACAGCACTGTCCAGGTCCACTGGCAGGAATAACCAAAAACGGGGTTGCACGATTTCCTGCAAGGCTTTAGTATGTCTCGTTTCAGGCAGCTGTCCGGAATGGATGAAGGCTGCACGGGGACATTCACATGTTCACACGTCATGGTTTCTTGTTGCACACTCTTTTCACCCTCCTGGTTGCGGCCTTCTGGCTGCAGACCGGCTGCCGTTCCGCAACACCAAAAACTCCGCAACCCGTTGAAAAAACAGAAACCGAACCCGAGCGTTTCAGCCTGCAGAACGAGGTTACCGAAGCCGGTGAAACCCACACCTCCAGGGAGGTATGGTCCCTTCTGCCCGGAACCGGAACCCGCAGGTACGTCCAGGTCATGTTCACCCGGCTGGGGCGATCCCGCACCATTTTTACCTGCAACAACAACAACACCTACGAAGTGTTTGCCAACTACCAGTTGACCTCCGAACGTCAGCCGGACGGTTCTTTCAAGGTGGTGAACGTGGAAAAAAAGCACCAGCCCGGGCCCTGCGACGGGGAATTGCCGGATTTTGTCGAGTCCACCTGGCGACTGGCGGGTCCCCCGGAAACCGGCCGGCACGGAAATTACCTGATCCACCGGGAAAACGAACGGGACCGTATACTCTGGGCACACACCCCCACGGGTTCCTGGGTATACCGCCGCCTGACCCCTGTGTCCCCGAGCGAGCAGAAGGTGGAACTGGAACTGTGGTCACTGGTGCTGTCCGGAAAGGATCGGGTGACCGGGCATTATGACCGGGTCGAGATCCGGGAAAGTTCCGACCGGCATCCCTTCTCCTGCAACGGCCAGAACCAGATCATCCTGTTCACCCGGTTCCAGGTGGAAGGCAAGTTTCTGTCCAATGGCCAAATCCGGCTCCAGGAAACCCGCTTTTTTACTCCCCAGCATCATCCTTGTGACCGGACTTCCAGGCGCTACATGGACACATACTCCGGAATCCTCATCGGGGATACCATCCGCCTGAAGACCAGGGATGACGATCTGGAACAGATCCTGAACCGGCGTCACGGCCTGTAGAAAGGTTAATCGATTATGATTTCGCGTGATTTTCTCCTGAGCATTCCCAAGACCGACGTGCATCTGCACCTGGACGGTTCCATCCGCATATCCACTCTCATTGAACTGGCCCATGAATACCAGGTACGACTGCCTTCCTACACCGAGGAAGGTCTGCGTGAGATGGTGTTCAAGGACAGTTACAACAGCCTGGAAGAATATCTGGCCGGCTTTGCCTACACCACTGCCGTAATGCAGTCCGAAGCAGCCCTGGAGCGTGTGGCCTACGAACTGGCCATTGACAACCAGAACGAAGGCGTGCGTTACATCGAGGTGCGTTTTGCGCCCCAGTTGCACCAGCACCGTCACATGAACGCCATCAACGTGCTCAAGAGTGTGAACAAGGGTTTTTTGCGTGCAAAAAACGAATTCAACAACCGGCCGGAAGTCGTTTCCGGGATGGAGCCGGCCTTTGAATACGGCATCATCGTCTGCGCCATGCGTATGTTCGCCCGGGGATTCTCCGAATATTTCGACAATCTGCTCACCGTACATGCCCATTCCGATCCCCGCAAGGTGTTCAGTCTTGCTTCCCAGGAACTTGTCCGGGCCTCCGTGGTGGCCCGGGACGAATTCGAGGTGCCCATTGTGGGTTTCGATCTGGCGGGCGCCGAAAACGGGTTCCCGGCCAACGACCACAAGGAGGCTTACAGCCTGGCCCACAAGGCCTTCATCCAGAAAACCGTCCATGCAGGGGAAGCCTACGGTCCGGAAAGCATTTTCCAGGCCATCACGGACTGCCACGCAGACCGGATCGGGCACGGATTCTACCTGTTCACCGCCGACCGTATCACCGATCCATCCATCACGGACAGGGAAGGATACATCGCCGACTTATCCGGCTACATCGCGGACCGGCGCATTACCATCGAGGTCTGCCTGACATCCAACATGCAGACAAATCCCGAACTGAAATCCCTCTCGGACCACACCTTCGTGCAGATGCGCAAGGCCAAACTCTCCGTCACCTTCTGCACGGACAACCGCACGGTGTCCAATACCACGGTCACCGACGAACTGGCCAAAGCGGTCCAGGCATTCAACATAACTCCGAAGGAACTGAAGAATTTCGTCGTCTACGGATTCAAGCGCAGCTTCTTCCCCAGGACGTATCTGGAGAAGCGGGAGTATGTCCGCGGCATCATCAACTACTATGAGGCCATGGAGAAAAAGTTTGGAATCCAGTTGGACAACTGAACAACCGCCCTCCATGGCTGCATGGTTTCCCCCGGAAACCCTCTGGGCTGCCAGTTTCTGGATGGGGGCCCTGTTCTTCGAAGGCCTGATCCACAGGATTCTATTGTATGTCTGGCGCCCGGGACATGAACTGGAGGACATCCCTCCGTTGTTCACCCTCATGGTGCCCACCGCTACCTTTTTTGTTTACCTGACACAGATCCTGAGTTTCATCCTGCTGTTCTTTTTTGCAGTGTTCATTCTGAGGACCCCCAACCGGGTGCGGTTCCACCGCTTCATGCTGAGCCTGATCCTGTTTTTCGCATTTCCCGCACTGGCCCTCAATGGATTATTGATCCCTACACACATGGCCGGACACCTGCTTTGGTACTATCTTGGTACCTTGTCCCTCCTGATTGTGCTGTTCCTGATCCTGTGGCATGCCTCCCTGCGGTTTCCCGGACGAAAGGCCATGGTGTTTTTTTTCCTTCTGTGCCTGCCGGCCGTTTTGTTGATTCTGGCCCGACTGTTGCACCCTTCGGGGACCAGTGCCCCGGGTTCCGGGTCGTGGGCCGGAACCTTCTACAAAATCGGCAATGATCTTTTCCTGTTCCAGGGTCTTCTCTGGCCGTTTTTCATCCCGAAAGGATCCCTTTTCCGACCGGTGTACCTGCTGGCATCCCTTGTACCCACCCTGGCGGTGGCCGGATTTTTCCATCTGGATTTTTCCTGGGCATCCTCCGTGTGGTTCGCGGGATTCCGGGTGACTTTGCCCATGGAAAACCTGGGTCAGATCCTGTATTTCATTTCCCTGTGGGGCTCCCTGTATGCCATTGCGCAACTTCTGGGGAGACCCTCCTGGGATCGCTTTTCGGGCATTCTTCTGTGTGCCTGGCTTTTTCTCGGATACAGCCCCTACCGGGAAATGGAAGTGTTGCCTTTTTTGTCCCTCGTAGCCCTTCTTGCCATTGCCACCGCGTTTTCCTCCCTGAACGGACCCGGAGTTGGCGCACGGTTTCTACCTTCGGTATGGACAGAAGGATTGCCCGGCAATCCGACTGTATCCAAAGACTCGAAAACCTACTGGGGAGAAGAGGACGGATTGCCGGTGAAACTGACCGTTCACACCACCGGAAAACAGAAACTGCAATGGATGCTTTGTCGCATGGGGACCCTCCCTGGAACGGATCCGGACTGGATCTGCTGTCCCGTGGCCCAGATTCCCATTGCAAGACAATTTTTTCCCACTTTACCCCGAGTGGCACAAGAGGAAGAATCCACATGCAATCAGGTGGCCATCTGGGACCGGAATTTCTTTTCCGAGGAAATTCTGGACGATGACATGCTCGAAACTGCAAGAAATCTGCTAATTGGAGAGGTGCGCATCTGGTGGGGTCAGTGCCTGGAGTTTGAAACCGGAACTCTGCCGGAAAAGGAAGAGCACCAGCGGCAATTCTGCGACTGGCTCGTGCAGTGCGCCCACCATGCCCTGGTGATCCCTCCGCAGGGAGAACCTGCGGAACCCGGCTGACCGGTCACATTCGTTTCCTCGGTCGCATGGCCCAGGATTGGGCCACGCTCTTGATTTATTCTGGTAGTTTCCAGTCGGTTCCGTCATCAAAATCCACGGAACGGATGATTACCTGCACTTTTTTGGTTTCAGGCGGCATGAAAGCGCCCATGGTGTATTCCTTGTGTTCTTTGGGCCCAAGCATGTATTTGGTTCCCATCTGGGCCCAGGGAAAATCCTTGAGTTTCTTTCCATCCGCATCCAGGTATTCCAGCAGCATGCCCACCCGTTTCACCGATTTGTCCGAAAAATTGAAAAACCGGATTTTGGCGGCCAGATCCTCACCACTTCCTTCGAGGGAAACGAACTCTGTGGCCACCGGGGCGCCGTTTTCCGGTTTGTCTGGCCACTTGACCTCCGGTGCCTTCTTTTCGGCATCCTTGTCTTTTCCGCAACCCGAAACACCGGAAGCCATCAGGACAAACATGCACAAACCCAATACTCTGAAACCGTTTTTCATCATGTCAATCATCTCCTTGATGAAGTTTTGATTCAGGTGCCATCACCTTCGCCGGAGTAAACAGGTTCCGGTCTCCAGATCCGCCTCCAGCAGGTGATCCCCCGTGCGGGAGGAAAACACCAGGCAATCGGTCACCGGTGCAAAATTACCGGATTCCAGGCGAAAACGCAATTCCAGAAAACGGCCCACCGGAATCTGTTCGAACCGGAAAATGCCGGTGTTTTCTCCCTCTTCCAGAACAGGGACGGACGGAATGTCCAGTCCGGAGGAAATGTCGCGCAGCACTGCCAACGTGGCTTTGTCCTCCCCGCAGGCCACATTTCCATGAATGTCCCAGGTGGGGGATCTGACCAGTTCGGCGTGGATGGTTTGATCCCCTGGCACCATGTACAACTCCGAATGGACGGAGGTCCACAGTTCCAGGGTTTCGGACGTCAACAGGAACAGACGCAGCACCAGTTGCCTGGGCCCCCCGGCTAGGGTGACCAGAGACAGGGATGCCTCTGTTTCCGTTCGTCCCTTCATGGAAGCTTCCACGGGGGTTTCCAGATCCGCCCCGGACAGGGTGGCGCTCAAATGCCATGCCGAAAGGGAACGGAATGTCCCGGGTTGGTTTCCATCCACCGGGGAAAAGGAAAGGTGAATGAACAAACGGCTTTCACCGGAAGGGGAGGCCAGACACCCGCAGACAAGCAACAGGGGAAAAAGCAACCGGAACCTCATCGCCGCACCTGTCCCGGAATGGTCACCCGGATATGCAGTCGGGATGCAGGAGGCAACTGGGTAGGGGTTCCATCGGAGTTCTGGCCCACGTCCCCCGCCGAGCCCCGACTGTCCAGACAGGCCGAACCGGAGGATACCGACGAAGCCTGCACAGTCTGCATGGGGGAAAAATCGGGACTGGTCAGAAACGAAATCAACTGATTCCGTAACTGCAGAACGGGCACAAGGGAAACACCCGACAAGGTTTCCGGTGTTGGTTCAGGCAGATGTTTCCTTTCCCGCAGATGACCTTGTACCACCTCCAGGGTAACCACACCGGTGATCCAGCGTTTTTCCTCCAGCGCAGATACCTCCACGGGTTCATCCACCGGAATCGCCAACTGAATCGAACCCGACAACAATTTCACCGAAGGACAGTCCTCACCCGGACGCTGGGAAAAAACGGCCACAGTGCCCGGTCCCAGGGAGATCACGCATTTGTTCCGGATCACCCACTTCACGAACCCGTCTTCGGGCACCTGCACTCTGCCCCTGGCCATGGGGGATACGTTTCCCTTCAACAAAGCGGTTTCCCACCCCGCAGGCATTCCCGTTGTGGTCGCCAGAAACATCCATACGCCGTACAAAACGGGGGACATGATCACCTCCGGGAAATGTCACCGGCCAACTGGAAAAGAAACGTCCAGCGGGAAAAAGAGTAATAATCCACACGGGAGTCCATGATCTGACTCCGCACCACCGCCTCCCAGCGCCAGATCCCGTCGCGCCCCAGGGGTCTGGACAGCACCAGCCCCGCAGAACCCATGCGATCCAGACGGTTCTGATCCGCAGGAAGGTTCCAGTAATTGAAACCGTCTGCCATGGCCCGGGCGCTGTCAGGATAATGCCGACCCTCCAGAGACAGGGTGCCGGCCAGCTCGAAACGGTTTGGCAACTTCAGGGAAAGACCCGTCCATGCCCCCAGGTTGAACTGGTTCCATGCCTCCCATTGTGCCAGTTGCCCCCCGGCCCAGATGGAGGCAAACCACTTCACCGAGTCCTGTCGGTAAAACCGCGAATGCCGCAAAAACAACTGTGCACCCGGACCGTCCCGATCCGAATCCCTGAAAGCGGAATACCATCCGGTCAGACCAACTTCCCACTCCCGGCCCGGTTCGGACTGCATGGCAAACTGTGCCGTGCCCGATACCCGCTCGGTGAACACAAACGGCTCCTGTTCCCCGGGCATGGCATCCCCCCCCATAAGAGCCATGACGGTGTATCTCACATCCGTTTCAAAATGGGCCGGCACCCCCAAAGTGGGCAGGAACATCCGGTGAGCTACCTGCAGTTCCCCCGACATGGAGGAAAAAGCCATGACCCGATCATGGAGGTTCCCATCCCATGGAGCCATATAATAAAAATAATGCAATCCTCCCCGGATCTGCCAGGCCGGAGTGACACCCCAGGTGAGAAAAAGGGGCTGGCTCAGGGTGTATGCCAGGTTTTTCGGAACCGGAACACCCAGATCCTCGGCATAGGCAGGATTGGTGTCCAGCCCCATGGCCCAGTGGGTGTGCATCCTGAATCCGGCGGCAAACCCCCGTTCCATGCGTGTCATGCCGGCAAGGATTTGCCTGGCCTGCTTTCCCTGGGCTGGAGATTTCACCCGGGAAAGGACCCTCCGGGCTTCAGGACGCCGCTTTTGTTCCAGATACAGGACTCCCCCCACCAGCAGTGCGCTGTCCCTCAGTTCAATGTCCGGATGATCAAACAGGGGCTCCACCAACTGCAGGGCATGGGCGGATTCCCGGATTTCCATGAGGGCCATGGCTGCCAGCAGGCGCAAACGGTGATCCCCGGGAAAGGATTCCACGGCCCGCAGGAGATTCCGTGCCGCCCAGATCATGTTGCGCACTTCAAATTGCCAGGTTCCCAGTAGTTTTACCAAAAAGGGATCATCGGGTCCCTGTTCGACGGCGACCTCGAGATCCACCAGCGCCTCGTCCCGTTTTCCCAGTTGCCACAGTGCCTGCGCCCGCCAGATCCTCGCACCGGAATGTCCGGAATCCTTTTCAAGCACCTGTGTACAGGCTTTCACGGATTCTTCAAAACGGCCATTTCGCAACGAGATCTGGCACCGCCCCAGGGCAAGTTCGGCATCCACCCTTGCCTGTCTCTGGAGGTTCAGTTCATCGGAAGAACCGGCATCCCCCGGATCCGTTGGCTCCTGCACGGACTGAACCATGGTTGGGGATTCTTCCTTTATTGGTGGGGATACCAGAAACAGCCAGCAGACGGCAGACCACCATACGGGATGCATGGATTATTTCCTTCCCCGGACCAGCATGATTTCCTCGTCCAGTCGATCCGCCAGTTCCGGTTCATCCTTTCGGCCCAGATAGTCCTTGCCGTTCACAAAAACATGGGGGGTGGACCGGATTCCCAATTGCAACCCTTCCCGCTTGTCGGACGCCACCAGACGCCGGATGACCCGGGAGGACCGATCTTTTTCAAATCGTTCCATGTCCAGTTTGAGTTCCCGGGCCAACTCCAGCAGTTTCCGTTCATTGATCCCCCGCCTGTGCTGATAGGCCAGGGTGAGCATCTCGTAAAATTTTCCCTGCAGGGCCGCAGCCGCCACCGCTTCACCACTCAGGACCCCGATCTTTTCATGTGCCAAGGTTGGAAAATGTTTGAAACACATGGAAAAATCCTTGCCCCGTGTGTTGACAAGTTTCTGGAGGATGGGTGTCACCTTGGAACAGAAGGGACACAGGACATCGGCGAACACCACCACATTGACCTTCGCTGTTTTGGGATCCCCGATGCAGTGATCGGCACGGGTCTGAATCTTGTTGATCTTGAAGGGATGTACCGACCGGGAACGGTCCGTCACGTGCACCCGGATCTGTTCCACCGTGCGGTCAAACGCCGCCATGCGCACAATGAAACCGGCCACTCGCCGGGCGGTCTCATTGTCGGGGTCGGAGATCAGGCAATGGGCCACAGAACGGCTACATCCGTAATAATTATTGATGGTCTTCATGGCTTCTTCCGCCCTTTTTCGCTGGGCGGATGTCAACCGGTCAGGTTGTGCGTTCATCACCCGGTCCCACCGGATTTCCTGTGCCCTCCCGAAAGAGGGAAAAAACAAGACCGGAAAAAAACCAGACGCCGCAATCAACAACGGCACAAAAAACCATCCGGAGCGGACATTCATGCAATTACAACGAACCATGTTTCCTCCTTTTCAGCCATCCATCGACTCCCACTCGACCCGTATCGAACAACCAGACATACCCGCAGGCAAACAGCATCCAGATGTCCCGTATCAAAAGGCTGGTTCCCACCGTCTCCCGGTGCTCGGAAAGGGCCTTGGCTCCTGCGGGGGTGAAACAACCGCAGGAGGTCATCTCTATCTCGTGGACCAGCGCCCAGGTCAGGGCGATGATGAACATGACCAGCATGCCACACATTACCACGGCGGCACCCCGGACACGGAATCCGGCAATAAGGGCCACCGCAGTGAAAAACTCCAGCCATGGCAGGATGATGGCCATGAGATGGACATACCTCGCTGGCATCATCTGGTACATGGCAATGCTCCATGCGAAGTCCTCCGGGGCAATCATCTTGGGCCAGGCGGCAATGAGGAATGTGATGCCCACCACCAGCCGGATGGGCACCGAGACCCAGGCATGGGCCGGATGATTCCAGAGTCGGGGAACCCATTCCCCGAACCCCACAGGACCGGACGGAATGTTTGCCTGACTATTCATGACGGTTTTCCTCCGGCTCAGGTTCGGTGACTAAAGCAAACGGTTCCCCCAGAACCTCCACCCTGGAAAAACCCCGGGCCGCCAGTTCCGCAGCCACCGCCATGGCGGGAACCTTCCAGGCCTTTTCGGGTTCCCGGGGAATCGGCTCATCCCCGTACACAAGGATTCGCACGTTTCCGGCGGAACGCAGTTTTTCCAGTTCCTGCGGGTCCGGTGGCAGCAGATCATCTTGGGGAATGTTCACGGCTCCGGGATGATGGCCGGCCTCATACCGATCCTCGTCCCGGGCATCCACGGGAACCACGGAAGGGCTGTTAGCCGACCCCTTTACCACCGGAATGGAAATGGACTGCAATTGCGGATGCCTTTTCACCCAGGCTTCCATGCCCCCATCCAGTACATGAAGGCCCCGGATGCCGATTCCTGTCAGGGCCGTCACCATGCGTTCGGCCTTCTGGTGCCGTTCGGCATCCACCACCACAATCCAGGTTCCCTTCTTCAGTCCACGCAGTATGTCCACCACCCTGGAATCGGGTTCGGCCGTTTCATACATGGGCAAAAACAAGGCACCGGGAATGTGCCCCTGCACGAACGCTGTGGCAGGACGTACATCCACGAATACCACTCCTGGATCCCCCGGACGGATACGATCCACCGTCAGTGTGGGAATGTCATCCAGAATCTCCGGACAATCCCCCAGTAGATCGAAAGGTGCATACCGCAACAGGGGGATGCCTTTGGAATACACGGCGTTGAAACCCAGCGCCACCAGTGTGGAAAATACCAGAAGCAGTCCGGCATCCCGCCAGGCCACCCACAATTCCCTCCAGGGAACAGCCGGACGACCGGAAACAGGATTGTTTGTTCCTGAAGAATCAGATGTCATATCCATGGAGCCTCTCTGGTGCGTGTTCATTCCGGACAATCCGTGCAGCAGCAACGAAATCCGAAATTGGAAAAAGCCTGGGACCCCCAGTTGGCCACATAATCGCAGCGATGCAGGTTCTCGGAATTCAGGCAGTTGAACGCACCTCCCCGGCCGGCACCACCCTCCACCCTCTCCCAGATGTTTCCATTGATGTCCATCACGCCGTATCCATTGGTGCACTGTGGAAAGGAACCCGTGACCTGTGGACCGAAACTGGCACCGCAGACGTTGTAGCAATGGGCAAAGGGACAGGGATCCGCATCCTGGCAGGTGCTTCCGGGATGACAATAACAATAGGCGTCAATCCCGTTGCAGACTGTGGGATGGTAGGTGTTCCCGTAGCTGTAGACCGTGCGGGAAGGTCCCTTGCATGCAGTCTCCCATTCCAGTGCCGTGCACAGCCTCTTGCCTGCAGCCAGACAGGCAGCCGCTGCATCGGCCAGGGAGGCACCAGCCCACGGCCGGACTCCTGCCCGGCTGGTGGGGTAGGATGAATCCACTCCTGCCGTGGCAGCCGTCGCGTCCGGGCGGGATGCCTCGTGCCGATCAATGCAGTAGGTTTCATCCACAATCACCATATCGGACGGGCAATGACAGACCAGACCATCGTCCACCAGACCATTGCAGTCATTGTCAAGACCATCACATATTTCCACTCCCCCGTTGGTGGGGATACAGCAATACTCACATCCGGTGCTTTCTTCTCCATCCAGATTCTGGCAGTCCGGATCGCAGACCCCCAACCGGCAAACTCCGTCAATACAAAGGGCCGAAGCATTGTCGAACCCGCAGACTTCGCAGAATGGACCACAGGAATCCGGCTGATCCTTGTCGATCCCCTCATCCACCTCTCCATTGCAATTGTTGTCGATCATGTCACAGATTTCGATGCCCTCATTGGTGATTTCGCATTCCTGGGAATTGCAGCCCGTTTCCAGTTGTCCGTCCGTATTGTACCAGCCAGGTTCGCACACGAAACGGCATTGGGCCAGGGAACACATGGAAATCGTGTTGGGGTAGGTGGGGCAACCCTGGTGACAACCCCCGCAATGTTCCGGATCCCGCAGAAAATCAAATGTCTCGTCAATCCGGCCATCGCAGTTGTTGTCGATTCCGTCGCATATCTCGACGCCTTCGTTGGTGTGTTCACACGGATACTCGCATCCATCGGTCCACTGGCCGTTGGCATCATGCCAGCCGTAGGCGCAAAACGCGGTATAACAGGTTCCATGAAAACACTCTGTCACGGCATTGGGGCGGTTCGTGCACGCCAGGCAACCCGGGGACTGGACACAGATTTGTTCCTCGCACACATGGGTGACCGGGCAATCAAACGTTTTTTCACAGGCGAGGGTTTTTTCCTCCTGCTCCCGGGCGCTTCGCCCATCGGTCAGACATGAGGTGAATGAAAAAAGAATCACCAGGACAAAAGAAAAACGGGACAAGATAAAGGAAAACATGAATGATTCATACCAAGACCTGGGAAAAAGTCAAATCGGACCGGTGGCTTTCCATGGGCATCATCAACAACATGGAAGAAAGCGGAAACCCGAATGGAATTTTGACGGATCCACCATGCGCTGGTACCAATTGGTTCAGTTCCCCGGAGGTGTGACATGCATCCGCACAATGTGGCCCTTTTATACGATCCAGACGAGACTTTATCCCATGAAACAGCCCGGCAGGCGGCTGCCTGCCTGCGGGGAGAAACCCGTTTTGTACTATTGCCCGCAGACCGGCACCTGCCTGGTCGTCTGGAGGATATGGACGTGGCCGCCGCCATGAATTTCATCCAGGAGCCCGAAAAAGCCATCCAGGCCGATTCCCTCTGCGGACTTCTGGAAATCCCCGTGGCGGGCAATCCTGCCAGAACGCGGCAGCTCTTTGCCGATCAGGTTCTTCTCAGGGATTTTCTGGCTTTCAACAACCTCCCGGTCCCTGCCTACTACGTACCAAGGGCCAGTCTGGACAATCTGGCGTCCGATCACCGCAATTTCGGATATCCTGTTCGGATACTGCCCCGTTTCGGTCGTCACCCGGGAGTATCGGCCCGATGTTTTGAAGATCTTTTGGCCGGGGTACTTTCCTTCCGGGGACTGCCCGGCGGGGTTCTCATCGAACGATCGTTCACCGGCCAACGCATCCAGGTGGCCGTATGGCGACAAAAGGCACTGGGATCCGCCCGGATCGATCCTTGCACGGACTGTCCGGATTCCCCGATGGAAGGAATGCTCATCCCCCCGGACATGGCTCCTTTCCGGGTCCGGAATCTGGAACGGGTGGCCGGGCGACTGGCGTGTCTGCTCCAGATCCACCATCCTCTATTGATCACCATGGCCCAGGATGATTCCACCGGGTCACAACTGGCGGACATCGACCTGTGCCCTTCCTTGACCCGTCATGCTCCCTTCTGCCGCATTGCAGGTGCCTTCGGGGTTTCCCAGAAAGACCTGTTCGCTGGAATGCTCGGAGAACTAGCGATCAACCGCTTCTCCCTGAACACCGCAAAAAGCTCATGGACCTGCGGATAATTCCCTGGAAAAAGGTGGCCGCCGCCGCCGCCATCCTGTTTGCCTGGGCAGCATCATTTTGCATCCACACCGGCATGGTGCACCTGATCCGGTCCCGTCTGGCAGACACCTTCCTGTTGCAGACAGAAGGGCTGCACATGGATTGCGGTGGATGGGTCACCCTGGAAAAGGGCCAGGTGAAACAGTCCGGAATCACCATGTCCTTCGAAGTGGCGGAGTTCGGACCGCGCTGGCTTCAACTGGGAACTTCCCTGCCCCTGTGGAGCCTGTACGTGAACCTGCCGCGACTGGAAGTCTCGGCCAGGGAGATCCAGCGACGTCCCATGCGCACCTTTTCCATGGGCGGTTTCAAACGGCTTTCCCGATGGATCGACATTTCCTTCGAATACGGGGAACTGGTGGCCCATCTCCCGGGGCATGAACTGAAACTGGAAAATCTCTCGGCACGCACCCAGCCGGGGGGAACGTTCCTGCTTTCGGCACCCCTGATTCATCTGGCCGGAGCCAGGGGAACCTGGATTGGACGCAATGCCACCGTGGAAACCCGCGGCCGCCAATGGGAACGGCTCCAGGTGTCCTTCATGCGGATTCTGTCCTCCACGGGCGTCTGGCTGGATGCCGGGGGAACACTGGAACGGGTATCTTCCAAGGTGATGACTGTGGATCTGTTTCTCCGGCACGAGGACGAGTTCGCCACCTTCTCGGGCCGAATCAATCCCGAACAGGACAAGCACGTACTGGACCTACATTTCTCGACCACATGGAAAAGCCTGACAGAATACCTCGGGGAGTTCCAGCCCATGCCCCCCAACATGGAGAAACTGAAAGCCGATGTGGAAGGGGAAGCCGTTGTTGTCTGGGACAATGGTCCCGTGCGGACAAACGCCCGGCTGAAACTGACCGGACTGACGCTGACCCACCGGGGATTGTCCGGCAAGCCGGTAATGATTCCGGAAATGACATTCCAGATGTCCGGAATGCGAAGGGATCAGGAAGTGCATTTCCATGGAAAACTGGCCATGGGTGCTCCGGAATTCACTTTCGATGCCATCTGGCATCCACAAAAAAGTCTGAAAATCGAAGGGCAATCCGGTGTTCTTCCCTGCCAGGTGTGGCTGCTGGCGGGACTTCCCCTGTTGCCGACCCTGGATGGCATGGAACTGGCTGGCACCCTGGGTCTGCAGGGGGCTTTGTGGTTTGATCTGCAAGAAGCGGAGAAGTTCAATGCCCACGGTCGTTTCACCGGTTCCGGCTGCCAGGTGACCAAAGATCCTGAACACGCGAATCCCCACGACCTGCTGGGGCCGGTGGAGATCACCCTGTCCGATCGCTTTGGACGGACAGTTACCCGGAAGATGGAGAACCCCTCTCCCGGTTTCGTTCCTCTATCCTCTGTTCCGGCACATACGAAAGCCGCTTTCATGATTGCAGAAGATCGCAGGTTCCATGAGCACGCCGGATTTGACTTTCCCATGCTCATCCGTGCGGTGGGATACAATCTGAAACACCGCGGTTTCTACAAGGGGGCCAGCACCATTTCCCAGCAACTGGTGAAAAACATCTACCTGCATTCCACCCGCTCCATTGCCCGCAAACTGGAGGAAGCCGTTCTGACCTGGCGAATGGAACAGGTGGTACCCAAGGACCGTATTCTGGAATTGTACCTGAACATCATTGAAATGGGACCCAACATCCGGGGCATTTCCGACGGAGCCCGGGTGTATTTCGGCAGGGAAGTGCGCAATCTCATTCCCCAGGAAAGCGCCCACCTGGCACTGATCGCCCCTGCTCCGCTTTTTTATTATTACCAACTGCGCAGGTCCAGCGTACCCGACAACTGGACCCGAAAAACCCTTGATCTGGTTCGCCGGCTCCACCAGCAGGGTGTGATCACCGCCGAAGAACTTCAGACCGCCCGGGAACGGGGACTGGTCATCCAGGACTACTGATTTGCCTGCAGGATTGCAATTCACGGATTTCATGGTATGAAAGGGCAGATCCGTTCCGGGAGGTATTCCATGAACAAAACACGAGAAGAACAACTGGTGAACAACATCCTCTCCCGAATTGGCGAACAGTCGGTGACCGGTCGTTCCAGGCGACTGCCTGCCTGGGCCACGGCGGCGCTTTTCGGAGCCGGCCTGTCCCTCTCCGCCTGCCAGCCTCCCGCGCAGGAACCCTGCGACGGGAATTGCAATAATCAAAACAATCTTAACAATTATAATAATATAAACAACAATCATCCATTATACGGAATTAACAATATAAATAACAATAATAATCAAAACAACATGAACAACATGAACAACATGAACAATCTGTTGTATGGCGTTCCGGATGACGGTGGGGTTGATCTGGATACGGACTGTCCGCAATGTGAATACATGGCACCCATGTACGGCGCTCCGGAAGATGCCGGGACCGATGTGGTCATCCTTTACGGCATGAAATGAGTCTTTCCTTCCTTTTTTCAGTTGCATTTCCCTGAAAATGCTACTAGGTATTGTGGCCGCCCGGAAGATCCGGGCTTTCGGGCGATGGCCCGCCAAGGAGAATGATCATGTCCCGTCAATGCGAAATCTGTCAACGCGGCACCATCACGGCCAATACCGTTTCCCACTCGAACATCAAGACGAAAAGCCGCCAGATGGTGAACCTGAAAAACATCCGCGCTGTGGTGGACGGTGAAATCCGCCGTGTCCGGGTCTGCACTTCCTGCATGCCCAAGTTGACCCGCCCGCCAATCCGCTAGTTTCAATTCAGATTGCCCGGTGATGACTGAAAACCCCTGGGGACTTTCCTTGACACCACCTCCCCTGGAGGTGGCCGAACTGGCTGCCGTGGCCGTGGATGCCGTACGCAATGCCTGTGGCATGACCCTGGACCTGACCTCTGACACCTTGCCCTTTCTGGACCATCTGGTCCGGGAAAACCGCAAACTTCCCACCGGCGTGCGGCCTCTTTTGCATGGCGCCACAGGAGCTTGCCTGGGGGAAACCTGCCGCCGCACATTCGGAGGCATCTGGCATTTGCCCGACCCGGACCCCCTGCACTGGAGCGTACGGTTTTTCTCCTGTCCCCTGGCCATCTTTCCCGTTGTCATGGGTGTAGAGATCTTCCGGAAAAAACTGCCTGAATCCTCCCCACCCACCGTGGTGGTTTCACCATCCATGGTGGATGTTCTGGAAAACGCACTGGCGCAGGCGACTCCTGTCACTCTGGAAGAATACTACAGTTTCTGCGGACGGTTTGACGCGATCCACCTCATGGTGGATTTTCTGACCGAACTGGAACACCTGCAGGCCCGGGAGCAAAAACTGGCCCCCCGCGTCTTCGGTGTCACCGACCCCGCCGACCTGTCCTGAACTCCCGTAGATCCGACCCATAAGCGGATCCATCATGAAAACCTCACATGCACTGGACAAAAAGGCTTGTATAATGGTATGGGATATTGACTTGATTCAGGAAGGTGTCCGGTGATACCCAGAATATATTTACCCTTGTGCCTGATTTTCATTGTTCTTGCTGCCTGCGCGAAAGGGGGAACCGGCCCCGGCAACAACAATCAGAACAACATCAACAATCAGAACAACACCAACAACACCAACAATTGCGCCGGAACCTGCACCCCCGGGCATGCCAGATGCGTCAACCATGTACTGGAAACCTGCGGGGAAACCGCTACCTGTCCCCAGTGGCAACTGTCGCGCAATTGCTGGGAGCACGATGAAATCTGCGTCTTCGATGCGGAACTGAGCACTGCCCGGTGCGAGGAAGGATGCCGGGATCTCTGTGAGGCGGATCAACGCATCTGTATTTCCAACCAGGTGTTCGCCTGTGAAATCACCGATGGCTGTCTGGACTTCGTGCTGGCCGACGACTGCATTGCCCAGAGCCGGATCTGCCAGCAGGACGAACTGGGTTCCAACGCACAATGCCAGGATGTCTGTACCTCCAATTGCGACCAGGTGGGGCAACAGACCTGCAGCGGCACCACCATCCAGACCTGCTCGTCGGTGGATGGCTGCCTGGTTTGGGTATCCGGCACCAACTGCGCAGCCACGGACCGGATCTGCCATGTGGCCCAACAGGTGGCATCCTGCCAGACCGATCTGCCCATGAACCTGTATTTCTCCGAATACCTGGAGGGATCTTCCAACAACAAGGCACTGGAGATCTATGCCCGCAAGGTGCCGGGGTCCTTCAACATTTCCTCCTGCGTGGTGCACATTTATTACAATGGCGCTTCCACTGCCTCGACAAACATCAACATGGGCTCCCGACAGATGAGCGCCGGAAGCACTTACGTGGTCTGCCACAGTTCCATTGATGAATCCATTGCAGCTTCCTGTGATCTTCTGGTGGGCAACCTGAGTTTCAACGGAGATGATGCCGTGGTTCTTTCCTGCTCGGGAATCGTTCTGGACATCTTCGGGGAGATCGGCGTGGACCCGGGGGATGCCTGGGTCTCGGGGGACGTATCCACCATGGACATGACCCTGCGCCGGAAATGTGGTATCTTCAGCGGTCGAACCACGGAGGGCCCCTTTGATCCTGCCCTGGAATGGAACGCTTTTCCGGTCAATACATTCAGTGACCTCGGAACCTACACTCCATGCAATTGACCCGAAAGCCGGTTCCAGTTTCCGGATGTACCAGAATCCGCAGGCCTGCCGGAGTCCTGGTTCTTGCGCTCTGGCTGAGCCTTGGCTGTACCCAGCCAAAGACAAATACCGATCCGCGACCTCAACGGCTGGTGCTCGTGGTTCTGGATCAGTTCAGACCCGAATATACGGCCAACCTGAAACTGCCCCACCTGGGGGAACTGGAAAACCGGTCAGCCGTGTTCGAGAAAGCCCATGTGGGTTTTCTTCCGGCCACCACCGTGGTGGCCCACCAGGTCATTCCACGGGGACGCTTTCCCAGAAATCTGGCATGGACCGATGACATCCACCGGGACAGTGCCGGAACCCTGGGACCCAAAGGACGCCTGTATGATCCCGGAGAGCTCACCCACGAGCAGATGAAAACCCTGCTGGTCCCCCACGATGCAGGTCATGTGGCCAACCTCTTGTCCGGCGAATTTCTGGCAGTAGGACAAAAGAACTACGCAGTCTACGCCCTGGCCGGAAGCCAAAACGGCATTTTCGTGACGTTGTCGGCAAACCTTGGAAAGGACCCCGACACCCCGGCGGAACTCATCGGGTGGGCCCATCCCGTGGGAATCCGCGTTCCGGCATCCATCCTGTCCACCCCCCGGTCCCGTTTCTGGGTGGATTCCCGTCCTGACTTCGGCACCCGGGACAACGTCTATCGTCTGGGGGGACACCGGACCGTGGTGGACCCCGAAGACAAACATTCGGGGGGGGACGCATGGGTCATGGATGTGGCCATGCACCTGATGGAACGTGAAAACTGGTCGGTGGCCATGCTCACCCTGGGTGCCATCGACCGGGTGGGTCACATGTTCGGAGCCGACCGGGATCTTCTCCATCCGAACCCCTCCGGGATTCGTATGCGTGATGTCATTCGGCAGGCGGATTTCCAGGTGGGACGCCTGGTTTCCTTTTTGCAAAAAAAAGGATGGGAAAAGGAAACGGTATTGATCATCACGGCCGATCATGGCGGCCTGGGTGCAACGCACTGGATGGGACGGAACGTGCCCGGAGGTGCCTGGGGAAACTGGGCATGGGGAAAACTGGAGAATACCGACACTGTGCCTGATATCCGCCCGGAACTGGCACCTTTGGTGGAAGCAGGTCTGGAGGTCATCTATTCGGATACCATGCTGCGGTGCTACATGAAAACCGGATCCGACCTGAACCGCGCAGTGGAACTTCTGGGTGAACTGCAGGGCGTTACGCTGGTGGTGAAAAAGAACTATGGAAAGACCGGATTCGAGTTCATCCCCGTTCTTGACAATACCCGGCGCCTTTCTCCCGGGGAAAGAAAATGGTTCAACGAACGGATCGGACCGCTATTGTCCACATGGAACAACGAAAACAGCCCGGATCTGGTTGCTTTTCTCGACGAACACACTTCCTGGGGACAACCCGGAGATCATGGTGGTGCCCAAAAGGCCGTACAGCGGATTCCCCTTTTGATCTCGGGTCCCGGCATTGTTCCCGTCCGGTCACAAGCCCCAGCCCGACTGGTGGATCTGGCTCCCACCCTCTGGGATCTTTTCGGCCGTTCCCCCGGGAAAATCTTTGATGGACAAAGCCTGAAATCGGCTTTTCAAAAAAACTGATCCATGGCTGAACCCGCCTTGCGGCTTATTTCTGACTTTCTGCTCACCATCCACTAACAATGCACGGGTAGACATCCCGCGACATCGGGTTCGGGACGGACCCATGACGGAATCCGTCCATTGCACCCTCAAGGAGTATCCCATGAGAAGAATGTCATCGTTCCTTTTCACGACCACCCTGCTATCCGCGTCCGTCTTCCTGCTCGTCGCCTGCGGTGAAAAAAAGGAAGACAAACAAACCACTGTCACCCGCACCGATGAAGCCGGCCAGACCGTAGAAATGAAGATGGCCACGGAATTGACCGGTGCAGGGGCCACGTTTCCCTTCCCCCTGTACAGCAAATGGGCCGATGCCTACGGCAAGGACACCGGCATGAAACTGAATTACCAGGCCATCGGCAGCGGTGGCGGGATGGCCCAGATCAAGAAAAAAACCGTGGATTTCGGGGCTTCGGACGAGCCCATGAAGCCGGAGGAACTCAAGGCAGACGGCCTGTTCCAGTTCCCCATGGCCATCGGCGGCGTAGTTCCGGTGATCAACATCCCGGGCATCTCCGATGGACAACTGAAACTGTCCGCCAGGGTCCTTTGCAACATCTATCTCGGAAACATCCGGAAATGGGATCATGACGACATCAAGACCCTCAACGATGGCCTCTCCCTTCCCTCCCTGGACATCGCGGTGGTGCATCGCTCCGACGGTTCCGGAACCACCTGGATCTTCACGGATTACCTCAGCCAGGTCTGTCCGGAATGGAAGGAAAAAGTCGGCACCGGAAAATCCATCCAGTGGCCCAGGGGCATGGGTGGCAAGGGCAATCCCGGCGTGGCCTCCTACGTCCAGCAAACCACGGGAGCCATTGGCTATGTGGAATTCGCCTATGCGCTTCAGAACAAGATTCCCGTGGCCCAACTGGAAAACCGGGCCGGCAAATTCGTCAAGCCCGAAATCGAAGCCTTCATGGCCGCCGCCGCCAACGCCGACTGGGACAACGCCCCCGGTTTCTTCATGGTGCTGAACAACCAGCCCGGCGACATCACCTGGCCGATTGCCGGCGCCACCTTCATCCTGATTCACACGGAACAAAAGGATGAGGCCAAATTGCGGGCCATCTTCCGTTTCTTTGACTGGTGCTATCGCAACGGCGCTGAAATGGCGAAGGAACTGCACTATGTTCCCATGCCCCAGAATGTCTTCGAACTGGTGGAAAAGCATTGGTCAACGGACATCCTGGTCAATGGAAAACCCATTGCCTGGAAATAAACATCCCGGGGTTTCATGAAGTTTTTCACCCGCAGTTCCACCCACCGCAAGGCCGACAACCTATTTCATTTCCTGACTCTTGCATGCGCCCTCTTGGCCTTGCTGCTGGTGGGAGCCATCCTGTGGAACCTTCTCTCCCATTCCTGGCCTTCCATCTCCCGTTTCGGGTTTTCCTTCATTACTTCCCGGAGTTGGAATCCGGTCCGGCATGAATATGGCGCGGCGGCCTCCATCATGGGCACCCTCGTGTCCACCCTGCTGGCCCTGATTCTGGCATTGCCCCTGAGTCTTGCCATTGCCTTGTTCCTGACGAATTACGCCCATCCGATGGTGGCCCGGATCGTGGGTACCGGCATCGAATTGCTTGCAGCCATCCCCAGCATTATTTACGGCATGTGGGGTCTTTTCGTGTTCGCTCCTTTCATGCAAAAGACCCTGCAGCCGTGGCTGGGGAACATTCCGGGACCCCTGTTTTCGGGAGCTCCCCTGGGCATTGGAATGCTCACGGCGGGAATCATCCTGGCCCTGATGATCCTGCCTTTCATGACCGCCGTCATGCGGGACGTGTTTGCCATGACCCCGCCGGTGCTTCTGGAAAGTGCTGCCGGTATGGGTTCCACCTCCTGGGAAGTGACGCGGCACATTGCCATCCCCTACGGCATGCGGGGACTGGTGGGCGCCACCTTCCTGGGGCTGGGGCGCGCCATCGGTGAAACCATGGCTGTCACGTTTGTGATCGGAAACAGCCATCGCCTTTCTTCCAGCCTGTATTCGCCGGGAACCACCATCGCCTCCACCCTGGCCAACGAGTTCAACGAGGCAGACCATCCCCTTCTGGAAAGTTCCCTGGTCCAACTGGGATTGATCCTGTTCATCATGACACTGATCATCCAGATACTGGCCCAATGGTGGCTGCATCACCTCCAGAAAAAGAGCGCCCGGTAACCCCCATGACGGAACTCAGACTGTCCCACCGGCCCGCCACGAAACGAAAAATTCTTGACATTTTCATTCGGGTCTTCTCCATCGTTTCTGCATTGCTGGGGATTTTCTTTCTCTGCTGGATCATATGGGTAGTACTGAAAAGGGGATTTTCCGTTCTTTCCTGGTCCTTTTTCACCTCCGGGCCACCGACTCCGGGATCCGGGGTAGGCGGAATCTATTATGCCCTGGTTGGCACCCTGAAAATGACCGGACTGGCCTGTCTGATGGGTATCCCTGTGGGATTGTTCACCGGCGTGTACCTGGCCGAAACCGGCAAGAACAGCCGGATAGCCATGAGCGTGAGGTTTGCCATCAACCTGCTCATGGGCATTCCTTCGATTCTCATCGGCCTTTTTGCCTACACCCTGATCGTTCTCGCCGAGCCACGCTCTTACAGCGGATACGCCGGAGCCTTCGCCCTGGCCATCATCATGATGCCCACCGTGGCCCGTACCACCGAAGACATGCTGAACCTGGTACCGGACACCCTGCGCGAAAGTGCGCTGGCGCTGGGAATACCCCGCTGGCGCATGATCACCGGCATCCTGTTCCGGGCTGCACGCAAGGGTCTGCTCACGGGAATCCTCCTTTCGGTTTCCCGGGTGTCCGGCGAAACAGCCCCCTTGCTCTTTACGGCACTGAACAACAACTTTTACCCGAACAACCTGCGTGAACCCACTGCCAACCTGACCGTCACCATATTCAATTACGCGATGAGTCCATTTGACAACTGGCAACAGGTGGCCTGGGGCGCCTCCTTTGTCATCATGGCGTTCATTCTGGGAATCACGATCATCTTGCGTACCATCCTGAAAGAAAGAGGTCAACGATGAACCTGCTAAGCGAAATGCCGACAAAAAAGACGGACAAAACCGCTCAGAATATCGTTGAGGAACCAATCATTTCCTGTCGCAACCTCAACTTCTGGTATGGTTCTGGCCAGGCTCTGTTCGACAACAACCTGGATATTGCACCCAAAAAAATCACCGCCATCATCGGACCTTCCGGTTGCGGTAAAAGCACCCACATCCGGGTGTACAATCGCATTTACGAGCAATACCGCGGGCAAAAGGCCACCGGAAACGTGCTCATGGATCAGGAAAACCTGCTGTCTCCCGGGATGGACATCATCCGCCTGCGCCGACGCATTGGAATGATTTTCCAGAAGCCCACCCCGTTTCCCATGAGCATTTTCGAAAACGTGGCCTACGGAGTCCGGTTGCATTTTTCCTTTTCCCGACGGGAACTGGAACAGAAGGTGGAACAGAGCCTGCGGGCGGCCGCCCTCTGGGAGGAAGTCAAGGACCAGTTGCACCGTCCCGGCACCGCCCTGTCCGGAGGTCAGCAGCAACGCCTCTGCATCGCCCGTGCCCTGGCCATGTCACCCGAAGTGTTGCTCATGGACGAACCCACTTCGGCCATTGATCCCGTGGCCACTGCCAAAATCGAGGAACTCATGGTCACCCTGAAGGATCAGTTGACCATAGTCATCGTCACCCACAACATGCAACAGGCGGCCCGCATCAGCGATTACACGGCATTTTTCTTCCAGGGGAAAATCATTGAGTTCGGCGATACCCCCACCATGTTCACCAACCCCACCAACAAACAGACCGAGGAATACATCACCGGCCGTTTCGGCTGATGCCGCTTTGCCGATTCTGGAGATCCAAACATGATGCACCGTCGTTTCAACCGGGAAATCGACCATCTAAAACAACGCATCCTCCAACTCGGGGCCCTGGTGGAGAACGCCTTCATGAGTGCCCTGGAAAGTGTCCGGGACCACTCCGGAGAACTGGCAAGAAGCGTCATCGAAAAGGACCGTGTCATTGATCTGGCCGAAGTGGATCTGGAGGAGGATTGTCTGAAACTCCTCGCCCTGTACCAGCCTGTGGCAAGGGATCTCCGGTTTGTCGTGGCGGTGTTGAAGATCAACAACGACCTGGAACGCATCGGGGATCTTGCGGTCAACATCGCCGAGAGGGCTGTTTTTTTGTCCGAATCACCCCGCATCGGTTTTCCCTTTGATTTCTCTGGAATGTCCTCGAAAACCTCACAGATGCTTCGCCAGAGCCTGGATGCCCTGTCCACGGGAGATATCGAACTGGCCCGGGAAGTCTGCCGGATGGATGACGAAGTGGACCGAATCAACCGGTTGATGTACGAACAGGTACATGAAGCCATCCGGAAAAACCCGGAAAGGGCAGACAGCCTCATCCAGATTCTGGGCATTTCCCGTTCCATAGAGCGAATTGCCGACCACGCCACCGACATCGCCGAGGACGTGGTGTACATGACCACCGGCGAAATCATCCGGCATCATTACACCCTGCATCCCAGGATGGATGAAGAATAGTAACAGGCCCCGATAACGTCAGCCCAGCATCTTCCAGATGAGGGTTCCCACCAGAAGCGGTATTCCCCCATAAACTGCGGTCAGCATGACCAGGGGGTAACGGTCGGTAAAGCGGCTGACGGCCAGATTGGTGCGTTTGATCAGGGTCATGGGACATTGCACGGGAATGATCCCCTGGGCACGCAGATCCAGCCGGTGCATCATCTCCCGGACCGAAGCATACCGTTTGGCCGGTTCTTTCTTCAGTCCCCTGTCCAGGAACCAGCTCAGATCCGCAGGTATGGGACACTGTTTCTGCCGCCCCAGAAAGGTGGGAACCACCGGATATTCATGCAGCACCCCTTCGAAGACTTCGGTCAGGCTGGTCTTGTGCTGCAGGTAGTGCTTCAGTGTCAGGAACTCATGGAACAATACACACAGGGCATAAATGTCCGACTGCATGGTGGCCGGCTTTCCCTGCACCTGTTCCGGAGCCATGTAGGCAGGCGTTCCGATCAGTACGCCCGTGCGCGTGCGGAACCAGGACGAATGGGCATTGCCGGCAATCTCGTCCATGTCTTCCCCGATGATTTCCTTCATCGAAAGGGATGGTTCTTCATCCATGGTTTTGGCAATGCCCCAATCCATCAGGAGCACTTCCCCGTGAGCTCCCACCATGACATTGGCCGGTTTGATGTCCCGGTGAATCACGCCGTTCCCGTGGGCAAAGGCCACCGCCTCGCAAAGGGACCGGAAAACCTGAATTCGTCTTTCATAGGGATATTCGGCATGGGTTTTCGGATCCCCCTCCACCAGCCGGTCGATGATGGATTCGAGGGTTTCCCCCCGGACGTACTTCATGACAAAGTAATAATTTCCCTGTTCGTCCACTCCCACATCATGAATGGGAACGATGTTCGGATGTTCCAGCCTTCCCACGGTCCGGATCTCCCGGATGAAGCGCATCAGCGTTTCTTTGGAGACCCTGTCGGAGCGGATCTTCTTGACGGCCACTTCCCTGCCGATGTCCTGGTCCCGGGCCAGAAAGACCTCCCCGGAACCGCCGGCAGCAATGGCATCCTGCAGGGCAAACCGCTGACGGGTTCCGGAAACCCAGGTAATCTCTCCGTGTTCTTCAAGGATTTCCGGCAAAACGGTCGATCGCACCACGGACGGGGAAAAGGGCATACCGGAAATTGTGGACTGTGTTTCATCGAGTGCCTGGGTTTCCTGCATGGAAACAGGCACCTTTTGAGCCTGGGTGGACTGCATGGACCGGGGCTCGGGCACCGCCAGTGTTTCGTCAAATGCCTCTTTTCCATGGGTCTTTTCCATCACAGAACCTCCTGCGCAAGGAAGTGTACCGGAAAAGTGGTCGCCACTCAACAGATCTGTCTGTAGACACAGGGAAATTCCGGGGAATTTGCTTGTTTCAGGAAATGTCGGGATGGAAAGAATGGATGAGTTCAGGACAGGGAAGGTCAGGACAAAGGAATGGAAAAAACGAAATTATTCGTCTTTCTTTTCTTCTTCCTTGGCTTCTTCCTTGGCTTCTTCCTTCTTCTCTTCTTCCTTGGCTTCTTCCTTGACTTCTTCCTTCTTCTCTTCCTTGACTTCTTCCTTCTTCTCTTCCTTCACTTCTTCCTTGGCTTCTTCCTTGTCCATGGCGCCTTCCAGACACTTGTTGAAAGCAACGCAGTCTTTCTTCTCCAGGCACTTGAAGCCTTCTTCAGCGTCTTTGCCCTTTTCTTCCTTGCACTTCTTGACAAAATCATCCTTGCTGCCAAGGAATTCCTTCATTTCCTTGTTGCAGGAGACCAGTTTGTCATAGAACTGTCCACATTTCTTGCCTTTGGAATCACAACCGGCAAACAGGGACAGGGCCAGAACCAGCAGGGACATGGTAACGATCACTTTTTTCATGGGGTAGAGCTCCTTTCAAAATAAACAAAAAATTTCGAAGTACCGCAAAAAACCACAATGGTTTTCAGGTTATCTTCAGCATCACGAGTTGGAACTTTACTGGTTTTTCCTGATATGTCAAGAAAGAACTTTGATTTTTTCCACAGAGAAAAAATATAATTAAATCAATAGGTTATAGACAATATCTAACGCTTTTTACAATGCTGGAGGAGTCAACTGATCTCCATCTTCCACCTGCGGTGGCACCAAGTCCTCCCCTTCTTCCAGGCCGGAAGGAGGGGGCTCGTTCCCGTCTGCACCGCCGGGTTCCAGGGAACCCGGCCCGCCGCATTGCAACAGGGTTCCGTTGATGGCGATATGCAACATTCCCTTTTCCATTCGATGATCATACTTTTCCATGAACACAACATTCGCCCTTTGTTCAAAAGCCTTGTTTCGAAGATCATTCAATGCGTATCGCCAAATCACTTCACCGCTTTCCGGGCCGGCGGCCCGGCCGGTGACCTGTCCAACCGGTTCACAACCAGGTTCCATTTTTTGAAGTACCTGGATGGAAGAAGCCTGAGGCACGAGAATCGGCATATATCTGGCCGAGGACTTGCCATGTTGTGGCCCGCAGGCGAAAAAAGCCATGACGGCGGGAAGGATCATGAAAAGTGGTATCTGTGTACGGATACGAAGAATCTGTCTGAATTGCCAAAGCATGATTATGTCTCCTGCATTCCGGATTCGGGTACGGGTTTTCCGGGCCTGCCGGAAAAACACCAATCAGGAAATCAGGTATACCCCACTTGCGGAAAATTGCAAACAGTAGCTTCTTGAACCCGGATGTATTGCATTTCCTTTCTTGTTTTGGTTTGCGTTCTTTGGTATTCATGGACTTCCCGAGCCGGATGCAGTCCGTCTTCACGGACTGCCTTCCGGGACCGGGAATTGACCGGTACACCGTCCAAGGAGGCGAAAATGACGATTCTGTTCCATCCCGGTGAAGGCGGCTACATTGATCGCGAAGCGAAAATTCCCCTTCACGAACTGCCAAACTGGGGAAACGCCCTGGTCATGAACACCCAGGCTCCCTTCCAGTTCAGATGCTCCATTGGAGCCAAGACCCGTTCTTTTTTCCGGTTCGCCCGGATTCCCACCATCCCGGTGGAGTTTCCCGTACCCGAAATCGATGCCGAACGATACAGCATGGATGGATGGGATCATCTGGCCATCACCCTGAACATGGAAAAAGACAGGGCTGTCCTGGATCTGCAAGGTCGTTTCGGACGGGACGAAAAAGTCCTGGTCGTGCGCGGGTCGCTTGTTCGCAACAGCATCAACGAAACACAGCTGGACGAACTGACCGTGGAAAAGCCTGAAGGACCTGTCAAAACATCCATCTTCGAACTCATGCAGGTTCGCACTGCGAGCGGGGATCCCCGGTATGCCCGGTTCTCCGATCAGTACCCGCTCATGGATGTGGAAGGCATCGCCGCCATGATTACCCGTTACGTCAAGGAACTGCGTTCGGCCTGACCCGCGCAATCCGAAGGAGTGTTCATTCATGACCACCATTCACCCGACCCAACTGGACGGAAAAGCCATTCAGGACCTGCCTCTCTCCGCACTGCTTCAACCGGCCTCCGACATTGTCAGGGCTTCCGGACTGGAAAGCATCGTCCAGGTTGGATTTCACCAGAAAAACCTATTCCAGTTCTTCATTGAATTTGAAAATGGACATCCCTCGGGAGAAATCCGGCCACTGTTTCCCGAACTGGAAACCGAGGAACTGTTTGCCGAAGGATGGGAAAACATTTCGCTTGAGTTGCACCTGGCCGTCCAGAAGGTGACGCTTGTTGTCCGCGGCTATTATTTTCGCGAACCAGTGCCCCTGGACTTCTCCATGACCATTGTTCAGGGAACCAACGGTTACCTGAAGGATGAGGTCACGATTCATGACCGGCGTATCCAGGAGACGGAGACCACATCCCTGAAGGAAATCATGGACATCCGCCTGAAGTCCGGGGATCCCAAGTATGCAGGGGCCAACGATGTATACGGTTCCATGGCACTTTCCCGGGAAATGAAGATCCTCAACCGCTTTTTGCGCGACTGGACTATCAGCCACCGCATCATCGAAAGACACTGACTGCCATGGTTCGATTTTCCGGTCTCATGTCCGTGATCCTGCTTGCGAGCCTGTCCTGTGGGCGCCCTGCGGTCATGCCCATGGAAAAGGCTCCGGCCAGAGGGCAGAAACTACTGGTTTTTCCTCCCCTGGTGGAAGGATTTCCTGAACAGGAAACTGCTACTGTTTCCGCCGGTCTTTTCGGCTCTGTGCTCACACACCTCGGGAAATCGGGGCAATCCAGCCAGGTGGGATGGAACCGACTGAAAGACGATTACGGAGATTTTCACCGACAGGTTTTTTTGGCCGCCCACAAGGCTTACCTGGAAAAGACCCGCGAACTGAAGGATGTGGAATTCCCCGAAAGAAACACTACCCTTTTCAGGGAACTCAATGAAATCGGAGAACGGTTCTCCTCTTCCTGGAAACTGATGAACCTCCCCGCATGGACTCCTTCACACCTGCTGTTCATGGGGGTTTCCCGTTTTGAAAGACCGTTTCTGTCCAATCGTCACCTCAAGGTTTACGCTTATGTCGTAGATAGGGAGTCCCGGCAACTGGCCTTTGGAATCAGTATGGAACTGCAATCCGGAGGCAACCTGTTCCGGCAGGTGGAGGCCCTCATCAAGGCTGGAAAGCAGATCGCCTCGCCCCTGTTGTCCTGGTTTCCCGCCGATTTGCCTGCGGCCATGACCATCACCGTACCTTTGGACGAAGAATCCGGAAAAACCTCAACCGATCCAAACGAAAATACGGAATCCACCGAGGAAGAATAACCGAAGCCGTTTTCCCGGTCCGGCTGACCGGTGATCACCTTTTTCTCTTGTGAGGTATCCATGCCCAAGGAAAAACCCATTGTCGTCATCGCCCTCGGGGGCCACGCCTTCATGCGGCACGGCCAACCCGCCACCATCGAAGAGCATGAACTGTGCGCAAGAAACATTTCCAACGTACTGATGACGCTCATCGAACGCAATTACAATGTCATCGTCACCCATGGCAATGGCCCCCAGGTGGGAGCCCTGCTCATCCAGAACGAGATTGCCCAGAAGGAAATCCCGCCGCAACCCCTGGATGTACTGGTGGCCATGACCGAGGGCAGCCTGGGTTATGTCCTGCAGCAGTCCCTGTTGAACGAACTTCGCCGGCGGAACATCCAGCGGTATGTCGTCACCAAGATCACCCAGGTGGTGGTGGATGAAAACGATCCTGCCTTTCAGCGCCCCACCAAACCCATCGGTCCCTTCCTGTCCGAGGAAGAAGCCCGACGAAGGGAACGGGATCTGGGGTGGAACGTGTTCGAGGATGCGGGTCGCGGATGGCGAAGGCGCGTGGCCTCACCCATTCCGCTGAAGGTCATCCAGCGACACACCATCCGGGATGCCGCCCGGGAAGGGCATATTGTCATTGCTGCCGGCGGCGGCGGCATTCCCATCATCCGGAAGGTGGACGAAGAAGGGCATGCCCGCTACCAGGGGGTCGAAGCTGTCATCGACAAGGACCTGACCTCCGCACTTCTGGCCCGGGAAGTGGGAGCCGAACTGTTCATCATCCTCACCGATGTGGACAAGGTATACATCAATTTCCGCAAGCCCGAACAACTGGCATTGGGCGCCTGCACCACTGAAATGGTGGAAAATTACCACGCCCAGGGACATTTTGCCGAAGGTTCCATGGGCCCCAAGATCCAGGCAGTACTGAACTTCCTCAAGGATGGCGGCAAACGCGCCCTGATTACTTCCCCGGACCACCTGGAAGACGCCCTGCGCGGAATTTCCGGTACCCATTTCGTTGGCCATATCTGACAATGGATGGCACACTGATCCTCCGCATCGGCGAAGTCTTTCTCAAGGGAAGCAACCGCCACCTGTTCCTGCGTCAACTGGAACGCAACATCCGGGATGCATTGCGCCGCACCGGCTCCCCGGCGAGGCTGCACCGTTTTCACGGTCGCTACATGGTTTCCTGTCCGCCGGAGGAATTGTCCACAGTGATATCCCAGGTACAGAAGGTCTTTGGACTGACCAGCATCTCCCGCGTGACACCCTGCGAACCGGTTTTCGATCAACTGGCAGCAAAAGCCCTCGAGTTCATGCAGCACCTTCCGGACAAACCGGCCTCCTTCCGGGTGTCGGCCCGGCGCACCGACAAAAGCCTCCCGTTTGATTCCCTGCAACTGGAGCGGGAAATCGGTGGCCTCATCCATGAAACATGCCACATTCCTGTCAACCTGAAAAACCCGGACATGGTGGTGGAAATCCATGCCGGCCGGGATCTTTCCTTTGTCTGTGCCCAGCGGGAACCTGCATTCGGTGGCCTGCCTGTGGGAATGTCGGGACGCATGGAAGTGCTGCTCTCCGGGGGAATCGACTCCCCCGTCGCACTCTGGATGATGCTCAAACGGGGTGCCACACTCAACGCCACCACCTTCTACTCACCACCCTGGACAGGGGAGGAACCCAAAGAGAAGGTCGAGGCTCTGTGCCGGCTCCTGCGTCCATGGGGAGGACCCCACCGCCTGCATGTGGTCGCCTACGGGGAAGCCCAGAAAATTCTCCGGGAATGCCGTCCCCACAAACTCGCCACGGTTCTGTACCGGCGCCTGATGATGCGCACGGCAGCCATCATCGCCAGGCGCAACCGGGCCCTGGCGCTGGTCACCGGCGAAAGCCTCGGACAAGTGGCCAGCCAGACCCTGCACAACCTGGTCGCCATTGATGCTGCCGCAAAAATGCCCGTGATCCGGCCACTTTCTGGATTTGACAAATCCGAAACCATTGAACTGGCCCGTCGCATCGGAACCTACGAAACCTCCATCATTCCCTGTGTGGATTCCTGCACGCTTTTTGCTCCCGACCGCCCGGAAACCCATGCACGCATGGAAGATGTGCTGGAAGCTGAAAGCAGGCTTGATCCGGATGCCATGGCCATGGACCTAGTGGAAAAAGCAATCTGCATCCGGTTCTAGAAAGAAAGAATGATTTTCACGAAAAGGTATAGACCAATATGCATGATTTTACTCAATCATTCGAAGATATTGCCAGAATATGAGTTTGCTTGACATTTTTGGTATAGTCCAATATAGTGCATCTTTATGAAACTGCCCCTTGCCCTGGATCCCCACTCGAAAACACCCATGTATGCCCAGATTGTGGAACAAGTGGAAGGACTCATCAAAAAGGGATTCCTGCACCCGGGAGACAGGCTGCCACCCGAACGGGAACTGGCCCGGCTTCTCGTGGTGGCCCGGGGCACCGTCAAACGAGCGTATGAACTTCTGGAAAGCCGTCAACTTGTGGAAGGCACCCAGGGACGTGGCACATTCATCGCCAGGGCACAGGTGGATCATCTCCAGGATCGGCGGGAGCGTGCCCTGGGTGCCCTTTCCCGTGCCCTGGACACCTGCGAGGATCTGGCCTTTTCCCACGGGGAAATCCTCACCTGGTGCCAGTTGCTTCTGCGCCAGAGATCAGAAATCCGGGCCACGATCCATGCCCTGGCATTTGACTGCAATCCGGAAGCCCTGGTCTCCCTGACCCGACAGATGCAGGAACAACTGGGCATATCCATTCACGGAAAACTGCTCTCCGAACTGGAACAGGATGTTTTTCCGGTCAGAACCTGCGAACCTTATGACCTGATCCTCATACCGGTCACCCATTTCAGCGAGATGGCTTCCATGCTGGAACCGCTCAGGGGACGTCTGACACAGGTGGCGCTGGCACCCTCCTACCAGACGGTGGCCAGGACCGGAGCACTGTCGGGGAAACTCCGTGTGGCCGTCTGCGCCCGCAGTGAGGAGTTTTTCCGGATTGTATGTCACTGGGTAAAACAACTGGCAAGCCTGGAGACACCCCCTGTGCGCAAGACACCAGCCGATCTCGAAAAGGGGGAAAAAACCGACTTCGACGTTCTGATCATGCCACCGGAAAATCCGGTGGAACCCTCCGGAACTCTCGTCAAACGCATGACCATGGAGGGGGTACAGGTATTTCCCTTCGAATACCAGGTGGAACAGGGTTCCATCATCCACCTGCAATCCCTGATCAAGCACATCGTGCAACAAAGGTTGGAATCATGAGCGAACGACCAGTCATCATGGGCGTCATTGGCGCAGACTGCCATGCCGTCGGAAACAAGATCCTGGAAGCCTTTTTCACACAGGCCGGTTTTCGGGTCATCAATCTGGGGGTCATGGTTTCCCAGGACGAGTTCATTGATGCGGCCATTGAAACCCATGCCGCTGCCATCCTCGTTTCATCATTGTACGGACACGGGGAAATTGACTGCCAGGGTCTTCGTGAGCGCTGCATTGAGCGGGGCCTGGAAAACATCATCCTGTATGTGGGGGGCAACCTGGTGGTGGGCAAGGCCGATTTTTCCAAAACCCGGGAAACATTCCTGCAAATGGGCTATGATCGGGTTTTTTCCCCCAATGACGATCTGAACGAGGTGGTCAAACTCCTCAGGGCCGACATCCAGGCAAAAGCCGGTTGACGGACATGCGCATTGTATCCATCGACATCGGATCCACCTGGACCAAGGGAGCCCTGTTTCTCCTTGAGGGGGAGGATCTGGTGTTGGCAGGTCGGGCCCACACTCCCACCACATCGCACCTTCCTGACGGTTTCTTCCGGGTTGAACGGGAACTTCTGGGGTCCGGCGGGGAACGTCCGGTACATGCCTGGTCCTCCTCGGCCCATGGTGGACTGAGTGTGGCCGCCCTGGGGCTGGTGCCGGATCTCACCCTCCAGGCGGCCCAGGCGGCCGCATTGAGTGCCGGAGCCAAAATCACCAGTGTATATTCCTATCAATTGAATTCCAATGACATCGCCCGTCTCAACCGGGAATGTCCCGACATACTGTTGTTCTCCGGAGGCACCGACGGAGGAAACACCTCCTTTGTGGAACACAACGCCAAAATCCTGCGGGATCTGGACCCGGCCACCGTCATCCTCTACGCAGGCAACCGGGATGCAGTGGATCTGGTGACCAGGGAACTGTCGGACCACCCGCTGGTCTTCGCCGGCAACGTGCTCCCGGATCTGCGCGAACCTTGCCCGGAAAGTGCCAGAGAGGCCATCCGCCGGGTGTTTCTGGACCGCATCGTGGAGGGCAAGGGATTATCGGAGTTGGTCCGTCATACGGGCACGGAACCCCGACCCACACCACTGGCCATGCTGGAATTCGTGCAGGCCATCGGACAGGCAGGAAACCTGGGCCGTTTCGTTCTTGTGGACATGGGCGGTGCCACCACCGACATCTATTCCCATGGCCAGATGACCGCCGAAGAGGAAACCGTCCTGACCCACGGCCTGCCCGAACCCGTCACCAAGCGCACCGTCGAAGGGGATCTGGGCATGCGGATCTCCGCAGCCAGTGCTGTCGAAGCAGCCGCACCCTGGGTCCAGCGCCTGCAAAAATCCATGGATGTGACCGATGAAACCCTGCAATCCTGGGTGACCTCCATCTCCGCGGATCCGGGACGGCTTCCCGCCGATGAACTGGAATCTGACCTGGATGAACTGCTTTCCCTCGCCTGCATCGGATGTGCCGTGTCCCGTCATGCCGGACGCATGGAAATCGTTTATACCGCCAATGGTCCCACCGAACTGCGCCGGGGCAAGGATCTGCGCCGGTACGATGCCGTGGTGTGCAGTGGCGGCTTTTCCTCCCGGGGAAACAATCCCCAGAAGGCCTTTGACATCCTGCCCTTCGACGAACGGGGTCGCGTGATTCTCACACCGAACCGCGCCCGGATCCTGTACGATCGGGAGTACCTCTTTCCGCTTCTGGCAAATGCCTTCCAGGTGGCCGGTCGCCCGGCCGTGAAAAAGGCGCTGATTTCACTTACGGAACAATCACCCCAAAAATGAAGAACAGACAAACCATGCCCATCCATGAAAACCTGATGTACGCCACCTACTATGCACCCCGGGGACGTATCCGGATGTACATGCTCGGAAGCGCCCTCTCCCAGGCTTACCTGACCCCCAATGATCTGCTCATCGGCATCATCGGTGCGGAAGGATCGGGCAAGAGCACTTTGATCAAGGCGCTTTTTCCCGGACTCGAACTTACCAATGACGATGACGGCGTGAACGTGCGACCCACTCCGCTTTTGCAGTTCACCGGGGACGACTTCTTCTCGGCACACACCTTCCATATCGACTACCGTTTTGAAAGCGCCTTCCATCCCAAATACGAAATCATCGATGCCATCAAACTCGCCCTGTCCCACAACCGGCGGGTCATCGTGGAACATTTTGACCTGCTCTACGAAGATCTCGGATTCAACGCCCACCTGATCTTCGGCATCGGCGAAGAGATCATTGTCTGCCGGCCCAACATCTTTGGACCGAATCCCAATGTCATCAAGGAAGTCGTTTCCCGCACCATCAAGTTCCGCCGCATGGCCCATACGGCTGAGGATCTGACCTGCATGGTTCTCAAGCGGGATTATGGCGTGGAAAGCAAGTTGCTCCACTCGGATGTCAAGCATGGATTTGTCCTGCGTTTTGATGAAATGCCCCAGGTCAACATCTGCATGCTCCAGACCAAGGTGCAGGAGATCATTGAAGCGAACCTTCCCATCCAGGCAGTGGACGACACCCACATCCGCATCGGAAACGATGATCTCTACTGCACGGGCGTTCGGACCCATGTCCGGCACACCGGCGAAATAGAGGAATTCCGGATTTTGAAGGAATTCCGGGTGGACCCCCTCACCCATGAATACTTTCTGGTCGGTCTGATCGGACACCGCGAAATCGCCGGCTTTGAAGAAATCGTGCCCCTTCTGGACAGTTGATTATCAACGGAATCAAAATGAATCCATGGGGGAAGTCCCTGTGTCTGTTTACTGGGATATTGGTATAGTCCAATACTTCCAAAAAATGGTTTTTTTTCTTTTTTTCAGGGTTTGTGTTTTTTCTGTTGACCTGTTTGGACTAGTCCAATATAGTACCCAACATGACGAGGATTTCTTTTTCTCCGATACTTCCCTCCCTGAAACACAGGAGTTATTGAATGGTCACCGAACACAGGAAAATTCCGCGCAACCGGATTGAGGAAATGCGTCCTTCCATCCTGGCAGGCTGGAAAACCGGCCAGGATGTCCATCTGGAGGACGGTTTTCGTTTCCATGAGAACCTGCCACCGGAAAAGCGTTTTCCGGAAGTTCTGGACCAGGCGGTCGCTGAACGGCGCCTGCTTCTCCAGCCACGGGCCGGCGTGGCCCTGCTGGAGGAACACATCCGTCTGCTGGCGATTCTTTCGGAACATGCAGACCTGCTTCCCACCACCATTGACGCCTATACGCGCCAGAACCGGTACGAAGAAGCCGAAAAGGGCATCGAGAAAAGCCGCCAGGCCGGACACAGCCTGCTCAACGGCTTTCCGGCCGTCAATCATGGACTGGCAGCCTGCCGCAGCATCATCGAATCCATTTCAAAGCCGGTCCAGGTACGGCATGGCACACCCGATGCCCGCCTGCTGGCCGAAATTTCCCTGAGTGCCGGATTCACTTCCTTTGAAGGTGGCGGCATTTCCTACAACATCCCGTACGCCAAGAAAGTGCCCCTGGAAAAGAGCATTCTGGACTGGCAGTATGTGGACCGTCTTGTGGGCATCTACGAAGAGTCCGGCATCCGGATCAACCGGGAACCGTTTGGCCCCCTTTCCGGAACGCTGGTTCCTCCCTTCGTGAGCCATTGCATCGCCATCATCGAAGGACTTCTGGCTCTGGAGCAGGGCGTTCGTTCCATCACCCTGGGATATGGCCAGGCCGGCAACCTGATCCAGGATGTGGCCGCCATCCACAGCCTGCGGGAACTGGCGAACGAGTGGTTCGGGCGGGAAGGCCACGAAGACTACCAGTTGTCCACCGTGTTCCACCAATGGATGGGTGGATTTCCCGAAAACGAGAGCAAGGCGTTCGGGGTCATCTCCTGGGGAGGCGCCACGGCAGCCCTGGCGGGAGCCACCAAGGTCATCGTCAAGACGCCACATGAAGCCTCCGGGATTCCCACGGCGGAAGCCAATGTCCAGGGCATTCTGGCCACCCGGCAGATTTCCAGCATGCTGACAGACCAGAAAGATGCTCTGTGTGCGCTTGTGCAACCTGAAGTCCAGCACATCAAACGCGAAGTCAATGCCGTCCTCCATGCGGTCCGGAAGATGGGCGAGGGCAACTGGGCCCAGGGTGCTATCCGGGCATTTGCGGCCGGAATCCTGGATGTTCCGTTCGCACCTTCCGTGAACAACAAGGGAAAACTCCTTCCCGTACGGGACAATGAAGGGGCCATCCGGATTTTCGATTTCGGGCAGGTTCCCCTGGATATGGACTCCCGGGCCTACCATGCGGCAAAAATCCGGGAGAGGGCCAGACAGGAAGGACGTGAACCCTGTTACCAGATGATCATCGACGATGTGTATGCCATTTCCAAGGGACGTCTCGTGGGACGGTCCTGACAACCCAGGAGTTGTGAACATGAAAATCCTCGAAGTCATCTTTGCCCCCGGAAATTCCTCCTTCTTCTTTGATGACCAGAAAGCCATCAAGAGTGGCGTGCCCCAGGACGGGTTCGTTTACGAGGGAACCCCGGTCACCGAAGGTTTTTCCGCCATCCGGATGGACGGACAGAGCATTTCCATCCTGTTGGTTCTCGAAGACGGTTCCATTGCCGTGGGCGATGCCTGCGCGGTGCAGTACAGTGGGGCCGGGGGCCGGGATCCCCTGTTTCTCTCCAGCCGATACATTCCGTTTCTGGAACAGCACGTTCGCCCCTTGCTCAAGGGCCATGAACTGACCACTTTCCGTGAGGATGCCACCCATTTCGACACCCTCCTGGTGGAAGGAAAAAAGTTGCACACGGCCGTTCGCTACGGGTTGAGCCAGGCCCTTCTCGACGCACACGCCCGGGCCCGTCGCTGCTTCAAGACCGAGGTGGTGTGGGAAGAGTGGAATCTGGACCGGGTGGTCGCCCCCATCCCCCTGTTCGGACAGACCGGGGATGACCGGTACAATTCCGTGGACAAGATGATCCTGAAAAACGTGGATGTGCTGCCCCACGGCCTGATCAACAACATCCCGGAAAAACTGGGGCGCAACGGGGAAAAACTGAAGGATTACATCACTTTTCTCGCCACACGTATCCGCAAACTGCGCCTGGATCCCGCCTATGTTCCGACCCTTCACATTGATGTCTACGGAACCATCGGCATGATTTTCGATCACCAGGTGGACCGGATTGTGGAGTATCTTGCAGGGCTTCCCCAATACTCCGGAGAGTTTCCGCTGTACATTGAAGGTCCGGTGGATGTGGGAGCGAAGGAACCGCAGATCGAGCAACTTGCGCGGATCTGCGAGGGGCTTCGGAAAGTCGGTGCTCCGGTGCGCATCGTGGCCGACGAGTGGTGCAACACCCTGGAGGACATCCGGGAGTTCACGGATGCCCGTTGCTGTGACATGGTACAGATCAAGACCCCGGATCTGGGAGGCATCCACAACATCGTGGATGCGGTTTTGTACTGCAACCGGAACGGGATGGAAAGTTACCAGGGGGGCACCTGCAACGAGACCGACCTGTCCGCCCGCAACTGCGTGCATCTGGCCATGGCCTGTCGTCCCCAGCGGATGCTGGTCAAGCCGGGAATGGGTTTTGACGAGGGACTGACCGTGGTGCGCAATGAAATGAACCGCATGATCGCACTGCTGGAATGGAAAGACAGCCATAGTTCCGATCTGGATGTCCACTGGAACTTCACCTGTTGAAGAGAGATTGGTAATGAACCTGTTTTTGGGTTTCCTGAAACCTGCAACCCGACCCACAAAAGGAGATGATCACAGTGCCAAAAATTCATGAATACCAGGGAAAGAGATTGCTCAGAAATGCGGGCGTGAATGTTCCTTTCGGTGATGTGGCTTCGACCGTCGAGGAAGTTGTCGAAATCGCGAAAAAGATCAACAAGCCCATGGTCATCAAATCCCAGATCGGTGCCACCGGTCGTTTCAAGGCGGGAGGCATCAAGTTTGCCAACACTGTCGAAGAAGCCAGGGAAGCTGCTGAAAACCTGCTGGGAAAGGAAATCAAGGGACTGAAGGTCGAGAAGGTGCTGGTGGAGGAACAACTGGACATCGTCCACGAATTTTATGCCGGCATCATCATCAATGACTCGTGCAAGGTCAAGGCACCCGTCCTGATGTTCAGTTCCCAGGGCGGCGTGGATGTGGAAGAGGTGGCCGCCACCACTCCCGAGAAGGTGGTGACCATGACGCTGGACGTCCTTTCGCCCCTGGAAATCGGCCAGGTGCGTGAACTGCTGGCGAAACTTCCCATCGACAAGGCATTGGTGGAACCATTGAGCGACACGGTGTTCGGCCTGTACACGGTGTTCAGGACCTATGACGCCCGCAGCATGGAGATCAACCCCATGGTGCTGACCCGCGACGGAAAAATATTCGCCGCCGACTGCCGCACGGTGGTGGACGAGGCATCCTGCTTCAGGCATGCGGACCTGGAAATCAGTTACCCGCGGGACATCGGCCGGCCCCCGACCTTCCTGGAAAGGGCAGCCTGGAAAATCGAGGAGAAGGACTACCGCGGCGTGGGATATTTCGTGCAGATCCATCAGAACATCCAGGTGGGCA
This sequence comes from uncultured Kofleriaceae bacterium, assembly GCA_964618145.1. Taxonomy (GTDB): domain Bacteria; phylum Myxococcota_A; class Polyangia; order HGW-17; family HGW-17; genus HGW-17. The sequence goes on from CAZTZR010000009.1 coordinate 53,415, forward strand.
GCGGCACGGTGGGATTCCACGGCGTTGGCGGTGGCGGTGCCATGGTTGGAGCCGACGCCCTGATGCGCCACGGACTGAAGATCGCGAACTATGCGGACACCAGCGGCAATCCCACCGCCAGCAAGGTGTACCGGGTCATCAAGATGATCTTTTCCCAGCCCAACATCGCCGGATATGTCCTGATGGGACCCGTCATTGCCAACCAGGAACAGTGGCATCACGCCCACGCCCTGGTCAAGGGACTGCGCGAAGAGTTGGCCAACCGGCCGGACTTCCCGGTGATCATCCTTCTGGCGGGAAACAAGGATCGCGAATCCCTGGAGATCCTCCATGAAGGACTCAAGGGGCTTCCCGCCCGCATCGAGATCTATGGCCGCGAATATGTCGACCGTGTGGACGAGGTCGCTGCCCGGATGCGGGACATGGTCAACGAGTATCAACCCATCACCGAGGTGAAATAGCCATGGATGAACTGAAATTCAACTTTCAAACCGGCAGCATCAAGATTGACTATACCAAGTGCAAGACCTGCAACAGTTTCGGGTGTGTAAAGGCCTGCAGCCTCTTCGGTCGCAACCTGTTCCGCATCGAGGACGGAAAGCCCGTTCTGGTATGCCCGCCCGAAGAAGCCCGGCGCCTGTGCAACGAATGCCTCGCCTGTGAGTTCTACTGCAAGCAGTTCGGGAAAAATGCACTGGAAATCTATCTGGACATGTTTGGAATCGACAATTCCAGACCAGCCTCGGAAGGGGGGAAATAACCCATGGCCATTCTCATTGATGAAAACACCACAGTACTTGTCCAGGGAATCACGGGACGCGAGGGCAGTGCCCGCACCCGTTTCATGCTGGATTACGGAACCAACGTCATTGCCGGCGTGACCCCCGGGCGCGGCGGATCCAGTGTCTGGGGCGTCCCCGTGTACAATAGCGTCGCTGAAGCCATTGCGGCCCATGGCCCCATCAATTCCAGCGTCACCTTCGTACCGGGTCCGCAGGTCAAACAGGCCGTGCGGGATGCCGTGGAAAACGGCATCAACTTCGTGGTGGTTCCCGCCGAGCGGGTACCGTTGCATGACAGCCTGGAAATGATCGCCTGTGTCAGGGCCGCGGGCGCCCGGATGCTGGGTCCCGGCTCTTTGGGACTCATGAGCGCCGAACGGGCGGCCATGGGATGGCTCGGTGGCAGCGCCGAGTTCGCCAGGGAAATCTTCAAGCGGGGGCCGGTAGGCGTCATGTCCCGCAGTGGCGGACAGACATCCACGGTGACCTGGAGCCTGATGAAAGCCGGATTCGGTGTCACCACCTCCCTGCACGTGGGAGCGGAACCCGTCACCGGTTCGGCCTTTGCCGAAATCCTTCCCCTGTTCGAGCAGGACGAGGAAACCAAAGCCGTCGTCATGTTCGGGGAAATCGGCACGGTTGCCGAGGAAGAAGCCGCCGAAGTGATTCGGGAAGGCCGCTTCACCAAGCCGCTGGTGGCCTACATTGCCGGGCGCAACATGCCTTCCGGCATGCGTTTTTCCCATGCCAGCGCCATCATTGAAAAGGGACGGGGAACTGCGGAAAGCAAGATTCAGGCCCTCACGAGTGTGGGTGCCCATGTGGTGGATCGTCCGCAGGAAATCGCTTTGACCCTGGCCAAAATCCTGAATACCGAGGTGACATCATGACAGTACTTCGTTCTATGCTCTATATTCCCGGAAACAACCTGCGCATGATCACCAAGGCGGTGAATCTGGCTGCAGATGCCATCATCCTGGATCTGGAAGATGCCGTCCCCCTTCTGGACAAGGGCACCGCCCGTGTCATGGTCCGCGATTCCATCGCCGCCATCCAGGAAAGTGGAGCCGCCATCTTTGTGCGGGTGAATGCCCTGATCACGGGTCTGACCCAACTGGACGTGGAAGCCGTCACCACCGCCGGCCTGACCGGATTCATGCTCTCCAAATCGGAAACCGCCGAGGATGTGCGGCAACTCGAAGCCCTGATGGCCAGCGTCGAGAAAAAGGCCGGTCTGGAGGCCAACAGTCTGAAAATCATTCCCCTGATCGAAAGCGCCCGGGGTGTGATGAACGCGCTGGAAATCGCCGCCGCCAGTTCCCGTATCACGGCACTGGCCTTTGGCGCTGGCGATTATTACCGGGATCTGGGAAGGGCGGTCACCTCCCTTTCCGCCACGGAACATGAACTGCTCTTTGCCCGTTCCATGCTGGTCAATGCCGGCCGGGCCGTGGGCGTGCAGGCCATTGACACACCGTTCCTCGGTCTGCTCACCGACAAGGAAGCCCTGACTTACCAGACTGAACTGGCCCTGCAACTGGGATTCAAGGGCAAGCAGACCATCCATCCGGCACAGATTGAGTTCATCAACGAAACCTTCTCCCCTTCCGAAGCGGACATCGGCTATGCCCGGCGGCTGGTGGTGGCTTTCGAGGAAGCCCAGAAAAAGGGCCTGGGAGCCATCTCCTTTGAGGGGAAAATGATCGATTTGATGAGTCACAGGCAGGCCGAAGCCCTGGTCCACTACGCCGACCTCATCGATGAAAAGCGCAAGACCCGCGAACAAGGCTCGTCCATCGGCCTTTTGCGCTTCTTCTCCCACTCCTGAACCCCTCTTTTTCTCTATAATGGAATCATCTGCCGCTGACGAAAAGTCCGGGGGACGGGCTATTCCTCGTCCATGTAGTAGTCCAGGCCGAGGTTGGTGATGAGGGTTTCACCCATCATGTAGCGGAGGGTATTTTCCATCTTGGCTTGTTGCTGGAACAGATCGTGAATGGGGGAAAGACCGGGGGCCGTCTGGGGGCTCTTCCAGTAGAAAGAAAGCCATTCCTGCACGCCGGACCATCCACAGCGGGCGGCCAGATCCATGAAGAGCACCAGATCCAGGCAGACCGGCGCGGCAAGAATGGAATCCCGGCAGAGGAAGTTGATTTTGATCTGCATGGGATAGCCCATCCACCCGATGATATCAATGTTGTCCCAACTTTCCTTGTTGTCACCCCGGGGAGGGTAATAATTGATGCGGACCTTGTGAAAGACATCCCCGTACAGTTCCGGGTACAGTTCCTTGTGGAAAATGGTGTCCAGAACGGAGAGTTTGCTTTCTTCCTTGGTCTTGAAGGATCCCGGATCATCCAGGACCAGACCGTCCAGATTGCCAAGGATATTGGTCGAAAACCACCCCTCCACCCCCAGGAGCCGGGCTTTCAGTCCGGGAGCTATGATAGTTTTCATGAGGGTTTGACCCGTTTTGAAATCCTTGCCGCCCACGGGCACTTTGGCCGATTTTGCCAATTCCATCAGGGCAGGAATGTCCACGGTCAGGTTGGGGGCTCCGTTCAGGTAGGAGATCCCCTTTTTCAGCGCGGCATACGCATAGATCATGCTCGGACTGATTCCTGGATCACTTTCCAGAAGACCCTTCTCAAACGCCTCCAGGGAGCGATGAACATCGGATACCGGAGTAAATGTTTCCGTGGAACCACACCACAGCATGACCGCCCTGGAGACTTTCGTCCGGGCAAAAAAGGCATCAATGTCGGCCATGGCCTGGTTGGCCAGATCCATCTTGGATTCGCCGCTTTTCACACTGACGCCCTTGAGGTTTTTCACAAATGCCGGGTCGAACACGGCAGGCATGGGCTCAATGGCTTCCAGCGGCACCCGGACCTTTTCCAGCATCGGCTGATCCAGCACCCTGGAACGGCAGGCGACTTCATAGGCATTCTGGCCATGCAGGTCCCAGGCACCCCACACGATGTCGGACAAACCGGCCAGCGGCACGAATTCCGAAACAAGCGGATTGCGGTTCTCCGTGCGCTTGCCGAGCCGGATGCGACCCATCTGTGTCAGACTTCCGATGGGCGCACCCAGATGGCGCTTGGCAGCTTCCACGCCGGCGATGAATGTGGTTGCGACAGCCCCGAGACCAGGGATCAGAACCCCGAGTTTTCCCTCTGCCGGTTTGACGTGTACTTTTTTGTCAGGCATAACTTGGTTCCTCCAGATTAATTCGCCCGGAAACACAGACTTTTCCTGATGTTCCCCGTGCCTGCCCGCTATCGCACCTTAAGGTTTTTTTTTCAAGCTAAACAGGGGAATCCCGCGTTTTTTTCCACTTTTTTTACAAAAACCCCGACCTCGTTGACAAAACACCGGCTTTTCAAATATGTTGATACCGCATTCGGAGGCGACATACCATGCAGATACACGTCGGTCCACTTTCCATGCAGGTTCCGGTTCTTGGTCCCTGCAAAAATCCTTCTCCCCTGGAACTGTCCGTGGAAGACAATGATTTCATCCCCAACTATGTCGATGATGAAGCCCGGGTGCTCTTTGCATCCCTGTACGACAAGGACAACCCGGATCCGGCCGAAGCCTTTGAAGCGGCCGGTCCCCGCAGGCACATTTACTTCGACCCGAAAAAAATCCGTGCCGGAATCGTGACCTGTGGGGGACTTTGCCCCGGCATCAACAACGTCATTACCGCCATCGTGAACCAACTTGTCAGGGAATACCAGGTTCGTTCGGTGATCGGTTTCCGGTATGGTTTTGCCGGAATGGTGGCTTCGGAAGGATACGAAACCTGGGAACTCAATCCATCCGGAATACGCAACTGGAACCTCAAGGGCGGTTCCATGCTCGGATCTTCCAGGGGTCCGCAGGATCCCGAATCCATGCTGGACACCCTGGAACAACTCAACATCAACGTGCTCTTCACCATAGGGGGAGACGGAACCCTGCGCGGCACCCATGCACTTCATGAAGCGGCCATGAAACGGGGCACCCGTATGGCCATCATTGGTGTTCCAAAAACCATTGACAACGATATTCCCTTCATCACCCGCACCTTCGGTTTTGAAACCGCTGTATCCAAGGCTGCCGAATCCATTGCCGCCGCGCTGATTGAAGCCGAGGGTGCCCCCCGCGGTATCGGCCTGGTTCGCCTCATGGGACGCCATTCAGGCTATATTGCGGCTCACGCGGCACTGGCCGCCGGACAGGTCGACGCGGTTCTCATCCCCGAGAGTCCATTTTGTCTTGATGGATCCCATGGTTTGTTCAGTGTGCTTTCCGATCGACTGGACAAGCAGGGACATGCCGTAATCGTGGTGGCAGAAGGGGCCGGGCAGGAACTGTTCGACCAGTCTGACGTCCAGAAAGACGCATCCGGAAACCGCAAACTCAATGATATCGGCCGATTCCTCGGTGACAAACTGATCTCCCATTTCAAAGCAATCCAGAAACCGGTCAATCTAAAATACATAGATCCCAGTTACATCATCCGGGCCATGCCCGCTTCTCCCATGGATGCGGTGTTTTGCCGACGTCTGGGAGAAAATGCAGTACACGCCGCCATGGCCGGAAAAACCGGCATGGTCGTGGGCCTGTGGAGCGATCATTTTACCCATGTTCCCCTTTCGGCAGCCACTTCCCACAGCAAACGCATTGACCCGGACGGTGACCTCTGGCGTTCTGTACTGCAGATGACAGGTCAGCCACCCCGAATGACGGAGTTGGGACAGTGACCCGTTCGCCATTTTTCCTGTTGTTGTCCTGGGTAATGATGTCCCTTTCCTGGTCTTGTTCCCGGGAACCCGACAAAAGCCCATCCGCAAGGGAACCTTCCAGGGAAAGTATGCCTGACCCGTCGGCAAAACCGGATCCTACCCTGCCGGAACGGTCTTTTCCCATTCCCATTGTTGACCGGGGGAAACAAGTTCCCGGAATGGTGACCGGCACCATGGTGTGGACGGTCCTTTCCTATCCGAAACAACCACACAGTTTCCGGATCGCACGGGGCAGGCTTGTGGCGGCGAACGAAGACGGGGCCACCGTGGAAAACACGGGCATGATCTTTTCCGGCATTCCCTGGAATCTGGTGAAACCGGTGAAGAAAGCCAGCCCCCAAATGGGCATGACCGTTCTGGCCACCGGGCCAACGAGCGTTTTCATGGGAAAGGTACAAGAAATCCAGGGCGATACCCTGCAACTTCGACGCATCTGGCGTGACGGGTCCCGCATCGAATCCACCGGTGTGGATGCCGTCATCGTGCAGAACCGGACAAAGGAATTCGGACAGGTGGTCTTTTACAACAAGAGAGGCTACTGGAACCAGGGAATTGCCCTGTTCGGGGAGGAGCGTCACATATGGATCATCGAGGGTCTTGGCGGGGCCGTGGTGCGGGTGGCGGCGGCTGAAACCAACACCTGGAATCCGGATTTTTCTCCGGAAAAAGACGGGGAAGTGGAAGCCTGTCGTGGCGGAGCCGCCATGCTGGTCCACGCCCGTGTCCGGAACGTGCATGAAGAGGGTCTCTTTTTTGATGTGGTACTGGACGGCGGACAGGTGCGCTACCGGGTTCCCTTCTGGGAGATTCTTCCACCCGGTACCGTTCTCTGATCAGGAAATGTTCAACCGGTATTTCAGGCCATGGTTTCCGGTTCCGCGGTGTTGACCACCGCATTGGCCGGATTGGCCACCACCAGCGTGGAAACGGGTCCTGTTTCCACGGTCAAAAGGGCCAACTCGATCATGCTGTCCGGGCGGTCTCCATGCTCCGGATGCAAGACCACTGCCGCACGGAACGGCGGAAACTGGAACTCGCTGTTGGCCAGTTGTTCACAGATTCTGTCATAAAAGATACGGGCGCCTTCCAGATCCGTGTCCAATAACATGAACCCCATGGTTTCATCGCCGATACGCGCGCTGACATCCGTGCCGCGAATCCATCGGGCGATGTTCTTGCCAAATACAGACATCATGGAAGTCTGCTTGGCCGTGTCGATGTTTGGGCCGAAGGTAAACTGGATGGCCATCACCACCAGGGGTTTGTCCAGTCTCTGGCTTCTCAGGATCTCCCGTTTGAGAAGATCCCTGAAACCCCGACGGTTGTACAATCCAGTCAGGCGATCCTTGGTGGACATCCGCTTGATTGTGGCGTTGGCATCCTGAAGTTGTGCCGTGCGGAGATCCAGCATGCTCTGGAGTTCCAGATTCGACCGGTTGTTCTGGATACTGACAATGAAAACCGAAAGAAGACCTGCCAGAAACAGCGGAATCAGGGCCACCGAGAGCAGCGTACCCAATCCATGGTATCCCGTGATCCATCCCATGGCCAATGTCACGATGCCCATGCCACCGATGAGCAGAAAATAACCTAACCAGGACATCAGTTTTGAATTCACGTTCATGACTTCCTCGTCAATGAAAATCGTCGTCCCCCAAGGCGGATATACTAGTGAAATCCGGTACTTGAAGCCACCAAAAACGGAAACGATCTGAAATCCCCTGTCACGACAAGCTGTTTTTTTCCGTTTTTTTTGCCAAATCCGGCAAGCAGTTGCACAATTTCCCCGTCTGGGGAGTTTCACTTGCGTTTTTTCCTTCTGTTTTCGCAACCCAACGTCCGGATCATCGTGTTCTGGCTGGTGACACTCGTTGCCTGCCGTGAACCGCCCGGCCTGCCGGATCCCGCTTCCCTGGAACCCGCAAAGGAACCATCCGTGACGGATTCTGCCGCATCTACGGGCAGCACGGATCTATCCCGCTGGATGACGCACCTGGACCAGTGCGCTCCTGAACCGGCGCCCTGTCGCGCCATCACGGAAATTGATGCCGCCTTGCGGGAAATGTCCCGCGAAGAACGGTTTTCACTGCTGCTTCGCATGGTCTCCTCGCAAAGCCGTCGCCGCCAGCATTATGCGCTGGTACGGTTGTATCCCCATCGCAACCGCACGGATTTGCTCCCTCGTCTGGAGGAAATCGTCTCCACGTCCAATGACCCGGGCATCCTGAAACTGGCTTCCACCCTCTTGCTGCTTCAGGAGTCCGGACAGGCTTCCGTGGTATTCGTTCGCCATTTTGGCCGACTCAATGCCGAAGTGAAGCAGTCCATGATTTGGGCCTTGCGCATGAATTATTCGCATTTGCCGTTGGAGTTCCTGGAATCCCTCAAGGAGGATCCCGTACCGGTGGTTCGTTCCGTGGCCCTGGAAATCCAGGCGGTATACCAGTCGGACTTAGAAGCCCTTGCCACCTGCGTCCGCAGTCTGGAACCGGAAGCCGGGTCCTGTGCACTGGCCATTGCCAGAACCTCCCATGAACAGGCGGCCTTTGTATTGCAGCAACTTGTGGAACACTTCGAAGACAAGGCCCGTACCCAAAAACGGCTGACTCCGGTACCTGCCCCCCTGGCCACCGCCATCGAACTTTTGCATGGGCAGAAACGCATGGAAACCGAAGCCGCCCGGGATCTGCTCTGGCGCCTGTTGTCCAACCGGCGACTGGAAGACGACATCCGCGCCCAGGCAGCCTTCTCCCTGGGAGCCGTGGGCCAACGGGAAGCCTTGCCCCTGTTGTCCCGCTATCGCAGGGATGCACGCAAGAGGGTCGGATACGCGGCCCGCCGCGCGATGTATCTCATCGAACGGGAACCGGAATAAGCCGGTCATCCACATTGTTCAATGAAAACCGATGTTTTCCCGAAGACCGGCACCAAGGGCCGCCCGCAAAAGGGCGTCCCGTAGGAGGCGACAACGTCGCCGGATCAATTCATAAGCCGGTCATGTCCGGATTTCAATGGGCCTGATTGTGCCAGGATAGCACCCTATTGGGCGAGGGCCGCCAGTTCGCGGGTGCGCTGGCGGAACTTGTCGATGGCCTGGTTGAAGGTGGCGGGATCCAGCATGTCCACACCCGCATCCTTCAGGATGTCCAGCGGATCCTTTGAACCGCCTGCCTTGAGCAGGCCGTTGATGTACCGTTCGGCCGCCGGAGCGCCCTCTTTCAGGATGCGGTCGGCGATCACCGTGGCCGCCACCAGTCCGTTCACATAGGAATAGACATAAAAATTGTAGTAGAAATGGGGAATGTAGGCCCATTCCACGGCATACAGCGGCTCGATGTCCATGATGCCCTTTTCGTGTCCGTGATACCGGCGCAGAAGATCCAGATACATCTTGTCCAGCGCATCCGCCGTCAGCACCCCGCCCGCCTGGTGGGCCTCGTAGGCGGCCAGTTCGAACTCGGCAAACATGGTCTGCCTGAAAACGGTACCCCGGAACGTGTCCAGGAAATGGGAAAGCAGAAACCGGCGCTGTTCCGGATCCTTTTCATGCTGCAGCATGTACTCCACCAGCAGTGCCTCGTTCACGGTGGAGGCCACCTCGGCGGTGAAAGTGACATACCGGGCCTTCGGATAGGGCTGGTGTTTCATCGAATACGAACTGTGCAGGGCATGTCCGAGTTCATGGGCAAGGGTGCTGACGGATTCAAAGTCGTCGTTGTGGTTCAACAGCATGAACGGGTGTACCCCATACACGCTGGCCATGTAGGCACCGCTTCGCTTGCCCATGTTCGGAAACACGTCAAACCAGCCGCTGTTCTCGGCAAATGCTTCCTCCATGAGTTTTTTGTATTCTTCTCCAAGGGGGGAGAGTGCCTTCATGAGGATCTCCCGGCTGTCCTCGAAGGTGTACTTTCGGGGAGTCGCCTTCACCAGGGGCGGATAGATATCGTAGTACCGGGCCTTGTCGGAAATGTTCAGCAACTTCGTCCGCAGTTTCAGGAAATCGTGGAAGGCATCCAGGTTCCGGTTGATGTTCTCCACAAGACCCCGGTAATAACTGGTGGGGATATTCCGCGGAGTCAATGCGGCGGACAGGGGATCCGGATAATTGCGTGCCTTGGCCACATAGCTGTAGTATTTGATCTGTGCGCTGAGAAGGGAACTGAAGGTCACCCGGAACTGCTTGTAAACAGGCCAGAAATTCTCGAAGACCTTTTTGCGGTCCTCCCGGTTGAGGGAACTGCGGTATTTCCCATACATGGCTGCCGACAGGGTGATGCGGTTGCCCGCACTGTCCGTGATGGTAGGAAACGGCATGTCCGAGTTGGCGAACGCCTCGTACGCCTGGTACGCCACATCCCCCATGATTCCCGCCCGGGAAAGGATCTCTTCTTCGGGCGCACTCAGATAGTGTTTCTGCAGGCGGATGAGGCGCTGGAAATAGGGGCGATAATCCGCCAGTTCCTTTGCATCCCGCAAAACGGCCAGCCGCTTGTCACCCAGGCGGATGAACTCCGGTTCCATGAAACTCAGGTCGTTGTCCATCTGGTTGGTTAGCGCCTTGACCCGTTCGGTCAACTCCCGGCCCGCACTCTGGCGCAAATCCACATCCGCGTTCCGCTGGGCATAAAAATGCAGTTTTTCCAGTCGCAAACGAAGGCTGGAGATTTCCTGCATGATTTGTGCCACGGCCTTTGGGGCTCCACCGAGTTTCCCCTTGTGAACCTGCAATTTTTTGTCTTTGATTAGTTCCGAAACGGCGTTGAATTCGGCTTCCCAAGCGGCCAAAGTGGCAAACACCACCGCCGGATTCCACTTGTACCTGCTGTCAATGGTGTCCCGTTCAGGCAGGACGATGGGAGTCGCCTTTTCCGTCTCTCCGGGTTGTGTTTCCTTCAGTTCCACCATGGGTGTTTCCTCCAGTTTCTTTTCCAGATCCTCGTCGGACGCAATATAGCAGTTTTTCGGAGGTGCCGGCTTGCACTGCAGCCCCAGAAAACTCATCAGAAAAAGCACGCAAATCCACGGAAACAGGGTCTTGTTCATGGCTGAACTCTCCTTTCGGAAAAGCACCCTATCACTTTTTTCGGGTACATTCCATGGTCCATTTCCACAACTCACCGGAACCTTTTTTTTAATATGTCACTTGCCCAAAAGGGCTTTTTGCCGTATCAATAATCGGTTGTCCATTTTCTGGAGGGTTTTCCATGCATACCAGAATTCAATTCATCCTCGGGGTCATTCTTGTTGCCGGCCTGTTCTCCTGCAAAACCAAAACCACTGTCACCGAACGCTGTGGTGACGGATTTCTGGACCCGGGAGAAGACTGCGACGGAAACAACCTCAATAACTACAATTGCGCCAACCTTGGCCATTACAACATCATGGGTACATTGCGCTGTGGATCCGACTGCCAATTCGACCGTACGGAGTGTGGAGGAAGGTGTGGTGATGGACAAATCACCATTGATGACGGAGAGGTCTGCGATGGCATCAACCTCTTGGGAGCCTCCTGCACCGGATTGGGCTACCATGGGGGAACTCTGGCCTGTGCCACGGACTGCAAGTCCCTGGATACCTCCGACTGTGAACCGTTCGGCAAATGCGGTGACGGGATCATCCAGACCGAACACGGTGAGGTCTGCGACGGGGAACTGCTCAACAACCAGACCTGTGAAACCCGCGGCTATTACGGAGGCACACTCACCTGCAGCGCCAACTGTCGTGGTTTTGTGGAAACGGATTGCGTGGACTTTGGCCGTTGCGGCGACGGCATCCTCCATACCGAACACGGGGAAGAATGTGACGGTGTGAACCTTGCCGAACAGGATTGCGAAAGCCTGGGCCTGTATCCCGGCACTCTGACCTGTGGAACCAACTGCCGGTTCGATACTTCCGGATGTGGCGGTTCCTGTGGGGACGGCATCATCCAGACCGGACAAGGGGAGCAATGCGATACAGACAACTTCGGGTCCCAAACCTGCTCCTCCCTGGGCTATTACACCGGCCCCCTGATCTGCACCGATGATTGCACCATCAGTGAAAGCAACTGTGAAGGCACCGGCAGTTGTGGTGACGGCATCATCCAAACTCCGTACGAAACCTGCGACGGAGAAAACCTGGACGGCCAGACTTGCATAAGCCTGAACTATCATCCAGGTACGCTGGCCTGCGCGTCAAACTGTGCGTTTGATACCACATCCTGTGGAGGGAAATGCGGCGATGGCATCATCCAGACCGATTGGGAAGAGTGCGATTTGTCCGGCTTTGGAGGCGCCACCTGCCGCACCCGGGGCTTTTTCCTGGGAAATCTGCTCTGCCAGATGAATTGCACGATCAACGATTCCCTTTGCACCAAGGTCCTTTCCGTTGCCGCCGGAGCGGATCACACCTGTGCCCTGACGGAAGACAAAAACGTGTATTGCTGGGGATACAACCAATACGGCCAACTCGGGGATGGCACCACCACCGACCGGTTGAACCCCGTGAAGGTCAACATAAGCAACATCGATCATATCTCCGCCGGAGACGGATTTACCTGCGCCACATCACAACATGGCGCCTATTGCTGGGGACGCAACGAATTCGGACAACTGGGGAACGGTACCAACACCAACAGTTCCGACCCTGTTCAGGTTCAGTTGTCCGGTTTCATGGTGTTATTTGGCACCTATCCCATATTCGCGGGAAAAGACCATGCGTGCACAGTGGATGTGCTAAATATGTCATTATTTGTGAAATGCTGGGGTCGCAACGATTTCGGCCAACTGGGGAACGGTACCAACACCAACCGTTCCACTCCCGAGCCGGGCTCGAATCTCGATATATCGGCTCCCGGTTCCGTCTTGATGTTCGCCCTCGGGGACGGGCACACCTGCGCCACCGGCACCATCAACGGAAACAACCGGCTGTATTGCTGGGGTCGCAACGATTCCGGCCAACTGGGAATCGGAAACACCCAAAACCAGTTGACCCCGGCGGATACCAATGTGGCAACGAATGACCTGACCAGTGTTTCCGCCGTGTTGAATTCCACAATTGATGGACGGATTTGAGGCGTTTTTTTTCGAATTCGT
>CAZTZR010000010.1:0-64651 GCA_964618145.1 uncultured Kofleriaceae bacterium
CAGTTCGTTCTTGATCCGGAAGATTCCACCGCTGTTTTGCAGGAAGCGGATTCACGGGAACATGCAGGACTTTCCCCGGTGGGCAAGCGGGAGGCCTTTGAACCCACCATGGACCACCTCATGGAATTGCTCAGCCTGGATGACCAGATCTCCAACGCGCTTTCTCCCGAGGAACCGGTCGTTCAGGTGGATGAAGTTTCCCCTTCCGTCAAAGTGGAAAAAGCCCCCCTGCCCGATGAAGTGGAAGAAGCCTTCAATGAGGTCGATTTTTTTCTGGAAACGGAATTGTACGATGAAGCCATTGACATTCTGGAGGAAATCCTGATCCGGCATCCCCTTCCCGCCGTCCGGGAAAAACTGCGCCTGGTACGGGCGGCTGCCAACCCGGAGGAAGAACCTGCAGACAGTCCTGAACCCGCGGAGCCACCGGCGGAACCAGCCGATGTGACCCCCCCCCTGGATCCGCCCGACGAGTTCCCGACAGTGAACTCCCGATCCAGTTTCGATGAACCGTTTTCCGAGGAGGGCCTCCCCGCACCGGCAACATTTGAACCTTTGCCGTTTTCCAGTGAACTGGAGGACATCTCCCTGGATTTCGACGAGGAAGTTGTCACCAACCTGTCCGGACTGAGCATCAATGAACTGAACCAGGAACATGGCGCTTCTGGCGGAGCCTCACCCGCCTCTGCCGCTGTCCGCCTGGAAACCGACATTCCCGAAGGGGACGCCCTGACTCATTTCGAACTGGGAGTTGCCTACAAGGAAATGGGGTTGTTTGACCAGGCCAGGGAGGAATTCCGCATGGCCATGGAAGAACCGCGTCTCCAGATCAAGGCACACATGATGATCGCCCGTTGCTTCATGGATCTCGGGCGGTTTTCGGAAGCCGCAGGCGAGTACAAGAAATCGCTTCACTGCGAAAACATCACCAAGGATGAGGAGATGGACTTGTATTTTGAACTGGGGCAACTGTACGAAAGCCTCAAAGACATTCCCGAAGCCCAGTACTTCTACCGGAAAGTACTCATGTGGGACCGGAATTACAGGAATGTTGAACAGATACTCAAGCGGCTCAAGCCCAATGAAGGCTAATGCCGGCAAGGCGGAATCATGGCATCCGAACTGATCCTCGTCATCGATGACAGTCCCACCATCATCAAGGTGGTGGAACTGGTTCTCACCAAGGCAGGCTTCAAGGTCCAGACCACCATGGATGGTGAAACGGGAATACAACTGGCGAAAGATCTCAAGCCGGCATTGATCCTGCTTGATTTTGTCATGCCCAAGATGAATGGATACCAGGTTTGCAAGGAACTGAGTTCCGATCCGGATCTCCGTTCGATTCCCGTTGTCCTGATGAGTGCCAAGGGGGAGCAGGTAGGAGAACGATTTGTCAAGGTGATGGGTATAGTGGACTACATCACCAAACCTTTCTCACCGGAAGCCATCACCGCCGTGGTCACCCACGCACTGGCAAAATACCAGGAAAACGAGGGGGATACGGCAGTCCCCGTTCTGTCCCCCGTCACGGTGGACCCCGCAGAACTGCAGGATGACGCAGACAAGGAACAACAGGCCTGGAAGGAAGCCCTGTCCAAGTTCCGGGGAACCGTTTCCCGGGCAGTGGCCGGAAACCTCATTGCCGCCCCCGAAATTTCCGGAGTGGTGGACAATACCCAGAGTCTGGTGGACATCATCAAGAACACCCTGACCAACTCGTTTCTGGAAGGCTGCATCGGAGAGTTGCGCACCACGGTCCCTGATCTGATGACCGGTGAGGTGGCCCTGTCGGGAACCCTTTCGGTGATTCCCACAGGGGAGGTTCTGACCATTCTGTCCAGCCAGCGACAGAACGGCATCCTCACCCTGAGCAAGAACGCCGCCAAGGTGGACGTGTTCTTCCGGAACGGACAGATCGTCATGGCCGCTGCAGCAGGCATCTCCGATGAATACCTGCTTGGACGATACATCATCGAACTGGAGTTGATGACCAAGGAAGAACTCGACGAGTTCATCGCGGGACTCCCCCCGAGAAGCCATCTTCTGGGCCTGCAACTGGTCAAGAGCGGCCGGCTGTCCCTGGACCAGGTCAAGACTGCCATGTCAAAACAGACCCGCGAAATCTGCTACGAGTTGATCAACTGGCACAGCGGAAAGTTCATGTTCGTTTCCACACGGGATCTGCCAGCCATTGCAGAGGAGGCCGGTCTGGATCTTTCCGTTGACGCCATCCTGCTGGAAGGTTTCCGCAGGGTGGATGACTGGCACCTGATCGAGCAGGAGATCGACGATTTTGAAATGGTCCTTCTGCGCAACGACGATGCCATCAACCAGATGGGCAGGACCCGTCTGGCCAGGGAGGAATTGACCGTTCTGGAACTGGTCAACGGCCGCAATTCCATTCGTGACATCATCCGCCACAGCCGGATGAGTTCCTTTGATGTCACCAAATTGCTGTACCGGTTGCTCAGCGCCAAACTGATCCGGAAAAAAGTTTCTCCGGTGGCTGTCTGAGCTCAAACCAACCAGGTGTTTCATGGCTACGATTCTCATCGCCGACGATTCCGCAACCTCCCGCAAGGCCATTTCCTCCGTGCTGGAACCACTGGGCTTCCGCATCCTGCATGCCGATGACGGCAAGGATGCCTGGGAAAAGATCCAGACAATCAAGCCTGATTTGGTGATTCTGGACATCCTGATGCCCCAGATGGGGGGATTCGAAATTTCCAGACAGATGAAAAACACCGCGGCACTCAGTCACATCGGCATCATCATCCTGACCTCCCTGAAGGAACAGACCAATAAATACTGGGGACTTCGTCAGGGAGCCGATTTCTACCTGACCAAACCGGCGCATCCCAAGGAACTGCTTGCCTGCGTCAATACCCTTCTGGAGTCGGTCAAGTGAGCGCATCCCATGTGCTCGTTTTTCACATAGGAAAACAACTTCTTTCCCTGTCCCTGGAATCCATTTCCGAAATCTTCATCCTTTCCCAGATTACGCGAATTCCGGTGGCTCCGGTGTTCATGCGCCACGTGGTTTCCTATCGGGGCCTGATTCTGCCGGTGGTGGATCTGGCTCCCTTTCTGGGCCATCCCATCAAGGCCACCGTGACTCACAAGACAGCCATTGCCGTACATCCTGGGAATCAGGAACCCTTCATCGCGCTGGTCGTGGACAACATGGTCAGTGTCACCCAGACCCGGATGCGGGACACCGGCGACTCGGAAACACCTTTTTTCGTGGAACAGGAACAGGTTCTTCCGAAAGGCCTGTTTGCCTGGAACATTTCCCCCGCCCGGATCGAACGGTTCATCCTGAACCAGTTGAACCTCGGATCCCGCACACTGACTTCCAGAAAAACCGGGTTCTCTCATGAAAAAAAATAGAAAAATCATCCACAAGACAACGATTCTGGGAAGTCTCCTCATCGGGGTGCCCCTGGTGGTCTTCCTGTTGCTGCTCAGTGTGGTTCTCTGGAGAATCGGAGACATGCACCGGAACTATTCCCGGGTAGTGAACAACCTGCAACTGGACCTGGATACCGTGGACCAGAACCTGCTCAAGCAGAACGCCATCCTGAACCAGCACCAGGAGACCACCCGGGAACTGAACCGGCAGATCACCGAACAGTTCCTGCAACAGCAGATGCAGTTTTCCGCCATGGAAATCCTGTTGATGTTCCATGCGGATCCCCAGGTATCCTATTCCCATTCCACCCAACGCATCCTGCAGGCCTACCTGAGCAAGTCCAATCCAGGGTTCTTTGGACTCCCCGCACCGATTCCTGCCGTAAACCCCCTTGACAGCGAGGAAAATGCCGAGGATGTTCCCCGAACCGAAGACACGGATCCAGCAGAATCCATAAAGGCGGTTCCTGCCATCGAGTCTCCCGACAAGGAACTGGCCCGGCAGATCACCTCCTGGTGTGAAAAACACAATTTCAAAAGGGATAACCACCTTGCCTCCCTGATGGACCGCTTCAACCAGATCAGCCGCCTGGGGTTTGAAAACCGGGAACTGATTCTCATTGCCCACATGGGTCCTCATGAACACGAGATCATCTGGTCCACGGAACCCAAGTACATCGCACAGCCGTTTTCCCGGATCATGCGAACCATGTCCCAGTTGGCCATCTCGGAAAACTACATGCGGAACTTTTTGCTTTTCCAGAGAGGAGAGCGAAACGCCCGGTTGTTGTTCCACTTTGAATATGCGGAAGATACCGCCTATTCTGAAGCCAGGTATAATTTATCCAAACAGCGCTATTTCGGATTGATTCCACTTCTGGGGACCAATCTTTCCCTGGGTATGCGCAGTCCCCTGGCCCACGAATTCATCCAGTCCATCGACACCCTTGGGCAAGACCTGAACAAAATATCCACAGGACTGGTTCGTTCGGATCAGGAAATCCGGTCGGCGGACCGTGCCCTGGCAGGATTGCACAGGGAATTTGAAAACCAGAATGCCCAATTCCGGAAAATTTTCATTTTTACCCTCATTCTGGCCGCGCTTTTCATCCTCATCACCAGCCTTCTGGCCCTCAGGTCGGTTCAACGCGGATTCATCAAACCCATCCTGCACATGCAGGATGTCACCCGCCATATCCAGGACGGCTATTTCGAACGCAGGGTCAAGGTGACCACGGATGACGAACTGCAGGAACTGGGAAAATCCATCAATGCCATGCTGGACCGGATCGTCATTCTGATTCGCTCGGACGAGGACCGTCAACGGGTCTCGCAGGACATCTTCCAACTGCTGGATGTCGTTTCCCGGGCTTCCTCGGGGGATCTCACGGTAAGGGGCACCGTTTCCACCGATGAACTGCAATCCATCGTGGATGCCTTCAACCACATGATGAACAGCATTGGGACCCTCGTCATCAAAGTGCGCAGTGCGGGCATCCAGGTGGAACACATGTCCGGAAAACTGCTGGATTACAGCAGGAGGATTCTGGAAAAGTCCCAGAAGCAGATTCAGGATCTGGACATTGCATCCCGCAAGATCAAGGCCCTGGGTGATCGTTCCCAGGAAATCACCCGGATGGTCGAACAAATCGGCACCATTGCTCTGGAAACCAACACCCTGGCATTGAATGCCTCCCTGGAGGCCGCACGCAGCGGCAAGCATGACGCCGGCATCGGACATCTGGCCGAGCACGTCCGGCAGTTGGCCGACGGACTGAACAAGACCAAGCAGGACATCGAAAGTTTCATCGGAAGCATCCAGTTGGCTACCAACTATGCAGTGGCTTCGGTGGAAGAGGTGCTGCACATGTCCCAGCAAACGACATCGGAAGCCGAAATGTCCTATCACACTGCCGAACAGACCTCCGTGGAGGCTTCCCATCTGGGAGAGGCCATTTCCCGTTTCAAGGTCAAGACCATGGAGGACAAGGAACGGGAAAAACGCATATTCAGGGAACTGAGTTTCGTGGCCTATTCCCTTTCGGAAATCCGCCGCACCCTGCGGGATATGGATTCCAGTGAGTTCGACAACATGAACAGCCTGTTGTCTTCCTTTCATGGCCAGTTGAAACAACTGGGAGTCGAGGAAAACGCCTTTGAACATCCGGAAGTCGAAACCGGTGGAACCGGTGAGGTTCCAGCCATTCTTCCGGAAACGGAAAATGCCGCCATCCTGGATGATACCGAGGATCCCGAATGATGGTTTTTCCGGTACGTGCGGTCCTCTCGACCATCGGAAACACCTTGTTTTCCGTCGTCATGGATCCGCTTGCCCCCGGTCACCACAGGGATCTTTGTGCGGCTTCCCTGGTCAGGGGATGCAACCTGTTTGGAGAGAAGCAGTTGTCGGCCAAACTGCAGGCATTCTGGAAGGCTTCCGGCACCAGTTTTCCCCTGCCCAGCCTCCTTTTGAATCCCCTGCTGGAAACCTTTCATGACCAACGGTCCTTCGCCCGGAACTGGCTAATGGAAACCTTTCCGGAGTCCGGATCCGAAAACGTCCCCGACGGGGGTGATTTTTTTGACCCGGATACCCTGGTGTCCCTTCTGGAGATCTTTCAGGAGGAAGCCAGGGAGATTGTCTCTGCCGTGGTGAAAATTCATGTTGAAAGTCTTTTCGACGAGAAATCCGTGTCCGAGTTGTTCCGCCATGCCCATACCCTCAAGGGAGCTGCCGCCACGGTGGGATTGATGGCCATCTCCGCCGAGGCACTGATCCTGGAAAGTTATTCCCGTTCCCTGAGGGACGAAAAACTGGTTCCTTCGGATGCCTCCGTCATCTTCCTGGATTTTGCTGCATTGCAGTTCATCCGGCTCATTGAGGGACATCCGGAACCGTTCCTGTTTCCCAACGGCAGTCTGCTGACCCTGGCCCGCCTCTGTGACCGTTCGGAGGATCCCCTCGGACTGTTTGCCGAACCCCAGGCAGGAACACCGGCCGACTTTCTTCCGGAACCGGGAGAAACCGTCCAGCCAGATGATGATTTCACCGCCATCCTGATGGAGGTGTTCCAGACGGAGGCCAATGACCACCTGGATTCCCTGGACAGAAACCTGGAAAAACTGGCCCAGGGAGAAAATGTCATCCAGGACTTGTTCCGGACCACCCACACCCTGAAGGGAGCTGCCGGAACCGTGGGGCTGGATTATGTCAAGGACGTGGCCCATCGACTGGAAGACTATTTTGATGAACTGAACCGGAACAACTCTTTTCCGGCACCGTCCAGCCTCCCGTTTTTGTTCCAGGTGGCCTCCAGGCTCCGCAATGACATTTTGAATCACAAGGGGGATCTGGTTGTCATCGACAAACTGCTGGATCAGGCACGGGAGATCAAGTCCCGGACAGAAACCGATCCGACAGTGCCGGGCAATCCGGTCAACGAACCCGTTTCCAGGGAATTCCCTGATCCGGATCCAGGTTTCGGTTCCCGGTTCACCCAGGTACCTTCCTCCCAGTTGGAATACCTGTTCAACGATGCAGAGGAACTGGTGCTGGTACGCACCCAGATTGAAAAAAGCCGGGATGAATTCCAGGCCATCTCCAACGATTTGTTCCTTTCCCACCACACCCTGCGGTCGTTTCTTCTGGAAGAACGCAACCGCATGACGGAGGCCGAGCGACTCGAACGACTCCAGGAGGTAGAGGTCGAACTGGCTGAATTGTTCAACAACATGGAGCACGCCTCTTCCCAGATGCAAAAGGAGTGCAAGGAACTGCAGGCCCTGAGCCAGCGTTTTCACCGCAATCTGGTGGAATTGCGTGTCACCAGCCTGGATTTGCTCTTTCTCAAGGTGAGGCAATCCATACGGGATGCCTCCTTCATGACGGGCAAAAAGGTGGAGTTCACTACCAGTGGTGAATCCGTGGAACTGGACAAGGGCGTCATCCAGATGCTTTCCGCGCCTCTGCTCCAGATTGCCAGAAACGCCGTGGCCCATGGCGTGGAAACCCTCGGTGAACGGGAAGCCCTGAACAAGCAGGGGGTGGCAAAACTGCATCTGAGTGCAAGGCAGGAAGGTCGTTTCATCCTCTTCGAGTTGACTGATGACGGAGCCGGAATTGACCCTGAACGCATCCGCAGTTTGCTGGTACGTCATGGCATGCTCGACGAAGCCGCCGCCCGGAAGGTTTCCGATGAAGATGTGCTGGACGCCATTTTCCTGCCCGGATTCACCACCCGTGAAACCGCCGATAACCTGTCAGGTCGGGGCATCGGACTGGACCTCGTGCGGGATCAGATCCGGAAAATTGGCGGCGAGGTCAATGTGTTCTCCCGGCCCAAGGAGGGAACCCGTTTCCAGATCCGGGTGCCCTTGACCACGGTGGTCAGTCAGGCGCTGATCTTCCGCCTGGGTCAGGAATTTTATGGCATACCGGTCACCTACGTGATCGAAATCCATGAAATGATGGCTTTGAAAAACATTGAACCGGGAACCCGGATCCTCTGGAAAAGGGAAAGCATTCCCATTGTGCCCCTGCACTATTATTTCGGTGTCGAGCAGCAGATTCTGTTCAAGAAGAACATTCCCATCGTCATCCTGGAACATGGCGGCAGGAATTTCGGCATCACCGTCGACTCCCTGATCGGCATCCGGGACGTAACCACCAAGTCCATCAACCATGTGCTGACTGCCATCCAGTTCTTTTCGGGCGCGCTCGTTTCCGGCGCAGGAACCATCCAACTGATGTTCGATGTCTCCTATCTGGCCAACCTTGCCCGTCCGGTGTTCGGATTCCATGCGCAGCAAAAACGGGGCAGCATATACAACGCCCCGCGAATCCTCATTTGCGATGACTCCAAGAGCGTCCGGGAAGCCGCTTCCCGGGTGCTGACGGATGCCGGCTACCACACGGTCATTGTCTCCGATGGATGGGAGGCCTGGAACACCCTGCACAACGAAGAATTCGATCTGCTGCTGACCGACCTGGAGATGCCCCGCATGAACGGATATGAACTGGTCCAGGAGGTCAAACGGGATTCCCTGCTGCAGGAGATCCCCATCGTGGTGCTGTCTTCGCGTACGGGAGAAACCAGCCGTGACCGTGTCATGTCCGCAGGTGCCAATTGTTTCGTCACCAAACCCATCAAACCACTCGTCTTGCTGAAATCCATCAGGGATTTTTTGCCTCTGGAGGAACATCTGGTGACACGAAAAATCTGCATCTTTGCAAGCCTGAATCCCGGGAAAATCCGGGAACTTGGACAGTTGCTTTCCTCTTTGTCCATCGAGATCTGGGGTCTGGACCGTTTTCCCGATCTGCCGGAGGTCGTGGAAGACGGCTCCACCTTCGAGGAAAATGCCATCAAGAAAGCGAAAACCCGTGCCAGGCAGACCGGTCTTCCCACTCTGGCCGATGACAGCGGTCTGATGGTGGATGCACTCCATGGGGAACCGGGTGTGCACAGTGCCCGGTATGCCGGGGAAACTGCGGATGACCGTGAACGCAACCGGCTGCTTCTGGAAAACATGAGGGACCAGGTAAACCGCCGCGCACGGTTTGTCTGTGTCATCGCCTTTTGTCCATCTGGTTCTTCCGACGAGGTGATCCTGGTCCGCGGAGAACTGGAAGGTTCCATCGCCACCGTTCCCAGGGGAGATCTCGGATTCGGATACGATCCCATATTCCTTCTTCCGGACGGTCGGACCATGGCGGAACTGACGCTGGAGGAGAAATCCGGAATCAGCCACCGTGCGGTGGCATTTTCAAAGATCCTTCCCCACCTGAAACAGTTTTCCGGGTCGTTGTTGTCCTGATTGTGCCGTATTGGAAGAAAGAAGATTGGCCGGAACCGTCAGAATCCCATGACAAGACCCAGGCTGACATCCACATGGAAAGTGGACTGCTCCGGAAACACACCAAATGCATCCACGTTGATGTAGAAAGCCACATTGGGTGATCCGATCTGGAAACCCAGGGTCGCGCCGGCCATGACGTACCCATGCTGAAAGATGTCGGTTTTCTGGTTGAGTTCATCCACCTGCCAAGCATGCCACATCAGTCCGCCACCCAGCACGCCACCGAGATATGGACGGAACATTTCCTTTTTCCCGGTGGGAAACCACCGCAGTTTTCCGAGACCGGAAAACCCCACACCGTACGGAGAACCATCCACGGCATAGTCGGTCTGGACAAACCCGGCCTTGGCATCAAAACCCAGGGTCATGCTGTCGGAAACAAAATAATGAAGGCCCAATTCGCCACCCATTTCACCAAAGGCGAATCCGGGGGTCTGCACGTTCACTCCCTTGCCCTGACAGGAACTGCTGCCGGGATCCGGCGGCTCGGCCATGAACGAACACATGGAAGTGGACAGAAATCCGGCCCCCCAGCGTCCACCAAACATCAGGTGCCACTTGATGTCCTCCGGATCCCGCGGCTTTTCCGGACCCTTGGTGGGGGGTTTTTTCCTGCAACTTTCCGGATCCAGGGGATTGCATTCCTCCTGGACCGTGGAACCGCTTCCCTTGACCAGGGAAACGATGTTGGGAGCTCCACTGTTGCCGTTGGCCATGACAGGACGGTTGTTATCCCCCAACGCTGCTATGTAGTACTGGAACACGGTACCGGATACATGATCCCGGGGGATGACCCCCTGCCAGGTGAATCCGGAGGTGTTTCTCATCTCCAGGGCGGTATAATCGTTCTGTCCTGCCTTGCGGTAATAGATGACCACTTTCCGGATGCCACCAGCCTTGGGTACACGGGCCTTGAGGGTCAGTGCCGTCATGGTCGGTGCCTCGTCAGGAACATCATGTTCGATCCTCTGCGGTTCGGGACCGGTGTCTTCCTCATCCACCACCACGGGGGGCTTTTTGTCCGGACCCTTCGGCCCGGGGCCCGGGGTGACACCTTCACGACATGAAACGCCCGCCTTCCGGCGTTCCTCGTCCAGCAGCTTCACGAGTTGTGGATTGGAAAGGTCCGGATTGATTCGTGCGCAGGGATTGATATTCAAAGCCGTGCGAAAACGCATGCGACCCCGGCTTTCATCGGGACTGTCCGGGTCGGTGATATACATGATGCCCAGATCCACCAGAATGTTCGCATATTCCAGGGTTTCATCGCACAACTCCCGACGGGCCAGGGAAATGGCATCTTCCAGCGTTTTTTTCGCGGAAGTGAACTCCATTTGGTCCAGATCCTCCATGGCTGTCTTGTGCATTCGCTTGATGCGCGTCATGATATCCGGCTTGCAATCGGCAGCCGACGATGGGTCCGCAATCACCAGGGAAATCAGAATCGTGAAGGGAAATATCAATGTTTTCAACGAATTCATGATGCTGTCCTATTGGTTGGTAATGACAAATTCCACACGCCGGTTCTGGTCCCGGTTCGCATTGCTCGTGTTGGGAACCAGTGGCTGGGTCAGACCGAAGCCTTCGGCCGTCATGCGCGAAGGATCGATTCCCGCCTTGATCAGGAAATTGCGCACGGACCGGGCCCGCTCCCGACTCAGTTGCATGTTGTACCGGGCACCGCCCCGGTCATCGGTGTGCCCCTCGATCCGGATCGTCATGGTGGGACGGGATTTGAGAACCTGGGCCACCTCGTTGAGCAACTCGAAACTCTCCTTGCGGATCGTGGCCTTGTTGTAGTCGAAAAAGACCTTCTGCATGAGTTCGATCTTCTTGACCGTCACACGCACCAGTTTCAGCTTCACGGGGCAACCGTCGTTATCCACCACGCCGGGTTCGTCTGGACACTTGTCCAAACCCGTACACAACTCACTGAATTTTTCCGAAAGACCCTGCTGGGATACCCACGGGTCACAGACCTTGTCCCTGTCGCGGTCCGGGTCGGGACAGCCAAACCATTCCGGTTTTCCGGGTGTGTCAGGACAGGCATCGGATCCCTTGCAGGTTTCCGCATACTTGTCCAGTTGTCCCTTTTCTTCCACCCAGGGATCACAGACTCCGTCCTTGTCATTGTCCGGATCGGGACATCCGTCATCATCTTCAAATCCGTCGAAATCCTCAGGCTCGTTCGGACATTGATCCAGTCCCTTGCAGACATGGGCAAACCGTTCCTGCAGACTCAACTCGGTAACCCACGGATCGCAGATACCATCCCCATCCCGGTCGGGATTGGGGCATCCATGCCATTGTTCCTCTCCGGGAGTATCCGGACACAGGTCGTTGTCATCCCGGATGCCGTCTCCGTCGCGATCCAGTATTTTGACCTGCAGTTTTACGGGCTTGGGTTTCTGGATGTCCACGACAAGACGCTTGGCACATTTTTCGGGGGGACTTTTCTCCACGGCCAGACGTGCATTCCTGTCAGCAATGTCCAAAAGACGCTGGGCCTCGTGGTATTTGCCCTGGGACAATTCATCCCTGCTGAATTCATAGTGCGCCATCGCCGTTGCCAGTTCCTTCGGAGCACAGCGGTAGGCTCCGTTTTCCCGGGCGGTCTCGATGGTTTTGGAAACCATGCGCGCACGTCCCTGAAGTTGGGTGCCATGGCAGGATACACCGGCAAAAACCATTCCCAGAATCAACATCCACCGGAATGCAGATGCCATCACTGACCTCCGGAATTCTGGGTATCCAGAATGACTTTTGGCCTGTCTTGTCCGGTTTCCCCTTCTTCGTTTTCCATGGGGTTGTCGGCAAGTTGCCCTGCCTTGATGCGCTTTTGGGCCTCAAGACTCATTTTTTCCGATTTCTGGCCATACCGGATGGCGTCCTGATAGTCTCCAAACCCGGCTTTCCTGCGGGCGCGATGCATGTAGTGATAGGCACTCCAATACTCGAAGGGTGCATGCTTTTCGGCCTGGATCTCCTGGGCTGCCACAAATTCCCGGTTGGTACGGATTCCCACCTGACCCATGTATTCCACAGGACCGCATGCGCCGAAGGCAGGCAGAAGAAAAATGAAAAGTACAGAAAAAAATGAATTTCTCAACATTCGGATCACCCCGGCCCGACAAGCGGTGAGTAGCTTACGGGTCAACGGAAACGCGGTAAAAAATACCAGTAAAACCCCGGATGATCAAGTATTATGAGAAAACAGTTCCCAAATGTTGCAAAAGAACCTTTTCCAGTTTTTCCATTTTCTTGGCATCCGCATCCTTGACATGATCATGTCCCAGCAGGTGAACCAGCCCATGTACAAGCAAACGCAACAACTCGGGAGTCTCTCCTGTCTCCCCTGTCCGCTCATGAACTATATCCAATGAAATGACCACATCCCCCAGAATCAGGGGGATTTTCTCCATCTCCGGCTGTTCGATGGCTGCTTTCACCTGCTCGGACTCAATGGCCGGAAAGGACAGGACATCCGTGGGCATATCCTTGTTTCTCCACTTTGAATTCAGGTCCTGTATGAAAGCGTTATCACACAAAACCACGGAAACTTCACTTTTTTCCAGACCGAGGTGTTTCAGGATTTCCCGGACCATCTTTTTTACCATGGTTGTCCGGGCCCTCCTGAACAGCCGCGAAGGACGATGAATTACGGCGATTGACATTGGCTTTCTCCGGTCCTGCAACGGTATAGGAAACCCTTTCGTGGTGGATGCTTCCAAGGGTGCTGATGAAAGAGTCCGCAATGATGCGCATGTCCCGCAGTGTCAGTTCACAGGCATCCAGTTGGCCATCGGAAAACTTGGTGTTGACGATGGCCTGAACGGTTTCCTTGATGGTATTCACGTCAAATTTTTTCTGATCCTTTCCCTGGGATCCCAGGGCCGCCTTCACCTTGCTGCGAACGGCTGCTTCCACGGCATCGGCCAGCATCAGGATGCCCGCCTCCCTTGTCTGTGGCACCGGCCCGGAATACCGGTACACTTCTTCGGCCACCTCCTCGCCCGGAGAAGCCTGGGACTGGGCCCGCCTGTAGAAAAACTCGATCAGTGTGCTGCCGTGGTGGGCGGCCGCCACCTGGATGATCTTGTCCGGTATTCCGGAACGATCCAGGATTTCCCTTGTATCCTTGATGTGGTTTTTGATGATGAGCGCACTCATGGAGGGTTTGAGTTCATCGTGGGGATTTTTCTCCCCGGACTGGTTTTCGATGAAATACCTTGCCTGACGGGTTTTGCCCACATCGTGATACAGGGCGGCAACCTTGACCAGAAGTGCGTTGGCACCTACCTTTTTTGCAGCCGCAAATGCCAGTTCAGCCACCTGCTGGGAATGCTGGAAGGTTCCGATGGCCTTTTCCCGCAGTTCCTGAAGCAATGGGTGTTCGGTGTTCGCCAGTTCCAGCAGTTTGATGTCCGTGACATATCCACCCACGTACTCCAGGATGGGAAGAAGCCCGGACAAAAGGACTGACAGAATCAACCCTCCCAGCATGGCGGCGATGCACAGGTGCAGGGTTCCCATTTCCAGGAGCGAGTCGTCCAGAAAACGATAGGTCAACACCAGGGAAATCCCTGAGAGGGCAATGAACAATCCTGCCTTCCACAGCACGTTGCGGTGTTCCACACGACTGACCACCCCTGCGGCAACAAGGCCTGTAACAAAATAATAAATACTGACATGCACTGGAGCTTCCATGGTCCATGTGGCAATGAAACTCATGGCAATGCTGAAAAAGACTGCCAACCGGGTTCCAATGAGAACCTTCACCAGCAGTGCAGCACCTGCGGCGGGAAAGATGGCAGGAAACAACACCGGATCCGGCTGCTCCACCAGATTGGTGGTAAGCGCCCATCCCACCCGCACCAATCCCAGAAACAGGACAAACAGCATGCCGGTGATGTAGAAATCCAGAGTCCTGCCGCGGTTTCCGCCGAACTGCAGAGTGGAAAACCACACCACCACCGCAAAAAACATGGAAATCAGGATGAAATACCCGAGAAGTACCAACGCCCGGTTCCAGAATCCCGGAAGCATGCCGTTGTAGAGTTTGACCGTTTCCAGGGAGATGCGGGCACCGGCAGGCAGGATGACCTCTCCCTTGCGGATGTGCCTGCGCTGGCGCACCACCTGACGGCGGGCCTCCTCCCGACGCTGGGAGGTCAGATCCGGTCGTTCCTGCAATCCCAGGGACACGGAACTTTCCTCCCGTTCCATCAGGTGGGCGGAAACCAGGGCCAGGGCCACCCGAAGCAGGGCACGGCGACCATCTTCATGAATGTTGTCCCGATCCCCCAGGGCAAACCGGGTTTCAATTTCCGACTGGAACAACGGAGCCAGTCGCTTGATGTCCAGGATTTCCTTGTATTCGGGTCCGATTTTCAGCACGGTTGGCAGGCTGAAACCATCCAGTTCCCGGGGTTCAATCAAAAGTTCCACTCCGTTGGGATTCTGCCGGAAGAACGTTTCCACGTCGACCACCAGTTGCCGGTCCTTGAGGACATTGGTAAACAGGGTTTGCAACACGGAACGGAACCGCGGGAATTCGATTTCCTGAAGGGCCCGGAAGGTGACCGGATCCAGATCGATCCGCGCCAGTTCATTGAAACGTTCCCTCTGGGCCTCGTCCTGTCCCCGGAACAGGGGATCCTCCATGGCCCGGAACGCCCAGGTGATGTTCATGCGCCACAGATCCAGCCAGGAATTCCGCCGTACGCTGTACACCGGCAGCACCCGTTCGGCTGCCTCGTCCTCCATCAACTGGAGCAATTCCCTGTCCGGGGTAAAGATGAAGGCACGATTGGCAATCAAGGGCTGGCGGCTGGTTTTTCCGATGTCGCTTTGCCTGAGTCTGGGTGGAAACAAATCGGCATCACTGACCACAAACATCGTCACCAGCATACTGAATAAGAAGAAGGCAACCAGCACCGTCTTGTTTCCGGACTTCTCCTCCATGTCCACGGGCAACTGGTTTTCCTGCGTGTTCGCGGCATTTCTGGGTACGAGTTTCAGACTACGACCGTTCATGTCCTTGTATGCGCACTCCCCTGACAGGGCAAAAAGTCGCGCCAGCGGATTGTACACTGTTCCCCTGAGAAAATGAACGCCTTTTTCCAGCCGACCCGCAAACGAAACTCTATTGACCATTTTCCGGATGGAGACTAAGGTGCCGAACCCGGAGGTTCGATATGGCTACACAATTATCTTTGGCCAGACAAGGTGAGATCACCCCACAGATGCGACAGGTTGCCGAGGCGGAAAACTGTTCACCGGAACACATCCGGGATGCTGTGGCCGCCGGTCATGTGGTCATTCCTTACAATGTGCACCGATCCTTTCATGCCGTGGGTATTGGCAAGGGTCTCAAAACCAAGGTCAACGCAAACATTGGAGCGTCCGGCCTGCGAAACCTGGAAGAAGAGGAACTGAAGAAACTGGAAATCGCGGTTTTTCACGGCGCCCATTCAGTAATGGATTTGTCCACCGGGGGGGACCTGGACGAAATCCGGAGGGTCATTCTGGAGAAAAGCCCGGTCATGATCGGCACGGTGCCCATTTACGATCTGGCCACCCAGGGAAAAGTGAATCCCCTGGACCCTGATGAGTTTTTTGGCGTCATTGAAAAACACGCCCGTGCGGGTGTGGATTTCATCACCGTGCACTGCGGCATCACCCGGCAGACCATCCATGTACTGGATGCCATGCAGGCTCCGCGGCTGGCCGGCATTGTTTCCCGGGGCGGTTCCCTGATGGCGGCCGACATTACTGCCACCGGACGGGAGAATCCGCTGTATGAACAGTTTGACCGCCTCTGTGACATCTGCTTTGAACACGATGTCACCCTCTCCCTGGGGGATGGCCTGCGGCCGGGTGCCCTGGCCGATGCCAACGACAGTGCCCAGATCGCAGAACTGATGGTGCTCGGGGAGTTGACCCGACGGGCCCGGGAACGCGGGGTGCAGGTCATGATCGAAGGTCCCGGGCATGTTCCCCTGCATCAAATTGTTTCCGGCATACAACTGCAAAAAAGGATTTGCGAAGAAGCACCATTCTATGTTTTGGGCCCCCTCGTCACCGACGTCGCCCCGGGATACGACCACATCACGTCTGCCATCGGCGGAGCCATTGCTGCCGCTGCCGGTGTGGATTTCCTGTGCTACGTCACTCCGGCCGAACATCTGCGCCTTCCCGACGCAGACGATGTCCGGGAGGGGGTCATCGCCAGCCGCATTGCGGCCCATGCCGGGGATATTGCCAAGGGTATTCCCCACGCCCGGGACTGGGACGATGCCATGAGCCACGCCCGCAAGAACCTGGATTGGGAATCCATGTACAAGTTGGCACTGGATCCCTGTCGTGCGCGCCAGTTGCGGGAAAATTCCGAAGCCGCCGGTTCCGATGTCTGCACCATGTGCGGACCCCTGTGTGCCGTACGCACAGACAACCAGCGAAAGAAACTCACATAACCTGCAACGGACGTGTTCCCAGCACCGAGCCGTCCAGGTCCACGTTCACCTCTTCCACCACCAGATCCGTCCTCCCCGAGCGGGACCAGGCCTCCTGGACAATCCGGGTCAGTCCCCCGCAGCAGGGAACGGACATCCGTACCACCAGGACTTTCGGAATCCGGTTTTGCGCGAAAATCCCGGCCAGTTTTTCCACATAGGGTTCGATGCGGTCCAGTTTCGGACACGCGATCACCACGGAACGTCCACGCAGGAACCGCCAGTGAACGTCCGCGCTGGCAACCGGAGCACAAGTGGCCATCACCACCAGTTCCCGATCCGCAAAAAACGGTGCCTGCAAAGGAACCAGATGCAGCTGCACCGGCCACTGGGACAGGTCCGGCGCCTGCACCCGCGCAGGAAGACCAGCCGATCCCGTGGGCATCGAGGGTGCCTTGTTCTCCGGAATGCGGATGCGGCTTCCGGGGCATCCTCCCTGCAGCATGGGAAATGGCATTTGCGGTTTTGCATCGCAACCACAGTCGGGTTTCGGGACTTCCACCGCAGGGGGGGGCACAAATGCAGGCGCATCACGCTCTACAAAACCAATCGCGCCTCTCGGACACTCCCCGATACAGTCCCCGAGACCGTCACAGTGCTGCTCTTTGGCCAGAACCGCCTTGCCGTCCCGGAGTTCAATGGCACCCTCGTGGCAAGCCGTCACACACAGTCCACAACCGTCACATTTTTCCGAATCGATTTGGATGATGGTTCTTTTCATCGGTTCATCCTCCTTCTGAAACCATCATGACTTCAATTCGGAATTACAATGTTGATTTGAATCAAGGAAAGGGAAAAAACGGAAAACTCACCGACAAAGTTGCCGTTTGGGCCACTGAAGCCGTCCGGTCCAGCAGCGTTGCACCCGTTTCTGGGGGGAAGGGATGGAAATGGCCATGGGACTGTCTTCTTCAGGCTCCTTTGTCTCGGCCACCAGTTCCGAACGGCATTCATTCCAGGCCCAGGCAGCGGCCTCCCCGCAATTGGGAATCCGCTCTCCCGGTTTGACATCCCAACCTGAATTGGCCGAGCAGGATCGGGTTTCCGGTTTCTCCTCGCAAAAAGCCCGGGCAGTCAGCCGGATACTGGATTTTCCGTCACAATCGAAATCGAAAGAACCATCGGGACGCGGGGTGGCAAAAAACTGCCTCTGGCCGGGAAAGGCCCGGGGATCATCATCGGCACAGTCCGTGTTGTCCTCCACATACCCTTTCGGAGGCGAACAGGCGACGGTGGAATCATCAGGATTTCCGAATCCGTCCTGATCCGCGTCCCGGTAGAAGGTTTTTTTCTCCAGGCAATCGTCCTGGTCGTTCTGTACCCGCACCTTTTCCGTGGACAAAAACTCCTGATCGTTCCGGATCACGGGGTCAGGTTCCGGATGACATGCGACTGGAAACAGTACCACAATCAGAAGGGGAAAAACTGTCCTGGAAAAGGGACAAAAACGGAGCATCACCGGATTTCAAACAGGTACAGGCGGCCGTTGTTGGCCAGTGTACCCAGCCAGGAACCGGTGGCCGCAAAGCCACCGGAAATGCCCGAACCCGGGTCAAAACGTTGATAGAAAAACCCGTTGTCGGGATTCAGGGCAAGAATGCCCCCGTCATCAAAGGAAATCAGGAGCCGATGGTTCACCACCTGCAACGAGGAAACCGTTCCCTGGTCCAGGGACTGTTTCCAGATCAGCCGGCCATCCAGGGACAGACAATGCACCCCCGATCGGGCTCCCACGAAATAAATACGTTCGCGGTACACGATCAGGCGGGTCACCCCCTCGACGCCATACCGCCAGTTGATTTCACCGGTTTCAGCCTGCACCGAAACCACACCCTTGCGGTATGAAGAGGCAAACAGCGTCTCCCCGTGCACCACTGGCGTGGAATCGGAATCCAGATAGTTTTCCTCTTCCCCGTCCTCCAGTTCAAGGGTCCACAGAACCTCCCCACGACGGTTCATGTCCACACTCATCAACCTTCCGCTGGAAAGACCGAATACCAGGTGGTTCCGGAACCGGGCCGGAGAGGAATGTCCACGGACCGTGTATTTTTTGGGGGTTTCATGCCGCCGGCTCCAGTGCATTTCCCCGGAATCCACGGCAATGGCATACAGCATGTTCTGCGATGTCAGGACATACAACACACCTTCGATCTCCACGGGATGCCCCATGAAGGAACCAAAACCCTGGAATTCCCAGAGAACCCGTCCAGTCTGACGATCCAGTGCAAACAGTTTTCCGGATATGGAACCCACAATGATCTTCTGGTCCAGAATGAAGGGAGCCGATTCAATGGGTGTCCGGAGGCGGGCCCGCCAGAGGGTCCTCCCGGACAAATCCAGTGCCCATACATCCCCCCGGGAGGTTCCCACCACCATGGTCAGCGTCTCGGGGATCCAGGAAGGGGTGGCAAACTGGTCAGGAACCCGTGCAAACCGGCTGTCCCGCACCAGGGTTTTCTGCCAGACGGGAACCAGCACCGCACGGGGAGATACTTCGCCCCTGGAGCGTTCCATGGAGGAAACGGAAGCACATGACAGGTTCACCAGAAGGCAGGGAACCAGAAGGAATGCCGCATGGCGGAAAAGGACACCTGAAAGACGACGCATGATCCTACTGTGAATCCCCGGCGGGTTCCGCGGTGTCATCGGCAGGGGCCGGATCCGCAACTTCGGGCAATTGCGGCGGAGGCATGACCGGAAGATTCACGGGAACAGCCGGTTCCATCTTCGGGGCACTGGAGTGCATATCCAGATTCAGATCCAGGAACGCCAACCGCACCTTGGCATACTGTCCGGGATCGGCCACGGATGCACTTTCCTGCAGCCGGATCAACTGGAGTCGGGCCTGGTTCAGGGCCTGGAAGATCTGCATCCGCTGACCTTCATCGCCCATCTGGTTCTGGGGCATGGAAGCCATCATCTGGTACAGTCCGATCATCTGTTGCAGCCGGGCTTCCTGGCTGGCCAGTTGCCCCGTGGACTTGCTCTTGACAACCTCGTTGTACATGGCAACGGCTTCGTCTTTCTTCCCTTGCAGTTCCATCACGCGGGCCTGGTGAATCATGGCCTGGCCGGAGGGAACACCCTTGACCATGGTGGCCAGATTCCTGTAGGTTTCCAGTGCCTCGTCATATTTTCCCAGTTCCTCGTATACGAGACCCAGGGAATCATACACCACCGTCTTGAGGAAGCCTTCCACCTTGCGGGCCTTTTGCAGGTCCTTTTGTGCTTCTTGCAGATGGGTCTCGCGGTTTTCCCCCAAAAGGGCCAGTTCCAGGGACACCCGTCCACGAACCAGGTGCAAAAGCGCACAGGCGTTGGAACTGCCGCAACCGGCAATGCCTTTCGTGTAGATTTCGTGGGTGCCCGAAAGCAACTCCTTTTGATCCTTGACCGGCTGCCGCTGTCCTGCCAGAACCTCGGGTTCATCCGTTTCCGCAGCCAAAGGACGCATCCAGTTCTGGAATCCGGCCCACAGTGCACGGGTAGTCCGGGCATCGCGTGCACCCTGGAAATGGATGTACCCGAAAATCGCCGCAGCAATCACCACCCCTGTGCATGTGGTCAGAATCAGGGGTTTGCGGTATTTTTTGACACCTTCCCACAGATTCATGAAAAACAGTGAAATTTCATCGGGTTTCCGGATTTCTTCTTTTGTAAGTACATGTTTCTTCGCCACGTTGACGACTCCCGTTGAGATGGGTTTCATCGGCATTCCGGCCATTTGTGGATTTTTCCCGGAAGAAGGGAAAACACCCGGCCTGTTCCGAAAAGCCGTACAGGCGCGAAAACTAACAGATTTGCATGCCCAGATCAACTGATGTTTTCATTCCTGTCAGCGTTGATGTGCATACCTTGTTTCAGCATTCTAGCGGGGAAGCACCCAGAGGTTGTCCAGAAGCGGGCTCTCCTGATAGGTGCCGGAGAACGGTTTCAGAAAACCACGAAACTGGAACCGCATGACACCCGGCTGGGCCGAAAGGAAGCGGGCGGTGGTTCTGCCGAATGCCACCTGTCCCACGGCGGCAGGCCCCATGCCCCCGATGGCGGTGGAACCCACCGAGCCAATGGCAGCCTGCACCCGGGTCACCAGATCCGCAGGCAGGTTGCGGTTGATCAGAACAAAGGACGCATTGGGCACGGTACCCACACTCATGATGAGGTTCAGGCCGCCTGCAATGGCAGCGGGGGCGAACACGGCATCGCCACCGCCCGTCTGGACCGCCTGCACGGCAGACATGATGTCCGGCGTGTTGCGCACGCTGGCAAACCAGGTGCTGACATTGACTTCACCGCCCAGCATGCCTTCTGCAAACCCCACGTTTCCTCCGAAGGTGGGCATGACCAGCACCTTGCCCTTGAGGGAGGCAAAATTGCCACCGGCCCGTGCATACAGGCCCCAGGGAGCCCGGGAACCGCCTCCGTACAGGGAGGTGGCCAGGGCACGGTACTTGCCGCCGGCACGGGCCATGTAGATGCCGTCCACCACAGCAAAGTCCAGATTGCCGGCCGCCCCGGCAAAAGCCCCTTCAGAAGGGAATGCCTGCCCGGTGCAGGGAATCTTCAGGGCCGCCTGCATGGTGCTGGCCACGCTGTTGATGTAACTCCAGCGTTCCGAGTTGGACGCAAAGGCCGCGTTCGGTGCATAAATGCCGAATCGCAGTCTTGCAGGGGGAGCCTGGGCAAAAACGGCAGGAACCGAAAAACTCAACAGGAAGAAGGTCGAAAGAAAAAGGCGTGTCACATCGCACCTCTGATTATTGGAGATTGAACAGTTTCTGCTTGAATTCCATGCGCGTCCGGGCTTCAGGCCCACCTAGACCGGCACCCACACAGATCTTGTAGTACCGGTGGGAATTCACGGCATCCCCCGTGTTGTGATAATGGGCACCGAGATTGCATGCAGCGATGGGCGTGTTCAGCTGCTGCCAGACACTGATCCCCTCGGCCTGCTGTCCGGACTGGTACAGGGCCAGTCCGAAGTTCAGGGTGGACTGGGGATCCAGTGTTCCCCTTGGAATCAGGTTGAAATAGTTCAATGCAGCCTTGAAATTGTTGCGCCGCAACTGGGCGGTTCCATCCAGCGCATCACAGGAGCGCAAAAACGCATACACCTGGTTCTTGATCTCCGAAGGCGCCTTTTCAATCACCGCACGGAAATCCCTGCGGGCAACATCCAGACGGTTCTGGCGATATGCGATGTATGCGCGCAACAGGTCGGGCCCGAAGGTGTCGTAGGGCGCCTGGAAAAGGTTGGCGATGGGACCCTTTTTGGCCAGGGCGGCAATCATGGTTTCGGCTTCGCGGTACTTCTCCTGTTCCAGGGCGGCAATGGCCTTGAGGAACTGCATCTGTCGTTCCTCTTCCCGGTCCAGTTGGATACGCTTGTAGGTGGCAACTGCATCCAGATCCTGTTCCGCTTCGCGCCCTTTGCCTTCGGCCAGGCGGTTGGCGGCCCGGGCGATGAGTGCACGCACCAGGTTCATTTCAATCAGGGCGGCCAGCCGGGGTTCGGTGAGGGAATTCGACAGGGCACTTTCGAACATGGTCACCGCGCGTTCCAGATCATCGGACAATGCCAGCGCGGTGCCCAGGTCCATTTCGACGCGGGCCTGCACCCCGGTCGCCAGTCGGCGGGCCCGGTTCCGGGCGTCCGTCAAATGACTGACGGCTTCCGGCAATTTTCCTGCCGCAAGATAGGCCCTTCCCTTGAGACGAATCAGGTAGAAATCCGTGGGAGCCAGCTCCAGCGCACGATTGAGCACTTTCATCGCCTCATCGGCATTTTTCCCGGTCAGGTGGAATATGGCCAGGTTCCTGAGCACCCGTACATCTTTTGGCCGGAGCCGGGAGGCTTCCTTCAGGAGTTCGCCGGCCCTTGCCGGTTCCCCGGCATCAAATGCCTGGTGGGAAATGCCCAGAATGGCCGTCACCAGGTTGTCCAGATCCTGTTCCTGGTCGGGACGAACCTCCACCACCTTCTTGAGGATTTCATAGGCCTTTTCGATCTGGCCGGAACGCAGGGCCGCGAAACCGAGGATGCTCATGTAGGAAACGTTCTCGGTATCCTGGTTGGCAGCCAGAAGGTCATATCCTTCCTTCGCCTTGCGGTTCTGCACCAGGGCAAAGGCGAGGGGAATGCGGATCCGGTTGTCTCCGGGCCATTTTTCCAGAGCCTTTTCCAGGGTTTCCACAGCCTGTTCCACCTGGTTGACCTGAATCTGGGCCACCCCTGTCTTGAGATGGTGCACCAGTTCAGCGGGATCCAGTTGCAGCGCCCGTTGGTAGGAACGGATGGCATCCTCCTGGCGCCCGATGAAGAACAGGATGTCCCCCATGGTGAGATGCCCCTCGGGATCCGTCGGACGGAGGTTCAGATAGCGTCGCATGGTGGAAACCGCACCTTCACGGTTTCCGGAATGCAATTGGGAAACGGCCAGACCAATGAGCAGGCGCGGACGCTGGGGACCGTGCTGAACCACCCGCATGAAAAAGGGCAGTGCCTCGGAATACCGGCCCAGTTGACGCAGGCTTTCTCCCTTGCACCATGTGGCCGATGCATACTGGGCGTTCGCCTTGAGGGATTCGTCACAGGCTGTCAGCGCCTCGGCGGGACGATTCAGGCGCAGTTCCATCTCCCCTACCCGGAACCAGACCAGATGATCCACATCCTTGCTGATTTCCTTCGGCCTGAATTTGAGGAAATTGCGGAATGCAGCCAGGGCCCGGACGTTGTCCCCGGTCTTCTGGTAATAGATGCCCAACCCGATCTTCCGGAGAGGCTCGTAATAGGCAAGAAACAGGGACGGGTTTTTGGCGGTGGCCGCCTCCAGCGCCGCAGTCCCTTCCTTCACCTGATTGTTCATCTGGTAGGAAAGACCCAGCCAGAGTTGGATTTCGGCCGCACCCGGATTGGATTTCAGTCCATCCTCACCCACGGAGATGGCCCGGGGAAACTGTCCCTCGGTGTAATGAATGGAAGCCAGTTTTTCCCAGGCAGGTACCAGGGAATTGTCCAGTTCCACCGCTCGCTGAAACCTTCTCTTGGCCTCGGCAAGGTCGTTGGCGTCCATGGCGCGTTCCCCACGCTTGAGTTGCTCCATGGCATCGCGCATGGCACCGGAGGCTGCCTGACCGAAGGCGGAACCCGTTGCCAGGTGAAAAACTGTCAGTAGGGAAAACAGAATGATCGTTGGTTGCTTCATGGCAGTTCCTTGCCCCGTTTATCTGAGGATGCGTCCCAAAATCAGGGTATGGTCGTCCTGATGCGGAATTCCCATGTAGAAATTTTCCGCGTCCGCGACGATCTTCTTGATCGCCTCGTCCAGTTCCATCGAGTTGGCTTCCTTGATGCTCTTGCGGAACCGCTTGTCACCATATTCCGCACCTTCCGGATTCTGGTCTTCGATGATTCCGTCCGTATACCAGATGACCAGATCGTCAGCCTGCAGTTCCTGTTCCTTGATCTCGTAGGTCACGTCAGCGGTTTCTCCGGTCTCTCCGAGCCGCGGTCCCCGGGCCATCAACTGGATGAACTTGTCCTCGGCGGGCCGGTACAGGTACGGGAAGTTGTGTCCTGCATTGACAAAGGTCATCCGTCTCGTGGCCGGATCGATCACCGACACGAAACAGGTCATGAAGAACTGGCCCTTTCCGGAAGCGGCAATGGCGTTGTTCAGGATCCGGGCAAACTGGTTCAAGTCCGGAATCAGATCCTGGATGGCCAGAATCGTGTCGCAGGCGCTTTTGGCGGCAGCGGTGATCATGGCAGCCGGCACGCCGTGGCCCGTGACGTCCCCGATCACCACCAGAAGCCGCCCTCCACTGATTTTGTAAAAGGACCACCAGTCCCCGCCGGTTTCCGAGGCTGACAGGAAATGGCCGGCCAGCCGGATGGTCTCGAATTCATGGGGTCCA
Organism: uncultured Kofleriaceae bacterium; assembly: GCA_964618145.1. Classification (GTDB taxonomy): domain Bacteria; phylum Myxococcota_A; class Polyangia; order HGW-17; family HGW-17; genus HGW-17. The sequence goes on from CAZTZR010000010.1 coordinate 24,702, forward strand.
CTGTCCGGAACCAGGGAGTCCTGGATGGTCTTGGCCACTTCGAGTTCCTTGGCCATCACTGCCTTCTTCTCGCTCTCCTGGAGCAAAAGGACCAGGTTCTCGGCCATGAAGTTGAATCCGTCCCCGAGGACCTCGATCTCGTCATGGGTCTTGATGCGGACGCGGTGGGCCAGATCCCCGTGGGCGAATGTGGCGACGGAACGAACCAGACTCTTGATGGGCCGGGTGATCCGGAGACCCTGGAAGACGGCGAACAGTCCGCCCAGCAGCAACAGGACACCACCGAGCGCAAGGAGGTTCTTGAGGGTTTCCTCCTTGTTGGTTTCCAGCGCCGCAGCCAGTTGTTCCTCGTATTCCTTGAGAGAACGAAGGTTGTACATCATGGCGATGGAACCCACGTAGATTCCCTCGTCCACGATGGGACGGATGAACAGCATGCGTTCCTGGCCGTCGCCACCGGTGATCTGGAACCCCTCCACCGGCATGGAACGGACATCCAGGTTCTCCGGCAGTCCCTGGGGGGGGTTCTTTTCCCCTTCGGGCAGTTTGGCGTCGGCATGATCGGCCTTCGTCAGGACGTCATCCCAGGGGAACCCCTCGAAATTCACCTCCAGGCGACCGGTAAAGCCGGGATCCCCGATGAGGTACAGGCGGTCCTCCCGCTGGAGTTTGGCCTGGGGGTAACGAAGATCGTAGACCGCAGCAAGATACCCCGCCTGATTGAAGACGGTGATGATGTCCACCTTGCGGTCCTCCCGGCCGATGGAAAGGATCACATCTTCCAGTTCCTTGAGTTGGTCCATCTTGAGAAACGGCGCGGCCAGTTTCATCAGCGAGAACATCTGTGCGTTTCCGGTTTCCTTGATGTTCTGCAGGTAGGATTCCCGCTGGGATTGGCCGGTTTCCTGGAAGATTTCCTCCAGCCGTTGGGAGGAGAGGTAGCCAAAACCACCCAGAAGCAGGATGATGATGGTGATCGTACCAAAAATGATTCGCCAGGCAATGGAAATTCGAATGGCCATTTTGCACCTTTCTTTCGCCGGATGTTACTCAAACACCAACGAAAATCAAAGGAAATTCTGAGAAATCGTTCCGGATTGCGGCAAATCAGCGGGGTGGAATCAGTACTTCGCGCTGATTTGTCCCGTTCGGAGGCGACACAATGCCTTCATGTTCCATACGCTCCATCATCCGGGCCGCGCGATTATATCCTATTTTGAGCCGTCTTTGAATGTAGGAAATGGTGGCAATGCGTTCCCGTGCCACCAACTCGACCGCCTCGTTCCAGAGGGCGTCGTAGGCCTCGTTCTCATAGCCTCCCCCCTCCTCCGCCGGTGCCACGACAATGCTCATGTCATAGGCAGGCCGTCCCTGTCCGCGCAGGTGTTCCACCACGGACTGCACCTCGTGGGTGGAGATGTAGGCGCCATGAACGCGGGTGGGAGCCAGTCCCCGGTTGACCCAGAGCATGTCACCGTTCCCCAGCAGGGCCTCGGCCCCCATCTGGTCGAGCACCACCTTGGAGTCGATCCGGGAGGACACCATGAACGCGATGCGGGTGGGGAAATTGCTCTTGATCAGACCGGTGATCACATCGGTGCTCGGACGCTGGGTGGCAATAATCAGGTGAATTCCCACCGCCCTCGCCTTCTGGGCGATCCGGGCCACGGAAGTCTCCACTTCCTTGGCCGCCACCATCATGAGATCGGCGAATTCATCGATCACGATGACGATGAAGGGAAGGTGCTCGGGCACGTCCCCGATGCCCCGCTGGCGGATGTCTTCGACCTTCTGGTTGTACCCCGCCAGATCCCGCACGGACATCTCCGAGAGCATCTGGTATCGCCTCTCCATCTCTCGCACGGCCCACTGGAGGGCCAGATTCGCCTGGTTGGGATCCGTCACCACCGGCAAAAGGAGATGGGGGATGTCGTTGTAGATGCTGAACTCCACCATTTTCGGGTCAATGAGGATCAAGCGCACATCCCGGGGGGTCGCCCGGAACAGGATGCTCATGATCATGGAATTCACCCCCACGCTCTTGCCGGAACCGGTGGTGCCGGCAATCAGCAGATGGGGGGCGCTGGCCAGATCAAAAACCACAGCCCTGCCCTTGATGTCCTTGCCCATGGCCATGGTGAGTTTGCCCTTGCTTTTGACAAAACCCGCATCCGCCACAATCTCCTTGAGAAAGACCATCTGGGGGCTTTCATTGGGCACTTCGATGCCCACCGCGCTTTTCCCCGGTATGGGTGCCACAATGCGCACCCGGGTGGCCGCCAGGGAAAGGGCCAGATCCTTGGACAGGCTCTCGATCCGGGAAACACGCACGCCAGCCTCCGGTACGAATTCGTACATCGTGATGACCGGTCCCACGTGTATTTCCTGTACGCTCCCCTTGATCTTGTAATCGGCAAAGGCCTGCTCCAGACGACCCGCCAGGGAAAGCATGTGTTCCTTGTCCCGAACCACCTGTTTTTGCACTTCGTAATAGAGCAACTCAGGGCCCGGCAATCGGAATTCACCCCATTCATCCACAAAACCCGCCACCTGATCCAGATCCGTACTGACGGACTCGGGCAACTCGATGATCACAGGCATGCCCCCCGAAGAAGACCCCGGGCCGGCGCCGATGAAACCCTCCTCATCGACGGCATCCCCGGCGGCATCCGGTGTGTTTGTTCCTGCAGGAACTTCATCTTTTGGCGCGGGTTGGCGAACGGCTTCCGGAACGGCTGTCTCCAGCGGAAGGGTTGTGGGAACCCTTTTTGAACCCTTTTTGCTGGAGGAAGTTTTTGGGGGTCTCTTCCTGTCTTTGGTTTTTGGGTCGGACGGGTCGGACTGGTCAGACTGGTCGGACTGGTCAGACTGGTCGGACTCGTCGGACTCGTCGGACTCGTCGGACTCGTCGGACTCGCCAGACTCGTCAGACTGGTCGGACTCGTCGGACTCGTCGGACTGCTCTTCTTCTTCTTCCTCCAGGGGCTCCCAGGAAAACAGCGACACAAAGAACCGGCCCACCCGGACACCCATCCGGCCAGTGCCCACCACCAGGAACCGGACTCCCTCGACAAATCCCACAATGGCGCGGGCCGGACTGCTCTGGGTAGCCAGCATCAGGAACAAAAGCAGTGCCACCACAAAGAAGATGAACGTACCGACCCGGGACAACAGGGAAATCCCCAGGGCACCCAAAACCTCCCCGGTCTTTCCACCGGCGCCCATGCCCTGGAGCCGGTACTTTGAAAACAGCAGGGAAAACAGGACCGTACCACACAAGGTGGCCCCCGTGTAGCCCAGCCACAACCGCCCGTCGATCACGGAAAAGCGCCGGGAGAAAATCCCCCACGCCACGGAAAACAATGCCACCACCACCAGATGCGACCCCAGTCCCAGCAGGGAAAACAACGCCAGTGCCAGGGCCTGTCCGAAGGGTCCCATGAGGCGGCCGTCCCCGAACTGCAGGGACAACAGGGCTCCACCCAGTAACAATGCACATCCGAGAAAGATGATCCCCCACATTTCCCTTCGCAGGTTGGGGGATTCCCCGTTCTTGCTCTTGGTTTTCTTCTTGCGCGTGGCTGCCATGTGCAGTCGTTCCTTACCTGAGCCCACATTGGACCCAGCATGAAACCTATCACTTGCGGGGGGAAATTTCAACTTTTCGTGGAATTGGAATCAGCGTACGCAGGGCGGGCAGGTGGACACGACACGATCCTTGGAGGGATCCGTGGCATGGCAGTACCGGCAGGCAAAGTCGGCACAGTCGATGTATCCGTTGCCATCGTTGTCGATTCCGTCCGAACAGGTGCGTGGATTGCCTTCGCAAACGGTCACCAGGGGGGAGCGCTGGCAGGAGAAATCCTGGCAATCGATATACTGGTTGCCATTGTTGGAAATGCCGTCGGAGCATTCCTCATCGGTGATTTCCGCGTTTTCCCAGCAAATGGGATCCGTGTAGAGGCAATCCCAGTCGGCACAGTCGATATGACCATTTCCGTTGTTGTCAATGCCGTCATCACAGATGGTTTCCTTGCAGACAGCGTGATCCCGGCAGTCAAAATCTGCGCAATCGGTGTATCCGTCATTGTCGTTGTCAATGCCGTCATCACAGATCTGCTCATAGAATTCGGCACAGTTGGGAGCCATCTTGCAGTCCCAGTCTTCACAATCGGTATAGCCGTCGCCATCGTTGTCAATGTTGTCGTCACAGATGGTTTCCGTGCAGACCGTGACATCGGGATGCCCGTAACAGGAGGGATCCTGGCAGTCCACCAGACCGTCACCATCGTTGTCGATGCCGTCGGAGCACAGGGCATTGGTGTTTTCCACCTTGGGCGGACAGGCGGGATCCCCGATGCATTCAAAATCATCGCAATCGATGAAGCCACTGCCGTTGTTGTCGATGCCGTCATCACAGATTTCCGGCCCCACTTCGGGACAATCGGAATCATTGGCTGCAAACTCGATGTCGGCGGCCGAGCGCGGCATGACATAGTAATCGAAGAAATAGGTGACCACCCCGGTCAGGCGGGACAGACAGGCTCCCTCATTGATCAGGGAAACATCCATCAGGTCATCCTGGGCCTTGGTGGAACCATACAGGTAAACTTCATACCGGCTGCCCCGGTCCCGGACCCGGGTCACGCGCACGTTGTTCAGACGGACCAGAACGCCTTCCCATTGTTCCCCGGTGGCCACACTGTTGAGGTCGGCCGCATCAATGTCCACGGGGGACAGGGGAGTACCCGAACCCAACACCTGCACGGTGGCATCCACGATTTCGGTAAGGGGATCCTCGAACAGGTCTTCGTTGGTATCCGGATCCCGGTAACTGTATTCCATCTTCGTACCATACACGTTCACCAGATCCCCGACCTTCAGGTCCGTCCACCAGGCACTCTGGGTATCGGTGTTGAATACCTGGACCCCGGAGTAGGGACCCACGTTGGATTCGGAGATCCAGAAACTCCCGGTACGGGAACCATATTTGTCCACCGCGGTGACTATTTTTCGTTGCAGGTTCACTGTTTCCCCGTCATTGATGAAATGGGAATGGGAGGGATCCTGCACCATGAAAATGGTATCCCCAGTGTTGTTGTTGGTGTTGTTGGTATTGTTGTTGTTGTTGTTTACCGGTTTCTTTTTCTTGTCTTCCCGGCAACCCGCCAGAGCAATAAGGGCAATCAAAAGTACGGAAAAGAATCTGCGCATGATAACCTCCATGGGTCCACCCTGAACCCATGCCTGTATAGCATTGTTACGTGTTGTTTTCAGGAAAAAAATGTAAAAAGATGGGTAGTTCCAAGAAAAAGCCTTACTTTTCTTCAGACTTTTCTTCTTCTTTTTTCGGAGCCCCAAGACCGATGATCTCGATCAGGGCCATCGGAGCATTGTCGCCACGGCGGTTTCCAGCCTTGATGATGCGGGTGTATCCGCCCTTGCGTTCCAGCATTTGAGGGGCGATCTCCCGGAAAAGGCGTGTCAGCAGCGTGCGGCTCGGCAACATGCGGCGGGCCATCCGGTAGTGATGCAGCACACGGACGCGTTGCTCCGGAGTCAGTTGGTCCTGTGGCAAGGTCACCAGTTCTCCCAGGGAGGTCCCCCAGGTGATGGTCTTTTCCACATAGGAACGCAGTTCCTTCGCCTTGGGAAGCGTGGTGACAATGCGTCCATGTTCAATCAGTGCACTGACCATGTTGCGCCACATGGCTGTGCGGTGAGAGGAATTCCTTCCCAGTTTGCGGCCACTTTCACGGTGTCTCATAATGATACCTCAAATCTTTCTGCAAGCTCTACTTCTTGGCCTGTCCGGGTTGACGGGGCGGCGGGCCATCCACCGGCCACCAGTCGATCTTCATGCCCAGGGACAGACCCATCTCCGCCAGGATTTCCTTGATTTCCTTCAGGGATTTCCGGCCGAAGTTCTTGGTTTTCAACATTTCGGTCTCGCTCTTCTGAACCAGTTGACCGATGTATTTGATATTGGCATTCTGCAGACAGTTTGCCGAACGCACAGACAGTTCCAGTTCGTCCACGGAGCGGAACAGGTACTGGTTGATTTCGGAATCCGGACCTGAGTCACTGGCTTCAACGGGTTCGTCCTGTTCGTCGAAGGAAATGAATATCTGGAGGTGTTCCTTGATGATTTTGGCGGAGTAGGCCAACGCATCCTTGGGTTCAACCGTTCCGTTTGTCCAGATTTCCATGGTCAGTTTGTCATAGTCCGTACGCTGGCCCACACGGGCATTGGTGACCGTGTAGTTCACCTTCACGACAGGGGAATACATGGCATCCACGGGAACCGAACCCACACCGAGCACGTCATCCTTGTGGGTATCCGCGGGGACATAACCCCGGCCGGAACGCACGGACAGTTCCATCCGCAGCCTTCCGCCTTCGGAAATCGTGCAGATGTAGTGAGCAGGGTTGATGATTTCGATGTTGTCCACCAACTGGATGTCGGAAGCCGTGACCACGGCCGGACCCTTGATGTCCAGCATCAATTGCACCGGCTTCGGGTTGGGTTTCTTGATGATGACACCCTTGAGGTTGAGGATGATCTCGGCGACATCTTCGACCACATTGGGGATGGTGGTGAATTCATGCAGCACGTTCTGGATCTTCACCGCAGTGATGGACGCCCCCTGCAGGGAAGAAAGCATCACGCGCCGAAGGCTGTTGCCCATGGTGATGCCGAAACCGCGCTCCAGGGGCTCACAGGTGAACTTCCCGTACACGGCGGAACGGCTGTCTTCATCCAGACGCACCGAAGTCGGCTTGATCAACTCGCGCCAGTTGCGCGCGGTCCATCCATAAATCATCGTGTCCTTTCCACTCATGTCTTCCTCCACCTCCGGAATCCACTCCAGCTGCATCTGGCGCCACTTCCGGTGATGCAAATGGCCGTGCCTGCAGACACACGGCTGACAAAAAAATCACCAGCCCCTTTTGGGTACCGGCAAAAACCTCAGACGCGCCGGCGTTTCGGCGGACGGCAACCATTGTGGGGAATCGGCGTCACGTCGCGAATGGACGAAATCCGCAATCCCGCCTGGGATACGGCCCGAAGCGCACTCTCGCGCCCGGCTCCGGGACCCCGCAGGAATACCACCACGGTCTTCATGCCATGTTCCATGGCTTTTTTCGCGGCGTCTTCACCGGTCATCTGGGCGGCAAAGGGCGTGCTTTTGCGGGAACCCTTGAAACGCAGCCCGGCGCTGGACCAGGAAATCACGTTTCCCGTCATGTCCGTGATGGTCACGATGGTGTTGTTGAAGGTGGAAATGATGTGAGCCACCCCGTTGATTACATTCTTCTTGACTTTTTTCTTACCGGTTTTCTTGCGAGGGGCGCCCATTATTTCCCGCCTTTCTGCTTCTTGCCAACGGTGGCGCGACGCGGACCCTTGCGGGTGCGTGCATTCGTGTGACTGCGCTGTCCGCGGACCGGCAGACCACGCATGTGCCGTACGCCACGGTAGCATTTCAGATCCATCAGGCGCTTGATGTTCATGTTGATTTCGCGCCTCAGATCCCCTTCCACCTTGTAGTTGGCATCCAGAACTTCACGGATGCGCCTGACCTCGTCTTCAGTCAGTTCATCCGAGTTGGTGGCAAAATTCACATTTGCAGCACCCAGAATGTCAATAGCCGTTTTGCGACCAATCCCGTAAATGTAAGTCAAAGCGATCTCCATACGCTTGTTGCGCGGAAGATCGACACCGGCGATACGCGGCATGATGTATTCCTCCTAAAACAGATCCAAAAAAAGGTTAACCCTGACGCTGCTTGTGTCTGGGATCGTCACAAATGACCCGTACCACTCCCTTGCGCTTGATGATCTTGCACTTGTCACAGATTTTCTTCACAGAAGCTCGTACTTTCATCGATACTCTCCTCAACGCCGGCTCAACACCAGCGGTTCGCCTTCCGTCACGGCGACACTATGTTCAAAATGACAGGCCAGTTTTCCGTCGCGGGTCACGACCGTCCAGCCGTCATCCAAAATCGACACCTTCCAGGTTCCGGCACACAACATCGGTTCAATGGCCAACACCATGCCGGGAGACAGCAACGGTCCCCTTCCGGGAGGACCGATATTGGGTACCTGGGGCGGTTCGTGCATCTCTCTGCCAATGCCATGGCCGACGAAATCACGGACCACCTGGTATCCACCGGCTTCCGCATGCTGCTGGACCGCGTATCCGACATCGGACACCCGGTTGCCGGGCACCATCTTCGCAATCGCCAAATCCAGCGCCTGCTCGGTGGTTTCGATCAGGTTCCTGACCGATGCGCTGATCCGTCCCACAGGGAACGTCCGCGCGGCATCTCCACAAAAGCCATCAAAGAAAATGCCACAATCCACACTGAGGATGTCGCCTTCTTCGAGCACCTCTCGTCGATCCGGAATACCGTGCACGACCCTTTCGTTCCGGGACGTGCACAGGACTGCGGGATACGGCCGCATATCCGGAGACGGCTGATAGTTCAGAAATGCTGAACGGGCACCCGCCTTCTGGATATAGGCGCGGGCCTTTTCCTCCAGATTCCAGGTGGTGATACCTGGACGTATCATCTCCTGGCACATATCCAGCACGTCACAAACCATCAAATTGGCCCGCCGGAGTTTTTCAATCTCGGAGCGGGTCTTCAACCGGACGTGCATTAATAGTGAAACTTTCCGCGAAGATCAAGAGAGAACTTCGAGAATTCTCTTGGTGACTTCCGCAACTTTCCCTTCCCCATCCACCACACGCAGTTTTCCCTGCTGCCCGTAATAATCCACCAGCGGAGACGTCATCTGGTGATATGCCTCCAGCCGTTTGACCACGGCGGTTTCCGTGTCATCGGCACGATGCACCAGTTCGACATCACAGGAATCACAGATCCCGGGCTTCGCGGGAGGAGTGAAACTGACATGATAGGGGCGCTTGCAGGTCGGGCACGAACGACGACCGGTGATCCTCGGAAGGATGATTTCGTCCTGGACACGGATCTCCACCACATGATCCAGATGGATCCCCAGATCCCGAAGTGCCTCGTCCAATGCACCCGCCTGCACCAGCGTGCGGGGAAATCCATCCAGGATGAACCCCTTGTTGCAGTCCGCCTTGGCAATGCGGTCCTTGACGATGCCAATGACCACTTCATCCGGAACCAGTTGGCCCTTCTCCATGTACGCCGAGGCCAGTTTTCCCATTTCGGTTCCATTGGCCACGGCTTCCCGCAACATGTCCCCGGTGGAGATCTGCAGGATTCCGAAATGTTCTGTCAATGGGCCGGCCTGGCTTCCCTTGCCGGATCCCGGTGCTCCCAGAAGAATCAGACGCATGGGTTACTCCTCCAGTTCAACGCGCTAGGCGCGACGACCGCGCAACCGCGGACCCCGGGGACCACTGAGTCCCTCGTAGTGGCGGGTGATGAGGTGTCCCTCGATCTGCTGAACCGTGTCCAGGGCTACGCCGACGACGATCAGAAGGGAAGTTCCACCAAAGTAAAACGGCACATTGAACCGGGCCTGCATCAGGCTCGGCATTACGCACACCGCTGCGACATAAATGGCACCACCCCAGGTGATGCGGGTCAGGACGCGATCGATATACTCCGCCGTACGCTGACCGGGCCGGATCCCCGGAATGAAGCCACCTTGCTTCTTCATGTTGTCAGCAACATCCTTCGGATTGAAAGTGACTGCCGTGTAGAAGAACGCAAAAAAGACAATGAGAAAGACGTACATGACGTTGTATCGCCAGTCCGACGGCTGGAAAATGCTGGTGAACTGCTGCAGCCAGCGGTTGTCCGTGAACGATGCGATCTGAGCAGGGAACATGAGCATGGAACTGGCGAAGATGGCAGGAATGACGCCGGCCATGTTGACCTTCAGCGGAAGATGCGACGATGCACCCCCATAAAGCCGTCTACCCACCACACGCTTGGCATACTGTACCGGAATCTTCCGGTACGCCCGCTCGAAGAAGGTGATCACCGCAATGACCCCCACCGCGATGGCGCCGATGATGGCCACGTTCAGCACTCCGATGTCGCCACGCTGGAACTGCCGGTACAACACGGTCAGCGCATCGGGCATGTCTGCCACGATACCGGCAAAGATGATGAGGGAAATCCCGTTCCCGATGCCGCGCTCCGTAATTTGTTCACCGAGCCACATGATGAAGATGGTACCGGAGGTGACCGACAGGATGGTCATGATCCTGAAGGCGATTCCGGGGTTGATCACCATCCCTGGATAGGCCAGGTTCTGTCCCTCGAGCCAGGTGGCGATGAAATATCCCTGGATCAGCGAAAGGGCCACCGTACCGTACCGGGTATACTGGTTGATCTTCTTCCGGCCGGCCTCGCCTTCCTTGTTCAGTTGCTCCAGATGGGGCACCACCACCGTCAGGAGTTGGATGATGATGCTGGCACTGATGTACGGCATAATGCCGAGCGCAAAAATGGACAACTGCATCAGCGCACCACCGCTGAACATGTTCATGAGCCCCAGAAATGTTCCGGACGCCCCTGCCATGATCTGTTTCATGACGGAACGGTCCACTCCGGGCACGGTCACGAACACGCCGACACGGTAAATGGCCAGAAGGAAAAGGGTCAGACCGAGACGCTTGCGCAGTTCCGGTATCTTGTGAATGTTTGCAAAACCACTAGCCATGGGTCTTTCTTTCTACCTTTTCGGGTGGGGTATGAAAGAGCTGCATGCCGCGGGAAACCTCAGACGGACAGAAGGGTCACTTTGCCGCCGGCTTTTTCCAGTTTTTTCCGTGCGAGACGGCCGACCTGGTGGACTTCCACCTGCCATGCATGGTTCACGCGACCGGTGTCACCCAGTCGTACCAACTGGTTTTCCTTGAGCACGCCAAGTTTCTTCAGACTTTCCGGATTGACCTTGCCCCCCCGGGGGAACCAGGAACGCAGGTTGTCGAAGTCAATTTTGAGAACATTGTTTTTCGGATCCAGGATCTGGAACCGGCCGCCTTTGGCCACAATGGCATCCCGGGCATTGATGGACACCCGGTGGGCATGGACGTGGTATTTCCCTGCAAGATTGCCGGCCGCCACGATTTCATACTGTTCCTCTTCATGCTTGAGCAGACCCGCAGCCAGAAGTCCGGCCGGCGTGATTTCCACCAGGGAATCGCCCTTTTTCGGGAACTTCTTGGAAAGGTTGCCCAGGGTGATGCGGCGATACTGCCGCCCACTGGACAGAAGGGTAATACTGCCACCTTTTTCTTCGATGATCTGGCGGGCCCGGGCGGTGATCCGGTGGGTCGTCACGCTGTATCCGGCAGTCAGTTCGCCATCTCCGAGGATTTTCAGGTTGGTTGCACTGGAAGCCACCAGACCCTTTTCCTTCAGGATGTCCAGGGAAATATCCCCGCCATCGGGGCAGACGCGGACGATGTCAGACAGATTCACTTCGGCAAATTCCACCCGCAGGATGTTCTTGAATCCACGTTTGGGAATGCGCCGTTGCAACGGCATCTGGCCGCCTTCAAAGCCGGGCCGGATGCTGGAACCCGTACGGGCGGTCTGGCCTTTTCCACCCCGTCCGGCGTTGGTTCCCCAACCCGAACCCTGTCCGCGACCCACGCGCTTCTTCCGATGGGTGGCACCTTTCTCGGGCTTTAACGATGACAAGTTGCTCATGATCTATTTTCCTTCCTGATCACAGGGTTCAATGGAAACCAGATGGGAAACCTTCATGATCATGCCCCGAATCTCGGGGGTGTCCTGAAGAATGCGCACCCGTCCGGTATATGTCAGGCCCAGGCCCTTGAGGGTCTCGCGCTCTTTCTGCGTACGACCAATCACGCTCCGGGTTCGTGTAATCTTGATATGCGTAGCCATTTCATCCTCTCCTTCGGTTCGACTTCGGAGAAATCAACTTTCCACGGAACGCCTGGCGGTCACTTCCTGCATGCTGCGCATCGACTTGAGCGCATCAAACGTGGCCTTCAGAACATTGTGGTTGTTATTGCTTCCCAGACATTTCGTCAACACATTGTGGACCCCGAGGGCTTCCATCACCGCACGGACGGCTCCGCCGGCGATAACGCCGGTACCTTTGGCGGCCGGACGCAGAAGAACACGTCCTGCTCCATAGTGTCCGATCACTTCATGGGGAATGGTGGATTCCAGAAGCGGAACGGAGATCATGCTGCGCTTGGCGTGTTCGGTGGCCTTGCGAATGGCTTCGGGAACCTCGTTGGCCTTGCCCAGGCCATACCCCGCACGACCGGAACCGTCTCCCACCACCACCAGGGCAGCAAAACTGAAACGGCGACCGCCCTTGACAACCTTGGCGACGCGGTTGATGTAGATTAATTTTTCAATAAATTCATTGGTTTCTTCCGTCATGACCGACATGCAACTTCCTCGTTTCGGGAGAAACCTCCCGTCTGAACATTAGAAATTCAATCCACCCTCGCGTGCGCCTTCCGCCAGCGCCGCAACGCGACCATGGTACAGGTATCCGGCCCGGTCGAACTTGACCAGTTCAATGTTTTTGGACTTGCAGAGTTCGGCGATCTTCATGCCGACTTTCTTCGCCTGTTCCTTCTTCTTCAGACCCTTCACCTCGTCACGGAGTTCCTTGGAAAGGGTGGAGACGGACGCCAGCGTGACGCCATTGAGATCATCCACAATCTGTGCATAAATGTGCGCGTTGGAGCGAAACACGTTGAGGCGGGGTCTTTCGGGACATCCCTGCACGTGCTTGCGCACACGAATCTGGCGAATGCGCCGCATGCTGAGTTTCTTCTTGGAAATCATCACAACCACCTGTTAGCCTTTCGCTTTGCCTTCCTTCTGCTTGACCTTTTCACCCGAATAACGGATGCCCTTGCCCTTGTAGGGTTCCGGGGGACGGAAACCGCGGATCTCCGCAGCCACCGAGCCAAGCAGGGTCTTGTCATGGGATTTGAGCTGGATTTTGAGACCCTTGTCCAGCACCTCACCGGTAACACCCTGGGGAAACTCGTAATAGATCGGATGGGAGTAACCGAGGGAAAGAACCAGGTATTGTCCCTTGAGTTCACAACGGTAGCCGACTCCGATGATATCGAGGGTGCGACCGAAGCCTTCATGGACTCCCTTGACCTGGTTGGCCAGCATGGCGCGGATCCGGCCGTGGTTGGCACGGTTCTGGGCTTCATCCGAAGCACGGTTGACCACGAGTTGGTTGTTTTCCTTCACCACTGAAATGCCATCGGGAATGTCCTGGGACAGGGTTCCCAACTTGCCTTTCACCTGGATCCGGTTGCCGGTAATGGCGACTTCCACCCCCGAGGGGATAATGATGGGCAATTTTCCGATACGAGACATAGCGTTACCTTTTACCCTCTTACCAGACCGTACAGATCACTTCGCCGCCGATTTTCATCGTACGGGCCTGTGAATCCGTCATGACGCCGCGGCTCGTGGTGACAATGGCCACACCAAGTCCGGAGCGCACCCTGGGCAGTTCTTCACAGCCCACATACAGTCGCTGGCCGGGTCTGGACACGCGCTTGAGGCCTTCAATGGCCGGCTGGTTATTCTCGTCATATTTGAGATCAATGACGAGATTGCTCATTTTTCCGAAGGCTTCTTCCCGGAAATCGGTGATGAATCCTTCTTTTTTGAAGACTTCCGCCAGGGAACGTTTCAGTCGGGAAGTGGGCATCGCGACATGCGTTTTCCTGGCTTGAAGACCATTTCGGATACGGGTCAAGAAATCTGCGATAGGATCTGTCATGGACATTTTGAACACTCTCCCTACCAACTGGCCTTGATAACGCCAGGAATCATGCCTTCCAGGGCCAGTTTGCGGAAGCAAAGCCGGCACATGTCAAACTTGCGCAAATAGGCGCGGGCACGACCGCAATGCGGGCAGCGGTTGCGGTGGCGAACCTTGAATTTTACATTCTGATCGATCATTTTGCAGAGACGGGCCACGTGAGTCCTCCTTACTTCCTGAACGGCATTCCGAAATGCCGCAACAACGCACGGGCATGGTCATCCGTTTTCGCATTGGTCACGATCGTGATGTTCATACCGCGAATTTTTTCGATCTTGTCATAACTGATTTCCGGGAAGATGATCTGTTCACGGATTCCCATGGAAAAGTTTCCACGTCCGTCGAACCCCTTCGGGGAAATGCCCTTGAAGTCGCGTGTCCGGGGAAGGGCGAAATTGATCAGGCGATCCAGGAACTCGTACATCTGTTCCCGGCGCAGGGTGACCATGCAGCCAATCTTCATTCCGGCGCGAAGTTTGTAATTGGCAATGGAGTTCCGGGCCTTGGTGACCACGGCCTTGCGACCGGTGATCTGCTGGATTTCATCCACCACGCTTTCCATCAACTTGGGATTCTGGATGGCCTCACCGAGTCCGACATTGATGACGATCTTGGTGATTTTCGGAATTTCCATCACGTTGCCGAACTGGAATTCCTCGGCCATCTTTTTGGCTATGGTTTCATTGTAGATACCTTGCAGGCGGGGAATCTCCTTGCGGACGATCCGCTCCTGGAACTTCGGCTTTCCCTTGCTTTTCTGGGCATCAGCCTTCTTGTTGGGTTCTTTCTTCGCCATCATGATTCTCCACCCTTACTTGGCGTCAATGATTTCGCCATTTGACTGCTTCCCGCGTGCCACACGCACTTTTTTGCCATCCGGCAGCACCTGGACACCCACGCGAACGCCCTTGACGAGTTTCTTTTCATCCTTGGATCCGGCATGCTGGGCCGTGGAAGGATCCACCGGCTGAACATTGGATACATGGATGGAAGCCTCGCGGGTTTCCTGCGTCCCCTTGGAATTGGCATCCGTTGCCTTCTTGTTGACTTTCACGAGGTTGACTCCCTCGATGATGACGCGGCTATCCTTGACCAGAACGCGCAGCACACGGCCGGTCTTTCCCTTGTATTTCCCCGCGATCACCTTGACCAAATCGCCTTTGCGAATACGAGCTAACATCACAGGACCTCCGGAGCGAGCGACACGATTTTCATGAATTTCTTGGCCCGCAGTTCTCTGGCGACGGGTCCGAAAATGCGGGTTCCAATGGGTTCGAGCGCCGCGTTCAGAAGAACTGCCGCATTGTTGTCGAACTTGATGTAGGAACCATCACGACGGTTGATTTCCTTCGACGTGCGAACGATTACCGCCTTGAGGACATCGCCTTTTTTAACCTTGGCAGTAGGAATGCTTTCCTTCACGGAAACCACAATCACGTCGCCAATGGAAGCATATTCACGCTTTGAACCGCCGAGAACCTTGACGCACATCACTTTTTTGGCGCCTGAGTTGTCGGCTACTTCGAGGACAGTCTGCATCTGAATCATTGCAACACCCGGATTCCTTACAGGTTCACAGCCGTTTTGCTTTCGATGTGTTTCTGGACACGCCAGCGTTTCAACTTCGAAAGTGGACGGGATTCAATAATAACCACGCGGTCGCCTTCCCGGTACTCTTCTTTTTCGTCGTGAACCAGGTATTCCGCATGACGGGTCAAATATTTCTTATACAGGGGGTGAAGCATGCGCCGGGTCACGCGAACCCGCACCGTCTTCTGCATCTTTCCTGCAGAGGTCACCACACCGAGCATCGTTCTCTTGTGTCCACGTTCGCTAGACATTTTTTCCTCCACTTTTCGCGGTGCTGCGACGAGTCATTTCAGTCAGCACCCGGGCGATGTTTCTCCGCGTGGTCTTCATTTTGTTGGTGTCTTTCAACTGGCTGGTGGTGGCCATAATGCGCAGTTCAAAGTTTTCACGCTTCAACTGGGCAAGCAAACCCTTCAGTTCTTCCAGGGTGCGCTCGCGCAACAAATTCGTGGCGTACGGTGAATCTTTCATATGATCATCTCCCTGGACACAAAACGCGTGTCAATGGGCAACTTGTGATGCGCCAGGCGGAAAGCCTCGCGTGCCTGTTCTTCGGAAACGCCGACCACCTCGTACAGGACATGGCCCGGCTTGACCACGGCCACCCATTCTTCCGGCATGCCCTTCCCTTTACCCATACGGGTTTCAGCCGGTTTCTTCGTGATCGGCTTGTGGGGGAAAACCCGGATGAACACCTGGCCACCGCGCTTGATATGGCGCGTGATGGCAATACGGCCGGCCTCAATGTGCCTGGAACTGAGGTATCCGCATTCGGCAGCCTGCAGTCCGTAATCGCCAAAGGACACTCTATCGCCGCCCTTGGCCCGGCCACACATGCGACCTTTTTGTACCTTGCGATGTTTTACTTTTTTGGGGGCCAACATGACTTACCAACCCCTTTCCATGGTGCTGTCGTACGAAAGCACGTCACCATTGTAAATCCAGCATTTCACGCCGATGGCGCCATAGGTGGTTCGGGCGGTGGCCACGCCGTAATCAATGTCCGCACGCAGTGTGTGCAGGGGGACACGACCCTCCATGTACCATTCGCGACGGGCAATTTCCGCACCGCCGAGACGGCCGGAAAGATATACCTTGATACCCTTGACTCCCATCTGCATCGAAGTCTGGATGGACTTTTTCATGGCACGACGGAAATTCACGCGACGCTCCAGTTGCCGGGCGATGTTTTCGGCCACCAGTTGTGCATTGGTTTCCGCACGCTTGACTTCCTTGATGTCCACGAAAATCTCGCTTTTCGAAAGACCCTGCAGGTCCTTGCGGAGTTTCTCCACATTCGCTCCACCCTTGCCGATGACCTTTCCGGCGGACGCGGTCACAATGATGACCTTCATCTTTTCGGCGGTGCGGCGTTCGATCTCGATGGTGGCGATCCCGGCATCGGGCATGCGCTTCATGATGAATTTGCGGATGCGCAAATCCTCGACGAGCCAGCGCGAATAATCCTTTTCACTGTACCACTTGGAACTCCAACTACGGATGATTCCCAAACGCATTCCAATTGGATGAACTTTTTGTCCCACGGCTACTCCTCTACTTGCCCGACTGGCTGGAAACAATCACGGTCACATGACTGGTATGCTTGTTGATGCGAAAAGCGCGTCCGCGTGCACGGGGACGCCGCCACTTCATGATGGGACCATAGTCCACGAAGACGGTCTTCACGAACAGGTCCGCACCTTCATGGTTCTGGTTTTCCGCATTGAAAACCGCACTCATGAGAAGTTTCTGGAGGATCTTGGCTCCGGACTTCGGAGTAAAGGACAGAAGGGCCATGGCCTCTTCCACCTTCCTGCCGCGGATCATGTCAGCCAGAATCTTCATTTTCCGGGGAGCCACCCGAAGCGCATGCAGGTGCGCCCTGGGAAATTCCTTCCGTTCCGCAGTGATGCGGGCTTTTTTGACAGTGTTCTTGGGATTCAGTGACATCACCCGTCTCCTATTTCTTCTTCGCCTTCTTGTCGGCAGCATGACCGTGGAAGGTGCGTGTGGGCGCGAACTCACCCAGTTTGTGGCCGACCATTTCATCCGTAATGTAGATGGGGATGAACTTGCGGCCGTTGTGAACGGCGATGTTCAACCCGATCATGTCCGGGATGATGGTGGAACGCCTGGACCAGGTCTGAATGGCCTTGCGATGGGATTCCCCGCCGGAAGCCTGGATTTTCTTCGCCAGATGCAAATCAATGAATGGGCCTTTTTTGACAGAACGAGCCATAACTTACTCCGAAACTAATTCTTGGTTCTGCGTTTCACGATGAATTTATCGGTCCGCTTGTTCTTGCGGGTCCGGTAACCCTTGGCGATCATGCCCCACGGAGAGCAGGGATGGCGACCACCCGAGGAACAGCCTTCACCACCACCCATGGGATGATCCACCGGGTTCATGGAGACACCGCGGTTGTGGGGACGACGACCCTTCCAGCGGGTGCGTCCTGCCTTGCCCACGGTCACGTTGCCATGACTGACATTGCTGACAACACCGATGGTCGCGCGACAGTTGATGTGCACCTTGCGAAGTTCACCGGAAGGCATGCGGATCAGGGCCCAGTCCCCTTCCTTGGCCATCAGTTGGGCGCCGTTCCCGGCAGAGCGGGCGAACTGGCCACCGTGACCGATGTGGAGTTCCACATTGTGCAGCATGGTTCCGTCAGGAATGAAGCGAAGGGGCATCGCATTGCCGGGAATGATGTCCGCGCTTCCGGAATTGACGGATATGATGCGGTCCCCGGGCTTCAGGCCGTCCGGAGAAAGGATGTAGCGTTTTTCACCGTCCACGTAGTTCAGGAGTGCCACGAATGCGGTGCGGTTGGGATCATACTGGATGCTGTCCACCACCGCCGGGATTCCGGTCTTGTTGCGGCGGAAATCAATCACGCGATATTTGCGCTTGTGGCCTGAACCACGAAAGCGGCTGGTGATGCGGCCATAGCAGTTGCGACCTGCCGTGTTTGCCTTCTTGACCACCAGTTTCCGTTCGGGTTTGGTACCGCGGGTGAGGTCCGAATAATCATTGCTGTTCATCCCGCGACGTCCGGGGGAAGTTGGTTTGTACTGCTTGATACCCATGTTCAACCTCTCGCCTACATAACGTCTTTGAAGAAGTCAATGTCATGCCCTTCACGCAGGGTGACAATGGCTTTCTTCCAGTTAGGTTTCCGGCCGGACACCCTGGAACGGCGCACACGACGGGTGACGCCCTTCCCAAGGTAGTTCTGGACATGAACCGACTTCACGGCCACCTTGAAGAGTTCTTCAACGGCCTTGCGAATCTGGATCTTGTTCGCGCCGGGGACGACACAAAAGGAATACTTCCTTTCCTGATCCTGAAGATTCATGCATTTTTCCGTCATCAGCGGTTTGATGATGATGTCTTCCGAGAATTGCATTTTCCTACCTCACAGCCTTGGACAGGCGATCCGCCAGCGCATTTGCTGTGGAAGCCTGCATGATCAGGGTGTCGTGATTCAACAGATCGTACACGTTCAGCCCCTCGGGAGCCAGCCACTTGTGGGTGGACAGGTTCCGGGTGGACAACACGAGGTTTTCGTTTTCCTTGCTCTCCACGATGAGGGCTTTTTTCGCTCCGAACACCTGCACCAGATTCGCCATGAACCGGGTTTTGACTTCGGGGATCGCCAGGGAATCCAGAAGAACCAGTTTCTTTTCCGACGCCCGAAGGCTCAGCGCGCACACCAGGGCCAGACGACGGATCTTCTTGTTCACCGAATGCGTGTAATCACGGGGATGCGGGGTGTGGGCCTTGCCACCGCCCACATGGTTGGGAGCCCGGATGGACCCTTGGCGGGCGCCGCCCGTTCCCTTCTGACGGAAAGGCTTCCTGCCGCCGCCACGGGTCATGGATCGGGTCTTTGTGCTGTGTGTTCCGGCACGGCGGGCAGCCATCTGGGCCCGTACCACCTGCCAAAGCACATGCTGGTTCACCTCCTGGGCGAAAATGTTGTCAGGAAGGTTGACCTGATCGACTTCCTGTCCATTCTGATTGAAAACCGGTACCATAGGCATGATCAAACTCCTCAACTTTCAGAATCAGGTGCGAATTTCCACGTTGACACCGGGGGCGACGTCCAACTTCATCAGGGCATCCACCGTCTGCTGGGTGGGATCCAGGATGTCGATCAGGCGCTTGTAGGTGCGGATTTCGAACTCTTCACGGGACTTTTTGTCCACGTGGGGGGAACGAAGCACGCAGTAGCGGTTGATCTTGGTCGGAAGCGGCACGGGACCGGCCACCCGGGCGCCCGTGTTCTTGGCGGTGTTGACGATCTCCGTCGCGGACTGGTCCAGCAACTTGTGATCGTAAGCCTTCAACTTGATTCGAATTCTGGCAATCTGCATAACAACTCCTTACAAAGTCAACACAAAAACGGCTATTACACTCTCTTGAGCACTTCTTCGGTCGTCTTCGCATTGGCAGGCGCGTAATGCGCAAACTGCATCGTATACGTCGCACGACCCTGGGAAAGCGACCGTAGCTGTGTAGCATAACCGAACATCGTTGCCAAGGGTATTTGTGATCGAATTACCTGGACCCCCGGACGATTCTCCATGCCCATGATTTTCCCGCGCCGTGTATGGATATCTCCAAGCACATCCCCCATGTATTCCTCGGGGGTGACCACTTCCACCTGCATGATGGGCTCCAAAAGGATCGGATCTCCCTTGGCGGCGGCATTCTGAAAAGCCATGGAACCGGCGATCTGGAATGCGATGTCCGAAGAGTCCACCTCGTGGTAGGAACCATCGACCAGGGCCACGTGAACGTCCACCACCGGATAGCCGGCCTGGATGCCCCTGGTCAACGCATCGCGGATACCCTTGTCAACGGAGGAAATGTATTCCTTCGGAATCACGCCACCGACGATCCGGCTTTCAAAGACATATCCGGAACCCTTTTCCCCGGGGGACAGTTCAATGACGGCATGACCGAACTGTCCGCGTCCGCCGCTCTGGCGCACCAGACGGCCATCTCCGCGGGCAGCCCGGTTGATGGTCTCACGGTAACTGACCTGGGGACGTCCCACGATGGCTTCCACGCTGAACTCGCGGGTCAGGCGATCAATGATGATCTCCAGATGCAGTTCCCCCATCCCGGAAAGGATGGTCTGTCCGGTTTCCGGATCCGTGTGCACCCGGAAAGTGGGATCTTCCATGGCCAGTTTGCCCAGGGCAATGCCGAGTTTGTCGGTGTCCGCCTGGGTACGGGGTTCCACGGCCACGGAGATCACCGTTTCTGGGATGTCTACCGACTCCAGGACGATGGGTTCCTTGCCGTCACACAGGGTATCCCCGGTGGCAGCCAGCCGCAGCCCCACGACCGCGCCGATGTTTCCTGCCACGATGGCGGACACTTCATCCCGCTTGTTGGCATGGATGCGAAGCAGGCGGCCAATGCGTTCATTCTTGTTGCGGGTGGCGTTGAACACCGTCTCTCCGGTACGCAAAACACCGGAATACACACGGACAAAGGTCAACTGGCCCACATAGGGGTCCGTCATGATCTTGAAGGCCAGTGCTGCCAGTGGCTCGTCATCGGAAACACGACGCGTAAGCAACTCCCCGTCCGGCGTGGTACCTTCCACCAGACCCCGGTCCCCCGGACCCGGCAGAAAGGCCAGAACGGCGTCCAGAAGCAACTGGATGCCCTTGTTCTTGAAGGCACTGCCACACAGCACGGGAGTGACCTGCTGGAGCCGGGTGGCATCGCGTACGGCATCCAGGATCACATCATCGTCCAGATCCTCATGTTCCAGGGCCAGCGTCAGGAAGTCTTCGTTCACATCGGACAAGGTGTCCACGATTTCCAGACGACGTTGTTCCACTTCTTCACGCATGGATTCCGGCACCTCGGAAACACTGTAGCTGGCGCCCAGCGTGTCATTGTCCCAGATATACGCACGGCGCCGGATCACATCCACCACGCCCACGAAATCGGATTCCGAACCAATGGGAAGATGCAGCGGGAGCGGGTTGGCTCCCAGACGGTTGCGCATGGTGGAAACGGCATAATCGAAATTGGCGCCCGTCCGGTCCATCTTGTTGATGAAGGCGATCCGGGGCACCACGTACTTGTCTGCCTGGCGCCAGACCGTTTCGGACTGGGGTTGCACGCCGGCCACGGCACAGAACACCACCACACCACCATCCAGTACCCTCAGGGACCGTTCCACTTCCATGGTGAAGTCCACGTGTCCCGGAGTGTCGATGATGTTGATGCGGTGTTCCTTCCAGTAGCAGGTGGTGGCAGCCGAAGTGATCGTGATGCCCCGTTCCTGTTCCTGCTCCATCCAGTCCATGATGGCGGTGCCCTCATGGACTTCGCCCAGGCGGTGGGTCATGCCGGTATAATACAGGATGCGTTCGGTGACCGTGGTTTTTCCGGCATCGATGTGGGCCATGATGCCGATATTCCGGACCATCTCGATGGCCACATCGCGCGGGCTGTTTGCCGCCTTGCTGCGCGAGGAATTTTTCTTGCCGGTCATCTCCATCATCGTTACACCAAAATATGGACACAAAAGTGTCCGTCCATTCACGTCCGTCGGTTCGCTTTCGCGCCTTACGGTATTGTGGTTCCGAACCCCCCGGGACTCGCCCAGGACCGGAAAACCTGTTGTACTACCAGCGATAATGGGCGAAGGCCTTGTTGGCGTCCGCCATCTTGTGCGTATCTTCACGCTTCTTCACGGAAGATCCCTTGTTCTCGGAGGCTTCCAGAAGTTCACCCGCCAGACGTTCGCGCATGGAATGCTCTGAACGCTTGCGGGAGTAGCCGATGAGCCAGCGCATGGCCAGCGCATTGGCGCGGCGCATGGAAACCTCAATGGGTACCTGATAGGTCGAACCACCCACACGACGGGATTTGACTTCGACCTTGGGACGCACGTTGGCCATGGCCTTTTCGAACACCTTCAGGGGATCTTCCTTCCGGCGTTCGGCGATGATTTCAAAAGCACCATACACGATCTGTTCGGAAATGCTTTTCTTCCCCGACCACATCACCTGGTTGATGAACTTGCTGATGATCTGGCGGACATCCATCGGGGAATCCGTGTATTTCGGATCGGGAATGACCTTGCGGATTTGAGCACGACCTTTGCGGGACATTCAATCACCTGCCTTGCGTTACTTTTTCGGGCGCTTGGCGCCGTATTTGCTGCGTCCCTGCCTGCGGCCGTTGACTCCGGCCGTATCCAGGGTACCCCGGACAATGTGATACCGGACGCCGGGAAGATCCTTCACACGGCCGCCGCGGATCAACACCACGGAGTGTTCCTGGAGGTTATGGCTTTCACCCGGGATATACGAGGTGACTTCCATACCATTGGTCAGGCGAACGCGGGCCACCTTCCGCAATGCGGAGTTGGGCTTTTTGGGAGTGGTGGTGTAAACACGCACACAGACACCGCGTTTCTGGGGACAGGATTTCAGAGCAGGAGCACCGCTCTTTTCAATTTTGCTTTCTCTTCTTTTACGAACTAACTGGTTGATAGTCGGCATTGCTCACAATCTCTCTTCAAAACTCGAAAACCGGAAAAACCACACCGGTCTTTCCGAAAAACGCGGTGTATTATAGGGAACCGGTTTTCTGTGTCAAGTTGATAATTTCAAAAAAAAATCCTTCACTGACGTGGTTTTTTCGCGATTTTTCCAAATTCCGGCCGAAAAAAATGGATCCGGGGGAGATCGCAGAAACAGGATCTAGAAACCATCTTCCCGCTCGTCCACTACCTCGATTTCGTCGGTTTCTTCCTTGACAATTGTCAGTTTATGATACGCCCTGAACCCGGTACCGGAAGGAAGCAGACGGCCGATGATGACGTTTTCCTTGAGTCCCTTCAGGTGGTCGACCCGGCCCCAGATGGAGGCTTCCGTGAGTACCCGTGTGGTCTCCTGGAAGGAAGACGCCGACAGGAAACTCTCGGTGGACAGGGATGCCTTGGTGATTCCCAGCAACAACGGCTCCGCGGTGGCGGGCACCTTGCCTTCAGCCAGGACCCGCCGGTTTTCCACCTCGAAGATGGTCTTGTCCACGGCTTCATCAATGAGGAAGTTCGTGTCGTTCGGCTCCAGAACGCGGACCTTGCGCAACATCTGGCGCACAATCATTTCGATGTGCTTGTCGTTGATGGTGACGCCCTGCACGCGATAGACCTGCTGAACCTCTTCGGTGAGGTACTGTGCCAGTTTCTCCACACCGGAGACCTTGAGGATGTCGTGGGGATTCGGCGGCCCTTCCATGAGGCTGTCGCCGGCGTGGACGAATTCGCCCTCGCGCACCTTGATGTGCTTCATCTTCGGAATGGAATATTCCCTGGGTTCCCCCTTGGGCGGCGTGATGACAACCCGCTGCTTGTTCTTCAGATCCGGGCCCAGGCTGACCATGCCGTCGATTTCCGAAATGATGGCATGTTCCTTGGGCTTGCGGGCCTCGAAAAGTTCCACAACCCGGGGCAGTCCGCCGGTGATGTCCTTGGTTTTCTTGGCGGTCTCGATGGGCAGTTTCGCGACCATCTCTCCCATGGTGACTTCCTTGCCGTTTTCCACCAGGACGTAACTCTTCGCAGGCAGCCGGATTTCCGCCGGCTGGCCGGTGTGAGGCACGGTGAGGGTGCGCCCCTTTTCATCCACGATAAGAATGCGCGGTCGCAAGCCGGTTTCCCTGGACTCAATGACCATCTTCTGGGAAAGACCGGTGTCCTCGTCGATCTTTTCGGAGATCGTGACGTTTTCCTCCAGATCGTGATAGACGATCCGTCCGCTGACCTCGGCCAGGAACGTTTCGGAGTAGGGATCCCACAGGGAAAGTTTGTCTCCCGGTGCCACGGCATCACCATCGTTCACCAGCAGTTTCGCGCCGTACACCAGATTGTAGTTTTCCTTCTCGCGGCCGGCTTCGTCCAGAACAATCAACTGGGCGTTCCGGTTGAGAACCACCGTCTCGGTGATCAGGCCCGTTTCGGGATCGAAACGCTCTGCCTTCTTGCAACGTTCCAGGCGGACAATACCCTTGGTCTGGGCGTCAATGGAGGACGTTTCCCCCTTGGTCAGCGCGGTTCCACCGATGTGGAACGTACGCATGGTCAACTGGGTTCCGGGTTCGCCGATGGACTGGGCAGCAATGGTTCCCACCGCCTCGCCCACCTGAACCATGTGACCACGGGCCAGATCCCGGCCATAACAAAGCACGCAGACGCCACGTTTGGATTCACAGGTGAGCACCGAGCGGATCTTCACACGATCGATACCTGCGTTCTTGATGAGTTCGGCTTTCTTCTCGTCGATCATTTCATCAGAAAACGCAATGATTTCATCGGTGTACGGATCATATACATCTTCGAGCACCACACGACCCAGAAGACGTTCGGACAATTCTTCAATGGTACGGCCCCCGTCGGTGAGTTTGGTCAACTCAATGCCTTTGCCGGTGCCGCAGTCATACTCGGCGACAATGGCATCCTGTGCCACGTCCACGAGACGACGGGTGAGATACCCCGAGTTCGCGGTCTTCAGTGCGGTGTCGGCCAGACCCTTCCGGGCACCGTGGGTGGAGATGAAGTACTGGTGCACCGACAACCCCTCGCGGAAGTTGGTGGTGATGGGTGTCTCGATGATTTCACCGGAGGGCTTGGCCATCAGACCGCGCATTCCGGCCAACTGGCGCAACTGCTGCTGGGAACCGCGGGCGCCGGATTCGGCCATGATGAAGATGGGATTGAGGGTGTTTGTCTCGATGTACTGGTCCAGGATGGGATCGTACATCTTCTCCTTGGTGATCTCCTTCATCATTTCCGAAGCCACCTCATCGGCCACGTTGGACCAGAGGTCGACGATCTTGTTGTGTTTCTCGCCGGCGGTGATGTAGCCTTCGGCCTCCTGCTGCGTGATTTTTTCGAGTTCCTCTTCAGCGGCCTTCAGGAGCACCTTCTTCTTTACGGGGATGTGCAGGTCGTCAACGGACACGGAAATTCCTGCAATGGTGGAGTACTTGTATCCGAAGGTTCTCAGGTGGTCTGCCAGGAGCACTGTGGCCTTGTCTCCCAGCAGTCGGTAGCAGGTGTCGATGAGTTCCGCCAGGGTCTTCTTGCCCAGTACCTGGTTCACGCGCTCGAAGGGAATGCCCTCGGGCAAAAGATCGTAGACCAGCACACGGCCACAGGTAGTGCGGTAATTCTTTTCCACGGGGCTTCCGAATTCATCCCAGGACTTCAACCGCACATGAATGGGTGCATGCAGGTCCAACTGCCCCTGGTCGTGGGCCATGCGGACCTCGTCCATGGAAGAGTAGCAACCCACATATGGCACACCAGGAATGCCCTTGCGGTACATGCCCCGTGCCACCGGCCGTTCCCGGGTCACATAATACAGCCCGAGGACGATGTCCTGGGTGGGCACAATGATGGGTTTTCCGTTGGCCGGTCCGAGGATGTTGTTGGTGGACATCATCAGGACGCGGGCTTCCATCTGTGCCTCCACGCTCAGGGGAACGTGTACTGCCATCTGGTCGCCGTCGAAGTCCGCGTTGAAGGCCGTACACACCAGTGGATGCAACTGGATGGCCTTGCCCTCGATGAGAACCGGTTCAAACGCCTGGATACCCAGACGGTGCAGGGTGGGCGCGCGGTTCAGAAGGACCGGATGCTCCTTGATGACCTTGTCCAGGATGTCCCAGATCACTTCCTGTTCGGTTTCCACCATCTTCTTGGACATCTTGATGGTGTTGGCGTGGCCCTGCTTCTGCAGTTCGTGGTAGATGAAGGGCTTGAACAGTTCCAGGGCCATCTTCTTGGGAAGTCCGCACTGGTGAAGGCGCAGTTCCGGACCCACCACGATGACCGAACGGCCCGAATAGTCGACGCGCTTGCCAAGAAGATTCTGGCGGAAGCGGCCCTGCTTGCCCTTGAGCATGTCGGAAAGGGATTTCAGCGGACGCTTGTTGGTGCCCGTGACGCTCTTGTTGCGCCGACCGTTGTCGAAGAGGGCATCCACGGCCTCCTGCAACATGCGCTTTTCGTTGCGGATGATGATGGAGGGAGCCGTCAGTTCGATGAGTTTCTTCAGCCGGTTGTTCCGGTTGATGACACGACGGTACAGATCGTTCAGATCGGATGTGGCAAAACGGCCGCCATCCAGGGGAACCAGCGGACGCAAATCCGGGGGAAGAACCGGCAGGATTTTGACCATCATCCACTCCGGTTTGTTCTTGGATTCCCGGAAAGCATTGACTGTCTTCAAACGCTTGGCGAGTTTTTTCCGCCGGGTATCGTTCTTTTCGTCCCGGATCTCCTCGCGCAATTCCATGGCCAAAGTGGAGATATCCACCTGTGACAGGAGTTCATAGATGGCTTCGCCGCCGGTTTCCGCCTTGACGAAACCGAATCCGTACTGGTCTTCGAGTTCCTGGTATTCGCGCTCCTTGAGCACGTCCCCGCGATTCAGGTGACTGCCCAGGGGATCCGTCACGATATAGGCCTCGCAGTACAGGATGCTCTCGAGTTGTTTCAGGCCGATATCCAGCACGTTTCCTATCCTGGACGGAAGGCTGCGCAAAAACCAGATGTGGGCCACGGGAGAAGCCAGTTCGATGTGACCGAGCCGCTCCCGGCGGACTTTGGAAGAGATGACCTCGACACCACACTTTTCGCAGACCACACCGCGGTGCTTCATGCGCTTGTATTTGCCGCAGTTGCACTCATAGTCCTTCACGGGCCCGAAGATTTTGGCACAGAAGAGACCATCCCGCTCGGGCTTGAACGTGCGGTAGTTGATGGTTTCGGGCTTTTTCACCTCACCGTGGGACCATTCCAGTATGTCCTCCGGGCTGGCCAACTTGATCTTGATGGCGTTGAAGTCGCGTGTTTCCTGGGTGGGATCGAAAAAACTGAAAAGATCTTTCATAGGGCATGACCTCGGCAGGGAAAAAATGTCAATCTATGGAACGCCGGATGCCTGCATCCGGTAACAGCGGACAGGATTGTCAATCCCGTCCGATGGCACGGTTGTCGTCGCCGATCGTTTCCATGTTCAGGCACAGGCTCTGCAGTTCCTTCAAAAGGACGTTGAAGGATTCGGGAAGACCCGACTGCAGCGTGTTGGTGCCCTTGACGATGGCTTCGAACATCCGGGTTCTGCCGGTGACGTCGTCGGACTTCACCGTCAGGAACTCCTGCAGGGAATAGGCTGCTCCATAGGCTTCTATGGCCCAGACTTCCATCTCCCCGAGACGCTGGCCGCCGAACTGCGCCTTTCCGCCCAGGGGTTGCTGGGTGACCAGGGCATAGGGACCCGTGGACCGGGCATGGATCTTGTCATCCACCAGATGGTGAAGTTTGAGCATGTACATGATGCCTACCGTGACCGGACGATGGAACGCTTCGCCGGTACGGCCGTCAAAAAGCACCAACTGCCCCGAAGTATCCTGGCCGGCCATCTTCAGGAAGGATTTGATCTCATCCTCGTTGGCGCCCTCGAAGACAGGCGTGAAGACGTGAATGCCTTCCTTGCTCTTTTCGGCCCAGCGCCTGAGATCATCTTCCGTGAGACGGGAAATGAACTTCAGGGCACCTTCGGACGGATACAGTTTGCGCAACTGGGCGCGGATCACGTCCGGATGCCAGGCGGTTTCCTGCACGTACTGGTTGATCTGGCGCCCGAGTTCCCGGGCGGCCAGGCCCAGGTGGGTTTCCAGGATCTGCCCCACGTTCATGCGGGAGGGCACGCCCAGCGGGTTCAGAACGATGTCCACCGGGGTTCCGTCGGCCATGTACGGCATGTCCTCGGAAGCAAGGATGCGGGAAACGACACCCTTGTTGCCGTGACGGCCGGCCATCTTGTCACCCACGGAGAGTTTCCGCTTGATGGCGACGTAGACCTTGACCTTCTTGAGAACGCCCGTGCCCAGATCGTCGGTCTTGGTCAGGCGGGCAATTTTGTCCCGGTAAGAATTCTCGATTTCCAGGATGCTGTCATTGAGCGCCTTGGCAAGGCTTTCGAGTTTGTTCTCAATGATGCCGTTGGAGTCCTTGATCTGGATCTCCGACCAGTACCGGCGGGGCACACGGTCCACGATGGATCCATCAAGAACCTGCCCCTTGGGAAGCAGCACCTTGTTGTGATCGTCGATGAGACGGGCCGATGTCGTCTGTCCGAGAAGCAGTTTCTTCATGCGGGAATAGAAAGAATCGGACAGAATCCGGATCTCGTCCATCTGGTCGGTCAGAAGCGTTTCCTTGAGGGTTTCCTCGATCTCCCTGGCACGCTTGTCCTTCTCCTGATTGCGCCGGGAGAAGATCTGTGCCGCAATGACAATGCCCTGGACGCCCGGAGGTACCCGCAGGGAACTGTCTTTCACATCACCGGCCTTTTCACCGAAGATGGCCTTGAGGAGTTTTTCCTCGGGGGTCAACTGGGTCTCGCCCTTGGGGGTGACCTTGCCCACCAGGATGTCTCCGGACTTGACTTCGGCACCGATGCGGACGATGCCGCTCTCGTCCAGATCCCGGAGGGCTTCCTCGCTGACATTGGGGATGTCCCGGGTGATTTCCTCGGCACCCAGTTTGGTCTCCTTCGCATCACATTCGTACTCTTCGATGTGGATGGAAGTGAACACGTCCTCGCGCACCAGACGTTCGTTGATGAGAATGGAATCCTCGAAGTTGTATCCGGACCAGGGCATGAATGCCACCGTGACGTTCTGGCCGAGGGCGAGTTCCCCCATTTCCGTGGAGGGACCGTCGGCAATGACGTCACCGGCCTTGACCCGATCCCCCACTTCAACGATGGGTTTCTGGTTATAGCAGGTGCTCTGGTTGGTACGCCGGAATTTCACCAGGGTGTAGATGTCCGGTTTGACTGATGCAGGGTCGAACGTGTTTGGATCCGCATCGGGCTTCACGACAATGCGGGCGCCGTCCACCATGACCACGGTACCGGAACGCCGTGCTACCATTGTCACACCGGAATCCCGGGCGATGTTGGGCTCCATCTTGGTGGCCACCAGAGGGGCACGCGGATTGAGCAGGGGCACCGCCTGGCGCTGCATGTTCGCCCCCATGAGGGCCCGGTTGGCATCGTCGTGTTCCAGGAATGGAATCAGGGAAGCCGCCACGGAAACCAGTTGTTCCGGAGCCACGTCCATGAGCTCCACGTCACTGGCCACGGCATTCATGACTTCACCACCCTGACGAACGGAAACAATGTTTGGTACGATGGTGCCGTCATCCTCCAGGGGAACGGTGGCTTCACAGATCCGCCGTTCTTCTTCCTGGATGGCATTGTAGTACTTGATGTCCCCATCTGCCTTGAGGGCACGTCGGTTGTCCACCTTGCGATAGGGGGTTTCAATGAAACCGAAATCGTTGATGCGCGCATGGGAGGCCAAAGACGCAATCAGACCGATGTTGGGACCTTCCGGCGTCTCGATGGGACAGATGCGACCGTAGTGCGTGGGATGGACGTCGCGTACGTCAAATCCCGCCCGTTCACGGGTCAGTCCGCCCGGACCCAGGGCGCTCAGACGCCGCTTGTGGGTGATTTCGGAGAGTGGATTCGTCTGATCCATGAACTGGCTCAACTGGCTGGACGCGAAGTATTCGCGCACCGCACTGGCCACCGGCCGTGAGTTGATCAGATCATGGGGCATGGATGTTTCCATCTCCCCGGAGGTGGCCATGCGCTCGCGCACCGCGCGTTTGAGGCGCTCCAGGCCGCTGCGGTACTGGATCTCCAGCAATTCACCCACCGCTCGGATACGGCGGTTTCCGAGATGATCGATGTCATCGATCTGACCCTCGTTTTCCCGCAGTCTCAGAAGGAACCGGATGGTTTCCTTGATGTCACGGATCGTCAGGATGGTCTCCTGGTCTGGATCCTTGTATTTGAATTTCATGTTGATCTTCATCCGGCCGACCCGGGACAGGTCATAGCGGGAAGGATCAAAGAACAGCCCATCAAAGAAGCGGCGGGCAGTTTCCAGGGTGGGTGGCTCGCCGGGACGCATGCGCTTGTAGATCTCGATGAGCGCTTCGTCGGGGGACTCGATCTTGTCCACGGAAACCGTCTGACGCATGTATTCATGCACATGTCGGTTATCAATGAAATATGTTCTGAATGATTTTACCTGGCATTCACGGATCCGCTTGAGCAGATCCTTGGTCACTGGCTGGTTGCAGACCGCAAGAACTTCACCGGTGGCAGGATCGATGATGTCGTCAGCCACCACCTTGCCAAGAAAACCTTCCTTGCCCAAAAGGTAACTGTCGTGGATCAACTGGGTGTCACCACCCAGTTTCTTGGCATCCCGGATCAGTTTCTTGTTGAGTTTCTTCTTGCGGGGAATCAACACCTTGTTCCGGTCATCCGGGGAGATGATGTCCATGGAAAAACTGAAACCCTCGAACCGGGAAAGATCCGTTTCCTTTTTCCATGCACCTTCCTCCAGGGGAGAAATCAACTCGGAGAAGTAGTACGTGTCCAGGATTTCCCGGGTGCTCATGCCCAGGGCACGAAGCAACACGGATGCATGCATCTTCTTGCGACGGTCGATGCGGACATACAGGATGTCCTTGGCATCGAACTCGAAGTCCAGCCAGGAGCCCCGTGCCGGGATGACCCGGGCGGAATACAGCAGTTTGCGGCTGGCATGGGCTTTGCCCTTGTCATGGTCAAAAAAGACACCAGGACTTCGGTGCAACTGACTGACCACCACACGTTCCACCCCGTTGATCAGGAAAGTACCGTATTCAGTGATCAGGGGAATGGTTCCGAAGAAGACTTCCTCTTCCTTGAAATCCCGGATTTCCCGGACGGACTGCTCGATTCCCTCATCATCGTCACCCATCGGTTTTTCCCAGATGATGAGACGGATGGTCACCCGTACCGTGGCCTCGTAGTTGAGACCGCGTTGCCGGCATTCATCGACATCGTACTTGGGTGGTTCGATGTGGTATTTGATGAATTCCAGGGAACAGGTTCCCTGGTAATCGGTGATGGGGAATATGCTTTTGAATACGGCCTGAAGTCCGGTATCGCTCCGCTCCTCCGGACTGACATTCATCTGGAGGAAATCCTCGTATGATTTTCTCTGGAATGCAATCAGGTTTGGAAGGTTGACCAGGCTTTCGATCTTGCCGAAACTTCTACGGATACGCGTGTATTTTTGAATCAGTGAGGACATCCATTTCTCCTGAAAGAGAAAAAAGGTATACGGCGGCAGGAGGTTTCCTAGCCGCCGGATACCTTATCCAACTCTGACCAGTTTTTTGCCACTCCTGCACCAACCACAGGAGAAATCTTACTTCACTTTCACTTTCGCGCCGGCTTCTTCCAGCATCTTGGCAACGCTGGCAGCCTCTTCCTTGGAAACGCCGGTCTTGACGACCTGGTTGTTCTCTGCCATTTCCTTGGCTTCCTTCAGTCCGAGGCTGGTGATCTGGCGGATGGCCTTGATCACTTCAATTTTCTTGGCGCCGACGTCTTCGATCACCACGTCGAACTCGGTCTGTTCCTCAACGGCGGCAGCAGCCGGAGCGGCAGCACCGGCGGCAGGAGCGCCACCAGCCACAACGGCAGGAGCGGCTTCCACGCCCCAGAGTTCTTCCAGTTCCTTGACCAGTCCGGCCATTTCCATCACGGTCATTTTGCTCAGAAAATCCACAACTTGTTCTTTAGTTACTGACATAGTTTCCTCCAATGGGACTCAAAACGAGATCCGGGGTAAAAATACAAAAAATCAACTAACCTTCATTCGATCCAGTATCGTTGCCGGTTTCCAGGGATCGCTTCCTGGCATCCAGTACCATGAGCATGCGGGACGGAGCCGCCTGCAAAAGACGAAGCATCTTCTGCGGGCCGGCCAGGAACGTCGCGAGCAGCATGGCACGCAGTTCCTGTTTGGACGGCATGGTGGACAGTTGCTGCACTCCGGCGGCATCCAGCAGTTGGCCGTCAATGTAGCCCGCATGGATCTTGAACTTGTCGAAATCCTTGGCACACTTGATCGCCGTGCGGGCGGGGCTGGAAGGATCCTCACGGGAAAACAGAATCGCAAGGGGACCTGCCAGGGTGGGATGAATCACCTTTGCAGGCGTATCTTCGCTGGCATATTCCAGAAGGGTGTTCTTGATGACCCGGTACTCACAGTTGGCAGCGCGGAATTCCCGGCGGATCCGGTTGACTTCCTCCACCTTCAGGCCGGAATACTTCACGAGGACCAGGGACTGGGCTTCCGCCAGGATTTTCTGGTATTCACGGATGTGTTCACTCTTTTGCACACGATTCATAATCACACCCCCATTCAGGCCGTCAGGGACGCCAGCAGTTGATGGACATCCAGTTTGATCCCGGGGCCCATGGTGGCACCCAGCGTCACGCTACGGATGTATGTTCCCTTCGCGGTCGCGGGTTTCAACTTGAGCAGCATCTCAATGACACTGACCAGGTTTTCCTTGATTTTGTCGGGACCGAACGAAACCTTGCCGATTCCGAGATGGACAATACCGGCTTTTTCAACGCGGAACTCCACACGGCCGCCCTTGAGTTCCTTTACGGTCCGATCCACTTCGTACGTGACCGTGCCCACCTTGGGGTTCGGCATCAGTCCACGGGTACCGAGGATACGACCGATGCGGCCGACCAGGGGCATGACATCCGGGGTGGCGATGGTCTTGTCGAAGTCCAGCCAGTTTTCCTTCTGGATCTTTTCGACCAGATCTTCAGCACCGGCATAATCGGCGCCGGCGGCGAGGGCTTCTTGCACCTTGTCACCCTTGGTAAAGACGAGAACGCGAACGGTCTTGCCGGTACCATGGGGCAGCACCACGGCGCCGCGGACCATCTGGTCGGCGTGACGGGGATTGACCCCCAGGCGCACCGCCAGTTCCACAGTTCCATCGAATTTCGTCGTGCTGAGTTTTTCGACGAGGGCAGCTGCCTCGTCCAGAGTGTAGCGTTTTGTTCGATCGTAATTCTTTTCAGCGGTTAGATACTTCTTTCCATGTTGCACCATGGATCCTCCTTTTCGGCTTCAATCAGCCTCCCACCCGGTTCCTCGAAGGAACCTCACTCACGGGTGGTGTGTGAGAATTATTCCACTACATCAATACCCATGGATTTGGCGGTGCCGGCCACCGTACGCATGGCCGCCTGCAAATCCGTGGTATTCAGATCCGGTAACTTCAACTGTGCGATCTCCTGGATCTGGGCCCAGGTGACCTTGCCGATCTTCTTCTTGTTGGGCACCCCGGAGCCGCTCTTGACTCCAATGGCCTTGAGCAGGAGAATCGCCGCCGGGGGCGTCTTCAGGATGAATGTGAAGGACCGGTCGGAAAACACGGAAATGACCACCGGAATGATCATTCCTTCTTCCTTCTGGGTTTTGGCGTTGAACTGCTTACAGAACTCCATGATGTTCACGCCATGCTGCCCCAGGGCCGGTCCCACGGGGGGGGCCGGAGTAGCTTTTCCGGCCGGTAACTGCAATTTGATCTGACCCGTCAGTTTTTTCATGGGATCACCAATTTCACCAAATCGTAACCTGTTAAAATCATTGAGAAAATCTCAACCAGCCAACGCCCTCAAAACGCGCCGGCGGAGTTTTTACATCAAAACAATCAAGAATTCAAGCTTATAATACAGGGCCTCAGTTCTTTTCCACCTGCGTGAAATCCAGTTCCACGGGGGTGGCACGACCAAAGATGGTCACCAGAACCTTGAGTTTCTGCTTCTCGGGTTTAACTTCTTCAATGATTCCCTGGAAGTTGTTGAAGGGGCCATCGGTCACGCGGACACGTTCACCCTCGGAAAACTGGATCTTCGGTTTTGGCTTGGTAGTGCCTTCGTGCACCTGGGCCCGCACCGCCTCGATCTCCCGCTCCGGCAGGGGAGTGGGATTGGATCCACCCAGAAAGCCGGTGACTTTCGGAGTATCCTTGACCAGATGCCAGGCTTCCTCGCACATCTCCATCTGGACAAAAATGTATCCATTGAAGAACTTGCGGGTGGAAGTGCGCTTCTCCCCGTTCTTCATGTCGATGACCCGTTCGATGGGAATCAGGATCTCGCCAAACAGGTGGGCTTTTTTCGCCGCATTGACCCGCTCTTCCAGGGAAGCCTTTACAGAATCTTCCGCCTGGGCGTATGTATGAACCACATACCATTTCATCGCCATGACACGCCTCTTCTCAACTGAGCAGGATAAAATCCGTCACCATCGCCCAGAACCAGTCAAATATGCTCATAATGATGGCTGCGATGAAGACCGTGATGATCACCACCACCGTGGCACTGGAGGTTTCCTGCTTGTTTGGCCAGGTCACGCGCTTGAGTTCGTGGACAATGGTGGCCACCCAGTCGAAGGAATCCTGCTTGAGCCAGTAATGTCCCACCACGCCAAGCCCGAGGGCCACTCCAGCCAGATCAATCCAGACCCCTTCGGGACGGGCAAAAAAAGACCAAGCCAGATCGATGGATTTGATGGCGATCCAGGAAGCTATCAAAGCCATAACCATGAAAACCAGATGTACATATTTTCTGTCGCCCATTACAGAACCTCACACGGGAATGGTCAAACAGTGGCAGGGCAGGAGGGACTCGAACCCCCAACCTACGGTTTTGGAGACCGCCGCTCTACCATTAGAGCTACTGCCCTACACGGAACGGCGGTCAGGGGAAACACACCATCCGTTGGAACAACGAAACGGCGGAAGGGAGTATGGGCCCTTCCGCCGTCCGTCAAATCCTCGCACACGGGAACACCGGAAAACAATTATTTGGTTTCGCGGTGAAGCGTATGCCTGCGATCATGTGGACAATATTTTTTGAATTCAAGCTTGTCCGGGGTAGTCCGCTTGTTTTTGGTGGTCGTATAGTTTCTTCTTTTGCACTCGGTGCATTCCAGATTGAGAAAAGTGCGGTTACCCATAGCTTCACCTGTTATTCAATGATTTCCGTGACAACGCCGGAACCGACCGTACGACCACCTTCACGGATTGCGAAGCGCAGACCCTTGGCAGCAGCGATGGGCACATGCAGCGTCACGACCATCTGGGTGTTGTCACCAGGCATGCACATTTCCACGCCTTCTTCGAGCATGACCGTGCCGGTCACGTCGGTGGTGCGGAAATAGAACTGGGGACGATAGTTGTTCTTGAACGGCGTGTGACGGCCGCCTTCTTCTTTTTTCAGGACGTACACTTCCGCCTTGAACTTCTTGTGCGGGGTGATGCTGCCGGGCTTGGCCACAACCTGACCGCGCTCGACTTCGTCACGCTTGACACCGCGCAGGAGCAGACCGGCGTTGTCGCCCGCCTGGCCTTCGTCCAGGATCTTGCGGAACATTTCAACGCCGGTGACCACGGTCTTGGTGGTGTCACGGATACCGACCAGTTCCACGGGATCGTTGGTGTGGATGATTCCGCTTTCGATACGGCCGGTAACCACCGTGCCGCGACCGGTGATGGTGAACACGTCTTCGATGGGCATCAGGAAGGGACGGTCCACGGCGCGCTCGGGCTCCGGAACGTGATTATCACAGGCGTCCATGAGTTCCTGGATGCATTCGGTGGCGGGTCCCGGGCCATCGGCTTCCAGGGCCTTGAGGGCGGAGCCACGGACGATGGGCAGATCGTCGCCGGGGAAGTTGTACTTGGAGAGAAGTTCACGCACTTCCA
The DNA here is from genome assembly GCA_964618145.1 of uncultured Kofleriaceae bacterium. Classification (GTDB taxonomy): domain Bacteria; phylum Myxococcota_A; class Polyangia; order HGW-17; family HGW-17; genus HGW-17. The sequence goes on from CAZTZR010000010.1 coordinate 60,800, forward strand.
TCTCGACGAGGTCGATCAGTTCGGCGTCCTCTTCAGCCATGATGTCGCACTTGTTCAGGAAGACCACGATGTAGGGCACGTTGACCTGGCGGGCCAGAAGCACGTGCTCGCGGGTCTGCGGCATGGGGCCGTCCGGGGCGGACACAACCAGGATCGCTCCGTCCATCTGGGCGGCGCCGGTGATCATGTTCTTGATGTAGTCGGCGTGTCCCGGGCAGTCCACGTGGGCATAGTGGCGCTTTTCGGTCTGGTACTCGACGTGGGCGGTATTGATGGTGATGCCGCGTTCCCGTTCCTCGGGGGCCTTGTCGATTTCATCGAAAGGCACGAACTTGGCATTGCCCTTGACAGCCAGATACTTGGTGATGGCTGCGGTCAGGGTGGTCTTGCCATGGTCGATGTGGCCTACGGTGCCAATGTTCACATGGGGTTTATTGCGAACGAATTTTTCTTTTGCCATTACTCAACTCCTCCAGAAATAGTGGCCCAAAGGCCGGGTTCTTCAATAAGACCGTCGGAGCCCACAATCGGATTTGAACCGATGGCCTCCTCCTTACCAAGGAGGTGCTCTGCCGACTGAGCTATGTGGGCAGGTCGGCTAGAACTGGAGCGGGAAACGGGAATCGAACCCGCGACCCTCAGCTTGGAAGGCTGATGCTCTGCCAACTGAGCTATTCCCGCAATCGGCAACTTCCCGAATCCGGGAAGTCTGGAATCTCCGGAAACCGGAAATTCCTGTGGTGGGGGGTGGATTCGAACCACCGAAGCCGTTCGGCGGCAGATTTACAGTCTGCTCCCTTTGACCGCTCGGGAACCCCACCTTGCGTGAGGAACAAAACACAGTCTTGTTCCGAAAAACAACCGCTGCACCAACCCACGCACGAATGGCCGGGGCAGGCGGTCAGAGCTGGCGATGGGACTTGAACCCGCAACCTGCTGATTACAAATCAGCTGCTCTGCCGGTTGAGCTACGCCAGCGAGGGACCGCGTCCTCACGAAAGCGTGCGACTCAGCTTTATAAGTAAGTGACTCCCGGTTGTCAAGATCTTTCTTGGGTGGACCCCCGGAAAGTCACTCATGGGTGATCTGGGACACAAGCCTTTGAAATCATTCACACATTTTGAAAATAATTCAACCAAAACTCCCATTTTCGGGGCAAAACCGCCGTTTTTTTTCATTCCAAAAACCGCAAAGGGGATCACTTTGTGGATCATTCATGTACCGCCAGTCCATGGGGACATTGCAGCCGCAGGGCGCAACTTTCGCAGGCCGGCCGGCGCGCCATGCAGATCTGCCTGCCCAGGGCGATGAACCGGTGGGACACGGTGATCCATTCTTTTTCCGGAACAAGTGCCATCAGATCCCGCTCGATGATTTCCGCCCGGCCCTTGTCCGCCTGCGTGAACCCCAGGCGGCGGGCCACCCGGGCCACATGGGTGTCCACCACAATGCCGCTGGCCAGGCCGAAGCAGTCGTTGAGCACACAGTTGGCGGTCTTGCGGGCGACCCCCGGCAGGGCCGTGAGTTCTTCCATGGAAGACGGGATCTGCCCGGCGTGACGTTCGGTGATCTGCCGGGCCGCCGAAAGCAGGTGACGCGCCTTCTGGTGATAAAACCCCGTGGAATGGATCAGGTCCTCCAGTTCTCCCGGGGAGGCTTCCGCCAGGGCCGGCGCATCCGGATACCGGGCGAACAGGGCCGGAGTGACCTGGTTCACCCGGGCATCCGTGCACTGGGCGGAGAGGATGGTCGCCACCAGTTTTTCGTACGGATTGCGGGTGATCAGCGCCGACTCCACCTGGGGAAAAAGGCAGGCAAGTTGGTCCAGAACCCATTGCATGCGTTTTTTCAGGTCTTTTTTCGGGGAACTTTGGGTCACTTCAGAACGCCTTTTCGATCAACTTGGCGTAGTCGGCCTTGGAACGGGCGCCCACCAGCGTACCCACGGCATTGCCCCGGTGGAACAATGTCACCGTGGGGATGGACCGGATACCGTACTTGTTGGCCACCTGGGGATTTTCCTGAACATCCATTTTCACGATTTTGGCCTTGCCCTGCATCTCGCGGCTCAGTTCGTCCATGATGGGACCCACCATGCGACAGGGACCACACCAGGGAGCCCAGAAGTCCACCAGAACCGGAATGGAGGATTGAAGAACTTCCGCATCAAAAGTCTTGTCTGTTACCTGATTCGCCATGTTCAACTCCTTATGTAGGTTGTGAAATACCAAAAAACTGCCTGTCGTGTTTGTCAGACACGTCAAAAAGTTGAAGACATGTTAAGAAGCCATGAAGGCTTGTCAAGGCCCCATGAGAACCCAACTGGTGTTTTTTTTCAAGCTGAAGGTTTTGGGGAACTTTGAAATCAATTGCCCTTGTTTGAAAATTGTTAAAATGGTGTTAGGATGTTGTGACGAGGTTTTCCACGCAGGAGTATGTCCCATGTCCCTTTCGAAACCATTGATGGTCCTTCTGGCATGTCTCTGGATGCCCCTTTTCCTTCACTGCGAAAGTTCCACGGGAAAAAAAGGAAACAACAACGATGACGGAGGAATTACCCCGGATACCGATTTGACGGATCACCAGGATGTCCTGCCCGACCCGCCGACTGCCGTGATTCTGCTGCCGGAGGACACCGTTTCCATGCAGGAGGGCCGCACCCTGGAACTGGCCGGCTCCGTGGAAGGTGGAGCACCTCCCCTCGTGATCACCTGGGACATTGACGGCATGCCCGTGGCCGAAGGAACCAACCCCGGAGCGGTACAGATCCTGGCATCGGGACGGCGCACCCTGCGCCTGCATGTGGTGGATGACGCCGGCCGGGAGGCCTCGGACACGGTGGAACTGGAACTGGAGGATCTCAACGGCGGATTGTTTCCCTATTACGGAAACCTGCACAGTCACAGCGCACTTTCCGACGGAGAGGGAAGCCCCGAGCAGGTGCTCACCTGGGCCCGGGATGATGTGGGTGTCGATTTCTATGCCATGACGGACCATGCGGAACAACTTTCCAGTTCCGACTGGGACCAGGCCCGCATCTGGACCGACGCCTTCAACGAAAACGGAGTTTTCGTGACCCTGCGGGGTTTCGAGTGGAGCCACCCGTGGAACGGGCACATCTGCATTTTTGAAACCGAAGCCCGCAACGCCGCCTACAATTCCTACTGGATCACCTACATTTACGACTGGATCGAGGAGCACAACGGTCTGGCCCAGTTCAACCACCCCGGTCGTGAAAACGGCGTATTCAACAATCTGAAACTGGAACCCAACGTGAAAGAACACTTCTTCGGCATCGAAACCGGCAACAAGAACACCGGCAACAATGACGGCGAGTTCATCCCCTATTACATCATGGCCCTGGACAAGGGATGGCACGTGGCCCCCACCAGCAATCAGGACAACCACAGCATGAAGATGAACAGCCACCGCACTGTCTACTGGGGCCCCGAACTCTCCCGGGAGGAACTGCTCACCGCCATGCGGGCCCGCCGCCTTTATTCCTCCGACGATCCCAACATCGAGGTCATGTTCCGCACGCAAAACGCCTTTATGGGTGAAGTCATCGAAATCACCTCCGACGAGGTGGAATTCCTCATCAAAGTCGTGGACGACGAGCCCATCCTGCGCCTGGAACTCATCACCCGCGGCGGCCACGTGGCCACCTCCTACGAACCCCCACCCGGCAGCCTGCGTGCCGCCTGGTTCCCCACCGTACACATCCCCAACGACACTTACTTTTTCCTCAAGGTCATCTCCGAAAACCTCCACGACGGCGACGACCCCACCCAGGTGGTCCTCACCGCCCCCATCCGCATCCACCCCCGCTAAACCCATCCGACCCCGCCCCGG
>CAZTZR010000011.1:0-17891 GCA_964618145.1 uncultured Kofleriaceae bacterium
CGATTATTTTCTATCACGCTCGATGCCAGACGCCGGTGTCAAGCCGGGTGCCGTTTTCAACATGGGGCATCCAGTAGATCCAGGCAGGAATCGAGGTACGCCCGCAAAGCACCGCTACCATCACCCGTTGATACACGCACCCTGGGCCTGGATCCTTCCAACACGGACCGGGTCCGGCGGATGCTTCGGGCGTTCAATCACGGTTTCGATGGTCTGTTCCTTCTCAACTCGGAACAACTGGACTGGGTAGCTTCGGATGCCATGGGATTTGACCGCAACAGACTTCGTTTGACCGCCCACTGGCCGGATGCCCCACATGCCCTGCACCCGGGATGAACTGGGAGAATGGCAAACCTGACCGGAATTGGAGGCGCTGCGCTCTATGGTTTCACTCTTTTTCCTGGATAGGCGTAGATGAAACCGCAGGATGGTTCGGAAGTTTTCTGGGCTTGCACAGATATTTTTCATCCCTGGCAATCCGGCCGCATTTGGAGCAGTAGTACTGGGGGATTTCCACAGCTTCCAGATATTTGGGTTCACCCGGCTTGATTTCACACATTTTTTTTCCCATGGATGGATTCCCTTTCATGGTCTATGGTTATTGTTGTTCAGGTCCATTCAGGTTCCCCGAACCCTCCATACTCCATACTCGCAGTTCTTTGCAAGGAAACTGTGAGATTCCTTCAAGTTCTTTTCGGTTGCTCCGTGATTTTCCCACACCGGAAAAAAGTTCTGGAAAACTTCCCGGGAACCCCTACAATCCGCTTGTGGTTTTCCATGGTCTTTATATGGAGGTGCCAGATGGTTTTCCGGCGGGTGCTGGTTTTGTCCTGCATTGTGTTTTTCCTGACAAACTGTGAATCAAAAGCGTCTTATTCCACCTGCGGAAACGGTCAACTGGAAGATGGGGAAGACTGTGACGGGAACATGTTCGGAAGTGCAGATTCCTGTCTGGCCCTTGGTTTCCAGGGGGGAATCCTGTCCTGCTCCACCCTGTGTGAACCGGACGTATCCCAATGCATCGGGTGCAGCCTCTTCGGCCCCTTCTCCGGATGCCCCGATGCGCAGTCCTGTATGCTGCAACCCCAGGACGGTAGTGTGGCATGCATGGTTCCCGGCAGTTCGCAGGAAAACCAGATGTGCGAGTCCACCGAACAGTGCGCGGCGGGACTGGTATGCATGTTCCGCACCTGTTCAAGGCTCTGCCGGGACAAGGATCGCTGTTCCGAACGCCATGAATGCCATGATCCCGGCTGGCCTGACGGGGTGGGTTTCTGCCCTGCCCAGACCGGTCCCTGTGACCCCGTTTCCCAGGACGGCTGCGCGGCCGGGACTGCCTGTTACATCACCGGCATGGACGGCTCCCTCGGGTGCTGGCCCCCGAAAGACGCCCGGTTGAACGAAATCTGTGATGCAAGTGATTATTGCGCACCGGGACTGGTATGCGCATATGGCATGACCAACACCTGTCGTCAGTTGTGCCGGCTGGACAGCGACTGCGACCAGGGCTCCTGCACCGCCTGGACAGGCTGGAGCAACGGACTGGGTTTCTGTCTGTAAGGGGGTTCAACCACACAATTCATGGGTCAGACGGGCAATGCGACCTTCCTCGTCCGTGGGAATAACCAGGACTGCGACGGGGCTTTCTGGGGTGGTGATGCAAGTGGCATTGGCGGCATTCTTTCCAGGATCCAGGTGTATGCCCAAGGCCGACATATCCTGCAGGATTTTCTCCCGGATCCGGTGGCCGTTTTCCCCGATGCCCCCGGTGAAGACAACGGCATCGCAAGAGCCCGCCAGGGCCATGTATCCGCCAAGATAAAACTTCACCCGGTGACAGAACATGTCCACAGCAAGACGGGCCCCCGGATGCGTGTCCAGTTGTTCTTCAAGCATGCGCATGTCGTTGGACAACCCCGAAACCCCCAGCAGGCCGGATTTGCGGTTCAGCATACGATCCAGATCATCCACATCCTTCACAATGCCCTTTCGGAGCAGGGTCACCGGCACGGCGGGGTCCAGATCGCCGCTGCGGGTTCCCATGACCAGTCCCTGCAGGGGTGTCAAACCCATGGAGGTGTCAAAGGATCGACCTTGCCGGATGGACGTCATGGAACAGCCGTTTCCCAGGTGGCATGTCACCAGGTTGCATCCGGAGAGAGGTCGCTTCAACCATGCTGCTGCTTCGTGGGCCACGTATTCATGGGAGGTGCCATGAAAACCGTATTTCCGGATTCCGTGCTCCCGGTGCAGTTCCTGCGGAAGGGCGTACAGATACGCCTCCGGGGGCATGGTCTGGTGAAAGGCAGTGTCGAACACGGCCACCTGGGGACAGTGGGGCAGCACCGCCCGGGCGGTGCGGATCCCCATGAGATTGGGCGGATTGTGTACCGGTGCCAAATCCGCGCATCGTTCAATCCCTGCCTCCACGGTGTCATCTATCCGTATCGCCCGGGTGAAGGCCTCCCCGCCGTGGACTACCCGGTGACCCACCGCATGGATTCCGGAGAAGTCTCCAATCACGCCGGTTTCCGGATCGATCATGGTCTTTAGAATGAGATCCAGTGCCACACGGTGATCCGGTGCAACCACTTCCAGATCCCATCGGCGATCCTCCACCCGGTGCAACAGACGGCCGGCTCCGGACTCACCGATGCGTTCCAGCAACCCCCGCGCCAGCACCTTGCTTTCCGGCATCTCGAACAACTGGTACTTGATGGAAGAGGAACCACTGTTGATGACGAATATGCGCATGATCCATACTCCTTGCGGCATTCACGCCGGCCCCTACGGTACACCGGGGAAAAAAAACCGCAAGCTTGCAACCATCCGTAAATGTGGGGCTGGCATCCGGCATGGAATAAGGTATAATTCCAGCACCTGGAAGGGTGCCGCACCATGACCCGAAAGCAAAAACATCCAACCTTTCATCTTGTCCTGCTTGCCTTTTTCATATGCCTGCTTTTCCAGCACTGTGCCAAAGGTACTGTCGGAAACATCTGTGGCGATGGTATTTGCCGGGGTGCGGAAAACCATGAAAACTGTCCTGAGGACTGTATCGAACCCGGCTGCGGAAACGGCATCATTGAACTCGGAGAGGAATGCGACGGAATCCATCTGGATGGCAAGACCTGCACGGATCTGGGGTTCGCCACCGGTTCCCTGCGGTGCTCCGATACCTGCGAGTTCGACATCTCCCTGTGCCGTACCACCTGCAACAACAACTGTCCGGCGGCCGGATCCACCCGCTGTGTGGGAAACTATCTGGAAACCTGTACCGAAAACAACCAGACCTGCCTCGAATGGGTTCAGACCGTTGAATGTACCACCCTGGGGCAGATCTGTGACGATTCCTCCGGGAGCGGGCAGTGCATGGACACCTGTTCGGATGCATGCACCCTGTCGGACCGGCGCTGCATCGAAAACATGCTCCAGTCCTGTGAAAACGGTGAAAACGGCTGCACCCAATGGAAAAACCTGCAGGACTGTGCTGCTACCAACTGGATTTGTTCGGGAAGTGGCGCCGGAACCGCCTGCACCGATCCCTGCAACCATGACTGCCCCCTGGGGGCACCGGACCGATGTGAAATCAACACCGTACAGTCCTGTGGACCCGACACAAACGGCTGTCGCGTCTGGAACAACGGAACCGACTGCACAACCATTGGACAGGTTTGTTCCAACGGAACCTGCACCTGCGTCCACGAATGCACTGCCGGGAGCACCCGTTGCCTGAACAGCCTCCGGCAGCAGTGCTCCACCAATGCACACGGCTGCCGCATCTGGGAGACGGTCCAGGACTGCACAACCACAGGCCAGGTCTGCGACACGGTTTCCGGATCCGCCCAGTGTGTGTTCACCTGCACGGACACCTGTGCGGATGGTGCCGTTCGCTGCAGCGGCAATACCATCCAGCACTGCCAACTTACCGGCACCGGTTGCCGGGACTGGGTGGACGGCACCAATTGCGCCACCACGGATCGTTCCTGCAGCAACGGGACCTGCGTGTGCAACCATTCCTGCTCCTCCGGGCAAGTCCGCTGCGAAGGAGACATGGCCCAGAACTGCACCGTGGACGCCTATGGCTGCTTCAAGTGGACCAACCACCAGAACTGTGCCTCCCTGGGTCAGGTCTGCCTGAACGGCACCTGCCAGACCCCCGCCACCGGGTATACCTGCGAGGAGATTGCCAACACCTACACCAGCATCCGGTGGACCGGAACACCCATGGCCACCACCACGTACGAACTGGACGTGCGATACGGCTTCACCATCCCCTTCACATTCCGGTTCTACGGGATGAACTACACCACCGGATGGCTGTGCAGCAACGGATGGGTCTCCTTCGGGGCCGATCCCGGTGTGAACACTTATTCAAATACGACCCTTCCGAATCCGGATCTTCCCAATGCCGCCATCTACCCTTTCTGGGACGATCTGGTGTTCAGTACATCCACCTGGCCGGATGCCCAGATGTTGTACCGCACCACGGGTTCCTCCCCGAACCGGGTCTTCACCCTGGAGTGGTATCAGTTGCGTGCACTGGGCACGGGAACGGACCACCGTGCCATTTTCCAGGTCAAATTGTACGAGGGCACCAATAACTTTGAAGTCATTTTCGACCGGGGCAACTGGCTTGGCTCCACCTTCTCCGCCACCATAGGTTTTGAAAACGGGAACGGTACAGACGGCGTGGATGCCGGAACCGAGTTCACAGGCCCACCGGTTTCCAACTACCGTTGCACCCCCCTGTAAACCATCCACGCAATGAAAATCAGAAAGTGAAAAACACACCCAGATAGCCCATGGACGTTTCTGTCCAGCGGGCACCACCGGAGAGCCAGATGGCTGTCACACGCACTCCCAGATCAATGGCGAGTACCCGGGTCAGGGGAAAAAGCACCCCCGCGGGAACATACGCCAGAAAGCCTTTGGTGTTCTCGTTCACATAGTCCACATGGGCCTTTTGGGTGTTCCCGACAACACTGGAGTGCAACCCTCCAAGTTCCAGTCCTACATAGCCGTAAAAATGATACATCTGCCTGAAATACCGGGTTCCCGCCGTAACCCGTATGGTTTCCGGCCGCTCCTGGAAGAAGTTGCCAAAAGGGCTCTGCAGGTGGAAGCTGCCCGTGATGGCAAAAGAATGGTGGATGAAAAGACCCACCCAGGGAGAGGCCACCAGCATCTTTCCATCCTGCCGACGGTTGTCCCCGTCCGTGTATCGGACAATGTCCAGTGTGATACTGCCGCCACCGGTCTTGCTCCATTGGGACAGGTCCATGGGAGATCTCCCCAGTGCCACGGAAACGGGAAAAACAGCCAGAAACAGCACAGGCAACCAGATATACATTCGCATGATTGGATCCTCCATTCCTCCGGAAAGGATATCCGGAATCCTGCCATCTTCCCCGGGAATGGCAAGACTTTTTCCCGCCATGCAAAAAGATTGTCCATTGCAAGAAAGTGGTTTTGCCAAAACGGTCAAGGGGTGGTACATTCCCCGTATGCGGATTTTGTCAGGTTTCCCCCCTTTCGCCATCCAGAAAAAGCCAGGCAGCCCACGCAGCTCAGTGAGCCCCGTTGTTGCCGGTTTTTGGTTCTGCCTTCTGTGGTTCCTGCTTCCAATGTACACCGCCCGGGCGGAAGAGCCGGAAAACCCTTTCGGGAACAAACAGATTCTTGTTTTTACCCCCACCTGGTCGGAGCCGGACAGCGTACTCCCCTTCTTGCAGGAAAAAGTCGAGGAATTGTTGTTGGAAAGCCCCGGCAAGTTCGGCTGGAATTTTGAGCAGGTGGGGTATATCCCCCTGTTTCTGAGGGTGCATATCAAAAAATCCGAAAACAACTTCATCTTTGTTTTTACCGTGACTTACCGGGATGGCCGGGAACTGTTCGTCCTGGAGGACACCTGTGACATCTGCAACACCAGCGAGGCACTGGAAAAACTGGGCGAAATGAAGGACGAGGCCTGTGCCAGGCTCGAAGAGGCTGCCAAAAAGGCAGCCGAAGAACACAAGACCCAGCCCCGTCCTGTGGCGTCTGACAAAAAGATTGAAACACCGGTCCTGCTCAAACTCGGTGAACCTGAGCCTTTTGTCATGCCTCCATGGAAGCTGCACCCTCCCCCGGTACGGTTGTGGACCTGGATGGGAGCGTCCCTGTCAGCGGTTTCCCTGGTCACCGGCATTGTCCTTCTTGGAATGAACCGGGAGCCGACCTGCGATGCCCCCTTTCCGGACCGGCAATGCCCCGAGAGGTATTCCACCGGTACTGCCGGATGGACTTTCCTGCTGGTGGGACTTGCAGGAGGCGGATTCTCCGGGTGGAACCTGTACAAGATGTATTTCCGGTCACCCTCGGTCACCCCGACAGTGACCCCCATGGCAGGCTCCGGAGCCACCGGACTCATTCTGGAATGGAATTTTTGACATGAAGGTTTTTCTGATTCTTCTGGCGGCAGTATCCTTTTCTGCCTGTACCGAACCAAATCCGGATTATGATCCCCTTTTCGTACCCCCCTGCAATGTCGGCACCCTGAAATGCGGGATGGATCCCTTGAACCTGCTGGTCTGCCTGTCCGTGGACGGGCAGGATCCGGACTGGGTACTGGACCGTCGTTGCTGGAACGGCACCCAGTGCAATGATGCCTATTGCGGTCCCGGGGAGAACTCCGTCGACTGTTCCAGTCCCGAGGATTGCACCGGGGAAGGTGCGGTCTGCACGGCCATCAGGGATGCTCCTGACCATATCGGCACCTACTGCATTCCCACGCCATTTCCCGGAGCCCGGGTTCCAGGACAGGCCTGTTCCCGTCATGAGGACTGCCTTTCGGGCTGGTGTTTCCGGCAATCCTGCTTTTTCGCGTGCAGTTCTTCCAGCGATTGTCCGGATACCCTGAACTGCACTTCCCTGTCTGTTACACTGGACAACATACAGGGTTCCGTCAAGGGATGTGTACGCCCCTGAAAACCACCGAGTCATGAGCCTGTATACCGATCCTTCCGAATGCACCGCCAAACTGGCCGTCGAGATCCGGAAAACCGTCTGGGATCGATGGGCGGAACACTGGCAGGATCCCCATGCACGGGAACAACATCTGTCCAGCCTCGTGCGAACCAGTTCCAACCTGTTCGATTCCGTGCTCAAGCACTGGGGCTCGGATGCGGATGTGTTCGACCCAATCCGGCGGGCCCTTCTGTTCACCATTGACGCCCATGCGGATCAGGCCCCCAGGAAGACCGGGGAACCCTATGTGCAACATCCCATCACCGTGGCGGGGGCCTGTGCCGAACATGGTCTGGATGCCACTGGAATCATGGCAGCCTTGTTGCACGATACCATTGAGGATACCACTGTCACGGAAAGGGAAGTACGCAAAACCTTCGGTCGGGATGTCGCGGAAATCGTCGTGGGCCTGTCCAAGGTAAAAAGTTCGGACAAAAGCCTGATTGATCGTGACAAGGTGTTGACCTTCTTCAAGATTTTCGGCGGAGCCCAATCCGATAACCTGCTGCGCACCATTCTCATCAAGATTTTCGACCGGCTGGACAACATGAAAACCGTGGAGGTCTTCCGCCTCCAGAAACAGCAGCGGTACGGCGAGGAAACCCTCTACATCTATTCCAGCCTGGCCACCATCCTGGGCATGAAACATATTGCCACCGAACTGGTCGTGCGCAGCATTCCGGCTTTCTTTCCGGACAAATACGCAGCAATCAAAGCCAAAAGTGATCAACGGATGCATGAATACATCCGCGCCCGCACCGAAATCCAGGACGTGATCAAACTGTTGGTGGCCGACCGCCTTGACACCAAGTTCATTCACTTGTACCCGACCATAGCCGACTATCTGGACCCGGTTTCCAAGACACTTTTGCAGTTTGAAAGCATGCCCCTGCACATGCGAATCCGGGTTCCCACCATCGCAGACATGTACGCGCTTGTGGGATATATCCATTCCGCCCATATGGAGAACCCCCAGTCCGGTGTCACGGTCTTGTCGGACAATTTCCGTGATTATGTCGTCAGTCCGCTGGCCAACGGCTATTGTGCACTCAACACCACAGTGTCCTATCGCCGGCAGACCTGGCGACTGGAAGTGCTGACCCGGGACCTGGAACAGCAGGTGGACTGGGGGATCCTCAGTGATTTCAAGAATGCGGATCTGAGGCGTTTTTATTACACTTCCATTCTGGCCTTTCGGGACAACTTCCAGGACATCCAGAACCTGCGTTACAACGATTTGAAATTCCTGACCTCTTCGGCGGTTGCCGATATCCACGTCCGCTGCCGCCATGACCGTATCGTGCGACTTCCGGCAGGAAGCATCGTGCTGGATCTGGCGTACATCCTGGATCCGGATCTGGGCCTGTACTGCAAGGGAGCCCTGGTGAACGGCCGGTTTGAAAATCCCCTGTACATCCTTCGCCATGGAGAGCAGGTGGAAATCCAGACCTCCGATGAACCCTTCATCCGCGAAGATCTGATGACCCTCCTGAAAAGCCGCGTGGCATCGGATCAGTACCGGGAACGTGTACGCATGTATTTCATGGCCAAGGCCTATGAACTGGGCAAGGATGTCTGTATGCGTTTCTGTTCGGTGAACCAGATTCCTGCGGAAAAGGTGTTTGACTCCCGCGGGGAACCGCGCCTGATGACCCAGGATGAAATCATCGACATCGGAATCGGGAAATTCACGGCCGGGGCCGTACTGGAGAGCCACGGGCTGTTCCAGCCCACCGGGGGTCTGTTCTCCCGTCCGGTCCTGCAGGTGCCACGGGTTGTCACGGCACTGAATGACCACATGTATCGAATGCCCGACTGCTGCAGCGTATTCCCCATGGTGGACAGGGAAGTCGTCATGCAGTATTTTCCGGGCAATGTCGAATCCGATTCCCTTGGTCTGGTCGAGATCCACCGGACCTCCTGTGACAGGCTCGTGCATTCTAGGCCACGCATTCCCGTTGAATGGGCAATTACCTGCGGCCCGGAACTGGGCCTGGATCTCTGGGTGGAGGACGGCGTCGGCCTGGCAGCCAAAATCACCGGCGTGATTTCCCGGAATCACCTGAACATCCTGTCGCTGAATGCCGATTCCCGGAATCCAGCCAAGTCGGAACTCAGGCATATCTTTTTATCCATTGAGTTGCGCACGGGCGAGCACGCCCAGGTGGATCAGCGACATCTGGTCAATTGCATCAAGATGCTGCGCAACATCAAGGAAATCAAACGTATCCTCATCAAAAAGGAGTAAATGACCTTGCCAATCTGGATTGACGAAGTCCTGTCAGGAAAAAAGAGAATCCTGGAAACCCGGGATCCCAACAAGGTGGGCATGTATGTCTGCGGAGTCACCGTATATGATCGCTGCCATATCGGGCATTTGCGATCCATGCTCTCTTTTGACGCCTTGGTGCGGTATCTCGAATACCAGCGCTACGAGGTCAACTACATCCGCAATTTCACCGACGTGGATGACAAGATCATCGACCGGGCCAGGGAAATCGAGGCCGGTCCCGAAGGACCCTGGCGGCAGTCCGAACGTTACGCCACCTTCACCGATGCCGACTGGGCCTTGCGGGATGCCGATGATGCCGCCATCTCCGAAAGGGCTGCACGTTCCGAAAAGCCCCTGGCCCTGGTGGTTTCCGAATATTTCATCGAAAAATTCCAGGAGGATTTCGCTTGTTTCGGCATGCGCACTCCGGATGTGGAACCCAGGGTTTCCGACCACATGCCGCAGATCGTGGATTTCATCCAGGCGATCCTCGACCGGGGATTTGCCTATGAATCCAATGGCGATGTTTACTTTGATGTTCCCTCATGGGATGCGGCCACCGGCTCCTACGGCTGTCTGTCCCGCCGCGATACGAAAGCACTTCTGGAAGGGGCCCGCGTTTCTGTTTCGGAAAACAAGCGAAACGGTGCGGACTTCGCCCTGTGGAAGGCCAAAAAAGCCGGAGAACCGGGCTGGCCATCGCCCTGGGGCGAAGGACGCCCCGGCTGGCACATCGAGTGTTCGGTCATGAGCACCCATTACCTGGGGAACGCCTTTGACATTCATGGCGGTGGCAAAGACCTCATCTTTCCACACCATGAGAACGAGATCGCCCAGGCCGAAGCCGCCACAGGGGAACCCTTCTGCCGCAACTGGTTGCACAACGGCTTCGTCACCGTGGACGGAGTCAAGATGAGCAAAAGCCTGGGGAATTTTCTTTCCCTGACCGATGCCCTGCAACTGGCGCTTCCCGAGGTCTGGCGCTTTCTTGTACTCAGCGTGCACTACCAGAGTCCCATCGACTTCTCCCGTACGCGCCTCAATGAATCCGGTGATCGGATCCGTGGTTCGGTGGATGTGGCCGCCGAGCGCATGCAATATTTCTACCAGACCCTTGAACGGGCACAGACAGCCCTGCAAGGAAGGGAAATCGATACCGATGCTCCCTTGCTGCACCCACAGATTGCCGGTCGCATGCAGGACCGTTTCACAGACGCCATGAATGACAATTTCAACACGGCGGTAGCCATATCCCTGTGCGGAGAGGCCGCCCGCAGCATCAATGATCTGACTGCGCTCAAGGCGAAAGAAGTGAAAAAACTCGGGGAAACCTCCGTGTGGCGCACCCTGTCGGACCTGAACTCGGGCTTGCTGGAAATCGGTCACACCCTGGGTCTGTTCCAGGAAGAACCCTCCCGTTTTCTGGAGTCCTTCAGAACCCATGAATTGAAAAAGCGCAACATCGAGCGTTCCTGGATCGAAGAACGGATTGTCCGGCGCTCCGAAGCCAAAGCCGCGCGGGATTTCGCCACTGCCGACGCAGTGCGCCAGGAACTGGACGCGCTGGGCATTGAATTACGCGACATGCCCGGCCTGACCGTCTGGGATGTACGTGTCTGAAACCATTTTCCGACATCCAAAAATCCGGTTGCTGATCGGCCTCGCCGTTTCGGCGATTCTCGTGGGTGCAGGCATCCGGTTCGGGAACACCCTGCGGGAATGGGCCCAGGAACATATTTGGCTGTTTCCGCTGTTTGTCTTTTTTGCCCAGTTGCTGTTTGTACCCCGCATTACCATGCTTGTCCTGTCCGGCATCCTGTTTCATCCCCTCGTCGGTGCCGTCCTGACCCTCACGGCGGACACCGCCGCTGCCCTGGTGGTCCATGCCTGGGCGCGATGGTCCTTTTCCCCGTCCACCGGGCTCTGGCTACAAAAACGACCCCGTCTCGCCCACATTCTGGAAATCCTCTCCAAACGCCACCCTGTCTGGACCCTGGCTCTGGTCCGGATTCTCCCCTTTACCCATTTTTCCACCACCAGTCTGGCAGCGGGAGCCCTGGCCATTCCCGTCCCTGCCTATCTGGCCGGAACCATCCTCGGATGCATTCCCACGGCATTGGCCTGGCCGCTGGCCGCCGATGCCCTGGTACACCGCCAGGATCTCTGGCCAGCCCTGGTTCTGGGCACTGTTCTTTTTCTTCTGGTGTATTTTTCCTGGTACAGCCTGCAACCTTACGCAATTAAATCTTCAAAAAAGGATTGATTTTTTCACGGACGGGGAATACATTGGATTGTACTCGGACTATACCGGGCATTGAAACAGGTGCGCAGAATGGAAAAGACCAAAACGCCATACTCCGAATTGTCCCTTCGCCACCTCTGTGTCCTGTTCCGTCAACCCCAGGAAACCACGGTACCGGTCCAGGCCTTCATCCAGGCTGCCATGCGCGCCCGTTCACAGTGTCTGGTTCTCTCTGGGTGGTTTGCCGCATCCAATCCATCCGGTTCCACCGACTTCAAGGAGCCTGTGATCATCTCCGAAACGGAAGGGATTTTTTCCCAGCGGGAAATCCAGTCCATGGATCTTCTGATCCGCCGTATCCGCTTTTTGGCCGAACAATCCGTTTCCAACGGTTTTTCCGGTCTGCGGATCATCTGGGACATGCGTTGGCTTTTGCGGACTTCCTTCCCGGAACGACACCTGTTTGAATTTGAAAACCGTATCAACCAACTGATCCCGGAATCCGGAATATACATGCTGTGCCTGTACGACCTGACCCTCTTTCCGGAGTGCTTCCTTCCCAACATCCTTTTTCTGCATCCCTTTTTGTGGAGGAACCGGAAAACCCACATCAATCCGCACTTTCTCCCGATGCAGCAATTCGCCGACCGGCTGCCGCTTCCCACCCGACTTTCCGGGGCCGGCATCCTTCCGGAAGTCCATTCGGAAACCCCGGATGCCTGCACAAGGGAGATGATATTCGTCAAGACCCGGCAGTTCATGGGAAACCTGGCCCACGCACTGAACAACCAACTCAGCCGGATTTCCCTCGGGGCAGACATTTTGCGGAATACGGAGGGTCTGTCCCCTGGACTGCAGGAAGAAATCGATTCCATTCTGGATGCAGGAAAACAGATTGAAACACTCACCCGGCGCCTTCTGCATTTCGCTTCCGCAGAACCGGCACTCCTTCAACCGGTCGACCTGTCCAGTGACTTGTCGGTCATCCTTCCAGAGGTGCAGGATGCCACAAACGGAAACCTGAATATCAAAATGCTGTCCGAACCCGGGATTTGGCCCATCCTTGCGGATATTTCCCAAATCTCAGAACTCTTCATGCAACTGGGACTCAATGCATGGGAGGCCTGCGGGCAAAACGGTCGCATGGTCATTTCCCTGGTCAACAAAACCGTCAATTCCGCAACACCGGAGGGTCCGCCCCCGGGAAAACATGTCCAGATCACCATCGAGGACAACGGTCCGGGGATTCCTCCGGAAATTCTCCCCCATGTGATGGAACCCTTCTTTACCACCCGGAAAGACGGACATGGCATGGGTCTTCCCATCGTCCAGACCATCGTTGAAAATCATCATGGAACCCTGCAGATATCCAACACCGGGGAAAACTCGGCCCGGATCCGGATCTGGTTGCCGGCCGTCAAAACGGAACCGGTGCCGGAAACCGTGAAACCGGATCCCGCAGGCATGGTGCTGGTGCTGGTGGAGGACGAACCCTCCATCCTGTCACTCATGAAACGCATTCTGGAACAAAAAGGATTCGTCGTACACTGTTTCTCCGGCCCGGAATTGCTGCTGACCCGGTTGAAAAAAGATCCGTTTTCGTTCGACATGCTGATCACCGATGTGGTCATGCCAGGCATGAACGGATTCGAGATGTACGAAGTTCTCCGGCAAAGCCTCCCCGCTTTCCCTGCCATCTTCATTTCGGGATTCACGGCTGACGTTTTCCGCGATCACCGGGAATTGCCGGACCATACATACTTTCTTCCCAAGCCCTTTTTGCCCAACGAACTTCTGGCCCTCGTGGATCAATTGCTTGGCTAGGTCAGTTCATTTTCGGGACACGGCTTCAAGCACACGTTCCCGCAACCGGCAATGGCGCTCTTTTTGCCGGGTGTTCCGCAGCGTCATGAACATTGCCTTTTTGCTTCCCACGATCACCACCAGCCGCCGGGCCCGGGTAATGGCGGTATAGAGCAGGTTCCTCTGCAACATCACCGTATGCTGGGTGTGCAGCGGAATGATCACTGCCGGATATTCGCTTCCCTGGCTCTTGTGAATGGAAATGGCGTAGGCCAGGGAGCACTCTTGCAGATGCTCCTGGGGCAGCAACAGTTCCCGCTCGTCAAAGCGGATGGTCACCTGCCGGTCCGGGGCCGAATGGGCCAGGATGATTCCCAGATCCCCGTTGAACACATTCGCATCGTAATTATTCTTCATCTGGAGGATGCGATCCCCTACCCGCCAGGACTTTCCCACAGCCGAAAAGGGTTTTCCTGCCGGATTCAGTTGGGCCTGCAACTGCGTGTTGAGCATTTCGGTGCCGATCACCCCCTTGTGCATGGGCGTGAGCACCTGGATGTCCCGCATGGGATCCATGCCGTATGAAGAAGGAATGCGTGATACGGCCAACTCCCGGATCAGCCCCGCGATGGTCTCGGGTTCATCCCTCTCGATGAAGAACAGATCTCCTTCGGTACCCTTCCCCTGGGATTCAAACCGACCTTCATTGACCTCATGGGCACAGGAGATGATCATGGACCCCTGGGCCTGCCGGAACACTTTCTGAAGGCGAACCACCCGAACCACACCGGAATCGATGAGATCCCGCAGCACCTGACCCGGTCCCACCGACGGCAACTGATCCACATCCCCGACACAGCAAAGGGTACACCCGGGGGCCAGGGCTTCGGTGAGCGCAAACATCAGCGGCAGATCCACCATGGACACCTCGTCCACCACCACCATCTTCGCATCCAGTGGAGAGGATCGGTTGCGACCGAACTTCTGGTTCTTCGGGGTAAACTCCAGCAACCGGTGCAGGGTCTGGGCCGGATGTCCCGTGGCCTCTGCCAGACGGCGGGCGGCCCGTCCGGTGGGGGCGGCCAGGCTGATGTCCAGTCCGCTCTTTTTTGCAGCCACCACAATGGCACGGATCAACGTGGTCTTTCCGGTGCCCGGCCCGCCGGTGATGATGGTCAGCATGTTTTCCATGGCCGCCTTCACCGCCTGCAGTTGCACGGACTCCAGTTGGATGTCCAGTTGGTTACGCAACAGGGTCTGCAAGTCCCCATCGGAAGGGGCACAAAAACGGGGCTTTTCCCCCACCATCCGGGCAAGATTCAGGGCGGTGCGTGTCTCCGCGTGGTGAAAAAAGGGCAAATAGGCCCGCGCGTCATCGATTCGGATCCGCCGTTGCTGCATCAGGGATGCAGCCACTGCGGCAATGTCGAACTCCTCGCATTGCAGAAAGGCGCGGGTACGTTGCTCCAGTTCTTCCCCGGGCAGAAAGACATGCCCGTCCAGTTCCGCCTGTTGAAGGGAATACAGACAGGCTGCCTCCAACCGGCGGGGCGCATCGGCGGCCACCCCCATGGACTGGGCGATGCGATCCGCTGTCAGAAAGCCGATTCCGGCAACATCCATGGCCAGTCGATAGGGATCATTCCTGAGTACGGGGATGCTTTGATCCTTGTATTTGTTGTATATCCGGTAGGCGGTGCCGGGTCCCACACCATACCCCTGCAGGAACACGAACACTTCACTCAGGTGCCGGTATTTCGCAAAGGATTCCTGTATGGTTTTGGTTCGGGATCGGCCAATGCCGGACACTTCCGCCAGTCTGGATGGCTTCTTGTCGATGATCTCCAGAGTTGAATCCCCGAAGTGTTCCACAATGCGGGCGGCCATGCCCGGCCCGATGCCGGAAATCATCCCCCCGCCCAGAAACCGCACCAGTCCCTCCTTGCCGGTGGGGGAGGCATACTCCCATTTCTGGATCACCAGTTGCGCCCCCCAGCGGGAGTTCTCCTCCCAGCGGCCATGCACCCGGATCCATCCCCCCTTTTGGGGTTCGGAAAGTGTCCCCACCACGGTGATGACGGCATTTTCCGTATCGGAATGAAGCCGGAACACGGTGAAGCCGTTTTCCTCATTGTGGAATACAATGTCCTGGATTTCGCCAAGCCAGGTTTCCTCCTGGCCATGCTTGCCGATTCCGGCAGGAAACAGGGATCCGGTCCCGGGTGGTTTCGTCATCGGATGCATTGTGTACCCATCTTGAACCCTCCGTTCAATTATTTTCGGATTTTTTGCGGAAAAGTTGCCAGAAAAATGCAGATTTGATGATTTTTCCGGAAATTCCCGCAGAACGCGGGAGGAGAAACTACTGGCGGGTGGCCGTGAAATCACCCGTGAAATTGCCGCCGGCCAGTTTGCCGAACCACTTGCCGGGATGCATGTACCCGCTGTGGACGATGGGGGAAGTGCCGCGCAGGGAGAGCATGTTCAGACTGACCGTGATGTTGTCCAGTGCGTTGAGGATGGCCTGGATGGCACTGGCCTTGCGGTTGTTGCATGCCGTGAATACGGGGCCGTACACCGAGGGGGCGTCCGCCCAGATGGACCAGACGAGATCCTCAATGGATGCGGCAATGGAATCGCAGTCGATGATGTCCTGAAGCATCTCTTCCAGCGTGTAGTAGCAGGGAATGTCGGAAGAACTGCAGGTGACAAGCGTGACCATGGCTTCAATGGCCCAGCGCACGAGACCGCCCACCACATTTTCCACGCGGTACCGGTCGATGTAGAACTTGTTGCAGATTTCCCGGGAGGTGAAGTCTTCGGGAACCACGGTGAATCCGAGAATGTTCTGCGGGCTGTCGGAAACGATGTTGCCGCGGTACTCGAACTCCACAATGTCCCACACCTGGGTGCCATAATATTCGTCGTTGCCCATGGGAATGAGGAAAACCGTATGGTAGACCCGCATGTCATCCACGATGTCGCTGACATCCCCCAGCACAATGATCATCTGCTGGGCCCACGGGGGAACATAGGCGTTGATGAGATCCCGCACCAGATCCCGGATGATGTCCATGAGCCAGCCGGGAATGCCGCTGATGGACCAGGTGCCGAGGATGACATCCCGAAGCACTTCGGCGGCCGAAAGAATGCCACCAATCAGGGGATGGACGGCTTCCCGCAGCCTCAGCAGGGAATTGAAGTTCCACACACCTCCAAGCCGTGTGGGTGTTCCCTGGGGAATGCACTCGGTTTCCGGATTGATGCATTCGCCCATCAGGCAGATGTCGTTCGGGTCAGGGCAATCCTCAATGGTGACACATTCGGGATCCCCGTCGAAAACGCACACCCCATTGACACAACGGAAGCCGAACGGACAGTCGTCATGGGTGGTGCATCCGCCGCCGGGAAGGTTCTCGCAGTATCCGCCAATACAGACCTTTCCGGGAGGACAGGGATTTGCAGAGGCAAGGGAATTGCAGGGTTCACCCGTGGGGGGAACACACTGGTTGGTGGTTGTGTTGCAGATGTAGGGGGAAATGCAGTCGGCATTGGATTCGCAACTTCCGGAGGTGTTGATTTCCACGCAGATTCCGTTGTTGCAGATGGGTGCATCGGGACCGCAGTCCATGCTGTTCACGCAAGCACCTCCCGAGGAAGTGGCGTTGACGATGATCGTCAGCATGAGGGGTTCCACGGACATATCCACGAGGGTGGCCCGGATGTTGGCTGTAAAGGCTGAAGTGCCACTGAGGAAAAACAGGGAGGCGTTTCCGGAAACGTCCGTGTTGACTGTCAGGGTGTTGCCCTGCACACCGGAGCGATCTTCCAGAATGGAATTGGTCCCGCCACCGAGGAATTCGAAAAGGACCGGCGCATTGGCCAGGGGAATCTCACCTACTCCTCCTACCCTGGAGAACGCCCTCACCCCGAAAGTCACCTTGCGGTTGATGAACGTGACTGCCGGATTGGCAGGCAACGCCTCAATGGAGGCCAGCATGCTTTTGACTTCAACGGTGTACTGCACCGAGCAGACTCCCTGCCCGGTCATCATGATCCGGTAGGTTCCGGGCTCGGAGGCAGTGAAGTTGACGCTGATCACGCCGTTCTCGTTCGTGCTGGGGGTGGTTTCACTGAGTTGACCGGCCGGGCCGGAAACGATTTCCAGATTCAACTGGTAAAAAGGCACCAGGGCGTCCTGAAGGTTTTCCGAAGAAGTGCGCTGGACCACCATGGCCTTGAGAGTGGCATTTCCTCCCACCAGAATTTCCTGGGAGATGGAACCCACGGGAACCAGCCAGTAGCCGCTCTCCTGGGAAGCCGGGCAATCCTTGTGGGGATTGTTGGTGTTGTTGTTGCTGTTTTTCTTGCCGGATGATTTGGCACAGCCAAAGGAAAACGCGATCAGTGATGCAATGACAATACCGGTAATCCAGAATCTGCGTGTCATGACAACCTCCCTTGTCCACATGAGTATACCCCGGATAGGAAAAAGTCCCATCGGACAACTGGCCCCGATGGGAAAAAAATGGGGCTATTCCCCGGCTGCGGGTTCCGCGGGCTTTT
>CAZTZR010000011.1:17991-63104 GCA_964618145.1 uncultured Kofleriaceae bacterium
CGGCAGGTTCCGCGGGCTTTTCGGCAGGTTCCGCGGGCTTTTCGGCAGGTTCCGCGGGCTTTTCGGCAGGTTCCGCAGGCTTTTCGGCAGGTTCCGCAGGCTTTTCGGCAGGCTTGGCAGCCTGTCTGTCGGGATTCCATTCCCCCGTTGCCTTGAGCATTTCCACGGCCCGCGGATCGGTGGCGGCTTCGGAGATGCACTTGCGATACTCGTCACAGTCATTGATTCCCAGGCAACCCTTGAACTTGTCGCGCTCGAGTTTGCACACTTCCGTGAAAATGGCGGAGTCGTTGGTGGGTTCCTGTGTCTTCGGATCCTTGCCCGCCTCTTTCAGTTCCGCATGATGACAGGCTTCTATTTTTTTCAATGCCTTGGCACAAGGGTCCGTACAGCCGGTTCCCCACAGAACCAGCAATCCAATGCTCAGAGTGAAATGACAACGCATGAAATCCTCCGTTTCAAAAAATCCAGGCGGCATGATACGGCGCACGGAAAAACAAATCAAGACAAAACGCTTTTCCACCGTGTGCGATTGTTCATGAAAAAAGAAAAAATTCTTCCGGTTCGACTTGAAAAGCCTCCGGGGTTCTGGCATTGTCTGAGCCATTGGGCAATGATAAATTATTTATCATGCCCGGGCGGTGGATGGGCCACCTCCCATACCCTGAACCAGGAGTTTATGGACATGTCGAAAAAAGTTCTGCTCGCCACGGAAAAACCCTTTGCCAAAGTCGCAGTAGACGGAATCCAAAAAATCTTCGATGACGCCGGTTATGAACTGGTCAAACTCGAAAAATACACGGACCAGGCCGATCTCCTGAAGGCCGTTGCCGATGTGGACGCCATGATCATCCGATCCGACATCGCCTCGGCCGAAGTCATCTCCGCCGCGAACAACCTGAAAATCATCGTGCGTGCCGGCGCCGGCTATGACAATATCGACCTGCCCGCAGCCACCGCCAAGGGGATCTGTGCGATGAACACCCCCGGTCAGAACTCCAACGCCGTAGCGGAACTCGCCTTCGGCATGATGCTGTATCTCGTGCGCAACAAGTTCACGGAAGGCAATGGTACGGAACTGCGGGACAAGGTCCTCGGCATTCATGCCTACGGCAATGTGGGGCGCTATGTGGCCCAGATCGCCCGGGGGTTCGGCATGACCGTTCTGGCGTTTGACCCCTTCGTTTCCGCCGAAGCCATGACCGCCGAAGGCATCACCCCCTGCGGCACCGTGGAAGAACTCTATGAAAAGAGCCATATCATTTCCCTGCACATCCCGGCGAATGAAAAAACGAAGAAATCCATCGGATACGACCTGCTCTCCCGGATGCCCAAGGGAGGACTTCTGGTGAACACCGCCCGCAAGGAAGTCATGGACGAAGACGGCCTTCTGAAAGCCATGGATGAGCGTGCCGACCTGAAGTATGCCACCGACATCGCCCCCGCCTGCCACGCACGGCTCATGGAAACCGCCGCCACCCGCTACCATGCCACCACCAAGAAGATGGGTGCCCAGACTTCCGAAGCCAACGTCAACTCCGGCCTGGCTGCCGCCCGCCAGATCGTTGCCTTCCTGGAAAAGGGCGACCGCACCTTCCAGGTCAACTGATCCTTCCCTTTCTCCGGTTCGTTTTTCCGTTGCCGGGACTTCCCCTTTCCTGAATGACTGGTATAGTTGCAAGCATGCAACACTGCGGGACATACACCCCCGCAACCCCTGGAGTCGTCATGAAACCCGGATACGAAGTCAGCCTGACCCATGACATTCTGGAGAGCATTTCCGATGGGGTTTTCACTGTGGATGATGAATGGCGAATCACCAGTTTCAACCGGGCGGCGGAATGGATCACGGGAATCTCCCGCAAGGAGGCCATCGGCCGTTTTTGCGCCGATGTGTTCCGTTCCAGCCGCTGCGGAGATGATTGTCCATTGCGTCGCACCCTGGCCGACAGAAAACCGGTCATCGGGGAATCCTGTTACATTGTGACGTCGGAAGGACGGCAAATCCCCATCAGCATTTCCACTGCGGTGCTCATGGACAAGCATGGAAAAATAATCGGCGGCGCGGAAACATTCAGGGACCTGAGTGAAGTGGAACTGTTGCGCAACCGCCTGGAGCAACGTCAACGCATGGGCGACATGACGTCCGGCAGTCCCGCTTTACGCCGGATTCTGGAAGTGGTTCCGGCCATTGCAGCCAGTCCCTCCACGGTATTGATCTCCGGGGAAACCGGTACGGGAAAGGAATTGCTTGCCCGCACCATTCACGGTGCCGGACCTTTAGCAAACGGCCCTTTCGTGGCTGTCAATTGCGGGGCCCTGCCGGACACCCTGCTTGAATCGGAACTTTTCGGGTACAAAAGAGGGGCTTTCACCGGGGCAACCCGGGACAAACCCGGCCGGTTTTCCCTTGCCCGGGGAGGAACGCTTTTCCTGGATGAAATCGGGGAAATCAGTCCCACCCTGCAGGTCAGGCTTTTGCGGGTACTGCAGGAGAGAACCTTCGAACCGCTGGGTTCGGTACGCAGTGAACGTTCCGATTGCCGCATCATCGCGGCCACCCACAGGGATCTGGGAGAACAGGTTCGCCTGGGCTTGTTCCGCGAAGACCTGTACTACCGGATTCACGTGGTCAACCTGCATATGCCACCCTTGCGGGAACGGCCAGAAGACATGGCCCGTCTGGTCCACGACTTTGTCGCCGAGTTCAATCATCTCCAGAACCGGAAAGTTCCGGGAATCACCGCCGAAGCACTTTCCCTGCTCATGGCCTATTCCTGGCCTGGAAACATCCGGGAACTGAAAAACGCCATTGAAAGGGCCTTTCTGCTTTGCCGGAACGACTGGATTGCATTGGCCCACCTGCCGGAAGAAATCACATCCCGCAAGGGTTTCCGGGAAACCGTTACCATGCGGGACATCCAGAACCGGATGGAAGGTCAAGCCATACTGGAATCCCTGGAACGCAACGGATACAACCGTTCCGCAACTGCCCGGGAACTGGGGATCCACCGGTCCACCCTGTTCCGGAAAATCCGGGATCTGAACCTCGAACTGCCTCTGGCAGACGGCCGGAAAAAGCAGGGATAATAGTTGCATGGATGCAACATATACACTTCTATATTGATGCAAGTTTGCAACATTCAAGAATACCGAGTGCCCCGGTAAAAACGCTTTGATTTCTTGAAAATCAATGGTTTTTCAATACTCATGTACATCAGGCATGAAACTTGCCTTTCAGTGTATGCATTCACGCAGAGTGCCCCGGACTTTGCACCAGGAAACTGTTCATGCATGCCGTATTTGCCACCTGGAACGACCGTCTTGCCCCATTGTTCGATACATCAGACAACTGGATGGTGTACCGTGTTCAACCGGACGGCACATTTCAGTGTGCATCGGAAAAAGTCGGTGAACTGACCCCGGAGGAAAAAGTCTGCCGACTTGTCACCCTGCGCTGCCAACTGCTGGTTTGTGGTGCCATATCCAGGCACCTGCAAAACCGGCTGGAAGATGCGGGAATCCGTGTGGCCGGTTTCCGCAGTGGTCTACTGGATTGTCTCGTCACTGCATGGATGCAGGGCGACACCGGGTTGTTCCGCTTCATGATGCCGGGTTGCCGGAAACATCGCCGCAGGCAGGGGAACCGAAACACGTCGAACCCTTGTATCCTGGGCCATTCAAACCACGAAAGGAGAAATCATCATGCCAAATCTTGACAGGACTGGACCGCTTGGACAGGGCCCCGCCACAGGTGGACAAAGGGGTTTCTGTGTTCGGGAAAACGCGCGGAGACGTGGACACAAAAGGGGACCAGGATTCGGGCGCGGATTCAACATGCAGGCAGGCAGCGGCAGGTATGCAGGCCCCGGGTGGATGCCTGACGACCATGATCCCGTTTCGGTGGACAATTCATTCGAAGACCTGAAACAGCAGATTTCCGATCTTCGCGGAATGATCGTTCGACTGGAGCAGCGCCTCGGTACTGAACAGGAGGGAACTGAATGAAAATCCTTTTCACAACTTCGGGCAACAATCTGGATGCCATGCTGGATGGCCGGTTTGGAAGGGCGGATTTCTTCCTTGTGGTTGATTCAACCGACAGGACAGTGCATGTAATCGACAACCGGGACAACCGGGACGCAGGCCACGGGGCAGGGGTCAATGCAGCACAGAAGGTCATCTCCGCAGGAGTGGATGCCGTGGTTTCCGGGCGTTTCGGCCCCAAGGCTCATGCCGTTCTCCAGAACGCCGGCGTTCCCATGTACGAGGCTGAATCGGGCACCTTGCAGGACGTGCTGGACCTGTTTCTGGACAATAAACTTCCCCGGGTGACCATCCCCGGCAATCCTGGAATCCACACGTGAACTGCAAAACCCATTCCGGTTCCAGTCACAGGAAGGCTCCCGTGTTCGCCGTGGCATCCGGAAAGGGAGGAACGGGAAAAACCACGGTGACGGTAAATCTGGCCCGGGTTTTTTCGGAAACCATGCCGGTCCAGGTGATTGATTGCGATGTGGAAGAGCCGGACGTCAGGCTTCATCTGCCAGGCCGGAAAAACCGGTCGGTCATTGTGCACACCAGGGTTCCTGTCATTGATGACAACGCATGCATCCACTGTGGTGCCTGCTCGTCCTTCTGCGGGTTTCGCGCTTTGGTGGTGGCCGGAAAAATGGCCATGGTATTTCCGGAAATCTGTCATGGGTGTGGCGGATGCGTCATGGTATGTCCGGTTCAGGCCATTTCCCTGACAGAACATCGGGTGGGAACCGTGGAACAAGCCCGGGTCAACGGTAACCTTGCGGTAATCACAGGAGTGCTGGACGTGGGTTCGCCAATGGCCGGTCCAGTCATCAGAGCCGCCCGGCATACGGGAGATCCGGAGATCCTGACCCTGCTGGATGCACCTCCCGGCACTTCCTGTCCGGCAGTGGAATCCCTGCGCAACGCTGACTTCGCCATTCTGGTCACTGAACCCACGCCTTTTGGTTTGCATGATCTTTCCCTGGTCGTGGAACTTGTGCGGTTGCTGGAAGTTCCATTCTGCGTTGTCGTGAATCGCCATCATGAAGGAGACGACCGGATTCACGAGTTCTGCAGGAAAAAGTCCATCGACATTGCCATCACCATTCCGGAAAACCGGAAATATGCTTCCGCGGGAGCCCGGGGACTTGTGCTGGTGGACGAATTTCCGGAACTGCGTGCACCCTTTTTGGAATTGGCACACCGACTCAAAAAGGAGACGACATGATCCGGGAACTTGTGGTCATCAGCGGAAAAGGAGGAACAGGAAAGACTTCACTGGCAGCATCGCTGGCAGTACTGGCCCAAAAGGCAGTCATCGCCGACTGTGATGTTGATGCTCCTGACCTCCATATCCTGTTGCAACCGGAAAACCGGCAAAAGCATCCTTTCATCAGCGGAATCAAGGCCGAAATTGACAACGGCAGTTGTACGGCCTGTGACGACTGCATTTTACATTGCCCGTTCGAAGCCATCCACCGGCCACCCGGGAGCCGGTTCCCCGTCGTCGACTCCCTGGCCTGTGAAGGCTGCAAGGTCTGTGGGTTGGTCTGCAGGAATCATGCTCTCGTCTTCAGGGCAAATCATTGTGGACACCATTTTGTTTCAGACACCCGCTGCGGTCCCATGGTACACGCCAAACTCGATCCCGGGGCCGGCAATTCCGGAAAACTGGTTTCCCTGGTACGACAAAAGGCCAGAAAAATCGCGGAAAACCTGGATTTGGACCTGGTGATTACGGATGGTCCCCCCGGCATCGGTTGTCCGGTGATCGCATCCATCACAGGAGCCACCCACGTGCTTGCCGTCACGGAACCTTCCGTCTCCGGAATGCACGATCTGGAACGTCTGCTCGAATTGACAAGTCATTTCCGTGTCCCGGCTTCGGTATGTGTCAACCGGCATGACATCCACGAAACCAATGCAGAACAAATCCGGCAACTGGCGAAAAGGA
The DNA here is from genome assembly GCA_964618145.1 of uncultured Kofleriaceae bacterium. Classification (GTDB taxonomy): domain Bacteria; phylum Myxococcota_A; class Polyangia; order HGW-17; family HGW-17; genus HGW-17. The sequence goes on from CAZTZR010000011.1 coordinate 23,969, forward strand.
AACATGCCACTTTCGCCGGTTTCATTCCCTGGGACCCATCCTTCAAGGACAGCCAGAAACTTGGTAAAACAGTTGTGGAAACCGATTCTGCCGCCAGCCGGCGCATCATTGAAATATGGAAAAACCTCCAGACCTTTCTGGATGCATAAACCATACAACCCAAGGAAAGGAAAACAATCCATCATGACTGACATGGAACAAGAGAAAAAAACCTGTGAAAACTGCAGCAGCTCCGATTGCGGGGCGAAAACCCGCAGACCCAATGAAACGCAGGAGGAGTTTGAACAAAGGCAACGCATGAAGGCGCACCTTTGCCGAATCGGAAAAAAATGGATCGTCCTTTCCGGAAAAGGAGGTGTCGGGAAGAGCACGGTGGCCGTCAACCTTGCCGTTTCCCTCATGCTGTCCGGAAAACGTGTGGGACTTCTGGATGTGGATATTCACGGCCCATCGATCCCCACCATGCTGGGACTGGAAAACGAGCCACTCCAGGGATATGAGAACACAATTCTGCCGGTCCAGATCGGGGAACTCAAGGTGATGTCCATCGGATTTTTGCTCAATCATCCGGATGACCCCGTGATCTGGCGCGGCCCTCGCAAACTGGGGGTGATCCGTCAGTTTCTTTCGGATGTCCACTGGGGGGACCTGGACTGTCTGGTGATTGATTCCCCACCGGGAACAGGGGACGAACCTTTGGGGGTAGTGCAGTTGCTCGAAGAGGTGGACGGTGCGGTGGTCGTGACAACTCCCCAGCGGGTGGCTGCCGTGGATGTGCGAAAGTCCGTGCGGTTTTGCAGGGAACTTGGGGTACCCATACTGGGTATTGTGGAAAACATGAGCGGATTCATCTGCCCCCATTGCGAACGGGAAACCCGGATCTGGCCCGTGGGACCGGCGTTGGCCATCTGCCGCGACATGGATGTGTCATTTCTTGGCTCCTTGCCCCTTGACCCGGCCCTGGCCCAGTGTGCCGATGACGGCAAAGCGTTTGTGCAGGCATACTCTTCGTCTGCCGCCGCCGAAAATTTCCGGCAGATTCTTGCCAAATTGCCAATATAATTTTTTGAAACACGGCAGCCCGCCAATACAAATCTTCTGGCACCCCGGTGGATGTCATCCAGATCAACCAATGAGCGTGCCAGGGCATGGAATGATTGAAAATAATTCCCATTGACAAGCGGAAGTCGCTGGTGTTTTATGAAGCGACTTTCGGAGGAGGATTTTCATGACGAAAACCGATATCGTAGAAAAAGTGTACGCGAGTGTGTCGGGTCTTTCCAAGAAGGAAGCCTCCGATCTCGTGGATGCCGTATTCGACACCATCAAGCGGGCCCTGGAACGCGGCGAGCCCGTGAAACTCAGCGGTTTCGGCAACTTCACCGTGCGGGTCAAGCAGTCCCGTCCGGGCCGCAATCCCAAAACCGGGGAAAGCATTGAAATTGCTGCCCGCCGGGTGCTGAGTTTCAAACCCAGCATGATCCTCAAGAAAACCCTCAACCAGTAGGGGGGCCGGAAACGGGAACCAATCCATGGCCGAAACCGAGGTCACCCTGGAAGAGGTTCTGGACCGGGCGGATGAACTCAACCGGCTCAAGGACATCGACACCATTCTCGACCGGGTTCTTCTGGAAAGCCGCAGGCTGTCGCAGGCGAGGGCGGGTTCCATCTTCCTCGTTGAAAATGGCACACTGCGTTTCCGCTATGTCCACAACGAGGATTTGTATTCCGAATCGGAAAACAACAAGCACATCTATACAAATCTGGAAATTCCCATCGACGAAACCAGCATCGTCGGCTATGTCGCCAAAAACCGGGAAACCCTGAAAATCGATGATGCCTACCGGATTCCGTCTTCGGCACCGTATCATTTCAATTCATCGTTCGACGAGCGCACCGGATTCGTCACGCGGTCGCTTCTGACCATTCCCATCAAGACCGCCCAGAACCAGATCGCCGGCGTGATGCAAATCATCAATGCCACCGACCCCGCCGGAAATCCTGTTCCCTTTACCCATCACGAGGAAATGCTCACCACCGTGTTCGCCCGGTATGCGGCTGCCGCCATTGAACGTGGTCTGATGACCCGCGAAATGGTGTTGCGCATGATGCAGATGGCAGCCCTGCGGGATCCCCGCGAGACCGGTGCCCACGTCGAGCGGGTGGGAGCCTATTCGGCGGAAATCTATCATCGCTGGGCACTTCGGCGCGGTATCGGCATGGAGGATCTGCGCAAGCGAAAGGACCTGATCCGTCTGGCCGCCATGCTCCACGACGTGGGCAAGGTCGGCATCGCCGACAGCATCCTGAAAAAACCCGCCCGCCTCACCGAGGAAGAGTTCGCCATCATGCGCTGTCACTCGGTGTACGGTGCCAACCTCTTTACGAACACCACTTCCGAACTGGACAGTGTCTGCCGGGAAATCGCCCTGCACCATCACCAGCGCTGGGACGGAAAGGGCTATCCCTGCGCCGAGCAGAACCCGGATGATCTTGTTGCCTCGTGCGCCGGCAACCCCGGCCTGGCCGGCGAGGACATTCCCGTCGCCGCACGCATCACCGCCGTCGCGGACGTGTTCGACGCATTGTGCTCCGCACGGGTCTACAAGGAAGCCTGGTCGGATGACCGGGTACTCGACATCCTGAGTTCCGAGCGCGGCAAGCAGTTCGACCCGGAAGTCGTGGATGTGTTCTTCGATCTTCTGGATGTCATCAAGGCCATCCGCGACAAGTACGTGTAAAAAACTACCAGAGTGGCAACCGCCAGATGTCATTGCGCAAGGCAATACCCATCCCCTCCTGGAAAGCCCCGCCCATCACCCACAATGCATTCTGGAAATGAACGGCACCATGGTACCATCGTTCCGAGAAGACTTCCGCAAAATCCGCTGCAGAAAAGAAGAAGGAGAAAACCCGGAAATACCTTCATGGCACCGAAGTTCCCCGCTGACAGAGATTTCTTCCCGTTGCGGGGGTCACCAGAAACCGGATGCCGCCGAATCGCACCGCCGGGATCCATCCCTTTTTCCGAAGCGCGTCGGACAGTGGATGTACGTTGGGCAGGATGGCACCGTGGGGCTGATCCGCCATCAACTCCCCGTACCAACCATCCGAAAGCCGAGTGATCCGTTGATAGGCTTCAAAGGTATGCCGGGAAAAACAGTCATTGCGGGCATCCATGAACGGCTTCAATTTCCCGGAAAAATGAAATGTCTGGGCCCCGCCCCATGCGTGCAGGGTGAACACGCGCAGCGGCTGGTCCAGGTCGCACCGGTCAGCTACCTGTCGGTAAAACGCCTGGGGATGGAATCGACGGGTAGCCAGACGGGGACCGTGCTTCCATGCCGCCGCCAGGGAGACGGCCAACAGCAATACGGCCACCAGAATGGCTGCAGGAGGCAGGTGCCATAGCTGCCCGGCATCATCCCCTTCGCTCTTTTTGGGGTCCGGGGTACCATGCCACAGGGCCACCGCAGCCATGACCAACAGGGGAAGGTGCCGAAGTTGCAGGACACCTGCCGCCAACAGGGGAAGCAGCAAGACCAGCCGGCTCAAGGGCAGCCGGCGGTGGCGCCAGCAGGCGAAAAAGCCCGCCGTGAACGCGCCCAGCGCGAGAAACACGGCTCCAGGAGCTGTCTGCCATTCCTCCAGTTGGTGCAGCCAGGAAAAACCTCCCGTGGCATAACGTACCGCCAGGACCAGGCCATGGATGTGGGTACCATTGGCCAAGGCCGCCAGGGCGGTCACGGGAACCAGAACCGCCACGCGTTTGAGGCCGGCGGCCGGCCGGGAGAACAGATCCCCGAAACGCACGGCAAACAGCCAGAAAAACGGCAACCCGATCCAGACAGCTCCGTGCAGGTTCCCCCAGAGAAGGAACAAGATTCCCGAAAGCAGCAAATCCCGGCGGGAAATCTCCTGCTGTTCGTGCATCCGCACCGCCAGGAACATCGCGAGGAAAAACAGCAAGTCGCTGAAGACATACGGACGCAGGGCATGATGCAGGATCACCAGGGGAGGCACGAAAATGGCCCACGCCAGATGACCGGGGCGAAGCCGTCGCAGCATGAAAAAACCCAGAAGCGTCAGGGGAAGTACATGGACAAAAACCAACCCCTTTTTTCCGGCCACCCGGTGCACTGCGGCCATCAGGCGGTCGTATCCACAGGCGTGGTTCACCCAGCGCCGGCCCGTGTCACGGTACGCCGTACTGTTGACGGTCACACAGGATTCGGACCGGTTTCCGGAGGCCAGGCGCCACCAGATGTCATCGGCCAGGGGGGTGACCATCAGCACCCAGGCAAGAAGGAATGCAAAGGGAATCCATGCCAGGGGATTCAGTCTTTCACGGGTGAAAAAGGCAAATAGGGTCATTGGGGTTCCTGTTCCCTGTTCCGGGCCAGGCTCTCCCGGTTCTTCGTCCGGGGATGCCCTTGGCAGAAAAAATCACCAGATGCCCGAAATGGCTTCACCGCAATCCGGGCAGGTTCCCTCCCGGGTCACCCGGTTTGTTTCGATGCGGTATCCATCGCGAACGATCAACAGCGCATCACAACCGGCACAGCGGGTCTGCCCGCCGGCGGGCAGGCGCACATTACCGGCATACACATGGTTCAGCCCGGCCGCTTTCCCCAGGATCAGGGCATCGGCAATCCGGTCGGCGGATACGGGAGGTTCCGAATACCGGTAATCCGGATGATACCGGCTGACATGCCAGACCGGAACCCGCGGCAGGCGGGCCAGTTCGCCGGCAATGAGCTTCAACTGTTCCGGCGCGTCATTGATTCCGGGGACCACCAGGGTGGTGACTTCCACATGCACCCCGGCCCGGGCCAACCGGTCAAGGGTACGCAAAACCCACCGGCTTTGATAGCCCATCTGTTTTTCGGCCGCCGGTTCATCCAGGCACTTGAGGTCCACGTTCACGGCATCCAGAACCGGGATGATTTCCGCCAGGGGGGCTTCTTCAATGACCCCGTTGGTCACCCAGGCGTTCTTCAGGCCCGCCTGTTTCGCCAGGCGGGCCGCTTCGAATGCGTATTCAAAGAAGACGGTGGGTTCGGTATAGGTGGCCACCAGCCAATGACACCCGGCGTCCTGGGCCCTTTGCACCAGTTCGGCCGGGGATACAAACTCCCCGGGCAAGCGGATCAGGTCCGGGCGCTTCTTGATCTGGGATATCTCGTGGTTCTGGCACCAGGGGCAGTCCAGGTTGCACCCGCAGATGCTGTAGGAATACGTTCTGGCTCCCGGCTGCACATGGTACAGCGGCTTTTTTTCGATGGGATCAATCGCCTGGGCAATCAGGTGTCCATCAGCCAGGGTGACCAACCCGTCCCCGGTGACGGTCCGAACGCCGCAGGCACCCGGAACACCCGCCCGTATCACGCAGCGCTTCGGACACAGGTCACAACGGAACCGCCCTTCTTCCAGTTGGACAAAATGGCGGGGCCGCAAGGTTCACTCCCCCGGACGTTTGCGGGCAAAGAAGGATTTGCGCAACTTCTGGAGCCATGCCTGGCGGACTTTGGCCTGCCGGTGCAGTTTCTGGGCGATTTCGGTGGCCGGGGAGGCAAACCGCCAGTTCCTGCCCTTGTCGTCCCGCTCCAGAAAACCCTCGTCTGCCAGCCACTCGACGGTTTCCGCAATGGACTGGGCTCCCAGGGCTTCGGGGCGCCACACCCGGCCACGCCGGAATTCCCCTTTGCCCCAGGTGCGCACTTCCTGGGTCAATTGCCGGGTGGACATGGGCCGATCGATGGTCTTGTCCCGGATACCCCGGGCCAGACGGGCACAGGTCAGCGCCTGGCTTTCAACGAGATCCAGATACAGACCCGCCATCCAGTGCAACTGGACGGGAGAACAGGTCTTCAAAAACTCCTCTGCGACCAGAGGCGTTTCAGACGGTCCGGCCAGGGACAACTGGGGAAACTCCCGCTTCAGGCAGTGCCGCAACCATTGTCCCGTCTGGGGATCCCGGGATCTCATAGCAGCGGCGCTGATGGCAGCGGTGATGACCGTCTGGGAAAACCCGTTCCGGTAATAGGCAAGCGTTCCCCGGCGATTCTGCAAAACCAGTACGCGGCTTCCCATGAATTGCAGGGTATGGCCCAGTTTTTTCAAGGCATCCCTGAAAGCCTTCTTCGAACTCTGGGATTCCAGAAGCGGCCTGGACAATTTCACCTGGCAGGCCAGCGCCAGTTGCCGGAAGAACTCGAACCGCTCCTCCACCTCCGCCAGTTCACACATGTTTTCACCGGTCACCAGCAGGGCCGCTGCCGCCAGCATGGAAGGCGTCACCACCGAGGATGCCACAATCCGCGCGATCACTTCCAGTGCGAGTTGATCCACCCGGCTCTTGAACTCCGGAGAACCGGGTTCGGGCAGTCCCAGATACTCCGCCATGTCGAATGGCTCGGCCACCTGAACATTCACACGCCCGTACCTGTTGAGTACGACAGCCGCTGCCCGGAACAGTTGGGTCAGGTTCTCCGCCTGTTTGGTCTGCCCCTCCATTTCCTGGAGGTAGGCACCTTCTTCCACCACCTTCTCGTATCCGATGGCGATGGGAACGATCTGCGGGGAGGGAACCTTGCGGGTGACCACCAACTCCGCGATCATGGCCAGAAGCCCGGTCCGGGGATAGACGGCCTTTCCGGTGCGGGAACGGGTCCCCTCCGGGAAGAACTCGATGTTGATTCCCTGGCGCAGCAGATTGGCAAGATATTCCACCAGAATGGTCTTGTAGAGGCGGTTTCCCTTGAAGGAACGCCGGATGAAGAAGGCTCCCCCGCGCCGGAAAATGGGCCCCATGGGCCAAAATGACAGGTTCTTGCCAGCGGCAATGTGGGGGATCGGCAAATCGTAGCGTTCCATCAGCCACGAAAGAATCAGGTAATCCATGTGAGACCGGTGACACGGAAGCAACAACAACGGACCCTTGCGGGCGGCTTCCCGCATGGCGGAAAAGCCATCCTGGTCAACGTCGAAGCCCCGGTACAAACGAGTCCAGACCACCTTGAGCACACTTTTGTAGGCGGCCAGGGTGGCCGTGCCCGGGGAGGCTGGAATCTCGGCCAGGGCGGCCCGCAGTTCCTTTTTCGCTTGACGCGGGGTCATTCCGTCCCGGATGGCTTGGTGAACGGCGGATTTCACTTCGGGATTGCGTGCCAGTTCCTGCTGGATCTGACCCATGTCCCGCAGCCGGGGACCCAACTGGATCCGCCACTCATGTTCAATGCGTTCCCCCAGTTCCCCGGCGAGGGCAATAGCCGAACAGGAGCCGGAAAGGTCTGCCGTGGCCTCCCGGAAATCCGCCAGGGACAAGGGTTGCCCGATTTTGACGGTGGGCTGGCCCAGGGATGAAAGCAACTGTCCGATCACCCGCAGGCGGCCCGGGACATCCGGATCCCCCAGAATCCTTTTGAGCAGTGGCAGTTTTTCCTCGGTACGGACCCCCTTCTTGTTCCAGATCACGCAGACCGGAACGGCCACCAGTTTCGGTGCCCCGGGATGCTGATCCAGTTCGGACAGCAAATGTTCGAAGAGGGAAACCGCCAGGGGTTCAGGCTGCCCCGCAGCCGGATTGTGTTCCAGAAGGGCCACATAGGCGGGGTTGGACCGCATGATCCGTGACACGGCATCCTGGGTTTCAGCCTCCCGGGAGGGAAGCAGCATGGAAACGAGTTTCGATGCCCAGGAATCCGTGGAGGATACCAGCAAAAAAGAGGGAAAATGCACCCTCGGCACCGGCTGGTCCAGATGTCCCAGCAGAATGTTGAACACCTGGTAATCCAGTTCCGAGGCTGCCTTGAACACATACAGGGGAACCCCTTCCAGGCGAAAGAGGATTTCCCGGTCGGCATCGGAGATGCCCAGTCGCGGCCAGACCAGGGGATCCAGCAGGAGGCTGAGCCGGTCACTCTGATCGAACCAGCGATCCAGGATATGCCGCCAGCCGGTCCTCATTCGCCCATCCCGTGAATGACTTCGGATGGTTCCACGCCCAGTGCGCGTTTGCGGGACAGGCGCAGGCGACCATTGGAACGGTCGATTTCCATGAGCAGCACGTTCACGACATCACCTTCCTTCACGATGTCGGAAACCAGATTGACCCTGGAATTGTCCAGTTCGCTGATGTGCACCATGCCATCGGTACCGGGGAGGATTTCCACAATGGCGCCGGTCTTGTCTATGACGCGGGTCACGATGCCGGCGTACACGCGGTCAACCTCCGGCTCCGCGCAGATGGAACGAATCCGGGAAATGACCCACTGGGCGCTTTCCTGATCGGCGGTGGCCACAAACACCTGACCGGAATCTTCCACGCTGATCTTGGCGCCACTTTCCTCCACCAGACTCTTGATCATCTTGCCGCCCGGACCGATGAGATCCCGGATCTTGTCCTGGCTGATCTGGATGGTGTACACCCGTGGGGCATGCTGGGGCAGTTCCGGCCGATGCGCATCCAGCGTTTCGGCCATGCGGGAAAGGATGTGCAGCCGGCCCACCCGGGCCTGATCAACGGCTTTCACCATGATGTCCCGGGTCAGACCCTGGATCTTGATGTCCATCTGGATGGCGGTCACCCCGGTGGCCGTGCCGGCGACCTTGAAATCCATGTCTCCGAGATGGTCCTCGTCCCCGAGGATGTCGGTGAGAACCGCAATGTCATCGCCTTCCTGGATCAGACCCATGGCGATACCGGCCACGGGAGCCTTCAGGGGAACCCCGCAGTCCATGAGGGCCAACGACCCCCCGCACACACTGGCCATGGAGGAGGAACCGTTGCTTTCGGTGATTTCCGAGACCACGCGGATGACATACGGAAAATCATCCGGATCCGGCAGCACCTTGGAAATCGCGCGGTGGGCCAGATGTCCGTGACCGATTTCGCGGCGGCCGGGGCCCCGCATCATGCGGGCTTCGCCCACGGAAAACGGCGGGAAATTGTAATGCAGCATGAAGTTGCGCAGTTCCTCCCCGGTGAGCAGGTCCATCTTCTGGTTGTCCGTGCCGAACCCCAGCGTGGCGGTGACCAGGGACTGGGTTTCGCCCCGGGTAAACAGGGCGCTTCCATGTACGCAAGGCAACAGCCCCACTTCGCAGTTGATGGGCCTTACCTCCGTGAGGGGACGACCGTCGAGACGCTTCTTCTCGTGCAGGATCAGGGCACGCACCATGTCATATTTCAACTGGCCGATGGCGGCGGAAATCTGCTTTTCCTTGCCTTCCATCTCGGGGGCCAGTTTTTCAAGGATGGCCTTTTTCGCCTCGTCCAGGGCAGCATAGCGGGGAAGTTTTTCCGGATGGGAAAGGGCCGAAGCCAGCAGATCCTGACCCACCTCCCGGACCCGGTTCAGCACCGGGGTCAGATCTTCCATCACGGGCACGGCACGCTTGGGTTTTCCCACCGCCTTCACGAGTTTTTCCTGAAGGGCCAGCACCGGCTGCACCGCATCGTGCCCAAAGAAAAGGGCATCAATCAGGGTAGCTTCGTCGAGATTGTCCAGTTCCCCTTCCACCATCACGATGGCGTCCTTCGATGCCACCATGTTGATGTCCATGTCGGACAGTTCAAGTTCATCCATGGTGGGCCAGGCGATGAACCGGCCGTCCACGCGGGCAATCTGGACGCCGGCCACAGGGCCGTTCCAGGGAACGTCGGAAATGCCAAGGGCAATGGAAGCCCCAATCTGTGCGAGGGGTTCGGTGGGCTGCATGCGATCATGGGACAGCACGGTGGCCACCACCTGGGTTTCAAAAAACCAGCCTTCGGGGAACAGGGGCCGCAGGGGCCGGTCGATGAGGCGCGAGGTCAGGATTTCCCCTTCGCTCAGGCGACCTTCACGACGGAAAAAATTTCCGGGAATGCGACCTGCGGCGTAACTTTTTTCAACATAATCCACAGTCAGGGGCAAAAAGTCCGCAGTCGGGTGGGCCGTCCTGGAGGCCACAACAGTGACCAGTACCACGGAATCCCCCAGGCGAACCATCACGGCACCATCGGCCTGTCGGGCGATTTTGCCGGTTTCGATGGAGAGTTCCTTGTTGTTCAGTTGCAGGGTTTCTTTTACGATCATTTTTTCATCATCCTTCACTACGAAATGTGGTTATCAGCTACCAGTTCTGTTCATGTGACATCACTCTGTGCTGGGGGAGTTATACACGTATTGGACAAAAAGGGAAATTGAAAATCCGGGTCCACCGGTTCAGGATGCGAAAGGAAAGAGGGGCAGCAGATCGGACATGCCGGAAACCATGGTGGCCGAACCGGCTGCCATGGAGGCTCCGGTCACATCCTTGAGCCCGGAACCGGTCACGAAGGCGAGAACCCGGTGCTGCGGTCCCACCACACCGGATTCCCGCAAAGCCAGCACTCCGGCAAAAGCGGCCGCGGCAGCCGGTTCGGCAAAAACACCGGCGTAACTTCCCAACAGGCGACCGGCTTCAAAGATGGCCTCATCGGAAACGGTGACCATGAGTCCATCGGTGGCGCGGATGCCCCGCAGGGCCTTGATCGCATCCCGGGGAAAAGCCACGGAAATCGAATCCGCGCGGGTGCTGGGAGCCACCGGCCGGATCTCCTCGTCACCGGCTTTCCAGGTTTCGAAAATCACCCGGCTGTTCTCTGCCTGCACCCCGATCAGGCGGGGCTTGCGGGGAATGACCCCCAGTGCAAAGAGATCCGATATCCCCTTGGCAATTCCTGCCACAATGCAGCCATCCCCCACGGAGACGCTGATGAAATCCGGGGGATTGTCATAGTCCATCTGCTCAAGGGCTTCGAGCACCCCGGTCTTTTTTCCTTCGGCAAGTACCGGATTGATGGCGGTGGAGCGCAGATACCAGCCAAAACGGGAAGCCGCCTCCAGGCTCAGCGCGAAGGCATCATCATAGGTTCCGTCCACCAGGAACACCCGGGCCCCGAATGTCAGCAGTTGAGCCACCTTGGCGGGAGGGGCCGTCTTCGGCACGAAAATGACGGCGGCGATTCCTTCCGGAGCGCACAATCCCGCGATGGACGCGGCCGCATTCCCTGTGGATGCGGCCGCAATGAGGGAAATCCCCAGTTCCTTTGCCCGGGCCACAGCCACCGCGGACGCCCGGTCCTTGTAACTGGCCGTGGGCAGGCGCCCGTCGTCCTTGATGAACAGTCCGGGAATACCCACATGGACGCCCAGCCGGGTGGCCTCCACCAGCGGTGTATTGCCCACCGGTGTCACCGGCCGGGGACCATCCAGTTGCAGTGGCAGAAGCGGTGCGAAACGGAACTGGTCCGCCCGGTCCGCGCCCCTGCGGAAGGCATGAAAGATGCGTCGCACGAAATCATAATCATACCCGATATCCAGGATGCCGGTTTCCCCGCAGTGGGGACAGGTCAGTTCCACGGCGTCGAATTCGTAACGTCGATCACACAGGATGCAGATCTTGCCCGTGACATGGGGACGACATGACATGACGCACCTTGATCCTTTGCGGGAGTTATGCACCCACCAACGTGATGAATGCTCCCCCCACCGCCAGGGCGGCGGATACCATCCGCCGGATGGAAAGTTGTTCGCGGAGGAAGAAATAGGCCAGCACGATAATCATGATGACCGTCAACTGGGAAAACACGGCAATCAGGGATACCGGCAGATGGCGCAAACCCAGGGTCCAGGCCAGAATCGCCAGATACGTTCCCAGAATCCCCGAAATGCCCAGGCCCACCCAGTTCCGGGAAAGTTCCAGCCCCGAAAGCAGTTCCCGCCTTTTCGGGTGAAATACATAGAAAAGCAGCAGAAAAAGGCACCCCATGAACAGCCGTACCCAGATGATGTAGAACAGGCTATACCTGTGCAGCAAACCCTTGAACAGCACCGCGCCGGTAACATTGGCCAGAATGGACAATGTACCGATGAGAATGCCCGTCACAAGGTGTTTCGGTCGTTTGTCCATGTCATCCAGGGAGGAAACCACAATGGCGCTCACCACCAGGATGGCGCCCAGAATCAGGCGAATGGAAATGGTTTCGGAAAAGATGAATACACCTGCCAGAATCATGAGCGGCGTGTACAGGCAACTGACAATGGCGTTGAAACCGGCCCCCAGCATCTTCAGGGATTTCATGAACAGCATGTCGCCGATGCCGACTCCCACCACCCCGGAAATCGCCAGGTACAGGAAATCCTTCAGGGGAATCGCAGGAAACAGGTTGTGCCCCATGATCAACAGTGTCAGGGTGAAGAACAGGAAACCCACCAGGTTTTTTCCGACATTCAACCCGAACGCGGTCACGTGATCAGCGGTCTTCCGGAACAGGATCACCGCCGAAGCCCAGAGGATGCAACTGGCCAGGCTTCCCAGAAGACCGATTGTGAATGAACTCATGAATCACCCTCAGGCGTCCTGCCTGCAACTCCAAGGCCGGGTTGTACACCTGCGGGCCCCGAAAGACAAGAATGCTGATGGAGAAAAAGGGGTTCAGGTGGCGCAGTCGGGATCATCGCCGTCGACAAGGCCGTCGGCGTCGTTGTCCAGTCCGTCCTGGCAGGAGGTTTCGGTCAGTTCAAACACTTCACAGGTGGACTCGACCCTCACCCCGGCGGCAAGTCCGGTACGTCCGGAAACCACCAGCCCGGCCCCCCGCGAAGGAAAGTACACGGGGTTGACCTGGGGATCACAGTCCTGCATTCCAGCCGGACAGGGAACCGCACAGTTTTCCGTGTAGGTTATGTGCCAACACCATTCCACCGGAAGATCCGGGTCCACCAGATCAGGATGCCCGGACGCATGATCCGCCGGACAGGAGGGAACTTCCAGGCGGTTCTGGCCGGGTCCGACGAGATGGACCGTGCAGACCGGGGCGCATGTTCCCGCCACCTCCGACGGAAGGGACGTCAGGGCATCATGACCGGACGCAAACGCCGGGTCGGGACATCCGGCCAGCACCCCGTTGATGCAGTTGGTACTGATCACGACTCCCAGACGCTGGCCGAGACCGGCCATGGGCTGGCTGTAGTCCGGCGAGCATATGGAAGTTTTCGCCCATTGTGCATCACCTGCAAAGGGCAGGAACATGTCGACGAACTCATGGAGCCGGATGGCGGGATCGGCCCCACCCTCCGAATCCTGGCACGATGGAGCCAGTACAGGAATCTGGTTGGTGTTAAGGACGGTGGTCAATTGCGTCCCCACAGGACCGGCGATGGAAGTGATGACGATCCGGTGGGCTTCCTTGAGGGAGAGCAACTTGGTACTGTAACGGCCCAGGGGGAACAGGAGACGATCCGGGTCGTCCTCCGTCCGGGACCTGCATTCACTGTAATCCTTTGAATATCCCTCAAAGAACCTGTCCCAGGGTTCCGAACAGATGATGCCGAATTCCGTACATCGGAAGGAATGGAGACTCCCCAGGGGATCCGAGATTCCGCCTTCCGGAGTGAAAATATCCGTGTTTTCCACGGAGCAGTCATCCTCGTCGGTGACAAAGACCACCGCCAGGGCTGCATCCGGGCGCAGGAAACCCAGATTATGCGCCGAAGTCGATTCCAGCGCCTTGTACAACGCCTCCAGAGGCTGCTCGAAGCCACATCCATCGACACCCACATCCGCCATGCAGGAAAAAACGCTCTCCAGGGTTTCTCCGGTATAATTCCGGCATCGGGGGCATCCGTTGTCATCCAGTACAAACATGAGCCCTGCGGGTTCCAGGAAACCCCCGTTTCCGTCGGGGAAGGCTTCCGGTTCACAGTGTGTCTGGGAGCAATCATGATGGGGGCAGGTGGTCGCTCCCTCCACCAGCACCTTGTCAATGGCGCAGCCGCCGGGTTCCACATCCACCAGATAGCGTTGTCCCACGGGATTGGCACACCCGTTGTCCACGCCCTTCTGGAAAATGCCTTCCTGCGAGGCACCGCACCCGGGAATGTCAATGGGGGCCGACCCCAAATCCGGGGTGATCACGCCCAGATGAATGCCGGGGAGTCCACCGGCAACCTGCTGCAACTGACGCATCAGTTCGGGGAAATGCTCCCGCAGCCGGGCCTGATTGTCCACCATGGACATGGATGTGTCCACCACGAAGATGATGTCGATACGCTGATTGGGGGCCGATTGGGTAACAGTGAATGGCTTTGGGAATGGACCGGTTTTTTTCTCCTTTTCGGTCTGGCAGCCAAAAATTATGAAAATGGCACTTGCATACACAAAAAACAGAAATGAACTTTTCATTGTGGACCTCCTTATGGTTGAATTGTCCCTGCGCAGTTACGTTTTTATCGCGTCTTTACAATCCCCGGATCATTCCATTGTACGTTTCAGGACCAACAAGAGAAGACAGGCTCACAGGATTCCCTGGGTCGCCGGTTTTCACATCACAAGTGTTTTTATACCCAAAACCACGGAGTGAATCAATCTTTTTTTTTATTTTTTCTCCTTCCGTTTCGCCTGCGTCAAAACAGCGTTTCGCCCGTTGAGTTTTCCCGTTTCCGGTGTATGCTCAGATACCCGGTTGAACCGGGGTTCCGGAGTATCCATGCCGCCCACCAAGTTCTTTCGGTGTTTCCTGATTCTCGCAGTGGCCCTTCTGGGTCCGGCCTGTTCGGAAAAAAACTCCCCAAAAAACCATTGCGGTCCGGACAACTGCGATGGTTGCTGCGATGGCATTGGCGGATGCCGGCCTGGAACCGAAAGGGCCTTTTGCGGAACCGGCGGAGAAGCCTGTTCGTTATGCTCCGGAGGTATCTGCCGGAACCATGAATGTGTGTACGGGGAAATCTGCAACCCGGAAAACTGCAGCGGCTGCTGCGACGAGGGGGGAAACTGCCGCGCGGGAAACGAACTTCAATACTGCGGGGTGGACGGCAATTCGTGCCAGGGCTGCACGGGCTTTTGCGATTCGGGCGAATGCATGGAAGACGCTGTCTGTGGTCCGGACAACTGCAACGGCTGCTGTGACGACCAGGGAACCTGCCGGGCGGGCACCCAGGACCACGCGTGCGGAAGACAGGGACAAAACTGCGAATCATGCACCACCGGCACCTGCGAAGGCGGCCAGTGTGCAACCCAGACCACCTGTGGTCCCGGCAACTGTGACGGGTGCTGTGACACCGGCGGAATCTGCCGTCCGGGAAACCAGAATCATTTCTGCGGCGCCGGAGGCAACACCTGCCTTTCCTGTGGAAGCCTGTTGTGCGAAGCCGGCGGTTGTGTGGATCCACCTCCCCTGTTGCGAATCGGTTTGTGGCTGTCACCCTGGCGACTGGGGGACCGGACACCCGCTCAGTGGGTGGCAGCCATACGGGGCCTCAGTTACGCCAGTTCCGTCCCCAGCCGGCCGGTGGCCGTGATCGCCATCTGCGGTGCCTTCTCCCAGACCACTACACGGTGCTTCTTTCCCAAACCTTCCAGCGTTCCCGGTTATGCCAATATCAACTACTCCACGGACCGGGTGACCCCGTTGCTCAATGCCATTGAAGCGGATGGAACCATTGATGTCATCCTGGATGTGGAACCCATGCAGGCGAAGGTTTCCGAGGTGATGCACGTGGCCATGACGGCCTTCGGAAATCTTTCCTGCGTCAAGGGATTTGCTCCGGACTGGGAATGGGTAAACGGTGACTCCAACAAGGTATCCCGCCTTCCGGAATGGAACAGCGAACTGCAATCCTACAAGGCCGGCATGGAGTTCCACCTGATCAGTTGGATGACCAACGCGTTCGGCACCTGGCGGGACGATTCGGTTTCCTACGGTTTCGACGGGCAGTCATTCACCGGCCTGTCCCAGCAACTGTGGTACTTCAACAACTGGACGGACCACTTCTCCCCGAACCGGAGCGCCTGGTACTGGGGCTACAACCAGGATGTCTCGTGGACCCGTCCCCTGGTGACAAATCCCACCACCCTGCGCAACCTTCAGGATCAATACAGTGCACTGGAAGCCGAAGCCACCATACTGATGGCCACCGAGAACCTCTTCTTCGAAATTGACTCGTGGCTTCCCGTTTCTCCCATGTGGCAGTGATTTCCGGTTCAGGGCCGGCAGGTCATGGCCCGGAAAACCCTGTCGTTTTCCATCGGATGGACATCGAAGAACATCCCCGGGTGCACCCGTTTCCCCTTCAAGTCCATGAGTCGCATGGGAATGTCATGGCACGAGGGCTTCTTGCAATCGGAACGCTTCCTTCCGGCCACCAACCGGTTCCCGACATATACCAGTGCGGCATACTCCGGCGGCATGACAACGCGCCCTGCGGCATCCATCAGCCCGTGGTTTTCTTCCAGACAGACCCGCATCCCGAAATGTACTTCGCAGCGACCGGACTGGCGGAACACGAAGTGCATGTCTTCTGCCACCGGCACCTCCGACTCGTCCCGTTTCGTCCAGTTCCTCCTGGATGCCCACACGGATGCGTCCGGCAGGCGCCGGAGGATTTTCCCCCCGTAATCCACCACGATCAGTTCCGTTTGCATACCGCTTTGGGCAGTTTCCTCCAGTTGCAGTATGGCCGTATCCCGACCGATATGGACCACTTCCGCCCGATCGGAGAAAATCACCTTGCCTTCGGTGTTGACCAGGACATCCATGACCTTTCCCCCGGGCTGTTCCATCGCCGCCGCCGCGATCCGTCCCGTAAAGGACCCAAACCTCCTGAATCTTCCGGTTCCCAGATCCCGACCCGAGTGTTCCTTCAATCCGTACAGGACTTCGTTCTGCCTTCTGCCCTTGAGGATGGCAGCATCAAAAAGATACACGTTGGGCACCCCGGCCGGCACCAGCCAGGACCGACCGAAAAGGGAAATCCACCGGCCGTTCCCGTCCAGGGAGGCAAAACGCCCGTTTGCATTCCGTACGATGACATGATCCCTCTCCACCGTTTCCAGATGAAAGGCCGTTTCCCCTTTTCCCGCCTGCCGTGAACCGGTCGCGCCCGATTCACAACGCGGCAGGACCCGCCCCGGACCGGCAAATCCGGCCATGGTGCAGCGCAATGAACCGGTGGTGTCGTAATACCGGATCCATCCGGTGCTGTTTCCATTCCTTGTTTCCTCGCAAATCAGCCGGTCGGAAGTGACCAGGGTTTTTCGGCAAAAAGCATCCAGAAGCACCCTGCCATCAGGAGACAGCATCCGCACACGCTGGTCCTTCCCCCGTTCCAGAAGCACCGCCTGTCGGTCCTTTCCAAGGAGGGAAAGTTCGGCATCCGGAGTTCCCACCGGCTGTCCCCGGTGATTGACCCACCAGGTTCCTTCATCCCCGGAATCCTCGTGAAAGAACCCCTTGAACGGTTCGTCAAACCAGTAACGATACGTGAACCGGACGTTCTTGAAGGTGTACAACACCTTCCCCCCCACATCCATCAGCCATTTGCTTTCAGTGCCGTCCCGGCTCTCCAGGAATGCCGCGAAACTGCCACCCGCCACGTTCCCGATGGGCTGGACATCCCCCAATCTGGCCTTTTCTTTCCCCTTTTCATCCAGGATCTTCCACACACCTCCCTGACAGGCCGAACCCATTCCATGGCAGATTCCCCCCTCGTACACCCGGAAATGCCCGTCTTCCAGTGTGGAAGCCGCCGAATATTTCAAAGGCAGGATCTCCTTTCCCTGTTCATCAATCACACCGAAACTGGCCACTTCCGGATATCCGGGCCGACCGAAGAACCGTGTCACCGGATCCACCGCCACCCGGGCGTACCCTTCCACAAAGGGACTGATGTAGGGATAGGCTTTTGACAGTGTCTTTCCGTTTTTATCCATCGTTACCCACAGTGGCTGGTTCTTCCTGCACAGGCTTCGGCATGAACGCCGGACAGAGAATTTTCCATCCTGTGACTTCCGGGATTCAGGAGATGCAACTTCCTTTCCGGTCCGGTCGAAAAACCGCGTGGTTCCTCCCCGGCACTCCCCGTACAGACACCGCCCTCCCTGAACCACGCGAACCACCCCGTCCATGATGGAAACATCGGAGTAATCCCCGGTGGCAATCGTCACTCCGTCAAAATCCAGGGCACCTTTGGTTTCCTGATCCTCAAAGATGCAGATCTTTTCGTCAGGATCACAGAACATCCGGTCCACTTCGACGAAAAAGGCTTCCTTGCCCGTGTCATCCACCCGGATGCGCCTTTTCCCCTGCCAGGCGATGGAAGCCCCGCCCGAACGCCAGTCGAATTCATCATATGGTTTTTGATTGATGTGCTTTCCCCGGGCATCATGCAACGATATTTCCCGGCGCGTTTCTCCCCCGGATCCCCGCTTGCCGCCCTCTTTCACACACACCAGCAGGGACCCTGCCTCCCAAAGCCTGGAACAGCGCGGCAAAAGGATGACGCGTCCCCCTGCATCGGCATGCCCCCACAAACCGGCCACCTGGATGTCGAACCCGTGAACACCCCGGGGCCGGATCTGGGAATACACCGCCGGGAGAACGATTCGGCCACCGGCGTCCACCAGGCCGGAAAAGTTCCGTTCCCGGAACACATGCAGGCGATGAACCGGTTGGACATCCGCAAATTTCCCGCGGTACAGGATCCGTCCTTCGGCATCAAACAATACCGTCATTCCCGCTGCGGTCCTGCCATGCACGACAGGTTCGGAACGGTGCGACGACCACTGGAAACGGGCATCCGCCAGCGTGGCGCGCGGCACTGTTTTTCCCGATACATGGCGCAGGTGGACACTGCCCCGGTCCCCTGCAATCACGACCCGGGACTGATCATGGAACCAGACCTGCCCAAAGGGTCCGGCAATACGCTTCATGCGAAGGTCCAGAAACTCCCAGGTTCCCCCCTGGCAGTTATCCCGGGTACACCGGCCTCCCCTGTTTGCAAGAATGCCCTGCCCTGCCAACAACCGCAGAAACCCGAAAACATGCCCCGTCAGAGGCTTTCCGGAACCGTCGTACACTCCCCCCGCCCCGGAGGCGTAGACGCCCAGGAGGCGTTCCCCGAGATACTCGACATGATCGTTCACGGCGGGAAGGACAAAACTGCCATCCCGGTTCACAACCCCGGTTTTGCCCTGCTTTTGCACCAGAAAAAACGCCTTGTCCGGGGTCCGGGAAATCCTTTCGTATTCCATGGGCAGGATGAGGCTGCCATCCCTCTTCACCAGACCGAAGCGGCAGGTTTTTCCCGAACATTCACTTTCGTGCTCGAATTCGCATGGACAGGAGGTGGCCACCACCCATGCATCCTCCACCCCCGGAAGGGAATGGATTCCCGAAAACCCGAAGGATGACAGGCGGCGGGTGGTCGCATCATACAGTGCCCATACCCCTCCCCGGCACCCGAACTCGTTGCACTCGCCTCCCCGGTTCACCCGGTAAAGGCGGTTCCCGAGAACATCAATGGATTGGTACCCCGGTTCCAGCAGGCGGCTTCCATCCACGGAATACAAGCCGTACACACCGCCCGAATACTGCGGAGAACCCCCACATCCGCTGTCGGAGTATTGTGCACCGTCGATGACAATGATTTCCGAATCATGCACAATCCGGGCCTGCTCGTAACGACCCGGCAGTACTTCCCGACCACCGGCATCAGTGACCGTAGACAAACAAACAGAACCCGGCATGACGGGTTGCCCCGAAACGGTACCGGGCAGGAGCCACGGACAGATGACCAACATGACAATGAAGAATGCAGGTTTCATGATGCCTCGGTTTTCAGGAGGAATGGTCATTTCACGGATAGGGATGACCGGTTGTTCACCTACGATCATGTCCGGATTCCCACCCGGGATCCCGCACACAGCGGAAGCCAAGGGCA
The DNA here is from genome assembly GCA_964618145.1 of uncultured Kofleriaceae bacterium. Lineage (GTDB taxonomy): Bacteria > Myxococcota_A > Polyangia > HGW-17 > HGW-17 > HGW-17. Next base: position 43,720 of record CAZTZR010000011.1, read on the forward strand.
CGGGAATGAAAATCCTTGTCCAGCAACAGCCGGTTCGTGGTTCTCAGGGAAACCGGCGAATCCAGGAAGGACCCTCCCCGAACTACGAAAAAGCGGTCCGGCTCCCCCATTTCAGCCTCCAGGTCGGAAGCAGGGGCATGACCGGCCAGACGCCGTTCGGGATCCTTGTCCTTGTCCCACTTGTGCCTTGGCGTGGCGGTCCATTCCCAGACGTTCCCGGCCTGATCCAGCGTACCAAAGGGTCCGGCTCCCCCGGGACGGGAACCGGACGGGGCAGGAGAACCTTCCGTACACCCGGCAAACACCGCCTTGTCACAGTCCGGTACGGCATCCCCCCAAGGATAGGTGCGTGCATCGGTGCCCCGGGCGGCCTTTTCCCATTCCTCCTCGGTGGGAAGCCGACCCCGTGCAAAGGCACAATAGGCGGCCGCGTCCGGCTGGGACACGCAGGTCACCGGCAATTTCCCGGCCTGCTGCCCTTCTTCGCACCGGGCTGCAGAACAGTGCCCCGCTTTCACGCAGGTCAGGTATTCTTCCCGGGACACCTCCCGGATGTCGATATAGAAATCCTGGGTGACGGAATCCACCTGGGGCCGCTCCAGGGGGGATCCCCGGTTGGACCCGAGAATGAATCCTCCGGCGGGCACGTGTACCATGTTTTCCGGAGGGGTCCGGGCATCCACCGGAAGGGCGGGAGGGGGGTCCACACATTTGCGGTTGCGGCAAATCCTGCCCCCGGAACAATCCCGGTTCTGGATGCATTCCCCCCAGGCTACCCGTTTGGGATCTTCCTTGCGGGCAGAGCAGGACAAGAGCACGAAAAAAACCGACGTCAGCAAAAAAATCCATACATTCCGTTTCATGGCGGAGATCATTCTTCCCGGCGGACTTCGTTTTCCGGGAACAACAGCGGCGTGCAGGGGGTGGAAAGCACCGTGGCGGTCACCGGATCCCAGGTGCCCGTGCAGTCGGGTGCGTTGTTCAGGTTCAGACAGTCGGCGGGAATGTGCATGTCATACGGGTTGTAATCAATGCAGACCCGCAAAGGCGCGCTCACCCCCACATTGCCGACATGATCCACCGCACGCACCACCACACAGGCCCATCCCTCGCTGATGTTGTTGGCCATGGCGTCAAACTGGATGCCGGAGCAGTACAGCGGACTGGATGCATTGAAAGGCGGCAGCCCGTAGATGGCGGGTTCATTCTTGTCAAACGTGTACCATACCAGCACATCCAGGTCGTCTTCCACCACGGGACACAGCGGGTCCGGCGGATCCGTGGCGACCCCCCAGGCCTGACAGGGTGGATTCAAATCCGAGAACCAGTCCACCCGATAATCCGCCTGCCCTGCGGGCACCAATGGCACCATGTTCAGTTTGAGGGTCTCCCGGGGATCCCCGGTGATGCTGATGGTGGGGATGAGATTCGGATTGATTCCGTTGCAGAATCCGTCACCGTTCATGTCCACGGCCAGCGCCTGGGTGGTGTCATCCAGGATGAACATTTCCACTGTCGCCTGGTTCACCAGGGCCAGAGGTGACCATACGGCACCGGCCGCCGTGTTGCCCCGGTCCTCCACCCGGGCACGCAGCCAGAACACCTGGGGAACAATCTCCCGATCATTGGCGGAACCCCAACCCACAGGATCGAACTCCCGGGAACATTCCAGTTGCCGATCCGAATTCTTCTTGGCCAGACGCATGTTCTCCGGGGGATCCAGGCTGGCAACCGGCGGGTGGTTGTCCAGAGCCAACTGGAAGGCCACCGAACTTTCGTTCCCCAGCGTATCGGAGGCAAACACCTGCAGGGCCGGCCAGATGAAGGTATTGGGGAACACCGTGGTGTCAAAGGAACCCTCATAAATGTCCATGCCCTGTTCGGCACGCAACGGAACCACGTAATTGACGTCATCGTTCCCGAAAACGGCGTAGACAGAAGACGAAAGCACACCCGCAGGGTCGGTGATCTGGGCAGTCACACGGGTGATGGATCCGATGATCTGTCCTTCGGTGTGGGATGTGACCACAATCACCGGCCCCGCATTGTCCACCGTGAAGTCCACGGCATGCTGTGAACTGTTCCCCACTCCATTGGTGGCGTGCACGGTCAGGCGCTGCAACCCCGACAGGGGGGGCACGAACATGGCGTCATCAAAGATGATGCTGGCGGTGAACTCCACCCACAGGGGAAACCCGTTGGCAGTATCCGTGGAAACCAGACTTTGTGTCAGGGTCAGGTTCCGGTTGGCAATCACCGCCCGCACAGAACCGGTGTCCACACCATCATTGTCGCTGACCTTGAGGGACACGTTCACCCCACCGTGGTAACGGCCGTCCTGCTCCGGGGAATACACGACAATGCCGGGACCCTTGTCATACCGGAACCGCACATCATCGTAATTGAGCCTCCCCTGGATGTCGGTGGCCGTCACCCGCAGGACGTAACTGCCCTCCGCCAATGCCGTCAGATCGACCAGTGCCCGGAATCCGTTCGGAACGGTCGTATCCACTGTCATGCCGGTGGTGACACCATTCAGGAGCACGTTGACGCTCTCGTACCGGACGGGTGCTTCGGTCGGCTGCACCGTGGCTCGAACCAAAAAGTTCTCCCCGAAGAGCACCTGGTCCTCCACGGGGGCCGTGATGGTAACCAGGGGACCGTCCTCGCTGGCATCAATCTCGTCGGTGGGATTGATGATGTCCTCGACAATGTCGTTTTCGATGTCGTCAGGCCCCCCGTCGATGGGGGGAACCGGCTTGTACTTCTTGTCATCGCAGCCGGACATCATCCACAGGAAACAGAAAAGCGGAATCAGGAATGAATATTTGCGCATGAGTGCCTCATTACTTGTGAGCCAGTGCCGTCAAAAGGCATGCACGCATTTATAGCACATTCAACCCCCGGTTGGCGAACTTTGCGCTGCAGGTTTGTCATTTTTCCATTGTAAGACCACCAATGTTCGGGTTAGGTTGCCCATTGCGAACCGCTCGACCCCGCTGGAGACAGGAACCCCATGTCGTTGCTTCTGGCTTTCTGGATGCTTTTTTCCGTTTCCGAAAATGATCCCCAAAACCGTGGCCGGGAACTGACCGTTCAGGCCATTCGGGTCGTTGGCCTTGAAAAGACCGAATGCAGTCTTGTGCGAGATGTGCTTCCCATCCGGCCGGGCATGAAACTGACCCCCGATCATCCACTTCTGGAGGAGGCACGCATCCGCCTTCTCGCCCTGGGAATCTTCCACGAGATTCATTTTGAACTCAAAAAGGGCACCCGCAGGGGATCCGTCATCCTCGTGGTCCGTGTGGAAGAACGCCAATCCCTGATCATCCGGCACCTGTTCTTCGGTGCATCCAGAATCGTTCCTTTCTGGCTGGGTCTTGGCATGCAGGACACGAATTTTCTCGGACGGGGGATGCGGCTGGGCCTGGCAGCCGTGGGGACGGCCCCTGCGGACATCATGAACGGACAGCCCCAGTTTGCCCTGGAAAGTTCCATTTTCGCCCCCAAATGGCTGGATTTTCCCCTGCATTTCGGACTGCGCTACGCGAACGGAACCGAGTTTTACCGGACTTACGGCAACCCGTCCGACGGGAATCCCGGAAATTTCCTGTCCATGCCCTACCAGCGGGGCGGCTTCTGGACGGAAACCTTCTTTCCCATGGGGAAACTGTTTCTCAGGATTGGCCTGGGGACAGAACTGTTGCACACGGACCTTCCCCGGGAACGGATCCGGCACCATCCGGATGGCACCTCCAGCCAGATCCAGTTCGGCCTGAAGGACGATTTCAGTTTCCTTGGTTTTGGTTCGGCCCGTTTGTCCTGGGATTCCCGGGACCGCGAGATCCTGCCCACCTCCGGTACCCTGCTGGAAGGCGGCGTCCGCATCGGAAGTCCCATCCTGTTTTCCTCTTACTCCTACGTCCGCGGGGAGTTCCAGATGGAGCACTACCGCAAATGGGGAAAGCACATCTTTTCCCTGCACATGTACGGTGGCTCCATCATGGGGAATCCGGCCCTGTTTGACAAATTCTACATCGGAGACCTGCAGGATCTCGTGGCTCCACGGGCTTTGGGACTGAACCTGTCGGTAGCCACCAGCCCGGATTTCCTGAATGCCGGAATCGCTGAAACCCGCTGGGGGACGGCTGCCTTCCGTCTGGGTTTCCGATACGACTACCCCCTGTTTTCCCGATCGGGTTTCATCTACCGGGGCAACCTGTTTTTTTCAACCGGATTGATCGGGCTGGCCACCCCTTCCCAGTTGCGATACCGCGAAGGCAGCCTTCGGGAATCGCTGCCGGTGGATCTGACCATTGATGTCGGGTTGCACCTGGACACCCGGATGGGCGTGTTCAGGCTTTCCATTGCCAACGCATTTTCCAGGATGCCGTTCTGAATCATGCACACCTGGACGCTTTATGCCCTGATATCCCTGTTCCTTGTGGCAGCACAGCCCGCCCTGGGAAAAAAACCCGTTTTGCGTCTCCAAAAAGACAGGGTCCTGGCCACATATGCCATGAGCGCACTGCATACCGGATCCTTCGAGAAGAAGATGCGTTCCGGACTGACCCAACGACTGATCTACCGGATTTCCCTGGTGGAAAACCCCGGTGGACGCACCGTGGCCACCCAGTTCCAGTACTGTGCCGCCACTTATGACCTCTGGGACGAGAACTGGGATATCGAATGCACCTCCCATGGCACCACGCGACGGGTCATCGCCACCCGGTACTCCATGCTGCTCAGGCATGTGGCGGGGATCACCGATTTTTCAATCACCCGGAACAATCAACTGGCAAACTCCCGCAGATATCATCTGGAAATCCAGGTGCAGTTGAATCCCGTCTCCCAGAAAACCCTGGAAAAGGTGAAACTCTGGCTAAGGCAGAGCGAAAAGGGAAGCCAGTTTTCCGGATACGTGGGTTCCATGCTGTCCCTGTTCGTGGATCGCAGCGTGGGTGGCAGTGATCTGAATGTCACCATGCGGTCCGGCTCCGTTTCGGGAAGGGAAATACGCGGACCATGAAGGCATCCATTTCCACCAGGGTCTACTTCGCCCTGCTCACCGCCAGCGTCATTCCTTCCTTCCTTGCCCTGGGACTTTTATATTACTTACTCTCTGCCCATGACCATCTTGTGCAAAACCACCTGCAGAACATCAACCGTAACCGAAACCCGGTGACCTCCTCCTTCCGGTCCCTTTTGCAGGAAAAACGAATGCGGTTTGTTCTGCAGGGGAAGCTTCTGGGGGTCGAACTGGAAAAGTCCCTGTCAGGAAAAACCCCCGAAGAACATCCAGGGATTCTGGAAACCACACTGGAGCAAACCCCCGAAATTGCGGAAATCGCCGTTTTTCCCCCCGGCAGCGTGTCCAACATGCGAAACTGGCTGGATCCGGAAGCCGGTCCCCTTCCGATACCCATCCATCAGGTGGAGCGACCGGTTCTTTTGACCCAGGAATACCGGCATCTGTCCCATTTCCACGAAACCGCCGCCTTTGACATCCGTGTCCTTCTGGCGGCTCCGGTCGAAGACATCACATCCTTTCAGCAACTGGCAAACAATTACGAAGAAAGTGTACACATCCTGGGGATTTACCAGGGGATCCGCAAATACTACTGGACCATCTTCTTTTTCGCCCTGCTTGCCATCGTGGGTTCTTCCTATCTGGCGGCCAGCGCCATCCTCAAGCGCATGACGCGAACCATACGGCAACTGGCCACAGCCACCCGATCCATTGCCGAAGGACAACTGGATGTCACGGTTCCACCCCGGGCAGGCCGGGATGAACTTTCCGTACTGGTGCGGGATTTCAACAGCATGGTCCGGGAGATTGCGGCCGGCCGGCAGAAAATCCGCTATCTTGAACGCATGGGAGCCTGGCAGGAGGTGGCCCGGCGACTGGCACATGAAATCAAGAATCCCCTGACACCGATCCTGCTGGCGGTGCAACAGATTCACGAGAAGGCACCCCGGGACAACCCCAAGTTTTCCCGGCTGGTGGACACCGCCGTCCACATGGTCCGCGAAGAGGTGGCGGATTTGCAGAAACTGGTGGAAGCCTTCGGCTCTTTGGCCAGACTGCCCGATCTGCAGGTCCAGACCATTCCCGTGGATGATTTCGTGCGGGAGCTTCTGGAACTGGCGGAAATCACATGGGGAAAAAAACGCATTGAACTTCTTGGTACGGTTCCCCCGGATACACACCTGCTGGCAGACCGCATGCTACTCAAACGGGCAATCCTGAATGTCATCGAAAACGCGGTGCATGCCCAGACCGGCAATGAAAAACCGGTCCTTTTTTCCGTGAGTCGCGACAAAAAAACCGTGTCCTTTTTCATCGAAGATTCCGGGGAGGGCGTGGCCGATACGGAACTCATCTTTGAACCCTATTACACCACCAAGCCCCAAGGCACCGGACTGGGACTTCCCCTGGCAAAGAAGATCATCCTTGACCACGAAGGGGACATCCAGGCAGAAAGCCTGTCCACCGGTACACGCATGGTAATACGCCTTCCCATCGGCCACCCGCCGGAATCCCGGAACTGAAAAGCGCCGGTCCAGTCCGGGGATCCGGATGCCCGACCGGCGCAGTCACTGACGCTGCAACTGGGACAGGGTCTGCAGGGCGGACTGCACGCAGCGGGACAAGAACTCCACACGCAACTGGTTCTCCTGGATGGACGCCTGGATTTCCAGCAACCGCGCGGGGGAAAGAACGGCCCCCCGGCTGACCTGTGACAATGCCACCTGCACCCGTCTTTCGGCGGCCAGAAAATCCATGCAGGCCCGGTGGACGGACGACATTTTTGCCGGTTGGCTCCTGAACCCGGGCCCGGAAGTGGTCACCGGTTTCGATGGCATCCAGAATTCCCCTTGTGGTCTGTTCAACTGGATTCGCATGGTTCTCCTCATGGGTTGTTTCCGCGTGGAACCGATTTTCCGATGCCTTGCGCGGAAAACGGAAAGTTTCCCTCTATTATCGAAAAATCGGGGATTCCGTTCCGGAAAAAAACGTCCCTTTCCCCGAAAAAATGAAAAAACCTGAAAAAACCCATGGGTTTCTTTTGGCAATAAAGGAATATCGGGTGTATACCTCGTACGTGTCAGACCTGTTAAGAACCCTGAAGTATCAGGAGTCGGCCCATGAAACCCAGCCACTTGTCCATTATTCTTGTTTATATCGCCCTTCAGGCATGCACCTTCGACAGTTCCGGCACGAAAGCCGGAATATGCGGAAACGGAATGATCGAACGCGGTGAGGGATGCGATGACGGAAACACCCTTGCCGGAGATGGCTGTTCGGAAACATGCCAGGTGGAGCCGGGATGGTTCTGCAATCCGGAAACCCGGATCTGCACCCCCATCTGCGGGGACGGAAGGGTCACGGGAACCGAAACCTGTGATGACCAGAACACCACCTCCGGGGACGGCTGTTCGAACACCTGCCAAACCGAAACCGGCTGGTACTGCGAGGGTGAACCCAGCGTGTGCCGTACCCTGTGCGGGGATGGAATCATCGCAGGCAATGAACAGTGTGACGATGGCAATCTTTCGGATCAGGACGGATGCAACCAGAACTGCCGCGTGGAAACGGGATTCACCTGTTCGGGTTCCCCGAGCGTCTGTGCGCCGGTCTGCGGAGACGGTCGCGTGGTGGGGTCGGAAGTGTGCGACGGTTCCAACCTTGACGGACAGTCCTGCCTGACCCGGGGGTTCTATTCCGGAACCCTGGCCTGCGGGGCCGACTGCACAGCCTTTGATGTTTCAGGGTGCAGCCGGTTCTGCGGTGACGGGATTCTGGACACCGACTTCGAGGAATGCGACGGAGACGAGTTCCACGGCAATTCCTGCATCAAGGAAGGCTTCCCCGGGGGTCAACTGGGCTGCAACAGCAACTGCCGCCTGGACAGGTCCCCATGCCACACCTGGGTACAGGTGGCGACCGGCTTCGAACACACCTGTGCCGTCCGTTCGGATCACACCCTGTGGTGCTGGGGATTGAACAACTATGGTCAACTTGGCTGGGGGACCAACAACCACACTTCCAATCCCCTCATGCAACAGGTAGAGCACCTCGGAAACGAGGTGGCTTCCGTTGGCCTGGGCCAATACCACACCTGCGCGGTGAAAACCGACGGGTCCGCCTGGTGCTGGGGTTTGAACTCCTCGGGGCAACTGGGCACCAACGGCTACACGACGGTGTACCAACCCACACCGGTTCTGCTGGCGATTGGCGTCCCCCTCACCGAGGTATCCTTCATCCGGGGGGGGGAAAACCACACCTGCGCTTTGCGAACCAATGGCACGGTCTGGTGCTGGGGTGGCAACGGAGAGGGAAGGCTGGGAACGGGAGATTATCTCGGCCGCCTGTTGGCCACCCGGATCGAAATTGAAAATACTGTGCAAAAAATATCCGTGGGCCATGCACACACCTGCGCGTTGGAGGAAAACGGGCAACTTCTCTGCTGGGGCCGCAACTTCAACGGACAACTGGGGGATGGAACCGTCCAGAGCCGGACCACTCCCGGACCGACCGTGTGGCCATCCGAAACCCCCGCAATCACGGATGTCTCCGCCGGAGAGGCACACACCTGTGTGGTCACCGGAGCGGGAGCCGCATTCTGCTTCGGCAACAACACCCATGGGCGGCTTGGAAACGGCAACACCAACCAAAGCACCACCCCGGTGGCCGTCACGGGCATGGGCGCCTCCGTTCGATCCGTGGCCGTCGGGTACACCCATTCCTGTGCGGTAAAGAATGATTCCAGCGCCTGGTGTTGGGGAAACAATGCCAATGGTCGACTCGGAAACGGCAACACCACCAGCCAGAACACTCCCGTGGCGGTGTTGCACATGGATTCCGGCGTGACGGACATCGTAGGGGGAAACCGGCACACCTGCGGGATCCTGGACCCGGGAAAACTGTTCTGTTGGGGATACAATTTCCAGGGACAACTGGGGGATGGAACCACGACGGATCGTACGGTGGCCACCATGGTGGAGCATCCAGAAAACTGACCCGTGTCCGGAAACAGTTGACAAATCATCCGGTGACGTGTATCGGCATGGACCGGTGGAGGTGATTTTTTCATGGAAAACAACATGTATCGAGTACTGATTCGCTTTGACCTTGAAAATGAACAATATTGCGCAGCCGCGCCTGAACTCAACCTGCAGGTGCATGCCCCCTCCCGGGAAGAAGCCCTGGCGGAACTCGACACTGCGGTGGCAGATTTGCTGGCCCAGGTGGAAAATGCCCCCGAACCCAAAGATGCCATCGAAGTGGAAGGCAAACTGGAAGTCGAACTTTCCGCCAGCCTGTTGAGGGAACTGACCTTCTATGCAAACCTGGAGGGCATCAGCCCCGCGCTTCTGGCGCAGGAACTTCTTGTGGAAGCCCTGGGACGCCGCACGGGCGCGTACCATGGCCAGGGCCAGGGTGGAGGACGCCGCCGGGATCGGGGCGGTCCCCGTCCGGACAAGCGTGGCGTCAACCGGGAACGCTACCACGACATCATGGAAAACAAGGCCTCCTTCCTGGAGTATGTGCGCGGACTGGAAAACGGCCGCCCCCCCAGGAAGTAGCATGTCCTTGCGAATGATTGCACCCGGAGTGCTGCTTTTCTGGCTTTTGGCCTGTCGCACACAACTGTATCAGGATCTGTCCGAGCAGGACGATAACCGGGTGCTGGAAGAACTCTCCCGCCACAACATACCGGCCAGAAAAAACCTGGTGGATGCCAGACGGAAGACCTGGGGCATCGAGGTTCCCGACGGGGAGGCGCCCCGGGCGGTTTCCATTCTTTCCACACGGGATGTGGTACGCCGGAAAAACGAGGGAATGGCCGGCTTCACCCGATCGGGCTCCATTTTGCCATCCCCCGAGGAACAACGCATCCGGTACTATGTTGCCCTGGGAGCGGAACTGGAACATACGCTCCTGGAGTTGCCCGGCGTCCAGGTGGCCCGGGTGCATCTGGCACTTCCGGGAACCCGCATGGATTTCGGCCAGGGCGGCGAAAAGTTCATTCCCACCAGGGCTTCAGTGATGCTCAAGGTGCGGGAGCACGATTTTGAACTGCATCCTGCGGAAATCCAGGCGCTGGTAGCCGGCGCACTGGTGGACATGCCCCCCGCCGAAGTGGCCGTGGTGATCCAGTCCGCGAGGATCCAGCATGCACCGGCTTCCGATCTGGTCTGGCTTGGCCCCGTCCTGGTGTCCCGGACCATGCGATGGATTCTGGCAGGTTTCCTGTTGCTGCTTGTGGGGCTTGCGGGTTTTCTGGTTGCGTGGGTCATCCGCCTGCGACGAACCCTGTCCCGGTTTTCCGCTCCGGGGGACCCGGCCCGGACCAGGGACGGTTCAACAAACGAAATCCCTTCGAATGACGGGCATTTTTCAGGTTCACATTGACAGGACCTGTCCATTATACTTAGATGGTGACCCGCAGGAGGGTTCTCCGGCGATGAGGGTGTGATGTCTTCAGATGAGCTGCGCAATGGATTGATCCTGATGATCGGCCTGATCGTGTCCGTGGGCGTCCACGAATTCGGACACGCCGTCGTGGCTCACTGGCTCGGCGATCCCACCCCCGGACAGCAGGGCCGGGTGACCCTCAATCCCCTGGCCCATGCCGACCCCCTGGGCACCTTCATCCTGCCGGCCGTGTTCATCTTCATTTTGCCCGGAACCTTTCTCTTCGGCTGGGGAAAACCCGTGCAGATCCAGCCACTGTTCTTCCGCAAACGCTTCGGAGGCAAACGCATCACCATGTCCATGGGCGACATCCTGGTTTCGGTGGCAGGACCGGCCATGAACGTGCTCATGGCTTTTTTGATGATGGGCGTTCTGGCCCTCATGGTGCGCCTGGGAGGCGTTGGCCTGGATGACCCCATGCTCCGGGCGGTCATGATGTACCTGATCCTGAACCTTGGCCTGGCCATGTTCAACCTGCTCCCCTTTCCACCCCTGGACGGGAGCCACATCCTGATCAACGCCCTGCATCCCCACGGGCGTGCCTTCACGGACTTTTTGCAACAGTACGGCCTCTGGATTCTCATCGCCGTGCTGGCCACCGGTGCCTTGCGGTACATCTTCCAGCCGATCCTGTTCATTGGAATGGAAATGATCAAATTGGCAGTAGGGGTATGAACATGAGTTGGGTGCAACTTTCCTACGATCTGGATTGCCGGTTGTCGGACTGGTTTTCCGGCCCCCTGGACCTGTTGCTTCATCTGGTACGGAAACATGAACTGGACCTGCGGGAACTTCCCCTGTCCATCCTGACGGAAAAATACCTCGAAGCCATTGAGCAATACACCCAGGCCAACATCGACGTGGCATCGGAGTTCCTGGTTCTGGCAGCCACCCTGGTGGAGTGGAAGTGCCGGTTTGTGCTTCCCGGGCAGGATCTGACCCAGGAAATCAAGGAACAGTCCGAGGTCAAGGATTTCTTCCTGCGTCTCATGGAGTATGATCGCATGCGGACCGCCGCCGCCTGGCTGGGGGAACACCTGTTGCTGGACCGCGTGCTGTTCAGGCGCGGGTTCGTGGCCGAGGTCATCGAACCGGAACCTGCCGTCCTGAAACTGCAGGATGCAGAACAACTGGCCGAATCCTGGAACCAACTGGAAGAACGCCATGCCCGCACCCAGGTGCGCCGTACCGTGGAGGAACGCTCCCTTCGCGCCCACACCGCCCAGGTCCTGAACGTGCTGTGGTCCCACCGGAGCATCAGCCTGGGCCGCCTTCTTGCCGGTCATTTTGACAGCACGCCGCAGGTGCTGGTGGTCACCTTCCTGGCCCTTCTGGAGTTGGTGCGCAGCTCCACCATTCAACTGGATCAGAATTCCTCCGACGGGGATTTGCTGATCACGCTCAATCCCGAATATGCAGACACCGGAACATCCCATTCTTTCGATACTGCTTCGTGAACTCGGATGCCCGGATGCGGATCCGAAATGGGTCCGCATTGTTGGCGCCCTGGTGTTCACGTCGGAAAATCCCCTGGGGTTTCCCCGGCTGTGTGAACTGTTGCCGGAAGCACCCCCCGAGGAGATCGAGCACGCCCTCTCCGCGCTTTTTGCGCTCCACGAAACCCTGGGCATCCAACTGCAACGCATGGGGGGCGGGTACGTGTTCACCTCCGCTCCTGATCTGGCCGAATGGGTCCGCCGTCCCCTGGGAACCCGGGCAGGGCGCCTGACCCAGGCATCCCTGGAGACCCTGGCCCTGGTGGCCTACCGCCAACCCGTTACCCTGCCTGAGATCAACGAAATCCGCGGTGTCAATTCGGAAAGCAGCCTGAAATACCTGCAGGACAAAAACCTGGTCACCATTTCGGGACGCCGCCAGGAACCCGGGCGACCGCACCTGTATGTGACCACGCGGGAGTTCCTTACTGTTTTTGGCCTGAATTCCCTTTCCGAACTGCCCACTTTCGAAACGGAAGCGCCCGTCACCGTGCAGCCTTCCCCGTCCTTTTCCATCGAGGATCTGGCCCCTTCGGCGGAAGAAGCCTTCTCCATCGACTTTTCCCCGGTAAAGGCCTTCGAGGAACAGGTGCAGTCGCTCTCCCGGAAAATGGGAGAACTGCTCGGACTCAATGAACCGCCGAAGGAACCCCTCCCCGACGGACAGGAACTCTCCCCGGACGAAACCAACGAACCTTCGGGGGATGAAACGGAAGAACCAGAACATGAGTGACACCGAACGCCTACACAAATATCTGGCCCGCTGTGGCGTGGCCTCCCGCAGGAAATGCGAGATCCTGATTTCGGAAGGACGCGTGAGCGTCAACGGCCGGGTGGTGACCGAACCCGGAACGGTCGTGAATCCCGACCAGGATTCCGTCAGTTGCGATGGCCACAAGGTGGTGCCCCAGGATCTTGTCGTTCTGGCCATGCACAAGCCGGTGGATGTACTTTCCGCGGTGGAAGACAAAACCGACCGGACCACCGTGCTCGACCTTCTGCCGGATCTGGGGGTGCGCCTGTATCCCGTGGGACGTCTGGACTATGCCAGCGAGGGACTTCTGCTCCTGTCCAACGACGGGAACCTCACCCAGCGTGTGCTGCACCCGTCCTACCGTGTGGAGCGCGAATACGAAGCCAAGTGCAAGGGCGAACTGAGCGAGGAAAAACTTGAACTCCTCCGGCGCGGCGTCAAACTCGAAGACGGCATGACCCACCCTGCCCGGGTGTCCATCCTGCGGCGCCCCGGCATGCAGAGCAACTTCTGGCTGAGGTTTGTGGTCACAGAAGGCCGCAACCGACTCATCCGCCGCATGTGCGAAGCCGTGGATCTCGCGGTGTTGCGTCTGCGCCGCGTCCGCATCGGACATGTCCTTTTGGGGGATCTGAAACCCGGGCGTTTCAGGTTTCTCAACGTGCTGGAGCGGAACAGCCTGCTGAACCCCGCAAAACCGCAAAAAAAACGCGCTCCAAAGGCAAAACCCAAGGGATGGGCAAAAAAACGACAACCCTGATTTTCTGCAGGTTTTCCCCGTTTTTTGTCTCTTTTCCCTTGACAATTTCCCCCCTTGGATCCAAAAACGGATGTGCCTCGGGGATTGGCGCCCGTAGCTCAGTTGGATAGAGCGTCGGACTTCGAATCCGCAGGCCGGGTGTTCGAGTCACCCCGGGCGCGCCAAAATCATGGGCCCATAGCTCAATCGGTAGAGCAGCGGACTCTTAATCCGGAGGTTGAAGGTTCGATTCCTTCTGGGCTCACCATGAAAAACCACCGAACCCTTTTCGGCTGGCTGATTGCCATTTTGCTCCTCCACACGGGATGCAAACGTGATTCCCCTTCCTGTGAAAAACTTTTTGAACGCATCAACACCTGTACCCGCAGTGCACTGGACCGGGAAACCTTCCTGAAACGCTGCAGCGAGGAACAATCCACACACCCGGGAGAAATCGCCTGTTCCACCCGCAAGGACTGCAAGGCCTTTGAGGAATGCGTGGAACAGGCAAAAAAGGCTGAACTCCTGGGCAAGGCACAGACACAACTGAATGCCGCCATCGAACGCAAGGACTGGCTCGACGCCCTTTTGCTGTGTGACATCCATCAGGCTCACAACTCGTTGGCCTCCACCTGCAAGGGAATCGTGGAACCTGCCTGGGACAGTTTTTTCAAAAAAGCTCTCGAAAGCCGGAACCTGGAGAGTGGAACCGTTCTGGACCCGGTCCTTTGCGCCCATCTGCGCCTGCTCGGCGAAAAACTCGGCAAGGAGGAAGAGTCCTCCCGGATCTGCAGGGAGATCGAATTGGCAGTGCACTTCCAGAAGGCAATCAGCGAAGTGCAAAAGCACATTTCCCAGAAACGGGACGCCCTGCCGTTTGCCTGCCTGGAAACCAGTCTGGGTATTTTCAATTCCCTGGACACTCCCTTTGCCAGGGAACGCCGGGATACCCTCATGGATGCATGCTATGTCCAACTGGGCAAAACTGTGCTGGCCCGGCAACTTCCTGACATGAAGGATCATTGCCGCCATTCCGTCAAGGAAATTTTTCACTTTGCAAAAAAACACGGCCTTTCCGATCCGGAACTCGATCTCCTGATTGCCCAAGCGGCTCCCCTGTGTGAAAAAGACGAAAAATAAATCCTATTCAATCGATAGGGATTGACTTTGTATCACTTGGCACCACAATGAAACACCGGAGGTGATGTCATGAACAAACCGAAAATCCTGATCGTTTATTATTCCATGTACGGACATACGTTTGAACTTGCGAAAAGCGTAAAACAGGGGGTTGAGGAGGCCGGAGGAATTCCCCTTCTGAAACGTGTGGCCGAACTGGTTCCCGAGAAGTTCCTGGACGAATACGCCAAACAGGCTGCCGAAATGCAAAAAGACATTGAAGTGGCGGATCCCCGGGCGGATCTGCAAGGAATTGACGGAGTCATCATGGGTACCCCCACCCGGTTCGGAAACATGGCTTCCCAGATGAAGAATTTCTGGGATCAGACCGGCGGTGACTGGATGAAAGGCACCCTGGTGGGAAAACCGGGAGGTGTGTTCACCAGCACCGGTGCCCAGCATGGCGGACAGGAAAGCACAATCCTCTCCTCGATGTTGCCCCTGTTTCACCATGGCTGTGTCATCGTGGGTATGCCCTACTCCATTGATGGACAGATGAACATGGAAACCCTCTCCGGGGGCACCCCCTACGGGCCCTCCACCATCACAGGTCCCAAGGGGGAAAGGTTCCCTTCCGAAGCCGAATTGTCCATGGCAAAGGGCTTCGGCGCCCACCTGACCGGGATTGCCTCGAAACTGGAAAATTGAGGAAAATGCATTTTTCCTGCAACCGTTTGCGAAATTTTTCGATAATGTAAAAGGGTTGAAAAAACATTTTCAACTTTTCTTTCCACGGGGAATCAGTACAATTCCCTGGTTTTCTTACGGAGGTATTCTGATGGCAGACGGTTTGAACAAAGTGATGTTGATTGGCAATCTCGGCAAGGATCCCGTGTTCCGGGTCACACCGAACAACCGTTCCGTGGCGGAGTTTTCCCTGGCCACATCGGAAAGTTGGAAAGGGGATGATGGCAACCGCCAGACTTCCACCGAATGGCACAAGGTGGTGGTCTGGGGTGCGGCCGCCAATGCGGTACGGGATAATCTAAAAAAAGGTTCCAAGGTGTACGTGGAAGGCAGCATCCGGACACGCAAATGGACAGACAAGGAAGGCAAGGACCGGTATTCCACGGAAATCCAGTCCTCCCGGGTGCTGTTCATCGGTGGCCGCAGTTCCGATGGCGGATATGACGGACCCGAGGCCCAGTTTGGCGGCGGCGGGGACGATGCCTATGCCGGTCCCGCCCCGGATGACGACATCCCGTTCTAGGACTTCTTCATTTCCTGATGTCCTAGGGAACCACTTCGGCAGGGATCAGGCGCTGGTGATGAAATGGCGCCCCTGCCTTGCCGAACAGATTGTGCCCCCAGCAGGACAGGGAATTGTCCGGCAGGATGGCACAGGCATGAAAATCGCCAGCGGCCAATCCATTGGCACCGTCCATTCCGGACACCCCATGGGGTATGGACCGGTTCTCCCCGGCTGAATCCCCCAGTTGCCCGTAGAGGTTGTATCCCCAGCACCACACGGAACCGGAGGGCCTCCCCGCACAGGCAAAATTCTTGCCGGCAGCCACGACCTCCGCACCGGTCACACCCATGGCCTGCACGGGTACCAGTTTTCTTGTCGTGGTGCCGTCCCCCAGTTGCCCGGAACTGTTGAATCCCCAGCACCACACCGTTCCGTCCCCCAGGGTGGCACAGGAGAATCCATCGCCAATGGACACGTTCAGGGCGCCTGTCAATCCGGATACCTGGACCGCTGTATGGCTGGACACAAGGGTTCCGTTGCCCAGATTGCCCTGACCGTTCGCTCCCATACACCACACTGTCCCTGTGGTTTCCACAAAGCAGGTGTGGTTTTCATGCAATGCCATGGACGTGGCAAACGCCATGTCGGGACTCACCTCTGGAGTGTACAGGATCCCCATCGTGACAGGATCGAATCCCAGATTGCCGGACCCGTTGTACCCCCAGCACCATGCGACACCGGAGTTTGTCACCGCACAGGTGGAATCGCCCCCGGCGGCGAGGGTTTCCACATCGGCCAGTCCCGGCACCATCTCGGGTTCCGTGATAAAAATTTCCCAACTTCCAATACCCACCTGCCCCGACTCGTTGTATCCCCAGCACCAGACAGACCCGTCCAGCAAAAGGGCACAGGCGTGATGGTATCCCGCCGCCACCTGACGGGCGCTGGAGATTCCCGTCACCGGTGCCGGAACGCTACGGGGAATGAAAGTGCCATCTCCCAGTTGACCAAACTCGTTGTCTCCAAAGCACATCACCTGTCCACCGGATTGCACGGCGCAGGTAAAGTCCGTTCCCGAAGCCACCGATTGCACCTCCGGCAACTCATGGACAGCCGCGGGAACCCTCTGGGCCAGGATGGATCCGTCCCCCAGTTCCACGTTGTTGTTCCGGCCCCAGCACCGCAGGTGCCCGTTGGCCAATCTGGCGCAGGAGGCGGAGTTTTCTGCCGAGATGTCCGCCACCGAAGCCAATCCGGACACTTCCACCGGCAAATGACGGTTGATCCGGGTTCCGTCCCCCAGTTGCCCCTGGTTGTTCAATCCCCAGCACCGGACGGTTCCATCCGAAATGGATGCACATGTGAAACGGGATCCTGCGGAGATGGTCACCGCTCCCGTAAGGTTCTGTACGGTTACCGGAATGTTGTTGCCAGTGGTGGTACCGTCCCCCAGTTCTCCGGAGGAATTGCTGCCCCAGCACCGGGCCAGGCCGCCGGAGTGCACCGCACAGGTGTGGCTTTCTCCGGTGGACAGGGAAACCGCCCCGGTAATTCCCGTTGCTGCCACCGGTGTGAGTCTTTGGGTGTTGGAACCGTCCCCCAGTTGCCCGGCCATGTTGTACCCCCAGCAACGCACGGCACCATCTGCCAGAAGCCCGCAGGTGTGGTTCCACCCGGCATGCACACTGGTTCCATTGGTGATTGAATGCACCTGGACGGGCGCCAAACGGCCCAGTGTGGTGCTATCTCCCAAGCGTCCAAAATCACCATTCCCCCAGCACCAGAAGGTGCTGTCTTCCACGCGGGCACAGGTGTGCGTTCCCCCGGCGGAAATCTGGGTGGCGGTGGACAGCGTGAACACATTCACCGGAGAGTTCTGGTGGGAGGTGGTGCCATTTCCAAGACGCCCGTTCTGGCCGTTGCCCCAGCAACGGGCCGTACCTCCGGCCAGGACCGCGCAGGTGTGCTGCCCACCGGCTGAAATGTCCACCGCATTGCTGATCCCCACCACGGAAACGGGCGTCTCCCGGAACAGGTTGGTGCCGTCCCCGAGTTGCCCGAACATGTTGCTCCCCCAGCACTTGACGGTTCCGTCCGTGAGCAGGGCACAGGTGTGCTGTCCTCCCCGGCTGACCTTCGCCACATCATGGCAGAGGGACTCCTCCCATTCACACCCCGGGTTACATCCCAGCACACCGGAAAAATATCCCTGTCCCCGACAGGAATTGCCCCCGAGATTCGAACCGTCGCAGTCCTCCCAGGTATCCTGGAGCACTCCGTCCCCGCACCACCCCACCGCCTCGCAGGGGGCCAGGTGAAACCGGCAATCGGTGGCACAGGACAACTCTCCTCCGTGATATCCCAGCCCCAGGCAGGATTCCCCGCCAAGATTGGTGCCGTCGCATTCTTCCCCGAAGCCGGACTGGATCTGCCCGTCTCCGCAACGACCCACGGCAATACAGGCAGTGTCATCGAACGCCGAGCAGTCGGCCACGCAGGCAAGTTCCCCACCGTAAAAGCCCAGGGTTTCGCAGGTTTCCCCATTCAGATTCCCCTCATCGCACACCTCGAACGCGGTCTGGATCTGCCCGTCGCCGCACCGGCCCGCCTCCTCGCAGGAAGAAAGGACAAAACCAGAACAGTCGCTGGCGCAACCCAGTTCGCCACCATGGAATCCCAATGTTTCGCAGGTTTCACCATCCAGGTTCTCCCCGTCACACATTTCCCCGAAGCCGGACTGAATCTGTCCGTCCCCGCATTTTCCAACAGCTTCGCAATCGTCCAGCCGGTAGCGGCAATCGGTCCCGCAGGTCAGATTGCCCCCGTAATGGCCCAGACTCACGCAGGTGGCCCCTGCCAGGGCTGAACCATCGCATTCCTCGCCATACATGGACTGGATTTGTCCATCTCCGCACCGGCCATAGGCCGCACATCCGGAAATGTCAAACGACTTGCAGTCCGGGGCACAGCGCAACAATCCGTCATGATACCCCTGGCTTTCACAGGTTTCCCCGTTCAGGTTTTCCCCGTCGCAGGCCTCAAAGGGAGAAGAAACCTCCCCGTCTCCGCACACCGCGTTGCTTTCGCAACCGGATGTGTCAAACCGGCAATTTTCGAAACAGGAAAGCGTGCCGGCCCCCAGGCCCAGGGACGCACAAGTGCGTCCGTCCAGGTTTTCTCCGTCGCACTCTTCCCCGTGCATCCTGGAAACAACCCCATCCCCACATCGCAGGCGACACACCGATGCATCCACCTGGCAGTCCTCCATGCAGGCCAGTTGTCCCGCAGGTTCGTAAAACCCCAACTCCTGGCAGGTCCGAATGACAAACAGATCCCCGTCACACTGTTCCCCGGGATCCAGAAAACCGTCACCGCATCGGTCCTTGACCTTGACCTGTGTCTTGCACGCCGGAAAAATAAAAGCCAGAAACATAGTCAAAACCAAAGATCTGTAATTCATTTTCAACTCCTGAATATTTGCCATTCTGTATGGTGTGGCTCCGTAAAGGTTGACACATTTGTTATACTGCCTCCGCAGCGGT
>CAZTZR010000012.1:0-22127 GCA_964618145.1 uncultured Kofleriaceae bacterium
TATTAGCCGATGATTACGGCAAATAATGCTCTGCGCCCATAATGATCTTGCCCTGCCAGAGCCTGTAGTGTGGACCTGATCACCTGTGGAGCGTCACGCCCGGGTGTCCACCGTGGCGGCGATGGTGGGGGCGGCGTGGGTCATGGCGACAATGGCCAGCTGCAGGAACTCGTCCAGGGAAAGGCCGATGGTTTCGCATTCCATCACGGTGTCCCGGTTGACGTTGGCGGCAAAACTTCTCACTTTCATCTTCTTGCGCAGGCTTTTGGGGGTCATGCCGTCATAGCCTTCGGGGCGCACCAGGGAATTGGCGAACACCAGCCCGGTGACGGTTTCGCCGCAACGCAACGCCCGGCCCAGCAGGGTGTCCGGAGGCACCGCGCCGTTGTTTTCGTAATTGTGGGAAACAATGGCCGAGATGACCTCTTCGGGTACACGTCCCGCCAGGATGTCCCGGGCCGGCAACCCGTGGCGGTGGGGTTCCATCGCTGTCTGCGGAAAATCGATGTCATGGAGAAGGCCGCAGAGGCCCCAGGTTTCGGGGTCCTGTTGAAACCGGACCGCCAGAGCCTTCATGACAGCCTCGCTTTCGAGGCAATGGCGCAGCAGTGAACTTTCGGGTTGTTGTTCCGTGAGCAGGCGAAAACCTTCTTCCCGGGAAATCATGATCACCTCACGCGGCGTTTTTCCTTGCGCTTGAGCAGCAGCCGCAAGGGGGCGTTTTTCAACTGGCGGGCCATCTGCCGCAGGTCGTTGTAGATGGCATGATCCGCCAAAAGGCTCTGGAGGGTTCCGTCCGGACCCTGCAGGATGCTCCCGAACTTCAGCAGATCTTCTGAAATGGCGGAAAACTCCGTTTGCAGGGTTTCCATCCGTTGCTGCAGGAGTCTGGCCCGGCCGGCAAGTTCGGGATCCTTCCAGAGGGCCAGATCCTCCTTCAAGGCGTCCAGCGTATTCCCGAGTTCATCACCGGCCCGTTCCAGATCCTCCAGCAGTTCTGCGATTTCGTTCAGGATGTCGGTTTCGGGCAGATCCTCGAAAGTTTCCACCCACTTGCCCAGTTCGGGGAAATCCTTCGCCTTTTTCAACAGTTCCCGGGAACGGGGCAGGAGGACTTCCTGGAAAAACGGATCATGCTTTCGCAGGATCCGGACCCGTTTGTTCACTTCTTCCACTTCGGGGGACAAATCCCTGGCGGTCTGGATGGCCGTGATCAGCGCGTTGTAGAGAAGGGCCAGCAGTTTGTCCATCTGCGAGGCATCTTCTCCCCGCAGGACATCACCGTGTTTGACTGGTGGCCCTATTTCGGTGTCGGCATCGGGAAGTACAATGTTGATGTGCCTCTCGCCGATCAGGGAGATGCTCTCCAAGTGGACCTGGCTGTTGCTGTAGATGTTTTTGGCGTGGGCGGCATCCACCCACAGGGTGACCCGTACGGTCTGCTGGTCGGGCCTGAACTGGATCTTTTCCACCACCCCCACCTTGTAGGCCCCCACCTTGACGGGGGCGCTGGTGTCCAGGATGCTGATTCTGGAAAAATCCACGTGCAGGTGGATGCCCGGGCGAAGCCTCACGTTTCCGAAGAAGAAAATCCAGGCGAGGAATCCGCAGAAAACCATGATTCCGGCCATGCCCAGCGCAGTCTGAAATCGATGCTCCAGCATGGGAGGACTAGTCCTTCCAGAAAAGTTTCCAGGGATTTTCCCGCAGATCCCGCACGAGTTCCTTGAGATCCTCGTAGACCTCCCGCTTGATCACCAGGGCGCCCGCGGTTCCCTCTCCCTCGTTGATTTTTTTGAGCAGACCACGGCTGTCCTTGGCCACGAGTTCCAGTTCCACGCTGAGTTTGTCCAGTTTGTCCAGCGAGGAGAAAATGCGATCCTTGTCTTCGGATCCCACCAGTTGGGTGAGGTTGCGGGCTTCGGTAAGGGTTTTGTCAGCATTCTCGATGAGACGGGGCAACCGGCCCGAGAGCATCTGGACCAGATACCGGGTGCTCTGGATGGTCTGGATCACGCTCTGGCCGTCCCCGAGAATGGTGTTGGCACTCTGGGCCGTCTGGGTGAGTTCTCCCAGGAGTTCATCGCTTTTGCTGAGGATGCTTCCAATGGTTTCATGGTTTTCATCCAGGATTTTCGTGACGGATTCCAGGGTGGCCACCGTCTGGTTCAGACCCCGGGAGAGAGTGGTCCGTTCCGTGGTGAGAAGACCCGTGATTTCATCCAGGAACGTGTACAGGCGGGCCATGACCAGATCCGTCCGGGGGGGATTTTCGCCGTACAGGGGGGAAAGTTCCGCTGTCCATTCCACCGAACCTTCCTCCTCGGGGTTGCCGGGTTCAATCTCGATATACTGCTCCCCGAGAATCCCCTGGGTGTTGATGTACACCCGGGAATTGGTGCGGACCGTGGAGCGGGCGCGGTTTTCGATCCACAGGGTCAGGCGGACAAAGACCCGGCGGTTTGTTTTCGGATCCAGCTCCCCGCCCAGAAAAGAGATGCGTTCCACCCGGCCCACCTTGATGCCGGCAATTTTCACCGGGGCGCCCGGTGCCAGATTTCCGACAAAGTCAAAATCCACCTGGACGGTAAAGCCCTTCCCCAGGGAGTAATTACCCAGTATGAAAATGAATCCGCCCAGAATCAGGGCTGCCACAACCACTAGAATGCCTACTTTTATCTGAAGGGATCGTTGACCCATTTTTTCCTCACGCACACCTCAAGGTCCATCGTCGGCATTTCGCCCGGCTCCCCGGTATTACCACGGAACGCACCGTTCCGGATCTTGAAAAGCGAAAAAAGATGTGGATCCGGACATCAAAAGTTTGATAGAAAGGCATCGGTCACGCGATTTTGGTCAACGATGTTTCAACCTGATGTGACCTTCTCCAAGGAGGAAAAGAGCTATGTTCAATTCCATTCGTTTCTGGACACTGGTTGTTTCAATGATGGGAATGGCCCTTTTTGCAGGGTGCAAGAAAAAGGAAGAACTTTCCCAGTTGGGGCAACGCTGTGGAGGCAAAGTCCGTTGCGCCCAGGGTCTCAAGTGCTGGGCAGGTCTTTGTGAGGATCTTTCCGGCAACAGCGAGTCATGCAAGTTTGTCAGGGATGCCTCGGGCGCCATCATGAATGCGGCGCCGAAAGATCTGCTCCGGGGTATCGAGTTTGAATACGATCCGAACTTCATCACCGAGATCGCCGCCCAGGCGGCCACCCTGTACAGGGGATTTGCCCAGGGGATGCCCGAGCGTTCCTGCAAGAGGATCCAGCAATGCGAAATGCCCAAACTGGGTATTGGATACGGCTGGTTCTGGACCCGTGCGGCCTACGAGGCCACCAAGACGGTTCCGGAGGGTGCCAAGAAGATCTCCGGCGACGCGATATCCGTCAATGTGGACAGTTTCGAGCAGTCCGTGATGGGCGAGGACACCACCATGTTCCCCGAGGTGAAAATCCGCCAGATGTCCCAGCACCGGATTGGCTGCAAAGCCAAGGTCACCGTGCGGGTGCGCGAGGACTATGCCGGATTCGTCACATTCCATTTCTGGCGCAACACCGGTTGCGAGTTTGTGGAACCGAAGGATGGCGGTCCTTCCTTCAAATGTGAAGGGGAAGAGGTCCTCAAGGATCCGAAATACACCTACACCGTATACCTGTCCCCTTATACCTCCGCGCAACTGGAAGCCCAGAAAAAGGGCAAGGATGCCAAGGGTGCCACCGCCCGGGCATTCTTCACCGGCAATCCTGGCACGTATGACGTGGAAATCTGGGCGTACAACCCCATCGATGAAAACTTGTTCGGCGAACACCGCCAGTTTGCCGACGAAACCGCTTTCTCCAAGTTTGGCAGTTTCAAATTCTGTCCCAAATACAAGGAAAGCCCCAATGAAAACGGTTGTGGATGCATCGGGTTTGTCCAGAACAAGATCACGGTCAGCCTGAACCCCGATCCGTTCTTCCTGGCATTCGACGAAGAAAAATGCATGAAGATGACCGAAGAGCCCAAGGGCAACTGATTTATTTTCCCCAAAAAGTGCCATGAATTTGACGGGGATACTACAATGTAGTAAACCTGTATCCATGAGCACCCCATTTCTTACCTCCGAACGTCGTCGCAATTCCAGATATCCCCTGGTCATTTCCGTGCGGGAGCGATCTCCGGATGGAGTCGTGATGTGTGTGGCCACGGATATTTCCCAATCGGGCATGGCCCTGAAACGGGCATCCGACACCCCCTCCCGGGGTCCTGTCACCCTGGAGTTTTCCCTTCCGGGCGTGGATGGACTGATCCGGGTTCCGGCCCGTTTCATCCGTCAGGTGCAGACTTCCACCATCCAGATGGGGGCGGTCAGTTTCGAGACCCTGCCCGATACCCTCTCCTCCTGGCTTTCCGGTTGCGTGCAGACTCCTGTAACCTGAAAACCCCTCACAGCGGTCATCAGGTTCGATGAGCCCGTCCTTCGGTCATGTTCATTTTTCCGGCCACTTTGTGGCCTCCATCGGGTCGCCCGCGATAGGGCTCCCCTCTTGGCGCCGGTCCTGATGCAACAGCGTCCATGGATCATCGAATCTGACCGGCGCTGTCAATTGTTTGTACAGTAATGACTCAAACCCGGGCAGACCGGGCCAACGCAAAGTGTCCCAGCATCCGCAGGAGAAGGCGGGAAACCAGGAAATCCGGGGCAATGATGCCCGGAAGCGGCATCAGTTCCACCACATCAAAACCAACCACGTGGCAGCGGGAGAAGACGGCTTCAAACAGCCGGCACAGGTGGTGATACAAAAGGCCACCCGGTTCGGGCGTACCTGTGGCGGGCATGATTGAGGGATCCAGCACGTCGACATCCAGCGTGACATACAGGGGGCCATCTCCAAGACTTTCCACAACGGGCTGTACCCACCCATCGCCAGATTCAAGGATATGGCGGGCCCAGAACACGGGGATGTTCCGTTCCCGGATGAAGTCCATTTCGGGTGCCGACAGGGAGCGGATACCGACTTCCACCAGGGGGCCGAGTTCCACCATGCGGGCCGCCACGCAGGCATGGTTTTCGGGAGTGCCTTCGTATTCCCCCCGCAGGTCCGCATGGGCATCAATGTGCAAAAAGCGGATTCCCGGAAACCGGGCTGCATACGCCCGGGCAGCGCCGATGGTGACCGAATGCTCGCCTCCGAGGGTCACAACCATGCGTCCTGCGTCCAGATGATGACCCACGGCGGTTTCAATGGCTTCGCCCATGGCTTCGGGGCCCGCCATGCAGGGCAAAAGCGGCTCCAGGGTGCCGATGGACAGTTCCGCCGCGTCAAAATCAAGGGTCTCGTCGTAGGTCTCCATGTTGCGGGAGGCTTCGATGATGGCCAGGGGCGCATCCCTGGAACCAGGCCGGTAGGAGGTGGTGCTGTCGTAGGGAACCGGCAGAAGAACGATGTCGGGATGTTCGACGGTCTCAAGCCCCAGAAATCCCCGGGGCAGAACGGACGGATAGGGTTTGCTCATTTGCTTTTGCCTTTCAGATGTCATCCACAGTGCCGTAGCGGAAAAAGGACATGGTGAACTGGGCCGCAGCCCGGGTCTTCGAGCGCAGTTCCGTGGCGTAGCCGAACATGTTGCGCATGGGGACAAATGCCAGGACCACCCGGCGCTCGCCGCGCATTTCCATGTTTTCCACGCGGCCCTTGCGTTGTCCGATGTCGCCGATGACATCCCCCAGATGGGCGTCCGGGGTGACGATTTCCACGCGCATGATGGGTTCCAGCAGCCGGCAGCCATCATCGGCGGCGGCCCTCCTGAAAGCCTCCTGGGCCGCGATCAGGTATGCCACCTCGGCGGGAGGCGTGGAATCGGCAAAGCCAAGATCCAACAGGGTGATACGGATGTCCTGGACCGGATAGCCGCGGGCGCCCGAGGAACGTGCGGCCTCCCGGGCTCCTTGCATGGCGGCATCCAGGATTTTCTGGTGGGTGGCGAATTTCTCGCGCACACCCGAGCCCATGACCACGTCCACGCCGGCGCCACGGGCCAACGGAGCAACCTCCAGTTTGACCCGTCCGAACATCCGGCGTTCCTTGCCATCTTCTTCGATGATTCGCTCGAAGACGCCTTCCCCGGAGGTGGTCCGCTGGAAGGTTTCCCGGTAGACAACCTGGGGTTTTCCGGCTTTGGCCTGGACATTATGCTCGCGGGTGAGACGGTCCATGACCACTTCGAGGTGAAGTTCACCCATTCCGGAGATGAGGGTTTCCCCGGTTTCACTGTCTTCGTGGACCCGGAAGGTGGGATCTTCCTCCATCATGCGCAGGACGGCCTGCTCGAGTTTTTCCTTCTCTTCCATGTTGCGGGGTTCCACCGCCATGGAGATGACCGGCTCATAGGTATCGATGGCTTCCAGCAGGATGTGATCGTTCCCGGCGCAGATCGTGTCGCCGGTGATGACGGACTTCATGCCCAGGGCCAGGATGATGTCGCCTGCCTGGGCCCGGTCGACGGGTTCCTTCTTGTTGGCATGTACCCGGAACAGGCGGCTGAGTTTCTCCTTTTTCATGAGACGTACGTTGACCAGGTCATCTCCTTCGTTTACGTGTCCGCTGTACAAACGGAAATACACCTGCTTGCGCGTGCCGTCCATGGCCACCTTGAAGGCCAGCATGGCGACCGGCCCGTTGGGGTCCTGTTCCCAGGTAAGGTCCTCTCCGGAACGGGGTGACCTTCCATGTACCGGGGGAAGATCGGCAGGTGAAGGCAGGTAGTGGACCACCGCGTCCAGAAGGGGCTGGATACCCGTGTTGCGAAGGGCGGAACCGGCACAGACCGGAACAATCCGTCCGGCAAGGGTTCCTGCCCGGATTCCCGAAAGGATCTCGTCTTCGGACAGTTCCCCGGTTTCCAGATACTTTTCCGTGAGTTCATCTTGTTGCTCGGCGGCACGTTCCATGAGGATTTCCCGGTGCCGGTCAACTTCTTCCGCCATGTCCGCGGGAACGGGAATCTCCTGCGGGGCATCCTCCTCATGGCCGGTGAAATGCCAGGCTTTTTTCGTGACCAGATCCACCAGACCGTGAAATCGATCTTCCGAACCCAGGGGCAATTGTACCGGGACCGGACAGGCACCCAGGCGTTGGGTCATTTCACCCAGAACGCCGAAGAAGTCAGCCCCCACACGGTCCATCTTGTTGACAAAGGCAATGCGGGGGACATGGAATTTGTCCGCCTGATGCCAAACTGTTTCGCTCTGTGGTTCCACCCCGCCCCTGGCACAGAAGACAACGATGGCCCCGTCGATGACACGCAGGCTGCGCTCGACCTCAATGGTGAAATCCACATGTCCCGGCGTGTCGATGAGCTGGAAGTCATGTCCGTTCCAGTGAAAACTGGTGGCTGCGGCAGTGATGGTGATACCCCGTTCCTGCTCCTGAATCATCCAGTCCATCTGGGCAGCGCCATCGTGGACCTCTCCCATGCGATGGATTTTTCCGGTGTAAAACAGGAACCGCTCGCTGACCGTGGTTTTTCCGGCATCAATATGGGCGGTGATGCCGATGTTCCGGATGTTCTGGCGGGCCTTGAGTCTGGATGCCTTGCTTTTGCTGCTCATCTTGAATTTCCGTGTCAGTTCACCGGGCCATCCTGGCGGCGCAGCCAGTCCAGGTGTGTCCGGATACGGTCCAATTTTTCGAACAGGGTTCCAAATCGCAGTCGAAGCGCTTCCCGGTCCTGGTTGCGGAGTTGCTCCACTGCAGCTATCAGTAGTCCGATTCGCTGGGCATTTTTGTTTTCCAGTTCCTCGCTGAGGGTGCGGTAGCGGACCAGTTCATCATTGAGTGTCCGGATTTTGTTTCTTTTTTCACTGTCAATTTCCACCAACCGGCCTTGCAGGGTCTCAATCTGGAAGTTCAGATCCTTTTGTACAGAATCCTGTTCCATCAGGGTTGACATGACGGACAACTGTCGAAGTTCCTGGGCCAGATCCATGATGGCATAGCGAAAATGTTTTTCCCGGTCGCGATATTCCACGCGGATCTGTTCGAACTCCTGTTCCTTGAGGGCGATGGTTGCAGCAAATGCGGAAAGTTCGGTCTCGAACTGGAAAACCTCGTCGATGATCCGGGAGTAAGAAACATCCAGCAGGCGTTCCGAGACGAGGCGTAAAGTCAACTCCACCAGTGTCTTGTGGTATTCGCCTCTCAGTTCGGTCACGGAGAGACTGCCCAGGGGGGCGCCAGAGGAGGCCCGACTGGGTTGTCTGGTCGGGATGTCCGTGAAATCCCCGGAGGTTTCAGGAAGTTGGGCCATTCGGGAGGCCACGTTGCGGAGGGCGTTTTGCACCCTGAGCAGGTCCGCCCGCACTTCTCCGGCAGTCTCGTAGCGATGGGCCGGTTTTTTGGACAGGCAGCGCAGGACGAGTCCATCGAACAGCCGGGGAATGTGTGCATCAGGTACCAGGGCGGAGGGTGGAGGGGATGGCTGGGAAATGTGGGCAGTCAGAACCTCCGATGCATTGGGGCTCATGAACGGTGGCTGCCCGGTGACCAGTTCAAAGGCAAGCACTCCCAGGGAATAGATGTCCGATCGGCCGTCCAGGGGTTTGTCGGCGGCCTGTTCGGGAGACATGTACTCCGGGGTGCCAAACACCTGTCCGTGGGCGGTGATTCGCGAATTGGTACAGTCCGGCACCATCAGCCGGGCGATGCCGAAATCAAGGATTTTGACGATGTCCCTGCGGTTGCGTTCCTCCACCAGCAGTACGTTTTCCGCTTTGAGATCCCTGTGAATGACGCCCATCTTGTGGGCATGGTCCAACGCATCGGCCACCTGGACGAGAATCGGCAGGGCCCTGGAAACGGGGATGCGCCCCTGGCTTTCCAACAGGGCATCGAGACCCATCCCTTCCAGAAATTCCATGACAATGTAGAAACTGCCTTCCGGCAGGCGGCCAAAATCGGTGATGTACACCACATTGGGGTGTACCACACGGGAGGAGGCAATGGCTTCCCGGCGAAACCGCTCCACAAACAGTTCGTTGGAAAGATATTCGTTTTTCAGGATCTTGATGGCAAATCGACGGGGCAGGGTTTCATGTTCCGCCAGATAGACCTTCCCCATGCCTCCCTGCCCGAGGTGATCAATGATCCGGAAACGCCCTGCAACGGTTTTTCCAATAAGGGAATCGGATTTGATGGTTGGCAATTTCGGCCTCACTCGGACTGGTACACGTGTACGGATGCCTGCTCCCGGCTTCCGGGTGGATGCTTTTAGCATGAAATGGAAAAAGTTCCTACCCCCCACAAGATTTTTCAGGTGTTCAGAAGCGGTAAATGACACCGAATTCGTAGATGCCGGCACTGGAATTGTCCATGTTCTCGTCTCCCGGGCCGGAAAGGCCCAGGAAGTACTGGAGCCTCAAGGTGAAGCGGATGGAAAAGGCTGGATGGAGCCGGTAATCAAGAGCCCCGATGAGGCTGGCAAAGACGGAATGCTCCGTGGACGTTTTCCCTTCGTTGTTTTCTAGTTTGGCCAGTGCATATCCGAGTCCTCCCGAAAACACGATGTGGAATACGCCTCCAACCTGACTGAAAAGGTATTCCGCCATGGGCATCAGAAAAACCCCCTTGCCGGTGACGGATTCACCTTCGGTTCCGGTTTTTCCCAAACCCAGTCCGCCGAAATTGAATCCCCATGACCATCTCGGGTCATGCCGGAAGAAGTAACCCACCGAACTGGTGGGGGCCACCGAGTAGCGGTCCGCCATGCCGAAATTCAAGTCCAGCCGGTGCCGGCGATCCGGAAAATCCTCCAGCAATCCCCGGGCGTGGAACGGGTTTTTTTTTGTCGGCGGCGGCGGGGGTGCAGCGTGCTTCAGGCTTCTGGATTCCCCCCGGGAGATGCGTTGGTCGAGGGCGTCCATCTTCGACTGGATTTTCGGCCTCAGTTCCTCGGTTTCCTGGCTGTCATCCGCCATGACCAGCAGGTACTGTTCCCTGGCCCGGACCAAATCACCGGCCATCTCGTAACTTTCGGCAAGCCTGTACCGGGTGTTCATGGAATAGGGAACCAGCCTCAGTACACATTCAAAGGCCAGTGCGGCATCGTCATATTTTTCCGTTTTGAAGAAGGTGTTTCCCAGGCCGAAATAACGGCGCCCTTCAGTTTTGTTCCACTCCTGATCCTCCCTCGGGCGTGGACAGGAAACACCGTCAGCCCATGATGGAAGGGAGATGAGCATCATGAAAAGGGCAAGCAGGGAAACGTATCGCCCGTGAACCATTCGGGAACCTCCAGAAAGGACCTGCCAAGGGGGCGGACCTTTTCCCAAGTGTACGCGACTGACAGCGACGGTCAAGTCCGTTGATCCCCGGAGTTTCATGGGGGGTTTTGATGGAGCGGCTTTTCAAGCAGCATGGTTCGCAGCATGTTGGCAGCGGCCCGGCGTACTTCCGGATGTCCGTGGGCGCTGGAAACCCAGTGCAGGAAGGTCCGTGCCTGGTCTCCTCCCAGTTTGGCGATTTCGGAACAGACATACACGGCTTGCTCCGGCAGGATCAGCAAGGCGAATTCTGCCAGTGTTTCCACGGCGGAGGGATCTTTCAGATGCCCCAGGACACCGACGATGGTCAGTCGGGTGGAAATGCCCTTCTCCGTTTCCATGAGTTCGATGAGAGCCGGAACGGCTTCCACCAATTCACGCTTTTTGACTGCTTCCACGGCGGCTTTTCGTATGTGGGGATTGGCGGAGGCCAACTGACGGATGATCTGGCCTACCGGCATTTCAAGAAGTTCGCTCTCCATCCAGAGGGCGGAAAGGGTTTCCGAGAAGGCCTCCTGCAGTTCGGCCTTCAGACGTTCGTCGAAGTGTTTGACATCCGTTTGTGCATAGGTGATCCACCGGCTGGCCACGGAAGTGTGCACTTCGTTCGGATCATGCGGATACAGGGGAACAAGGGTGCTCTGGACACTCAGTTCGACGGCATGGTCCAGGGTTTTTCCGTCCTGAACGATGGGGCGGATTCGCGTGGCGGGTCTCAGGGACCAGTTCAGTTCCAGCGACAGCGGCCGGTCAAAGGTTTCTGAATCCTGTCCCAAGGCGATGCGGACTTGGGAATCCGCGGACGCCTGTTTCAGGAATGTTTCAAACCACCCGGCGGGCGCGAAAAAAGTGGGAGCTCCCGCAAAGGGCATGTGTTTTACTTCCAGTCTGATGATGGTGGGATTCTTCTCGCGCCGGGGGGAATTTTTCCTGCAGGATGCAAAACCGGATACAAGGCAGGTGGCCAGGAACAGGACAACCCGGAATTTCTGGAAGGAAAAGGAACGCACCGACACGCGGGAAATCTATCAGAAACCATCCCGTGTGGCAAAAATGGGAACTGGAAAATTATTTTTTGGGAGGTGTTTTGGTGGCGGTATCCCGACGCTGCATGGACACCTGGGCATTGACAAGGGCCCCTTCCTCGGTGATCAGAAGTCCGGTTTCCAACTGGCCCTCGAACCCGGCCCGCGCCTGGATTCGTGTCAGACCGGATACCTGGATGATCCCGTGGAATTGACCCGCCACGATGAACTGGGACAGAACCCCGTCTGCCTCCACGCGGCCGGATTCCCCGATGATGAGGGTGGCATTCTTGGCGTCAATTTTTCCCTTGAAATGGCCGTCGATGCGGACAACACCCTCAAAGGAAAGTTGTCCTTCAAACCGGGCGCCTTCGCCGAGCAGGGTGGTGATTTCCGGGGCAGGAGGTGTTTTTCCCATCATGTCATTGTGCCTTGGGGTATTCGAAGAACAGCATGGTGGCCGGAGCTTCCAGTTCTTTTTCCTGGCGCAGGCAGATGATGACCTCGGTGGCCACTTCCGGAGCCATGTTGACAATATAGGACTGTACCCGGCGTGCGGTGAGAAAGATTCCCAGTCCGGCGCCGATGGTCTTGCGGTCGATTTGCTGTTCGGATGTCAGGCACTTGAGGATGTATTGCAGAACAGTATTTTTGTTTAAGGCCCCAAACCGGTCCCGTACGGACATGAACAGGCCGTCCTTCACGATGGCGTACCGCAGGGACACGGGTTTCGGACTCCCCATGGACACCCGCTTGTGGGGATCAATGCTGCCGAACATCATGGAGCCATCTTCATGCCGGGGAGCATTGTACAGGGCGTTCATCACGAGTTCCTCGGCTGCCTGGACCGCGTGGTCCCGGCGCATGCGGCGGAGTCCTGCCGTCTGGGCCACATCCCGCACCTTGTCCAGCACCTCCTGGCGGCCCTTGTAGTCGTGAAATCGGATATAGGATACTTCTTCGTTGTTGGGCAAATATTTTTCCATGCCGAAAATTTCGCCGGTGAGAAGAACGTGCAACACGACCTTCAGATCATGCAGCCATTCGAACTGGCGGCGGATGACCTGATCCACGTCCTCGTGCTGTAGCAACGTTACCATGTCCAGAAGACGGGCCTGGGCTGGCAACAGGACAATGGCCTTGCGGCGGCGGTTGGTATTCGGCCTGTCCAGAAAGGTCTGGACATCCTGCATTTCCTCCGGGTGGACCACCAGGACGGCCAGGTGGTGTCGGCATTCTTCCCGGCTGCACTTTTCCCAGTCCGCATGAATCAGTTCCACAGACACCGAAAGGTTCTGCAACTGGTTTTCCACCTGTTCGAGAATTTCCCGTTCCTTTCCCGATACGAGCAGAACGGTCAATCTGGCATTGTTTTTAGTAGGCGAACCTGATTCGGTTGTCATGGGTGTGTGATTCCATCCTTCTGGAAATCAGTGTCGGATAACCCCGGGGTCATTCCGTGGCGGACTCCTGTCCTTGCCCATCTTCTGCAGGTTCCTCCGGAACCGCTTCAGGCTGGAATTCGTGCATCTGGATGTTGGAGAATGTGTATACTTGGATGCGGTTGTCGCGGTGCATGGAGATTTTCCGGATGACCTTCTTTTCCACATCGAAGGAGTTCACCACAAAGACTTTTCCATCATGTTCCAGTTTGTTGCCCTTGAGTTGGGAATGATACCGCACCAGTGCCTGCATGGCGCATGGATAGTTGGCTTCGTGGACTGCGACAATTTCTGCATCCGGATCGTTGGCCTTCGGGCGTTTTTTCCCCTTTTTCCGTGGTTGCTTGTCCAGGGGCACCCGCACCACTGCCTTGTCGACAAAGCACTCTACGGTACGCTGGAGTTCGCCATCCTTGAGATAGAACCATTTTTCCTCGCCCCGGGAGTATTCGTGACGGCCGGAACTTGTTTCCTGAACGGTTCCATCTACAAACACGTCATGAATGAAATCCGCGGTGATTTTTGCAGATTCATCATAATGGTCCAGAATGTCGCCCAGTTGTGCCCATTGGGAAGGGGAACCCTGGTCAGCCTCCGCCGTGGTGCCGCCCTTTTTCGGGGTGCAAGAGACAACGAGAAGAACTGCGATAATGATGGTACTCAGTTTGACCGGCATGGCCGAACCTCCTTCGGGCAAAAACGATATCAGAAACAATAACGAATGTCACCCATCTTGTTCATTTCTGTTGATTGGTGCCGGACAAAGGTCCCTGAGTTGTTCAAGAAGGTGCTTCTTCTCTTCCTCGTCAATCTTCGCAAAAAGAATGCGTCCCGCCAGTTCTGCCGCATTGCGTACTTCGGCTGCACGGGGATGAAGGGAAGACTGCAGACGCTCGGCATACCGCATGGCGGCTTCACCGGGGAAACGGGGCAAACTGGCGAAATCCTGCCCGGTGGCCAGCCGGGCAAAAAGCAACTGGGCCTCCATGGACGTCTGGGAAATCTTTCGTGTGGCATCCGATATTTTTTGGGGATGATTGTCAGCCGGCAGGTTCTTCAGGGATGGCATACGGGAGACGACCCATAAAAAAACAAGGAACAGGGGAATGGCCCCCAGAATGATGAGTCCCAAATGAAAACGGTCCGGATTCGTCAGGGGCAACGCCCGAAGTTCCTGTCGTGCCTCGCGGGTGGGATCCAGGGTGATCCAGCCCTGCCGGGGGTGCCATGCCTCGACCCAGGCGTGGGCATCGGCATCAGTGAAGCGAAGAACGTTTTCCGAGAGGGTGCCTCCGGAAAAACCGGTGACCAGCCGTGACGGGATGCCCGCGTGGGAAAGCAACGCAACGGCCAGGGTGGAAAACACCCCGCAGGGTCCCTTGCGAGCAAAAAACAGAAAATGAAAGACAGCATCCCGGCCTGCCGGAACACGGGGATAGGCTTCGTCGTACCGGAAGTGTTGCAGGAATTCCTGAATCCGGCGGACAGTGGTTTCCATGGAATCCCCCGCAGACACCACCGTATCGGCCCAGGCATGAAGGAACGCCGGCAGATGGACGTCCGCCAGGGGGGGAGACCGTGTTCCGTCCGGAATGATGGATTCCGGGGGAGCCACACAGACCGTGTACGCTGCAGTGTTCCCGGGGAACACGCGATGATCCAGTGTCAACTGGAACTTGTCGGAGGATACGCCGCTTACCGGAACCAGAGGGGCATACCCGTCCTTCAGATGCGGATTCATGTGCCGGACATGGAATTCGGTGCAGGGAAGCTTCCGCATGGGTGTGGCCTCCGGGCGTGCACGGTACCAGATGCCGTTTTCAAGGCGGTCATACACCTGTCCGCGCCAGTAGGAAAAACGGGGAAGGATCTTGGCCGGGCCACGAATTTCAAGTTGCGGGGAATGGCTCAGAACAGGCCGTCCAAGTCTTCCGATGTCAAGGGTTTGCGGAAAGTCGCTTCCGGTTTCCCGTTGGAACCGCCCCAACGCCGGAGCCGCCAGATATCCCGCCACAAGACCGAACAGGGTGGTCAACAGTGCGGTGGACAGGAGTAGACCCACAAGCGGCGTGTCCAGCACCCGGCGGCTCATCAGGAGCCTGCCAACCTCCACCCGACGGCTCTGTCTGCCGAGCCGGTGTTTGACGATATAGTGTGTTTCCATGTCATGGCGCAAAATGAGAAAGAAAATGGACAGTACATACACCGGCAAAAACAGGGGGGCCAGGAACAGTCCGGACTGTATGGCTGCCGGGTTGGACACCAGAAGCAGGAACAGGATTACGGTTCCCAGGATAAAGCAGAGCAGATAATCGGATACATGGGATCTTTGCCACAGGAAGTAAATGGCGAGCAGGTTCAGTGCGGCCATGGCGGGATGAAACCTGGTGGTGGGTATCAGCATCCAGGTGATACCTGCAATGGCTGCAACCATCACCCATCCCCAAAGTTTTTCCGGAAAGGGCCGGATTCCGGCCAGTGTGGTGATGGCCAGGAAGAACAGCAGGACAGGTGGCGACCACAGGGGAGCCTGCCAGAGTTGGATGAACCAGAGAAAAACCAGGAAAAGGAAAAGTTGGGCGCGACCGAATGGCATGGGTCTACTCTTGGAGTTGCGAGGACACGTCCAGTACCAGATCCTGATAGGGAGGCGTTGGATAGGGTGCGTCGGCAAAGGACAGCAGTGCGAGAAAACGGACGATTTGCTCAAGGTTCTGCATGCCGGCAACCGGTGAAACCAACTCTCCCCTGGAAATCACCCCCACTTCCCATCCCAGTTCCAGGAAAGATTCCGCGTAGCCGGTTGCACATGAGACCAACCGTTCGAAGCGATCCTCGGCCCGTATGAAGCCGCCCGCGATGTCCGGAACCAGACGGTTGTCAATCCGCAGCCACACAGGTCGGGGCCGGTTTCTGCTTTCCGAACGGACCATGCTGTGCCCGGACCGGAAGGAGGCAGGCCAGTGAATCCACCGAACATGGTCCCCTGGCTGGAAAAACCGCAGGGAAGAACCGGATTCCCGTTCAATGAAGGTTTCGATCTGTGAGCGGCGGGAAGGGTTTGAGTCTTTTTCCGGGTATACCAGAATCTCCTGTTCCAGAGGCAGGAAGATCCTGAACTGGAAAAGCCCCAGCGGATAGGTGGTCGTAACCAGCATGCCCGTAAAGCGGGCCCTTCCCCGGTGAATGAAAGCATGGCGGTAGAAAGTGTTCTGGGAGGTATCCGGTGGAAGGCGGAAAAAGAAGCAGGGTTTGTCCACGGGCTCCTGTTCCTGGACATCCTGGACTTTCAGTGAGTAAAGGGAGAGCAACCTGTGACGGTTGTGAAGTCCGACGGAGCACAGGAAGGGCTGGAAACGGGTGATGCGGTCAGGAATTTTCCGGGAGGGTTCCAGTTTCCCGAGAGCCTGCCATGCGAGTAGTGGATGGACCAGAAACAGGCCCAGGATTGTCATGCCCCAGATCAGGAGAAAGAGGTTGCCAAGCAGCAGGGCATACAGGATGAAAAACAGGCAGGTCAGACCGGCGGTCACACCGCTCCAGGTGATGGCGATCCGAAAGGTCTTTCCTGATGGGGCCGATGACGTCCGGGCAAACATGGCTTCCTCAGGTATAGCGCAAAACCCCTTGCGCCACCAGTAACCAGTTTTATGGTGGTTGTTGGCAAAGGGGATCCGGGTTTTTCCGGGGGATTGCAGTTTTTTCCGGTTGGGTTCACAATGGGGTGCATGTCCGGGTGCCGTTTTGAATTTCCCGTGTTTTTCGGCAAGGTGATTGTTGACTGGAATGACAACTTCATTCTGGGTTGCCGGCTGATTCCCGGTCCGGGGCCCGGGCAAAACGGCGATGCCGGTTCCACGCGGGGCGTTCCGGACGGTATGGGGTTGCGCATACTGGCGTACCTGCAGCAATACGAATCCGGCCGGTTCGGGGTCATGGACCTGCCCCTGGCATTGCACGATGTTCCGGCTTTCACGGCCCGGGTTCTTCTGACGGTTGCACAAATACCCCCCGGGGAGGTCCGGACCTACCGGGAGGTGGCGTGCGCACTGGGTTCATGTCGTCATGCCCGGGCGGTGGGACAGGTGATGGCACGCAACCGGTGGCCCCTTCTGATTCCCTGTCATCGGGTGGTGGGAACTGCCGGTCCCGGTGGATACGGTCCGGGTCTGGATCTCAAGGAACGCTTGTTGCGGCACGAGGGGTATGCATGGCCGGCGATTTGAAAGCCGGGGGATCCGGCATGTCCATGGAGGATCGCGCAACCGCGGCAGGACGTGTCACGTTGACGGGATTCTTTTGCAATATCGCACTTTTTGCCGTGAAAATGACGGCAGGCGTGATCGGCGGCAGTGCGGCCATGGTGGCGGACGCATTCCACAGTTTGTCGGATCTTGCCACGGATATCGTGGTTTTGGTGACCATGCGCATGACCCGGCAGCCCCGGGATGAATGCCATGATTACGGTCACGGAAAGTTTGAGACCCTGGCCACGCTTCTGGTGGGTTCGGCACTGCTTCTGGCCGGTGCGGGTATTGCATGGTCCGGATTGCGGGCCATGTACGCCGTGATCCGGCATGGTGAAACACTCGCCCGGCCCGGCTGGATTGCCTTTGCCGCTGCAGTGGTTTCCGTGGTGGTCAAGGAAAGCCTCTACCGGTGGACCCTTGTCGTGGGTCGCCGCATCCGCAGTCCTGCGGTCATCGCCAATGCGTGGCATCACCGCTCCGATGCGTTTTCTTCCATCGGGACCGTCATCGGCATTGGCGGAGCCATCTGGCTGGGGAAAGGATTTGCCATCCTGGACCCTGTCGCGGGGGTGGTGGTCTCCGTTTTCATCCTCCGCATGGCGTACCAGTTGTTTGCGGGAAGTATCAGGGAAATGCTGGAGTGTGCCCTGGATCAGGGGGAAAAGGATGTGATTCTCCAACTGGCCGGGGAGGTGAATGGTGTCATGGAGGCTCACGGACTGCGGACCCGCCGCATTGGCCATTATGTGGCAGCCGAGTTGCACATTCTGGTTTCACCGGATCTGACGGTACGGGAGGGCCATCACATTGCCACGAATGTGGAATCCCGGATCCGGGAAAAGTTCGGGGAAAATGCACTTGTTACGGTACATGTGGAGCCGGCAGGGGAGGATCCCGGTCAGGAAGGATTGTGAGTTGGCTTTTTTTCCGGCATCGGTTACTGTTTCGCCATGAGCCGTACTTCCAGTCGTTCCGGAAGATTTGTAGAAAGAACCCTGGTCCTGCCTGGATTCATTTTCCGCTGGGTTCTGTTGGCGTTCCTGCTGTCCACCTGCACCTTCTGTGGTCAGAAGGACACCCTGCCGGCCTGCCCGGAACCGGAACCATGTCCTGAGGTCAACAAGGAACCGCTGCCGGCGGTCGCCCCGAAAAAGACAACTCCCGTCACCGTCGTTCAGGAACCCGGGTGTCCACCGCAGGAGCGGAAGGTGGACCCGGTTGCGGGCGGGACCACGCTGGATCATGGATTCATGCCGTTTCCCTGGAAACCATTGGCTTCCCACCGTCTTTCCCACCGCATCACGGCACGTCCTGTCCGGGTGTCCGTCGACACATGGGTGTTCGCGGATCACGGTGGCTTCATCCGTGCCCTGCGACTGGAAAACAAACAGGGAAAATGGTTGTTCACACAGGTCTGGCAGGTGCGGACCAAAGATGCCGTATGGTCTGCACCGGGTTTGTCCCTGGACGGGGCCACGCTTCTTGCCGGCAGCGATGATGATTCCTTGTACCGGATTGATGCAAAAAGCGGGAAGGTAATGGGGACATACACCCCATTTGCCTGCACGTTCAAAAAATCCAATGAACCTGCAGCGGCCCGTTGCGACCAGGACATGACCCCGGTTTCCCTCCCGGACGGTGGATGGCTCTCCGGTGGCGCCGGGGTGACCAGGCATGATGCATCAGGGGAGATCCTCTGGCAGTATCCGGTGACCACCCATGTCCGGGGAAACATTGTGAGGGATCATGCGGGAAACCTTTATGCGGTGACCCTGGGGGGAATCCTGTTTTCGCTGACGGAAAACGGTTCCCTCCGGTGGCAGGTGGCCATGAAAAGCGTTTGCGATTCCACCCTGCTTCATGCGCCGGACTGTACTGTGGTGGTGGGATGTGACAACCGCACGCTGAATGCGGTTTCCACCCTCAACGGCGAGTTTCGCTGGCGGGTGCATGCACCGGATGCCTTTCGGGGTGGAGGTGCCCTTTCTCCGGATGGCCGGACACTGTACTGGGGCAATCTGGATCGGCACATCTACGCCATTGCCTTGGATAGCGGCAAGGTGCATTGGCGATACCGGACCGCCGGGAGACACCTGGGCGCGCCCATGGTGGACCGGGATGGTCAGGTGTTGGTGTTTCCTGAAGAGAAGCGTCTTACCCTGCTGGCTCCCGATGGATCCCTGAAGGGAACACTGGAACTGCCGGCGATTGCTGATACCCATCCGGTTCATGTGGATGGGGAACATCTTCTGCTGCCCCTGGAAAGCGGAGAAATCCTCCTGCTCGGAAACTGACAGCGCCGGTCGATTGACAGCGCCGGTCAGATTCGATGATCCATGGACGCTGTTGCATCAGGACCGGCGCCAAGAGGGGAGCCCTATCGCGGGCGACCCGATGGAGGCCACAAAGTGGCCGGAAAAATGAACATGACCGAAGGACGGGCTCATCGAACCTGATTACCGCTGTGAGACGTGAAGGGGGAGCCGGATCACCTGTTCCGGGGAGGCGGGAAATCGTCCAGGGGATCCTTGCCCAGCAGGTCACCATATTTGGAACGTCCCGGTTTTTCGTTCGGATTGCCGGTCTTTTCTTCCG
This sequence comes from uncultured Kofleriaceae bacterium, assembly GCA_964618145.1. GTDB lineage: Bacteria > Myxococcota_A > Polyangia > HGW-17 > HGW-17 > HGW-17. Next base: position 19,613 of record CAZTZR010000012.1, read on the forward strand.
GCAGGTCATCCATGGCCTGTTCGAAGTAGCCCTTGAGCAACTTGGTGCGGGAGGGGTGACGCAACTTCCGCAGGGCCTTGGCCTCAATCTGGCGGATGCGTTCCCGGGTGACGGAAAAGTCCTGTCCGACTTCTTCGAGGGTATGATCCGAGCGGGCACCGATGCCAAACCGCATGCGAAGCACCTTCTCCTCCCGGGGGCTCAGGGTGGCCAGCACCTTGCGGATCTGCTCCTCGAGGCTGTTGGTGATGACCGCATCGGGCGGGGAGATGACGGTCTTGTCTTCCAGGAAATCTCCGAGATGGCTGTCTTCCTCGTCCCCCACCGGGCTTTCGAGGGAGATGGGTTCCTTGGCGATTTTCAGCACCTTGAGCACCTTGTCGGGCGGAATCTCCATTCGTTCGGCGATCTCGTCCGGATTGGGTTCCCTGCCCAGTTCCTGCACCAGCATGCGGCTGACCCGGTTGAGTTTGTTGATGGTTTCAATCATGTGCACGGGAATGCGGATGGTGCGGGCCTGATCGGCGATGGAACGGGTGATGGCCTGCCGGATCCACCAGGTTGCGTAGGTGGAAAACTTGTATCCGCGGGTATATTCAAACTTGTCCACCGCCTTCATCAGGCCGATGTTCCCCTCCTGGATCAGGTCCAGGAACTGCAGGCCGCGATTGGTGTATTTCTTGGCAATGGAGACCACAAGGCGCAGGTTGGCTTCAACGAGTTCGTTTTTCGCGCGCTCGGCCTGTTCTTCACCCCTGCAGATGGCTTCATAGGTTTCCCTCAGTTCCGTGAAACAGAGTTCGCTTTCCCGTTCCAGTTTCATCTTGGCTTTTTCACTTTCCCGGGCCTTCAGATCGAGGGATTGCAGTTTTTCAAGGGACAGGAAACCGTTTCCGGAGCGCACACCTTTTCCGGCGCGGATCTGGTTTCGCAGATCCCGGAGGGAAAGACCACTGACCAGTTCGATTTCATGAATGACACTCTCCGTGTCCGTCATGCGGTTGAGCATTTCCTTGAGGCGGTACACCACCTCCTGGATCTGCTGCTTCTGCAGTTTCAGTTCACAAAGGGCTTCATAGAAATCCTTTTGTTTCTTTTCCAGGTCAGAGAGGTTTCTCTTGGTAAGAAGGCGCTTGTAGCCGCCCATTTGCAGTTGGGTCTTCTGCTTTGCACGACTTTTGTTCTGGCTCTGGAGTTTGTGGATTTCCCGGTTCAGGCGCTTGATTCGGTCGATGAGCCGGAGAACTTCCTCCTTTTGGCGTTCATCATCACTTCCATCGGATGTATCCTCGTCGTATTTGCGGGTCACATCACGTACCCGGATCTTGTCCTTGCGCAGTTTCTCGCCGAGGTTGATGATTTCCTGCACGGCCAACTGGGAATTGAGGACCACTTCCAGCACCCGCGCTTCCCCGTCCTCGATGCGGCGGGCGATGTCGACCTCGCCTTCACGGGTAAGGAGGGATACTTCCCCCATGCGCCGCAGATACATGCGAACCGGATCATTGTTGTGGATACCGGGTGTTTCCTCTTCCAGATCCTTTTCCGAAACAATGCCTGCATCATCATCGGCGTCCGGAATGGTCCCCTGGCTTTCCGGAATGTTGCCCAGCATTTCCTCGGCGGCTTCCACGATTTGTTCGGCTTCCAGATCCGCAGGAAGGTTCCCTTCCAGTTCAAGGAGTTTCGCCTTGTCTTCGGGTTTCCCCGGAAGCACTTTCAATACGACCGAAGGGGTTTCGGCTTTGGGGACGGCAGGAGTTTCCACGGGGGCGGAAATCGCCTGGGAGGTACCTTTCACCGTCGTTTCCGGAATTGAAACCTTTTTGGGGTGAGCCGGCTTTTGGGGCATGACGGCCACTTTTGCCCTGGCGGATTTTTCCGCGGGGACTGCCTTTTTGGGCGAGTCCGGTTTCCGGGGTGCTTTCGGAACGACCGGTGCACTGGAAACGACCGGGTTTTTGGGGGACACCGGAATCCGGGTCGCCACCGGTTTGTTTTCTTTTTTCACGGGCGTTGCAGGTTTTTTGTTGACGGAGGCTTTCCCCTTTGCCGGAGCGGAATCCCTGATGGCTGCGGGTTTTGCGGGGTTTGGGGTCCTGGACCGGGAGTTTTTAGATTCCTGTCGTTCAGGTTTCTTTTCCTGTGCAGGTTTCTTCTTGGAAACCGGAGTTTTTGCAGGAGCCGACTTTGCAGGCATGACCGTTTTCGCAGGCTTGGTAGCCTTGTCCTGGTTTTTCCGGGCGTCCCGGGTTGGCAGGGGCTTTTGTTTGTCTGAGACTTTGACGGGAGCCTGCCCGGGCCCGGAACCCTTCATCGGTTTGGCCGTTTTGGCAGGAGCGGAGGCCTTTGACGGCTTTGTGGCCTTGGCCGGGGTGGCAGCCTTGGCCGGCTTTGTGGCCTTGGCCGGGGCGGCGTCCTTGGACGGCTTTGTGGCCTTGGCAGGAGCGGCGGCCTTGGACGGCTTTGTGGCCTTGGCAGGAGCGGCGGCCTTGGACGGCTTTGTGGCCTTGGC
>CAZTZR010000012.1:22227-56600 GCA_964618145.1 uncultured Kofleriaceae bacterium
ACGGCTTTGTGGCCTTGGCCGGGGCGGCGGCCTTTGACGGCTTTGTGGCCTTGGCCGGGGCGGCGGCCTTTGACGGCTTTGTGGCCTTGGCAGGAGCGGCGTCCTTTGACGGCTTTGTGGCCTTGGCAGGAGCGGCGTCCGGCTTCTTTCCCGTTTTTCCGGAAGGCCGTTCCGGCTCGACCGCAGGCGTCTTTTTTCCGGTCTTCTTTGCGGGCGCTGGAGCCTTGGTGCTGGTGGAACTCTTGGTTTTTGTCCTGGTCATGAGTGTCCCCTTTGAATTTGAGCTTGCATGTTTCGACGTTTTTCCAGGTCCATGATCTTTTTCCAGAGATCGTCTGCAAGATTGCCCTGGGTCTGATTGTTCACCGACTGCAACTGGGATTTCAAATCAAGAATCTGCTGCCGGATGCCATGCAGGGTAAGTGTGCGCGTCAGTTCGGCAAGGGTTTCTTCCGGATGCGCAATGGTTTTCATGGAGTCGGCAATTTCCTGATAGGATTTCAGAAGAACAGGCGGTACGGTTGCCTGGAATGGATCGGGTTTTTTCCAGCCGGTGGATTCGGCCAGGGATCTCCAGAGATCCCGGACCGGTGTCGTGTGGAACTGCTCTCCGAAAAAGGCGATTTGCCTTTCGGTAACGCAGGATTCGTGATGGGAAAGAAATCCCACAATATGGAACAGTTGGTTCAGTTCCGCCTTTGCCCCGGCTGAAGACAGTTCGGAAAAGGATTCCGGAGCCGGTGGCCGATCCGGAACGGCATTGTTCCAGGTGGGCTTTCTGGTTTCAAGTTGCGGGCGGATGTCCTGCACATCCATGCGCAACTGCAGGGCGATCTGGTTGAGATAGGGTCCCCTCTGGGCGGGGGGAACATGTTTCCAGATTTCGGCTGTGGCCGAAAGACTGCGGATGCGTTCGGGAATGGGGCTGTCCGCAGGTGCCAGAGTCAGGTTCAGGAAAGTGTCCAGAGGCGGCAGCGCCTGATCCAGAAGAATCCGCAGGGCATCGGTTCCCTGCTCCCGGAGAAGGGAATCGGGATCCTGACCATCCGGCAGGAGGACGATTCGTCCGGCGGTTCCGGCTTCCAGCAACAGGGGAATCGATCGGATGGTGGCTTTGCGTCCCGCCTGATCGCCATCAAACATCAGCCAGATGTTCGGGGTGTATTTTTTCAATACCTGGATCTGGGCCGCGGTCAGCGCCGTGCCCAGGGGGGCCACTGCCGGGGGCAGGCCTGCCTGGGCAACGGAGAGCACGTCAATGTTTCCCTCCACCAGGATGACCATGTCGGATTGGCGAATGAAGCGCAACACCTCGTGAAGGCCGTAGACGGAATGACTCTTGGAGTAAATGACGGATTCCGGACTGTTGACGTATTTGCCTTCCTTGCGTTCCGCATCCAGCAGGCGGCTGGAAAAACCCCGGATATTTCCGATGGAGTCGCGGATGGGAAACATGATACGGTCCCGGAAAAAGGCGTAGGGTTCCTGCTGGCCCATGCGGACAAGTCCCAGTTCCAGGGCTTCTTCGAGCAAACCCCGCTCCCGCAGGAAACCGGGAAGTTCATCCCAGGAGTCCGGGGCATAACCGATGCGGTAGCGGTGCAGCACTTCTTCGGTCAGTTGCCGGTTCTTCAGGTATTCCCGAGCGTGGGCGGCTCCGGTTTCCTGAAGCCGTTCCCGGAAGTAATCGGCAGCCGCTTCATTGACCTGATACAGTCTCTGTCGATGGCGTTCCCTGTCGCGATCCCGGGTGTTTTCCTCCTCGGAAACCGGCGCCAGTTCCACCCCTGCCATGGCGGCTGCCTGCTGAACGGCTTCGGCAAAGGTGTATCCCTCGGCTTGCATCAGGAAGTCAAAAATGTCACCCTTTGCCTGACAGCCATAGCAAATGAAAAAGTTTTTGTCGGGATACACATAAAAGGAGGGGTCTTTTTCCTGGTGGAAAGGACAGGGTGCACGAAACTGTGCCCCTGACTGGGTCAGGGTGATCCGCGAGCCGATCACGTCCGAAAGACGGATGGCATTGCGAATCTGCTGGAGTTGATGAGAACCAAAACGCACGTTTTGTTCCAATGACACCTTCGGGAAAACGAGTCCTTCGAAGTTTCGTCCCTTCAAACCGGCACCCGTACGAAACGGCGTAATATAGAGGAGTTGGATGAAAAGTCAATCTGGTGGTTGCGAAAAAATCAGATTGTTTTCCTCAAGCCGGATCCGCCAGTCGCAAAACGGGTTCCACAAAAATCGAGGTGCGCAAGAAACGTTGTTGACCCTTTGGGGCATTTTTGATACACCTCTCTGACCTGCAGACCCGGAGAGGGTCCGCAGGCGTGTCTGCACTTTTGTGTTTTGGAGGTATTCGTGAGCATACTCGTTCAAACTCCTGAAGGACAGCCTGCCAGTTCCGGCATGACGGCCCAGGCTCCGTCCGTACAGACCACCACCGCTGTCCCGGCCGGCGAGGGAAGTACCGAAGCCACGACCGGGCAGCCGCAGAAGTCTCCGCCCCCCGGCGGATGTGGTGGTGGAGATCCCATGTTCTCCTTCATTCTTCTGGGTGTCATGTTCGTGGTGTTTTACCTGTTCCTGATCCGGCCCCAGCAGAAACGCCAAAAAGAGATGCAGGGCATGCTCAATGCCCTCGACAAGGGAGATCGCGTGGTCACCTCCGGCGGCGTACTGGGAACGATTGTAAGCCTGAATGATCAGGTCATCACGCTGGAAGTGGCGGACAAGGTCCGGATCAAGGTAATGCGCTCCCACATTCAGGGCAAGCAGCCCGGACCCGTGAACTCGTCCGAAGGGGACAACAAGAAAAAGAACAACGACAAGGAATCCGGTCAATCCGATTCCTGATTTTGATGAAATGGGGAAGACACGATGGAACGCAAGTGGTTATGGCGTGCAATCTTTTTTGCTTTCTTCGGAATTTTTTCCGTGGCCTACCTGCTGCCGACGTTTGTTCCGAACGCGCTGCCGGACTGGTACAAGGGATATTTTTCCAAGAGGGTGTTGAGGGGTCTTGACCTTGCCGGTGGTGTACATCTGGAGTACGGCATCGACACGGACTCGATCATTGAAAGCCAACTGGACAACTGGGGGGATGACATCAAGTCCCGCCTGATGGATCAGTATGATGAAAAGGAAAAGGATGACAGCGAGCATTTTTCCATTTTCACCCGCGGCAACCGTCTCGAAATCACCTTCAAGACCTCGATAAACGAGGAGTTCCTGCGAAAGGCAACGGACGATTACACCGACAAGCGTGATCCGAAATTGCATCGGGTGGACACCAAGGGCCAGACAGTGTTCTATGCCATTGATGGTCGTTTCGCCAAGGATCTGGAAGACAAGGCGCTGTTGCGTGCGGTGGACACCATTCGTGACCGTGTCGACGAATTCGGCGTGGCAGCCCCCGAGATCTACCGCAAGGACAACATGATTGTAGTGGAACTCCCGGGTCTGGACCAGGACAGCCAGGAACGCGTCAAGCGCATCATCATGCGTTCGGCCCGCCTGGAGTTCAAACTGGTCGACACCGAAAGCGAGTACATGAGGGATGTGGCCAAGTATCTTAGGGAAAACTATGGCCTCGATGAGCGGGGAGTGATCCAGAAGTCCCCCTACAAGGGAATTCGCGTTGTTCCGGATTCCTTTGGCGCACGCAAGGGCGGGGACAAGCACCGTACACTGTATTTCCAACTGGATGTACCCTCCAAGGGACTGCCGCTGGAACAGCAACAGGAATTCATGAAAGCCCGCCGGGTTCTGGACAACCTGTTCAGCCAGGAACTGCCCCGGGCAGGCCTGCCCGTTCCCCAGGGACGGGAAATTGCCTATGAGCGTACTGTCAAATATACAGATCAGGGAATCCCCACCGGCCAGAAGGTGGTACAGGCGATGATCCTCATTCGCAGCACCCGGGTCACGGGTGAATACATCGTCAATGCCCAGGTGGGATATGACCAGCAGGGTCAGGCGGTGGTCAATGCCCGCTTCAACCGGCTGGGCGGTCGCCATTTCGGTGAGATGACCGGCAAGCATACGGGATGGAAGATGGCCATCAAACTCGACGAATGGGTGGAATCGGCCCCCGTGATCCAGGATCAGATCTTCGAGAACGTCCAGATCACCCTGGGCGTTTCCGGCAATCCACAGGAACGCTACAGGGACGCAGAGGAACTGGTGGGTGTATTGCGGTCCGGCTCCCTGCCCGCACCGCTTTCCAAGGAGATGGAACTCCAGAAGGGGCCATCTCTCGGGCGCGACGCCATCCGCCGTGGGACCATCGCTTTCATGATCGGTATCATCTGTGTGATTCTCTTCATGGTCATCTACTATCGCTGGAGCGGCGTCATCGCCGTCTTCGCACTGTCCCTGAATGTCACCTTCATGATGGCCATCATGGCTGCCTTCGAAGCACGCCTGACCCTGCCGGGTATCGCCGGAATTGTTCTGACACTGGGTATGGCGGTGGACGCGAACATCATCATTTTCGAGCGCATCCGCGAGGAACTGCGCATGGGCAAGAACACCCGGGCTGCAATCGATGCAGGTTACTCCCGGGCGTTCTGGACCATCATGGACTCGCAGATCACCACCGCCATCGCGGGTATTGTGCTCTATGAATTCGGCACAGGGCCCATCAAGGGCTTTGCCGTTACACTCATTATCGGGATCATCACCTCCGTCGTGACGGGCGTCTTTTTCACGCGCGTGGTGTTCGACTTCTTCACATCCCGCAAGAAGATTGAAAGTCTGAGTATCTAGGAGTCGGCCATGTTCGAGGTAATCAAATCCGGAACCAATTACAATTTCATGGCAAAACGGAAAAAGGCATTCACGCTGAGTGCTTTTTTAGTTGCGGCCACCGTCGCCATCCTGATTGCCAATCTCTTCATCCCCGGGCGGGGTTCCATGCTGAACTACGGTGTGGACTTTTTGGGTGGAACCCAAATCCAGTTGGAATTTTCCGAGAAGGTTTCCCCCGCCGAGTTGCGTGCAGCGCTGGTGAACATCGGATACAAGGATGCCTCCGTGTCCTCCCTGGGCACTGGCGGCACCAGTTATCAGGTCGCCATGCGGGCGTTTTCCTCCATCTCCGAGGACCAGCGCGCCGCCATCGAAAAGGCGTTCATGGATCGCTACAAGAGCGATTTGTTCCCCGTACGGTTTTCCGCTGCCGGGGATCACATCAAGGTGCGTTTCCATCATCCGGTGAAACTGGATGAGTTCGGCCCCCTCTTCGAGACCCTCAAACTCAAGGCCCGCATTCCCCAGGCGGAACTGACCCCCGAGGCCATTGACTACCTGACCCGCAAGGAAAAGGGCGAGGATCCGAAGTGGGAAAAAGTCGTTCCGGCTGAACTGGATTATGCGGAAACCCTGACAGTCAGTCCCAAGCGCAACGAATACACCATCATGCTGGAGTCACTCTCCGAAAAGATCGAGGAAGGGCTGTTTGCCCAACTCGGCAAGAAAGCCGTGGTCCTCAGTGTGGAAAGCCGCGGCCCCCAGGTGGGTCGTCGCCTGAGGGTGCAGGCCATCCTGTCGATGTTGTATGCCATCGGGTTCATCCTGCTCTACATCGTGTTGCGGTTCGACCTCAAGTTCGCTCCGGGAGCCATCATTGCCCTGTTGCACGACGTACTCATCACTGTGGGAATTTTTGCCCTGTTCTGGAGGGAGTTCTCCCTGCCCATCCTTGCGGCATTGCTCACCATCGTGGGTTATTCGCTGAATGACACCATTGTCATCTATGACCGCATCCGGGAAAACATCCTGAAAATGCGTTCCCATTCGCTGACCAAAGTTGTCAACACCTCCATCAATGAAACCCTCAGCCGTACCATCCTGACATCACTGACCACCTTCTTCACGGTGGCCGCCATTTTCGTGATGGCCACCGGCGTGCTTCGCGATTTCGCGCTGGCCATGGGTCTTGGCGTGATCATCGGCACGTACTCCACGATATTCGTGGCTTCACCCATGGTGCTCTTTGTCGACCAGAAGTTCGGCAAGTATTTCGTCGCCAAGGAGCGGGATGAAAGCGAACCCATGGAAGAAGAGGAAGAGGAGGACGAAGGGGTGGACGACGGGGATGACTCATCCGGTGGGGAAGACGGGGACGACGGGGATCTGTCCGAGGAGGAACTGAAGGAACGCGAGTTGAAAAGGGCCAAGAAACTGCGCCGCAAGGCCCGGGGTGGACGGGGCGGAAAACGCAAGGGATAAGGGAAACTGCGTGATTCCGTGAGTTTTCTTCCCCTGGTTCGTCCCCTTCCTGTCATTTCTCCCTATTCTGAAGAAATTGCCTTTGAAATTGAAAAGAAATTCAACCTTCAACCTCTGACTGCCAGGCTTCTGGCCGGTCGTGGGTTTCTTCCTGACCAACGGCTTGAAGAGTTTTTGCATCCGAAACTCTCCAACCTGAAAAGACCGGATGCACTGGCGGATTTCGGCATTGCCGTTTCCCACCTGGCCAATGCCGTGACGGAAAAGGAAACCATCGGTATTTTTGGTGATTATGACACCGACGGCATTTCCTCCGTATCGGTCTGGGTGCTGTTTTTCCGTGCCATCGGCATTTCCGCCGAGACCCGTCTGGCCCACCGGGACCGCGGGTATGGGCTCACAAGGGTGGACATAGAACATTTCCATTCCCTGGGTGTCCGCACACTGATTGCCTGTGACGTGGGTTCCACAGACCACGAAGCAGCCAACCTGGCTTCGGAGTTGGGACTGTCCTTGATCATTGTGGATCACCACCATCTGACGGAGCCCTATCCCAGATCGGTGGCACTGATCAATCCCCTCCGGCGTGATTGCGAGTTCCAGTTTTCCGGAATGGCATCCGTGGGGTTGTCCTTTTATCTGATGGCAGGTCTTCGCACCCGGCTGGAGGCCGACTGCCGTGTACCCCCTGCCGATCTTCCGGATTTGAAGGATTTTCTCGACATCGTGGCACTGGGAACCCTGGCGGATGTGTCTCCCCTGACGGACAATAACCGGATCCTTGTCCACCATGGCATGCGATCCATTGCCCACCGGCGGCGTCCGGCCCTGCAGGCGCTCGCAACCGTGGCACGAATTGGTCCCGAGGAAGAAATCACTGAAAAGCAGGTGGTGTTCCGGCTGACTCCCAAGCTCAATGCCCCCGGACGAATGGGGGATGCGGATCTGAGCCTGCAACTTCTGACGGCTTCAGACTACCCGCAGGCGTTTTCCATTGCGGGAGAACTGAACCGCATCAATGAAAAACGCCAGCGAATCCAGGAAAAGATGTTTGCCGAGGCGGTGGAACAGGCTGAAGCCTCCATGGAATACCGGTGGGGCATTGTGGTATCCGGTACCGACTGGCACCCGGGAGTGGTGGGCATTGTTGCTGCAAAACTTGCGGAACAGTTCAAGCGTCCCGCCATTGCCATCGCCTTGAGGGGGGACGTAGGGCGGGGTTCCGTTCGCACCTTCGGCAACTTCAATATCTTTCAGGTCATCGAAAAGACCGCCGGACACCTGATTTCCTTCGGGGGACACCAAGGGGCCATGGGAATTGAACTTGCACGGGAACAACTCGGGGAGTTCGCCCGCTGTTTTGATGAACGGCTTCGGGAGGCGGTCTGCTCCGACAAACGGGTACCGGTGCAGGTGGACGCCCAGGTGCCACTTCACGAGTTGTCCCGGGAGTTTCTTCAGGAACTGCGTCAGTTGGCACCGTTTGGCAACCAGAATCCGGAACCGGCGTTTCTGGCAAGGGGTCTTGAAGTGCTTTCCACCCGCTATCCCCGGAACGAGCACATTTCCCTTCGTCTGAGGGATCCTGTTACCCAGGCGGTACGGCAGGCCATCGGATTCAAGATGGCATCCACATACAGGGAGATTCAGGACAAGGTGGATCTGGTGTATGTTCCCGAGAAGAACCTGTACAATCCGGATGGCATCCAGTTGCGTATCCTGTTCCTGTGGGGTGCAGGGGAAGACGGGAATGACTGACAAGAAGCCAAAAAAAACAACAGATGATTCTCCGTGGATGGAAGACGAGCGGGACCAGTTCAGACGCAAAAAAAACCGTGTCCGGCTTCGGGCAGGAAACACAGGTTCTTCCAAAATGTATGATCAGGTGATGATTCTGGCTGCCGTACTGGTGGCTTTTTTCATGATCTATACGCGGGGTTGTGACCGGTCCATGCAGGGGCTGACAACACTCCTGGATGAATCCGCAGGGGATTCCCCGGGAATGGGCGACGAAAGTCCGGTCATGGGGCCCGAAGACAATGGGGGTTGACTTTTCCATGCCGGAAAAAAAAGGGAAGACCTTGAAAAAACCGCCAAAGGCAACTTCGGCTTCCTGCCTGACACGGGATCCAGTCAATCGTGTACTCAGGGATTGCCGGAGAAAACATGACCTGAATCCACTCTGGACTCTGGGGGAACCCCGGTCACTGGTGCCGTCCCTTTCCAACTCGGCACTCTTCCTGCTGAGCCGTTTCGCCGAAGGGGAGGACAGGAATCTTCTTCTTTTGCATGCCTCCACGGACCAGATACAGTGCTGCTGGGACATGGATGTCTGGAAAGGGGACACCTTTGACGCTGCCATTGCGGGGGATTGGCTGGGGGAATTGCTCGAAATGCCGGATGAAATCTTTCAGGAACGCTTGAAAAACCTGCTCCCTGACGGATTTGGCCTTGCCTTTTTGCGTACGGCCCGCATCCTGAACCTGCGCATCGACGAGGTGCTTCCAGAAAGTCCGGTGTATTATGCAACTCCGGATCTGTATTTTGAATTCCATCCCCTCGAAGACACGGATGAAGTGACATGGAAGAACCTGATCCGGTTTCTGGATCGGTGTTATGAGACGGATCCGGAATGGATCCAGCAACTGATTATGGCTGTCACCATGGAATTTCCCACTGCACTGGAAGAGGAAAGTTTCCGTCTTCGGAACGGGCGGATCCGGGACGACGGGTTCTGGGATCTGTATTCGGCCCGTGAGATCTACGCGCCGGTGGACCCCGCCCGCATCAGTCTGGATCCGGTGGAAGGCTCGGTCCAGCCGCCACCGGTTTCCGGTGTGGCGGTCCTTTCGGAGCCCGGTGAGGGAGACCTGCTGGCGCAGGCTCTTGGGGAACTGGGACCTGAAGGACACGACGCCGTGCTGGAAAACCTGTCCCTTTTGTGCAACCGCATGATGGCCGCCGACGAGGTGGATCCGGCCGATGCAGGAGCCCTGGAGGAACTGCTGGAGCGCGCCCGTGCGGGGGTCAACCTCGGTCTGGCCTACTTTGTACACCACAGGAAACGTACTGCTGCCGAAGTTCTGCATTCACTGCATGTGAGCCGCCTGTTCCAGTGTGGGTACAGCCTTTCCAAACAGTGTTCGCTTCTGGCCCATACCCTGATGCGTACGGGCATTGTGTCCCTCAGTCCGGGAACGTACACGTTGCTGGAGGAGGGGTGGATGCAATTTTTTGAGGGATTGCTTTTGAGGCATCCACGTCTTTGCCGGGGAATGCTTCAGGGTTTGGTGGAATCCAAAACGGAGTTTTTCTCCACCCTGGAGCAGTTGCAACTGGCCACGGATCTTCTGGAGGAGATGAGCCTGTTCAAGGGAATCTGCTTCGGTTTGCTGGGAATTCCAGGGACAGTACTGACCGATGAGGGGGCTGCGGGAACCAGTCGTCGCACTCCTGGTGCCATGACCTTCGGGGACATGTTCCGCACTGCGGCGGTGGCCTTGGTGTGTGTGGGAGATTCTTCCCGGGTTCCCTTGCCATCGGACATTTCCCTTCCCGCGGGAAGTCCCGAGTTTCAGGCCCGGGCAAAAGATGCCCTGATGAAGGAACTGACCCGGGAAACCCCGTTGGCGACAGCCAGGGCAGAACGCATTGCCCTGACGCATCTGTCACCCCTGACCCGGACCGATTTTCGCGATTTCCTGATCCTGTCTGACAGTTGATCAGGTTTGATACCTTCCCCCGGTGGAACTTCGGCGACGTTGTCGCCTCCAACGGGACACCCTTTTGCGGGCGTCCCTTGTTGCCGGTCTCTGAAATACATTCAGGGTGCCGGGATCAGGGGACTTGACCGGTGCTGTGAAACCGGAAAAATCAGTTTTCCAGCACGAGGGCCGGCAGTTCGGTGACCCGACTGATGAAGATGATTTCCATGTCCTTGCGGGCTTCGTCCGGGATTTCCTCCTGGTCCTTTCTGTTTTCCATGGGCAGGATCAGTCGCGTGGCGCCGGCCCGGTGTGCCGCCAGGGCTTTTTCCTTGATTCCTCCCACCGGAAGTACACGTCCACGCAGGGTGATTTCACCGGTCATGGCTACATCATGGCGTACTTTTTTGTCGGTGAACAGACTCAACAGTGAGGAAAACATGGTTACTCCCGCAGAAGGCCCGTCCTTGGGAACCGCGCCTGCGGGCACATGAATGTGCACGTCCATCTGGTCCAGCAGGTCCTGGGAGATGCCATAATCCTGTGCGTCCGCACGCAAAAGAGACATGGCTGCCTGGGCACTTTCCTTCATGACGTCCCCGAGTTGACCGGTGAGGGTGAGTTGGCCCTTCCCCTTCATGCGGCGGCTTTCCACATAGATGACATCGCCCCCCACAGGGGTCCAGGCCAGTCCGGTGGCCACCCCCGGTTCCAGGTGTTCCAACTGGCGCAGATCGAGGTACCGAGCTGATCCCAGGAACTCCTGGAGCACATCGGGTTCCACCCTGAAGCCGTTCATGTCCTGTCCCTCGGCGACCCGTACTGCCACGCTGCGGCACACACCTTCAATGGTGCGCTCGAGATTGCGGACGCCACTTTCCCGGGTGTAGGTATCGATGATCCGGTAGACCGTCTCATCGGGAATTTCCAGGTTCACATCCGGAATTCCGTTCTCGCGCAACTGCCTGGGTATCAGGTATCTGCGGGCTATGTGGAATTTTTCGTTGCGGGTGTACCCGGGCAGTTCGAGGATTTCCATGCGGTCCCGCAATGCGGGCGGTATGGTGTCCACCATGTTTGCCGTTGCGATGAACATGACCGAGGACAGATCGAAGGCCACTTCCAGATAGTGATCGGAAAAAGTGTTGTTTTGCTCCGGATCCAGCACTTCCAGCAGGGCGGATGCGGGATCCCCCCGGAAATCATGGCCAAGTTTGTCGATTTCATCCAGCATGAACACCGGATTCTTCACCTTCACCTTGCGGATTCCCTGGATGATGCGACCGGGCAGGGCACCCACATACGTGCGCCGGTGGCCACGGATTTCGGCTTCGTCCCGGACTCCGCCCAGGGACACCCGCCAGAACTCCCGTCCCATGGCCCGTGCAATGCTTTTTCCCAGGGAGGTCTTGCCCACTCCCGGGGGGCCAATCAGGCACAGGATGGGTCCCTTCTTCTCGGGGTTGAGTTTACGGACTGCCAGATACTCCACAATGCGTTTCTTCACTTTCAGGAGATCATAGTGGTCCTCATCCAGGATTTGCCGGACCAGCGGAATGTCCAGTTGATCCTCGGTGGCTTCCTGCCACGGCAATTCCACCATCCAGTCCAGATAGGAATGCACAACGGAGTACTCTGCCGAAGCCGGATTCATGAGTTTGAGTCGGTCCAGTTGCTTGAGTGCGGCGGTTTCGGCCTCTTCCGGCATCATGCAGACTTCGATCTTGTTCTTGATTTCATCCACATCGGAACCGGGTTCGTCCAGTTCCCCGAGTTCTTCCCGGATGGCTTTCAATTGTTGACGCAGGATGTATTCCCTCTGGCTCTTGCCCATTTCCTCCTGCACCTGGGTGTTGATTTGTTCCCGCACCTTGAGAAGTTCCAGTTGACGGTTCAGGATGACCAGAACCCGGTACATCCTCTCCTGGATGATCGGGGTTTCCAGGATGGATTGCTTTTCATCCACGGGCAAATCCAGATTGGCTCCGATGAGATCCGTCAGTGCCCCCGGATCGCTTATGCTGTCAATGAGCGTGCCGGCTTCCCCCGGAACATCCGGCATCAGTTTGACCACTTTGCGGGCCACCTCCCGCAGGTTCAGCATGAGGGCTTCGAGATTCTGTTCAGGAGTGGGTCCTGAATCAGGTTCCCCGGATTCAGTTTCGACCTCCGTGGTGGTTTCTTCTCCTGTTTCCACAGCCGTTTCCAGACCGTCGGACAGGGTGCGGATGCGTGCGGTGATATAGGGTTCGCGTCCGATGAAGCCCATGACCTCGATGCGGGAGATTCCCTGGATGATGACGCTGAAGTTTTCGGAGGCCAGTTTGATGACTTTCAGGATGCGGGCGGCACAACCCACGGTGTAGAGATCGTCTTCCTGGGGATTTTCCACCTGGGGATCCTTCTGGGTCAGGATGCCGATGACCGGTTTTTCCCGGCTGACCATTTCTTCGATGAGCCGAATGCTTTTTTTGCGTCCCACATCAATGGGGATTATGGAACCGGGAAACAGAACCGCGTTTCTCAACGGCAGGATGGGTATGACCTCCGGAATTTCCACGGTCGGATGTTTGGATCTGGGAGACATGTGATTTCCTCCTCACGGGGCGAATATAACTGCGATTCGGAAGATGGAAAGGGTCTTCCTCAATATGAAAGGAAAATAGTCCGGGGTGGTCCGGCAATTCCGGTGCATTGCCCCGGGGCATCACCGGCAGAAAGGCTGGTTTTCCGGACAGGTGATGCGAACGTGAAAATGACATGCATGACCGGGATCCGGTGACAGGACAGCCGCCGCTTTTTTCCGCACATCCGGTGGCCGTGCAACCGCTTCGGCATACTGCAGCAGAAGTTCCCGCAGGTGGGCGGCGATGAAGATCCGGTTCACTGTGACTGTTCCATGGCTGAGCAGGGCTTCCACCAGTTCCCAGTTCCGTTCCAGATCAAACAGCAGGCGGGAATGGTTTCCGGTTCCACGGGCGTTGGCATCAAAACCTACAAAATGAGTGGTGACCACCTGGTAGCGACCGCGGGAATCCACCATGTAGAAACCGAGATCCACATCACGACCGCTTTGATGGGATCGGTGGCCAGGGGCGAAACCGCCCCTTCGAGGACTTAAATCCGCCACCGTGAGCATCGATCGTGGATAGATCCGGGTAACCCGCGCCGCGGCATGGGTGATCAGGTCCACCAGTTCAGGCAGCCCGTAAAAATGGCCACGGGTCATGGAGCGCGGTACAAGGGTAAACCCCTTGCCGCTTCTGGGCATGATCACGGGCTGGTGCAGTCTTCCGGCGAAGGGAAGCCCAATGGACAACGGTCTCGGAGTCTTCAGGATTTGCTCCATGGGAAAGGCATTTGAATCGAATTTTTCCCGGGGTCTGGCAGGCGGTGCGGCAGGTTTTCCCTTCAATGTGCACTGGAGACGGCCTTGCGCGTTCAAACGACAGTTTTTGGGGATCTGGGCCCTGGTCGGTGAAGGGGCTAGCCACAAAATAGCAAGGGAGAAAACAAACACACGCATCGGCTTTTGGTGTATCAGGAAGTTGCCGTTTGGGCAAATTTCGGGGGGAAGTTTGGTTTGAAACTAGGCGGAAACGGGTTTGGCAGGCTTTTTCAGGAAAAAGGACAGGGCAATGGAGATGATGAGCAGGCAACCAGCCAGCCAGAATCCGTATTTGAACTCTCCGGTCATGTCGCGAATCTTGCCGGACACTACGGCCAGAATGGAACCCACGCCCCAGGAAGTGAAGACCAGCCCGTAGATGACACCGAAGTTTTTCAGGCCGAAATTGCTCTTGGTGATGGACGGGAAGATGGCCAGGTTTGCTCCGTACGAGGCGCCGATGAGGATGGCAGCAAGAATCAATGGGGCAACACTGTTCAAAAACGGAGCGGAGAACATGAGCGCGGCCTGCACGGCAGCGAAAATCTGCAGGGTACGTTTGGGGCCGAGTTTGTCGGATAGCGTTCCGGCCACCAGACGCCCCCCGGCATTGCCAATGGCCATGAGTGCTACCAGGATGAAGCCCGCTTCATATTTGGCCTGGGTCTGGACCACCTTGGCAAGAATGCCGATGACCATGAGTCCTGCGCCGGCATTGAAGCAGTACATCAGCCACATCAGATAGAACTGCGGGGTGCGGAAGACTTCTTTCACGGTGAAATCCTCGTCACCGGTGGCCTTGCCGGCGGCAGGCTTCTTCACGGGGGGATTCACCAGCAGCTGGGCCAGGAGAACCACCACTGCCAGAAAGGCAATGCCGAAGATCAAAAGAGTGCGCTGGACGCCATACTGTCCCAGGAAGAATTTGGCCAGGGGAGCGGTGTACACGGACGCCAGGCCAAAGCCTGCCACCACGATGCCGGCAACCATGCCGGTTTTGGCAGGGGGAAACCACTTGATGGCGGGCGGAGTGGCGGCGGCGTAGCCGAATCCGATGCCGGTGCCGGCCAAAACGCCGAAAAACAGGATGTACATGTAAACATTCGTGAAGAAACTGGCCAGGATCAGGCCGGACCCGATGAAAAGTCCGCCCAGGGTGGCAGCGAACCGGGGACTGACCTTGTCCTGCAGTTTTCCGGCGGGCACCATCATGAAGGCAAAAAAGAGACACGCCACGGTGTAGGGAATGGCCTTCTGGGCTTCGGTCCATCCCCATTCCCCGGGGATTTCCTTGGAGATGACGCTCCAGGTGTAAAGCACTCCCAGAGCCAGGTTGATGCCGGTTCCGGCCAGGGTGACGATCCAACCCTTTTTCGGGTTGATGGTGGGTTCGATGGCTTCTGTCATGTGTGATTCTCCTTACAATTGCTCGAAGCAGGAAAGAGGCAGGCGAATGTATATGGGAACAGGAAAAAAATGTCAATGAAAATGGGGAAAACCAACAGGTCGCGTTTACAGGTCACCATTTCCGTGATACAAAAAATCTGTGACCTGGAAAGGTGCCGGGTGAGGATGCAATGAAAAAAAACATAAATACTTTGCTTTATGCCTTTGTCCTGGTGGGAATGTTCACTTGTGCCAAGGGAATGCGTCCACCCGAGCCCTGCGGTAACGGGATTCTGGATCCGGAAGAAGCCTGCGACGATGGCAACCGGGTGAACGGGGATGGCTGCAGTTCGGATTGTCGTGTGGAAAGTGGATATGCATGCACTGGAGAGCCCAGTATTTGTGCGTTTACCTGCGGCAATGGTCGTCTGGATCCAGGCGAGGAATGTGATGACGGAGGTGAAAGTGCAACATGCAACACCAACTGCACATTTTCCCGTTGCGGGGACGGCATCTGGAACACGACTGCCGGAGAATCCTGTGACGACGGGGGACCATCGGATTTCTGCAATGCCGACTGCACCATTGTGGGTTGCGGGGACGGCGTCCTGAATACGGCCCGTGGAGAACAATGTGACGATGGCGGGGAAAGTGCCACCTGCAACGCCGACTGTACCTTCGCCGTTTGCGGTGACGGCAAACTCAATGAGACAGCAGGTGAAGAATGTGATGACAGGGTGGAGAGCGCCGATTGCAACGCCGACTGCACGATTGCCATGTGCGGGGACGGATACATCAATATTGCGGCAGGGGAACAGTGCGACGACGAGGGGGAAAGTGCGACCTGCAATGCCGACTGTACAGGTGCCGCCTGCGGGGACGGCAAACTCAACGTGACTGCAGGGGAACAGTGTGACGACGGTGGGGAAAGCACCATCTGCAACAGCAACTGCACCCATTCGACCTGCGGGGATGGCATTGTCAACCCAACAGCGGGGGAACAGTGCGATGACGGCGGGGAAAGCGCCACCTGCAACGGCAACTGTACCCAATCGATCTGCGGGGACGGCATTGTCAACACAACCGCAGGGGAGCAGTGTGATGACGGTGGCGAGAGTGTGGACTGCAACGCCAACTGCACCTGGAAATATGTCTGTTCGAATCCCCTTGAGGTGACCTATCAGCAAAACAACGGTTGGTCCGGAAACATGTTTGATGTCGTGGCCAGACGAAACATCACGGTTACTGGCTTTAGCGGTGCATTTTACACGGGTTCCCAGACCGTGGATGTGTATTACCGCTACGGAACCCATGTCGGGTTCACCGGCAGCACTTCGGGATGGACCCATCTCGGAACGGTCAATGTCACTGGAATGGGGGCAGGCAACCCCACAAACATTCCGTTGACATTTTCCGTTCCGGTGGCCGATGGCCAGCGGGTGGCCTTCTACGTCACCTGTCGCAGGGGGTACCAGGACGGGAATTATTACCTCAACGGATCCGCCACCGGCACCCTGTACAAATCCAACCCCGAGTTGCATGTGTATGTGGGGACAGGCACCCAGTATCCCCTGGGTACCGCTTTTGTCGATCGCGTATTCAACGGCACCATCCGCTACAACTGCAACTGAACAGGCATGACGGTTTTTCCCCGGCAGAAGTTCCATGAGTCCGTCATTGACTTGTGACGCTGATTTTACTATCACAAACGCCGCCGGAGGCTGTTGCCGTCCGCAGGACACATGTCCGGAGGAGTTGAAATGAATCCATCATCATCAGTCACGAACGTCATCCCGCTGGATCTGTCCCTGCCGCACAAGGTGGCGGATCTGACCCTGGCCGAATGGGGCCGCAAGGAAATGGAAATCGCCGAGGGGGAGATGCCCGGCCTCATGGCGGTGCGGGAAAAGTATGGTCCGGAAAAACCCCTGGCGGGTCTTCGGGTAATGGGCAGTCTGCACATGACCATCCAGACGGCCATGCTCATTGAAACGCTCCGGGAACTGGGAGCTGACCTGCGCTGGGCTTCGTGCAACATCTTTTCCACCCAGGACCATGCGGCGGCTGCCATTGCGGCGGCGGGGTCTGCAGCCGTGTTTGCCTGGAAAGGGGAGACCCTGGAAGAATACTGGTGGTGCACCGAGATGGCGCTGACCTGGCCTGACGGTCGCGGTCCTGACCTCATCGTGGACGACGGCGGGGACGCCACCCTCATGATCCATCTGGGAGTCAAGGGCGAGCAGGAACCCCCGTTCCTGGACAAGCCGGCTTCCCACAAGGAAATGCAGATCATTCTGGACCGGCTGCGTGACGGTCTTTCCCGCAGCACCTGCCACTGGAAGAAAGTGGCATCCAGGGTGAAGGGGGTTTCCGAGGAAACCACCACCGGAGTACACCGCCTGTACCAGATGATGGAGAAGGGTGAATTGCTCTTCCCGGCGATCAACGTCAACGACAGTGTCACCAAGAGCAAGTTCGACAACCTCTACGGTTGCCGGGAGAGTCTGGCTGACGGCATCAAGCGTGCCACGGACGTGATGGTGGCAGGCAAGACCGTTGTGGTATGCGGTTACGGGGACGTGGGCAAGGGTTGTGCCCAGTCCATGCGGGGGTTTGGTGCCCGGGTCATCGTGACCGAAATCGATCCCATCTGTGCGCTTCAGGCCGCCATGGAAGGCTACGAAATCAAGCCCATTGAGGACGTGGTGGAACAGGGAGACATTTTCGTCACTGCCACCGGCAACCTGCATGTCATCCGCAGGGAGCACATGGAGCGGATGAAGGACCAGGCCATTGTGTGCAACATCGGTCATTTCGACAGCGAGATTGAAATGAGTGCCATCGAAAATGACCCGAAGTGCACCAAACGCACCATCAAGCCCCAGGTGGATCAGTGGACCCTGGCTTCGGGCCGCACGATTCTGGTGCTGGCCGAAGGCCGTCTGGTGAACCTGGGGTGTGCCACCGGACATCCCAGTTTCGTCATGAGCACCTCCTTCACCAATCAGTGTCTGGCCCAGATTGAACTGGCCCGCCAGCCCCACGAAGTCAGGGTGTACACACTTTCCAAAAAACTGGACGAGGAGGTTGCCCGATTGCATCTGGATCGGCTCGGTGCCCGCCTGACAAGGCTTTCCGAAGAGCAGGCGACCTACATCGGTGTGCCCGTGGATGGCCCCTACAAGCCTGAAAATTATCGCTATTGATTTTTCATGAACAGCCGAAAGGGGGGGATCAGCGGCCCAGGACGCGGACGTTGTCCAGCAGCCAGTACCAGTCATAGCCGGTGGTCTGGTAGCGGAAGCGGATGCGCACGGAAAAATGACCGGCCGCCATGGAGGAAATGTCAACGATTCGGTGTTCTCCCTGGTAGGGGGTGTCATGAATGTAGTCATCAAGGTGGAGGGCATTGGTCCAGGTGACACCATTGTTGGTGGATACGTCCACGGAGGCCGAGTCGTATTCGCCATTATCACGGTATACATGGGCAAAATGCAGTTCCACGTGGGAAAACGTGGAAAGATCCAGTTCAGGTGTGATGAGGGAATCATCAAAGACCGTGTCGGTACCGGTGGCATCGGCATCCACCATGGCAAACAGGCCACTGGCCAGTGGAAACTCGCGGAAGTTGGTGTCATTGGCCGAGGAGAACCATGTGTATTGGGTGGCTCCTCCGTTTTCGACGGTCCAGCCAGCGGGCGGCCAGGTTTCGAACTCTTCCTTCCAGAACAACTGCGGACAGGTGCCAACCCCGTAACACGCAGGATCCAGGCAGTCCGTCAATCCGTTCAGGTCATTGTCCATGCCGTCGTCGCACTCTGTTTCAGTATCGTCCGGCATGAAGATCAGGACCGAGTAATCGATCAAATAGACGGACCAAAAATTGAACTCCAGCACAAGGTGATACGTGGCTGTTTCCGGGGCAGTGAACACGAGGAGTTCCGTCCCTGTCCAGGTTTCATTGCTGTAGGCAAGACATTCACCGGGTGTCTGCGAACAGGGTCGGATGACCGCCCACGTGGCATCCGCTTCCGAATCGGCTTGCATGGCCACCCGGTCTCCGGCTTCCAGATCGACGGAAAAGACGACATCCGGACCTTCCGAACCCCACCAGGAACACATGAGCAGGTTGATCGTATCGGAATAATCCCCGGCAAAATGAATCCCGGATTTGCTGTAAGGAAGCGTGATGGCAATGGCCGTATCACAGGAGTTGCCATCCTTTGGTTCGGCGCACAAGGCTTCCAGCGAACTGTTGTAAAGGCACACCTTGTTGTCCAGGGAGCAGTCCTCGGCCAGGGAGGATGTCATGCATCCATCATCATCTTCCTTGCAGAGCATGAGGTTGTCGCCATCACAAAAGTACCCCGGTTCCCAGCAATCCCAGGGGCAGTAATGTGCGCAATAGGGATCTTCGCCCCAGTCGTCTTCGCACATCGTCCCATCTTCACAGGATTCCGATTCCCAGCGGGTGCAGCCATTGGTTCCCATGATGCAGGTCAGGATGGCATCGTAATAATCCGAGCATTGTTTTTGTCCGAGGGTGCACTGGTTGGTGCAGCCACTACTGGTGCAGGTGGCCGTGCCACTGATCATCTGGCAGTTGGGGGAGTGGGAAGGGCAATCGGTCTGGGACCAGTCCAGACAGCCGTTGGACTGTGTGTTGCATACCCTTCTTTTCTTTCCATCCGCGGAGCATTCCTGTGCTCCCGACTCACAGTTGTCGGAGCATGCGATCACACAACCGGTTGTGTTGAACGAACAGATGTTCGAACAGGCCAGGTTGCCCCCGGAAAAACCCACGTTGAGGTTTTCACAGGTGAAACCCCTGAGATCCCCGCCGTCGCACAGTTCCCCGACTTCGGCGATGCCGTTGCCGCAGACTGCATTGGGATCCTCGCATTTCTTGTTGGGGCAACTGGTGCAGGAAACGAATGCCGTCAGGCCCAGGAACAGGACAAAATATAATGTTGTAAGTTTTTTCATGCAACCTCCGTTTGATGAAAGTTTCCTTGCTAAATTGAACCTGCTTGTGTCGTGCGTTTGGTTTCCTCCCGGAAACGCAGGAGGAATGTATCATGTAAACGGAAGCGTGCAAACGGAATAAAACCGTTAATGGAATTCCAACAATCCGGATGATAGCTTGACGGTCGGGCAAAGCATGGTTTACCATCGGCGGGCCTTTCGGTCTTACGGCCGCTTTCTTTCGGAGGAGCCACCATGACGGAACAGAATGTCCTCATTGAAGAGTTCAAACAGTATATCGAACGGTACCAGAAAGAAGTCGGCAATCGGGAGTTCGGGGAATATGGTTCCTGGAACGGGTTTGTCGTTAAAAAAATGAATTTTGATGAATTTGTGGCCAAATACGAAGAATTTCGCAATCTGGAAAGGCTTTATGCCGACATCCTGGAGCGGGGTGACACCGTAAACGACGCCATATTTCGCACATTGCGCGAACAGGGTGCCAATCTTTTGATCGAAGTCTAGGCGGCAGCGGGCGATCCATGACAGACGGTTCCATGAATGCCGAATACGCCAGGGGGCGCAGGCAGCGGAAGGAATTGATATACCGGTATCGGTTCCGCGCTGCCGCTGCTTTGTCGGCCGCACCGGGTATGCGGGGGGGGCGTCTTTTGGACCTGGGTGCAGCCGAAGGACTTACATTGCTGGAAATGATCCGGAAGGCAAACCCCCGATATGCCGTGGGTGTGGAACTTTCCGGGGATCTGGTCAAGGAGGCAACCCTGCTGGACGCCCCCGTGATCCACGGGGACATCTGCCGGTTGCCCGAACATCTCCGCCGTGGTGAATTTGACGTGGTGACGGCACTTGCCGTGCTGGAACATCTTCCGGACCCGCAGCAGGCTTTGGTCCATGCCTATGAGGCACTGGCTCCCGGCGGGCGTCTGGTGGCTTCGGCTCCCTGTCCTTTTTGGGATGAACTGGCAGGAAGAACGGGGATTCATCGGGAGAAGGTTCATCATGTGCAGGATGTGACCGGGGACACATTCCGGGTCTGGGCGCTGGCGGCCGGTTTCCGGAAGATCCGGACGCGGCCCTTCATGTTTGTGGGAACGGCCTTTTTGCCCTATCTGAAAATCCTGCCATCCGCCGAATGGTGTTTTCGAATGGAAAAACCCTTTGCAAACAGGCTTTTTTCCCCGTTTTTCATCAACCAACTCTTTATTGCGGATCGATAGTCGTTACAACAGATACGGAAAAACAAGAATCAGGGTTTCACGAGGGGAGTGGGAGCGAAGTGGTTCTCCATGGGCTGGCCGATCTGGCCGTATACATTGTGGCCCCAACACCAGACATCTCCTTCGTCTGTCTGGGCGCAACTGATATTCCCCCCCGCCGCGATGCTGCGCACAGGGGCCGGAATGATGACTTCCAGGGGAACAGGGGAGTTGGTTTCCGTGTCGGTTCCCAGTTGGCCAAAATTGTTTTGTCCCCAGCACCAGACCCGGTCATCCGTGCTCAGGCCGCATCCATGGTAAAAACCCATGGCCACCTGTTTCCATGTGGCACCCGGGGGAGGGTCGCGCAGTGCCGGAAGTGTGCGCATGACATAATCTCCCAGGCCCAGTTGCCCATAGTTATTGCGTCCCCAGCAGTACATGCGGCCGTCGGTGACAATGCCGCACACGGAATCGTGGGCGGTGTCAAACTGTACGAAGGAAACGTGATCCAGAATGACCCGGGTGGGGATGTTGCGGTTGGTGGTGTTGCCGATTCCCAACTGGCCGTCCAGATTGGAGCCCCAGCAGTACAGGGAACCGTTGTCCGCAAGGGCGCATGAAAAATGGGCGCAACTGCTGATGTCCGTGAAATGGCGATCCACGGGCATTGAGGAGTTGGTGGGTGTATTGACGTTGACATTGGCGCCGTTGCCTATGGTACCGTTTGCACCCACGCCCCAGCAGACGGCCATTCCGGTGGTGGTGAGTGCACAGGAATGGGCAAAACCCACGGAAATTTTTGAAATTTTTGAAAAATAGATGCCCAGAGTGGATACGGTAGTGGGCCAGGGGGCTGGATTGTTGGTGCCATCGCCAATCTGTCCTGACGCATTGTGACCCCAGCACCATGCATTGTGATGGTTGTCCACAAGGCACCCGTGTCGTTCAAACGCGTCGATGTCCACGACGGAAAAGGGAGCAGGCAAGGTGATGGGAACGGGATGGATGGCGTGGACCTGCCATCCATGGCCGATGGATGTGGTGGAGTTTCCCCAGGACCACGCGAGTCCTGACCCGTCAAGTACGTACATGGCAAACTGGGCAGGGACCACTTTGAGCAAGGAGGTGCAGTTCGTCTTGTCGATGCCGCACTGGTTTGAACAACCGGCGATTCCGTTCCAGAACCCCAGATCCTGACAACTGGTGGACAGGGGAAGGCCAGGTTCGCATTCCTCCGTTTCCGGTGCCAGGACGCCATCCCCGCAGTATCCGGGATCCCCGCTGCAAGAGGACTTATCCAGCGTGCAGTCCGCCCGGCAGGTCAGTGAGCCCTGTGTGAAGCCGAAGTCCTGGCAGGTTTTGCCTCCGAGATTGAGGAGGTCGCATTCTTCCAGTGCATCCTGAACCAGACCATCACCGCAACGGCCCCAGGCGGCGCAGTCACGGGTGTCCAGTTCACAATGGCGGCTGCAGGCGAGGGTGCCTCCGTAGTATCCAAGGCTTTCACAGGAGGTTTCGGTGGAAAGTTCCCCGTCACAGGGTTCCCCCGGATCCAGTTCCCCGTTGCCGCACAGATCCGGGTTGGGATCCGGTTCGTTCTTTGAATTGCCGGAAGAATTACTGCATCCTGCGGCGAGCAGAAGCAATATGGACATGAAAACCGGAAATTTCAGCATGGAAGTCTCCTTGTATGGGATGTTCAGGGTCGGTTGAGCAATGTGAAAACAGAGGGATGGGAGGTCCAGCAGAGGAAATCCGACCCGGACACAAGATGTGCCCTTGTGCAGGATACCGCAGTATGCAGGGGGGAGCGGACCAACGGATGAAGGAGCAGGCCGTCTCCGTATGCATACAACCACCGCAGGGTGAGGCCGTCATTGCACAAAAGCAGGCTGTCCACCAGGCCGTCACCATCCAGATCCCCGGAAATGAGGCTTCGGGGAGTACATCCCACGGCCACGGTCTGTCCGGGGGTGAGGGTGACCGAAGGGCCGGGATTGATGACAAAGTGATACGCGGAAATGGATGAGGTGGCCGCTGTGGCGACAATCAGGTCCAATGTGCCGTCATCATTGGCATCCGCAAGGATCAGGGATGCCGGTGCCGCCGCCAGATGGCCGATGGAATAGACAACCCCGGAACCGGCACCGTTTCCGACAAGCAAGAAGACCTCACGGCTGGAATCCACCACGACGCAATCTGTGGTCCCCGTGCCCATGATGTTGCCGCAGAGCATGTGGTCCGGACTGGTTCCCACGGAAACCGCGTCACCGGTCACCGCGCCGTTTTCCGTGCCCAGGAAGAATTGGATCTGGGCGGTGTCCTTGTAAAGAATGGCTGCATCCGGGAAGGCGTCATTGTTCATGTTCAGTCCGGAAATGGCAGCCACAGGCTGGGTTCCGGGCATGTTGACGGGGGACTGAGCCACAAAATTGCCTGAACCGTCGTTTTCCATCGGAGTGATGCGGGACTGGCCGGAAGTGGTCACCCAGACGTCGGCGGCGTTGGGATCGACACTGTCAAACACCAGCAAGCGGTTTGCGCCGGAGAACGGAATCTGTGTCACGGAAGAGAACTGCCCGGTGCCGGTGCCAGCCAGAACAAGAAGTTCGTTCCCTGTGGAAATGATGGCATCTGTAGACGCATTTCCCGTGAAGCGGGCAGTAATGGCAAAGTTGACGGGGGCAGGAAGGTTCAGCCGGGCAGGGAAGGGCCATGATGCGGCATCCAGCCCAAGTCCGCCCCGGGGGATGCCGCCCACGGTGACCGGCAAGGCCTGCAGATCCCGACGGGGATCGGAAAAGCAGGCGCGGCCCGGATTGGATGGCCACGTCCATGTGGTGGAAGAAGTCAGTACCCCTTCTCCGTTGTTCAAAAAGAGGCGCAGGCTGGAGTCGAAGGAAACCAGTACGTCGCGGGTCTGGTTCCGGTTGGCATCGGCAACGGCCACCATCCGGGCGTTGTAGGGAAGGTTGGTGATGCTTTCCAGCGGGTCGAACGCCCCGTCAGGTTTCTGGAGATAGACGGTCAACTGGGGCATGGCCGGGTAATTCATGCTGCGCAGGAGCACCACATCGGTGCGTCCGTCGGCGTTCATGTCCGACAGCACGATGTGGGCCGGTTTGTCGGAAGCGCCCAGGTATCTGGGGGTTCCGAAAGTGCCGTCCCCGTTGCTGTAGAGAATCAGGACAAGGTTGGCCATCTGGCAGGAGATCGCGAGGTCCGGATGGTCATCGGCATTGATGAAACCGGTGGCAATGGAAACAGGCCGTGAACATGTGGTGATGGTGGAGGAGGTGGAAAAGGCCCCCGAACCGTTGTTGTGGAGAAGTACCAGATTGTCGGAGAAAGGCACGATAACGGCGATGTCCGGTCGCCCGTTGCCGGTAAAATCGCCGGCAACGGCCCGTGTGGGATTCCCCGTGCCTGTGGAATACCTTACGGGAGCAGCAAACTGGCCGGCACCCTGTCCCAGGAAGATGGCTACCCGCCGCTGGGTGGTTTCCAGAACGGCGAGATCGGGGATGCCGTCCCCGTTGAAATCCCCCGCCATGGGAGCCACAGGTCCCGAAAGGCCACTTCGGTTCCATGTGGCTCGGAAGGCCTCGTTTACCGGGTCATAGAGAAATACATGCACTGTGGACGCGGTGGTCAGGATGAGATCAGGGTGTCCGTCCACATTGAGATCCCGATAGACCACGTCCACGGGGTCTTCGGTGGTGGGGAAATACATCGGTGCTCCCAGACAGAACTGACCAGGATCCAGTATCCCGTCCCCGCAGGTGCCGAAACGGCACACCGTGCGGCATGCCCCCAGGATGGTGTCGGTGTTGTTGGGGCCATCATCGCAAATTTCCCCCCGATGGGGCTGTACGATTCCGTCTCCGCAGCCTTCCGTGCAATCGGCGCTGCAGGCGATGTCATCCCGGGAATTTCCGTCGTCGCAGACCTCGTGGCCCTCGTGGATGATTCCGTCACCACACCTCGCCCAGGTGCAGGCGTTGGTGCATTCGTCGGTGTTGATGGTGTTTCCGTCGTCACATTCCTCGCCGGGATCGACGATTCCGTCGCCACAGGTGGGCAGGACACAGTCGGTTCGGCAGGGGGCTCCCGGTTCGTTGCTGTTCAGTGCGCCTGCATCACAGCCTTCGCCGGGATCGACGATTCCGTCGCCACAACGGGCCAGCATGCAGTCGATTCGGCAAAAAGAACCCGGTTCGTTGGAGTTATCGGTCCCATCGTCACATTCTTCGTTGGGATCGTGGATTCCGTCTCCACAGCGGGCAGGCGTACAGTCAGTGCGGCAGGATGCCCCCGGTTCGTCGGAATTCAAAACACCATTGTCGCAGACCTCTCCCAGGTGGGTTTCCACGATTCCGTTTCCACAGCCCGGTACGTCCACATCGACATCCCCATCGTCATCAATGTCAATGGGTCCGGCGTCGTGGGGTTTCGCCGGATCGAAGTCCGTCCGGCCGCAGGAAAGGCCCGCAAACAAAAACAGCAACAAGGTGGTGAATAAGCCCGTGCGCATGTGATTACTCCCGGCAAGACCGAAATATCCGGTTTTGACCGATGTGTCATATCATGGAAATCAATATGAAGCAAAGCTGCATGTAAACATGGTTCATGACCTACGATTCATGCAGGGTTCTCCGGCAAAAAAGTCAATTGCAGGCGTCGGTGGCGGGGGCCATCGAATTCACAGAAAAAAACGCTCTGCCAGGTACCCAGTTGTGTTTTTCCCCGGACTACAGGCAACTGCACGGATGTTCCGGTGAGCAAGGTTTTGATGTGGGCGTCGGAATTCCCTTCGGCATGGCGGAATCCGGCATTTTCAGGGACCATCCTTTCCAGGTGCTGCAAGATGTCCCTTTGCACGTCAGGATCCGCATTCTCATTGATGGTGACACCGGCTGTGGTGTGTGGGCTTCCCACCAGCAGGATGCCGGACCGGGCCCCGGATTCCGTCAGGAACCTGTCGATGGTTCGGGTGACATCAAGCATCTGGCAGCGGGTGTCGGTGGCAATGTCGACAACCTTGTGGATCATCCGGGGCCCTGTCATCCGCCGTGGGCCACACGACTGGCGGCAGCGGCGGCAATGGCACACACCAGATCGTCCATGAACGTATGAATGTGGCCGGAATCCTTGGAGTCCAGTTCCTGGATGATCCCGATTTTTTCCTTGTCCAGATACCCATAGGTGGTCAGTCCAATGGAGCCGTAAAGGTTCACGATGGACAAGGGCAGGATCTCGTCAATTCCATACAGGCCCTTGTCGCTTTCGACAATGGTCTGCAGGGGTTCGGGCAGCAGGCGTTTTTCGGCCAACTCGTCCAGGGCCACCCCGGTGAGGATCGCATGGGCCACCTCACGTTTGCGCAGGACCGCGTGCACGTTTTCCAGGCAGGTTTCCATGGTCAGATCGGGTTGATATTTCTTCTGCAGGGTCTGGACCAGTTCCGCGATTCTTTCCAGGGGAACTCCACGGTTTTCCAGGATCTCAAGGTTCTTTTCATACAATTCCTGCATGGTTTGGGGCATGATCAACTCCTTGGCGTATCCGGACCGCCCGCAAGTCTCCCACGGCAGGGGCAGGCGGCCGTTCAGAAATTTGAATGCCAACATACCCCATGAAAATGACTTTGTCATCTGCTGATTGGTTTTTTTGGTTCGCCGGCAAGCGGGAATGGTGTATCCTTTCCGGCAGCCGGCATGTACGAAGGAGGCACTGGTTCATGCGGATTGCAGTCATCAACGGAAGTCCGAAGGGTGTGGACAGCGTCACCCTCCAGTATGTTCGTGCGCTGGAGAAGCTCATGCCCCAGCATGAGTTTTCCCCGGTACATGTGGCCCATTCCATCCGACGACTGGAACGGGACATCCCTGCGCTGACCTCCCTGGTCGGGAACATCCAGTCCAGTGATTTCATCCTGTGGTCCTTTCCCGTATATGTCACCCTTGTACCCGGACAACTCAAGCGATTCGTGGAACTCGTGGAGGAGAACGGACTGTCCGGGGGGTTCTCCGGAAAACCCTCCGCTGCGCTTTCCACTTCCATCCGGTTTTTTGATCATTCCGCACTGGAATACCTTCATGAGATATCCGAGCGTTGGGACATGCACTGTTTCAGGGGGTATTCCGCCCACATGGAGGACCTGCTCGATCCTGTCGCCCGTTCCCGGTTTGTCACCTGGTTCGGCAATGTGTTCGAGGAAGCTGCACGCCGCGAGTACCCCCGTCGGCGCTATGCACGGGAAACCCCGGTACAGCCTCCCCCGGTGCGCCTGCCTTCGCCGGTGGTCCGGCCGGGTCCATTTCGCAAAGTGGTCCTGGTGGGCACCGAAACGGACCCGGGTTCCAACCTGCATGCCATGGTGGAGTATTTCAAGGGATGCCTTCCCTTTCCCGTGGAGCATTTCGTTCTGGATCAGCAAACGCTGCGGTCCGGGTGCCTGGGCTGCCTGAACTGCGTGACAGACAATGTCTGCAACATCCGGGACCGTTTTTCCCTGGAACTGCGTGACGCGCTGCATGCGGCCGATGCATTGGTATTTGCAGCGCCACTGAAGGATGTGTATTTTGATTCCCGTTTCAAAATGTTCCAGGACAGGCGTTTCATCGACGGACACTGTCCGGCCACCCAGGGAAAACCGCTGGGCATCATCACCTCGGGACCGTTGCGCCAGTTGGCCAACACCCGCTTTTTGCTGGATGCGTTCACGGACCTGATGGGCCAGCCGCTGGTGGGGCCCGTCACCGATGAGGATTCCACGGGGGAAATCATCCGGCAGTTGGTGCACATGGCCGATGTCATCATCCACGGCCAGGTTCCCATGCCATCGCCCAGTTTTTATTCTGTGGCCGGAATGAAACTGTTCAGGGATTTCGTCTGGCTCCGCAGCGCGTTTTTCACGGCGGATCACAGGTTCTACAAGAAGCACGGGATCTATGATTTTCCGCAGAAGCAGTATAAAAAGAGGCTGGAAAACCTGGGGTTGTCCCTGGCGTTTTCCTTGCCCATGGTAAGGAAAGTTGCCATGAAGAAAATGAAGCATTACATGGTTTCGCCCTTCAAAAGGGCGGTGGAAGAATTGTAACTTCCAGCAACACAAAGGAGTTCAAAACATGGAGAAACACATCATTTTTGGTATCCACCTGACCGACCGCTTCACGAACGCGGTCAAGATGCAGGAAATCTTCACGGAATACGGATGCAACATCAAGACGCGGCTGGGGATCCACGAAGTCACGAAGGATGCCTGTGCCACCAACGGCATCGTCATTCTGGAAATGTGCGGGGAAGAAGCCAAAATCAATGAGGCTGAAGCCGCCTTCGCTTCGGTTCCCGGTGTGGAACTGCAGAAGATGGTCTTCACGCACTGACCATGAAGTGGTACTGGCTGCCGGCACTGGCCGTTCTGGCCTGCAACAGCCTGGACAAGCGGCGTCCCCATGCGCCGCCACAGGAAAAGACCGTCCCCGTCATGGAGGTCGAATCCGGACCCGAAGGGGAGGAAACCGACGGGGGCGTTCCTGACGGGGAGCGTGCCGAATTTGCGGAACCACCCGCAGAACTGACGATGACTCCCGTACTGGACCCCGCCGAATTTCCGACAGCAGAGGAAGTGGAGAAATGGTATCCGTGGGAGCGTCGGCGCAAGGACTATGAGTCCCTGGCCACCCGGGTTCATCCTCCGCCTCCGGGTTTTGTCCGGCAGACAGTGAAGAGGGGAACCTGGCCCTGGTGGTTGAGGCATCTTCCCGTGCTGGTTTCCGCCGAGCCACTGCGGTACTTCGATGGCACCATTGCTTCCAAGGACCTTTCCCGCATCGCCGCCATCGTGGATTTGGACACGGGCACCAGGGATCTGCAACAATGCATGGACGTACTGGTGCGTCTTCGCGCGGAGTACATGATGGCGGCGGGCAGGGGAAACAGCATTTCATTCAGATATGTGGGGGGCAGGTACTATTCCCTGAGGGCCTGGCGAAACGGATTTCGCCCCAACCGCTCCACCCGGGAATACAAACTGGAAAAGACTGCGGGGTCCGGGTATGGTCGCGCCAACTTCATGCGCTACCTGCGGGTGCTTTTTCATGACACGGGGACAATCCATTTCCAGAACGAACCCAGGGTGAAACCCGAAGACCTGCGGAGCGGTGATTTTTTCGTGTATCCTCCCCCCGCACCGGACATGAACGGGCATGCCGTCATGGTGCTGGACATCGCAGAAAACGCAAAGGGAGAACGAGCCGTCCTCATCGGCCAGGGGGACACTCCCGCCATGGATTTTCATGTTCTGGCCCCTCATGAGGGAACGGCCTGGTTTCTGGTGCCCCCGGCCAACTTCCGAGGCGCTTTTTTGCGGCCCACACCGTTTTCCTGGGACATGCTGCGCAGGTTCCGGTATTGATTTTCCGGAGGTGGTGATGAATCGTGCATTCTTTCATTGGAAGGTGGGGGCGGAAACACCGTTCAAACGGGCTCTTCTGGCAGGCATGCTCTGGGGATTGTTTTCCTGTGGCGGAGAAAACTCCACAGAATGCCCCCGGTCACGGGATTTGCAGCCCTGCCGGAAGGGCTGGGGCGTCTGCCTTCTGGGTACATGCACGGAGCATGCCGCCTGCACGGGAGATTGTGATGCCAACTGGTATTTTCCCCTTCCGGACACGGGACTGCTGAAGTGTTATGGTCCCTCCGGACCGGGGGAGGATGGTACCATTGCCTGCCCGGCCATGGATGATTGCGCCGGTACGGATTACTGTGGGCAGGATGCCCAGTATGGGTGGGACATCCACCATGCACCTGCGGAACGGTACACGGTGGAAGGGGCCATTGTACATGATCGGGTGACGGGTCTTGCATGGCAGAGGTGCAGCATGGGACAGTCGGGGCCGGACTGTCAGGGGGAAGCGGTCATGATGGACTGGTACGAGGCGGTGCAGGCCTGTGAAGAACTGGTGATCGACGGGATTTCCGACTGGGTTCTTCCGGATCGGCATGCATTGCAGTCCAGCGTGGATTACTCCAGGACCACTCCGGCATTTCGTCCGGATGTATTTGTGAACAGTCCCACCCGCTTTTTCGAGATCTACGAGAGTTGGTGGTCCGAATGTTACTGGTCTTCCACGGATTATGCCCGGGATGCCAATGTGGCATGGGTTCTTCTTTCCAACAGTGGGGACGTCGGTTCCGGAAGCGGTACTCCCTACCATTCCAACGACAAGGGGGCTGAGGACTGGGAAGGATGCTATGTGCGTTGCATACGGCGACCTTCCGTTGCTCGCGACAGGAAGCGTTTCGTCCTGTCCGGGGACGGAACACAGGTGGGGGACACCGTGACCGGCCTCGTGTGGCAGCGCTGCAGTGCCGGGCAAACGGGGCCGGACTGCCAGGGGGAAGCGGTCATGATGGACTGGAAGGAGGCCCTGGCAACCTGTGAGGGACAAAAAACCGGGGGTTCTTCTTCCTGGCGGCTTCCCAGCATCATGGAAATCAGTTCACTCATTGATTCCTCCAGGGCGTTTCCTGCCATCGACACGGAGGTCTTTCCACGAACTCCCTTCTACGGCGGTTCATCCACCCACAACAACGCAGGGCACTATTGGTCTTCCACCGCGCGGTGGTACAACAGTTTTGCCCTGTATGCCGATTTTACCTTCGGATTCACCCACTTTTACGTCCAGGACGAGGGACGTCACGTGCGGTGTGTGCGGGGCGGTTTCAACGACAGCGGGAAATGAGGTTTTTTCATGAAAACAGGTTCCCGGAAATTTGTTTGTTTGTTTTCGCAGTCTTGCTGTTTGCTTGTCAGACAAAGGTCAAGGTGAAGGATTCCTGCAACGATGGATTCCTGGATCCCGGGGAGGATTGCGAGGATGGAAACCTCAATGGAAATACCTGTGGTTCACTGGGATTCCATATTGTGGACAACCCCCTTTCCTGCAAAAAGTGCCGGTTTGACACCAGTTTGTGCGGACCCAGGTGCGGGGATGGGGTCATCAATCCGGAATACGAGGACTGTGAGGGGCTGCGTCTGGACGGGGCCACCTGCGAAAGCCTCGGTTTTTTGGGAGGACAGTTGCGTTGTTCCGCCGAATGCCGTTTTGATGTGAATTCCTGCCTGACAGATTGCGGGAACGGAATCATGGAAGGGAACGAACAGTGTGACGATGGAAACTCCGGTTCCGGAGACGGATGCAGTTCCCTGTGCCGGATTGAAGACGGATACGAATGCTCGGGAACCCCCAGCGTGTGCCGGACGGTCTGCGGTGACGGAATGGTGGCGGGAAATGAACAGTGCGATGGTGATAACCTGAGCGGACAGGGCTGTCATAGCCTGGGGTACTTTTACGGAATCCTGGAGTGCACGGATCTGTGTGCATTTTGGGAATCGGAGTGCGTGGGTCTGGTGTCCCTGGCTTCGTCCTATCACCAGTGCGGTGTGGACCGGGATGGACACGCCTGGTGCTGGGGACATAACGAGGATGGCAAACTGGGAGATGGCACCGAAGCCTTGCGTACCCGGCCCACCTCCGTGAGCCTGCCCGTGGGCGTGCAGTTGAACCGCATTGTCACCGGTCGCTGGACCACCTGTGCCACCGAAACCAGTGGTGGAGCATGGTGTTGGGGAAGCAACCGGTACTCAGGTCTGGGAAGCGGAGTGTCAGACAATTCCTTTGAAACGGTACCCCGTCGTGTGGTGATTCCGGATAACCATTGAAGGACGGGGAAGACAGATTAGAAAACGGGTTCGGCAGGGGGCGGTGAAGACGGCGGTGGTGGCGGTGGTGGCGGTGGTGGCGGTGGTGGCGGTGGCGGATCAGCCGGTTTTTCCACGGGTTTTTCCACGGGCGGCGGTGGTGGGTCTGCCGGTTTTTCCACGGGTTTTTCCACGGGTCTCATGGCTGCCGGCATGGGGGCCGGTTTTTCCACGGGTTTTTCCACGGGCGGTGGCGGGTCTGCCGGCTTTTCCACCGGCTTTTCCGTCGGGGGTTCGACTGGTTCCACAGGGGTTTCCGTGGGGAGTTCGGGCTGTTCGGCAGGAGGCATCTCCACCGGTTCGGGATCAGTGGGTTTTACCGGTTCGGGCGGTGTTTCCACCGGCATGGGTGGTGGTGTCACAGTGCCGGATTCCTGCACGGCAGGAGTCTTTTCCGGCTCTGCCGCCTGCTTTTTCGGTGGAGGCTGCCTGAGAATGAAAAACCAGACCGCCACGGCGGCCACGCCCATCAGAACCACGGCACCGGCCAACAGGGTCGTACCTGTGCTGGACTGTTTTTTCGCCGGTTTTTGTGCCGGGATTTTTGATTTGGTTTCTTTGCCGGAACTGCCGGAGAGCAGGGCATCCAGCGCATCCCCGTCATCATCGGCTTTCTTTCTGGTGTCTTCAGGATCTTCGGAAGCCGCATGATCCGCTGCATTGAACTGGATATCCGGCGCATCCGCCACCTTGCCCATGTCAAAATCGGGGATGGCATCGGCCAGGGAATCCTCCCGGGATTTTTCCTTTTTGGCCGAATCTTCCTCGGCGCCGGTTCCGAGTTCCATGGTCATGCGCACGGCGGCGGGCACCACGATATCGGGGCGTGATTTTTCGCGGCTTTCGCCGCTTTTGGAATCATCGGTCCCGGATGCTTCAAACCAGGGAAGATCGTCCAGATTGTCCTCATCGTCAATCTGGGTGGCGGCATACATGGGATCTTCGCTGATGATGCCTGCCAGATCCGTGTAGAATTCCATTACTGAACGGGGACGGTTTCTGGGCTCCTTTTCCAGGCACTTGTCCACCAGGGCGCAGACACCATCGGGAATGTGCGGGGCGACGGTTTTCAGGGGGACGGGTTTTTCAAAGGTCAGTTTGAACAACAGTTCGTTCAGGTTCTTGCCGTCAATGGGCAGTTTCCCCGAGAGCATTTCGTAGACCATGACACCGATACTGTATATATCCGTGGCAACGGATATGGACTGGGTCAGGCCCCGGGCCTGTTCGGGGGACATGTAGGCAGGAGTACCCATGATTGTCCCGATTTTGGTTTTGTTGCGATCACTCTTGGCTGTTTCCAGGAGTTTGGCGATCCCGAAGTCGAGGATTTTCACCCGCACGCCCGAACGGTCCTTGTACACCATGATGTTGTCGGGTTTGAGATCCCGGTGGACAATCCCCTCGGAATGTGCCGCATCCAGCCCCTCGACAATCTGGTAAAGCAGGCTTTCGGTCCAGCGCAGGTCCAGTTGCCCCTTCTCCTTCATGATGGTTCCGAGTTCCTTGCCGGGGATGTACTCCATGACACAGTAAAAGCGCTCGTCGGGCAACTGCTCGAAGTCGAAAACCTGAATGATGCTGGGATGATTGACCTGATTGGCCGCCCGGGCTTCGTCAATGAAGCGCTGGACGATCTCGGTGTTCCGGGAAAATTGCTCCCCGAGCACCTTGATGGCCACTTTGCGCCCTATTTTGGGGTGTGCCCCAAGGTAGACCGTGCCATAGGAGCCCTGACCGAGGACTTTCTTCACTTCATAAGAGCCGATTTGTGTACCCACCAAAGGATCAGTAAGAGGCTTTTCCATGGAAAAAATACTTACATCATATATTTACTGGAGTCCAGCAATTTTCGATCGAGTTTTTCCATGGTATTTGTGAAAAAATCTTCAGGTCTGAGGATTTGTACAGGAACAGCAATCATTCAGCTTGACTTTTCTGCGGATTCATCTATAAAGCTGATCGCTTCAAGGTCCCGGTGTTTGCCTGAAACCCCGCTGGATCATAGAGTTTTCTCGCCGAAAGGCGTGTAACAGGTTTTTTGGAGGTTTGATCAACATGTCGGTGAAAATGCGTTTGACCCGTGGCGGCGCCAAGAAGCGTCCGTACTACCGAATCGTCGTAACGGATTCCCGGAGTCGCCGGGAAAGCCACTTCTGTGACGATATCGGATACTATGATCCCCTGACCAATCCGCCCACCGTCGAAATCAAGATGGATCGTGTGGAGCACTGGACGAACAAGGGTGCGTTGCCCACGGACACGGTTGCCCGCCTGATTCGTCGCTACAAGGCCAGACTGGCCGGCAAATAACCCTCCTTGCGGGTTTGTCCCATCAAAGCCTGACCATGAATTCGACGGGCGGGACGGTTCTGAAAATCGGGATTGTCATGCGCCCGCACGGGTTGCGTGGTGCCTTCACCATCAAGCCTTTGGCGCCGGGTCCGGTCCCGGACTTCATAGATAAAATTTTTTTGCAATTGCCTGGCGCAAAGGATCCGGTTCCCCATGATGTGGAATTCTGGAAAAGGGCGTCTTCGGGCCACTGGATTGTTCATTTGAAGGGATTCACCATCGACATGGCGGAGCAGGTGCGAAACGCCCTTGTACTTGTCCATGAAGGGCAATACGGACCACTGGATCCCGACGAGGTATGGCTGGAGGATCTGCTGGATGCACGGGTGGTGTGGCCGGACGGCACGGAACGC
>CAZTZR010000013.1:0-29316 GCA_964618145.1 uncultured Kofleriaceae bacterium
CAAGAATCTCCGGTGTGAAATTCCACCTGGTGGGCTCCCAGTTCCCGGCAGGAAACTACATGGGCGGGGTCCGGGTCAATGAACAGGCTCGACGGGATGCCATGATCCGCCAGCCTGCGGATGGCAGAACCCAGGGATTCCCGGACTTCCGGGCTGTCCATGGCCAGGCCACCCTCGGTGGTTTTTTCTTCCCGCTTTTCGGGTACCAGTGTGACCATTTCCGGTTTTGTCCGGATGGCGATTTCCACCATTTCGTCGGTGGCGGCCATTTCCAGGTTCATGATGGTGGAAATGGTCTGCCGGAGGATGGCCACATCGCGATCCATGATGTGCCGGCGGTCCTCCCGCAGGTGAATGGTGATTCCGTGGGCACCGGCCAGTTCACACAGACCGGCGGCAAGGACCGGTTCCGGGTATACGGTTCCCCGCTGGTTCCGCAGGGTGGCCACATGGTCGATGTTGACATGGAGTCGAATCATCTCAGGGTTCCTTTCCCGCATCTTACTGGCATGCGGCTTCACACGTTTCCGCCAGATCCTGGGCATGTTTGTGGGCTTCTTCGTCGTTTTCGCATTCCACCAGGATCCGCACCTTGTTTTCCGTGCCGGAATACCGCACGAGCACCCGGCCGGAGTTCCCCAGTTCCCTTTCTACCCGTAAAATGGATTCCTGCACCACAGGAAGTTGTTCAAGGGGTGTTTTTTTCTTCACATCCACGTTGATCAGTACCTGGGGGAAGGGTTCGAACAGGCGGGCCATCTCGCTGAGGGGACGGTTCCGGCGGCGCAGGATGGAAAGCACCTGCAGTGCGGCGATGATGCCGTCCCCGGTGGTGGTGTAGTCCCGCAGGATGATGTGTCCGGATTGTTCCCCACCCAGATTGTATCCGCCTTCGAGCATGGTCTGGAATACATAACGGTCTCCCACCTGGGTGCGTACGACTTCCCCACCTTGTGCTTTGAGGGCCCGGTCCAGGCCCAGGTTGCTCATGACCGTGGTAACCAGGGTGTTTCGCGCCAGCCGGTGGTTGAGCATCAGTTCCTGGGCGATGAGGGCCAAAATGGCATCCCCGTCCACCACATTTCCCTTTTCATCCAGAATGATGACCCGGTCTGCGTCCCCGTCCAGGGCCACACCCAGATCGGCCCGGTAGGTATGGACGGCTTCCGCCACGGATTCGGGGTACAGGGCACCGCAGTGCCCGTTGATGTTGATGCCGTTGGGCTGGACCCCCAGGGGAATCACCTCGGCACCCAGTTCGCTGAAAATCAGCGGTGCCACCTTGTAGGCGGCGCCATTGGCGCAGTCCACCACAATGCGCAGGTCATCCAGGGTCAGATCCCCCGGGAAGGTGTTCTTGCAGAACGTGATGTACCTGCCGGCTGCGTCTTCGATGCGCCGGGAGCGGCCGATGTTTTCTCCCTTGGCCAGTTGCGCCCGCAACTCGTCGGACTGGATCAGGCGTTCCATTTCCAGTTCCACCTCGTCGGGGAGTTTGTGTCCGGCCGAAGAGAAGAACTTGATCCCGTTGTGCTCGAAGGGATTGTGGCTGGCCGAAATGACAATTCCTGCGTCGGCCCGCATGGAGCAGGTCAGGTAGGCGATGGCCGGAGTGGGCAGTGGTCCCACGAAGAATACATCGGCCCCCTGGCTCATGATTCCGGCGGCAATGGCATTTTCGAACATGTAGCAGGACAGCCGGGTGTCCTTTCCGATGAGGAAACGCCCGTGGCGATTCCGGTGGGAGAAAAGATGGGCGGCGGCCTGTCCCAGCCGCAGGGCCACATCCACCGTCATGGGTTCGGTGTTGGCCACCCCGCGCACGCCATCGGTTCCGAAGATTTTTCTCATGCTTCCTCCTTGGGTCAGTGAAATGACTGTTTGCCGTTTTCCGGAAGCACGACCGGAATGCCGGTCATGCGCCTTCTGAGCCGGGCCACGGCGTCCGGATCCCCCATCACAAGGATGACCAGACCGTTTTTCAGAACGTAATCCGGCCCGGGCCTGTATTCATAGGTGCCGTCCAAACCCCTGACAGCGAGCACCAGCAGTTGGCCCCCGTCCCTCAAATTGGCATCTCCCAGCCTCTTGCCGTCCAGTCCCGAGACAGTGGTCACTGTCAGTTCTTCCACCCGCAAGTTCTTTTCCTTGTCCCGGAGCATCTGGTCCAGAAACTGGGTCACATGGAGCCGGATCATCTCTGAGGCCAAGCGCATGCCGCCGATGAAATTGGTGGTGACCACGGAATCCGCCCCGGCGATTTTCATGCGTTGCGCAGCGTGCAGGTCGATGGCACGGGAAACAATGCGGATCCCCGGATTCATCTGTCGGGCGGTCAGGGTGAGAAACACGTTGTCCTTGTCCGTGGGAAGAGCGCAGACGATTCCATAGGCCCGGCAGATGCCTGCCTGTTCCAGGATATTGTCCTCCAGGGCATCCCCCTGCAGATAAATCAATTCCCCCATGGATGAAAGTTCCTGGGCACTTTTTTTCAGGATTTCGAGGTCGATGTCCACCACCATGACGGGCCAGTGGGTGACCATGAGTTCCTTGACCACGTGAATGCCGGTGTTGCCAAGTCCGCAAACAATGATATGTCGGTCGAGTAAATCAATTTTTTTCTGCATTTTTCGTCTCTTTTTCACCTGGGAAAATGCTCCCTCGACGAAGAAAGTCGTCATGGTACTGGCAAAATACACGGTGGCACCGATGGTGATGAAAAGAAATATGGTGGTATAAATCCGGATGCCGGGTAGATTCATGTGGGGAAGGATTTCCCCGTATCCTGCCGTGGTGACGGTAATGAGAAGCATATAGAGGCAGTTCAAGGGACTCCAGACCGGGGGATTCTCCATGACGGTGGGCAGGTAGAACTTTCCAAGCAGGAAAAAGCCGAATGCGCTGAGAAAAATGAATGACAGCAGAAACCCGACGGACCTGATCAATTGCCGGCTGACAGGGGAAAGATTCTGGAAATAACTTGTGAAAGCCTGGTAGTTCACGGGCATCCTCAGAGGACCAAGTGAACGGCAAACAGGGGACAATGTCAAATCCGAAATGCCACTTCTCCCGTGCTGCGGGAACGAACAGTTCTGAATACTTGACGCGGGACTCAAGTTCTGCTTAACATGGTCGAAGCCATGGAGCCTCCTTCTTCAAGTCATTTGCCCAAAAACCATAAGACAATCAGCCATCCATGACGGTATACATCATTGCACTGATCTGCCTGCTTTTGTTGTCCGCACTTTTTTCGGCATCGGAAACGGCACTGTTTTCCATCAGCCGCAGCCGTGCCCGGCATCTGGCCAAGCTCCCCGGCCGGGCCAATTCCCTGATTTACCGGCTCAAGGAGGATCCCCACCGGCTGTTGTCCACCATTCTCATCGGCAACAATCTGGTGAACATCCTGGCTTCGGTCATTGCCACCAAATTGGTGATGGAAGTGTTTCCCGGATACGCACTGGGCATTACTACCGGTGCGATGACGTTTTTGATTCTGGTGTTCGGGGAGGTGCTTCCCAAGTCCCTGGCCACCCGGAACAATGTGGCCATTGCCCGTCTGACGATATATCCGGTCCGCTGGATGATGTTCCTGGTCGCTCCCCTTATCTGGATTTTGAACTTCATCCCCCGGATGACCGGTCTTTTGCACCATGGGCCCACCGCCACGGAAGAGGAGTTGATGACCTTCGTGGAAGTGGTGGAGGAAGAGGGCGAAATCAAGGAAGAAGAAAAGAAACTGATCCACAACATCTTCGAGTTTGACGACACCAAGGCGGTGGAAATCATGACCCCCCGCCGGGACATGTTTACCATCAATGCGGATCAGGAACTGGATTTCAAGTCCATTGCCGAATCGGGGTTCACCCGGATTCCGGTATTCGAAGGGGATGTGGACAATGTAGTTGGCATCCTGAACATCAAGGATTTGTTCATGCATCAGGCGGTGTCCGGCGACCCGCCGGATGTGCGCAAAATCATGCGCCCTGCGTATTTCATTCCGGAAAACAAGAAACTGGATCAACTGCTGCAACGGTTCCGCAAGAGCAAGAACCATATTGCCATTGTGGTGGATGAACACGGGGGCGTATCCGGCCTGATCACCCTGGAGGATGCCCTGGAGGAACTCGTGGGGGAAATCCGGGACGAAACCGACCACGAGGAACCCCATATGGTGCGGTTGAACCCGGACGAGTGGCTGGTGCTGGGAAAAGCGGAAATCGGGGAAGTCAACGAGGCCATCGGCATGGAAATCCCCGACACGGGAGAATACGACACGTTCTCGGGTTTCGTTCTGGATCAACTCGGTCGCATTCCCAACGAACAGGATACCTTTTCCCTCAATCGGCATTCCATCAGCGTCAAACTCAAGGACGGCAACCGGATCCTGAAATACCTGGTGAAAAAGACTGTCCAGGAGGACCGTCCACAGGAACCGGAAGGTTCCCTCTAGCCGCAGTCACAGCGGTAATCAGGTTCCGATGAGCCCGTCCTTCGGTCAGGTTCATTTTTCCGGCCACTTTGTGGCCTCCATCGGGTCGCCCGCGATAGGGCTCCCCTCTTGGCGCCGGTCCTGATGCAACAACGTCCATGGATCATCGAATCTGACCGGCGCAGTCAGGTCCCTACTTCCTGCCCAGAACGATGTGGTGCTCGACGGGTGTGCAGTAGGCGATTCCGCTTCCGGGTTCCGCCAGGCAGGGAACGGCCTTTACTGCCTCGAGGATGGCGGGAGCCTGTCCGGATTCCACGAGAATGACCAGAATCTCCTTTTCCGGGACCAGTTGGATGCCGAAGAACTGGACATCCTCCTCCTTTCCGGTGCCCCGGGCATGCATGATGGTGCCGCCCCGGGCCCCGGCCCGGCGGGCCGCTGCCATGGCATCGTCGGCAAATCCCCTGTTTACGATGAAGGTGATGAGGGTATGGGGAGAGTTCATGGGTTCCTGCCTTTTCTCAGCCGGGAGGGGAGTGTTGCGGGTGATGTGCACCAGAAAATGGGGAACGTCTATGACCATGCAGATGCCCGTCTTGCGCCGTTCGTGGAGGCGGCAGGTCCCCAGTGCTTCAAGCACCGGGGTCACCTGTTCTTCGCCCAGAATGGTCAGGCAGATGTCCTTTTCCGAATCGCCGAGACCCAGAAAATCCAGAATGGCACTGTCCGCGGTTCCCCTTCCCGGGAGAATGGTACCGCCCCGGGCTCCGGCTGACTTGGTGATGGCCACCAGGGTTTCGCCGTGGCCCCTGGCGACGATGGACAAGAGGAGTTTTCCATGGGTATAGGTTACGGCTTGGGTCATGGGTTGACTCCGGTGGCAGTTTCGGCCTGTGTGGCTCGCCGTAGTTTGTATGTCAGTAGCATGCCCATCCCCTGGATGGTGATCAAGGGGGTCATGGCGATCATGGCGATGACCCCGAATGCCGATGAGAAAGAACCACCGCTTGCAGTTGCGGATGCTCCCATGGTGAATGACAGGATGAAGGTGGAGGCCATGGGGCCCGAGGCTACCCCTCCGGAATCGAAGGCGATGGCGGTGAACACGGGTGGACAGAAAAAAGTCATGAACAGGGCCAGTGCGTAGCCGGGGCCCAAAAGCCACCAGATATTGATTCCCGTGACCACGCGGAGCATGGCGAGGCCCACGGCAAAGGCCACCCCTGCGGACAGGGATACCAGCATGAACCGCTTGCGGATGTGTCCGCCGGAAACTTCCTCGATCTGCTGGTTCAGGATCCATACGGCCGGTTCGGCCAGAACCACGAGTGCTCCCAGCACCAGCCCGATGGGGATGAGGATCCCGTTGTTCGCAATCCCCCCGATATGGGCCCCAAGAGCGGAACCCACCGGCAAAAAGCCCCCGTTGACACCCACCAGGAACATCACCAGTCCGAAAAAGGCATACACAAGCCCGATGATGGTTCTCTGGATCTGGCGGGGACTCATCCGGAGCAAAAACAACTGAAACAGCAGGAACATGCCGGCGAGGGGACCCAACGCCCGGGTGACTTCCAGAATCACTTCGGGCAGGATTCGGGTAAATGACCCCAAAAGCCCTGTTGCGATGGGAGAATCCGCCTGGGGGGCGGAGGAGGGACCTGAGGCAAAAAAGCCAAGAAGAAGTACCGCCAGAATGGGTCCGATGGAAGCCAGTCCCACCATGCCGAAGCTTTCCTGCTCCTGGTTTCCGCTCTTGCGTACGGCAGCCACACCGAGTCCCAGCGCGATGATGAACGGCACCGTCATGGGACCCGTGGTGGCGCCTCCCGCATCAAAGGCGATTCCCAGGAACCGTTGTTCGGAAGCGCCTGCCAGCAAAAACACGATGCCGTAAAAAAACAGCAGGATGAAATGATACGGAACCCGCAGGAACGTACGCGCAAACCCCAGTGCCACGAAGAGTCCGACACCCAGACCAATCACGGTGACCAGCCAGAATCCAGAAATGGATCCATCCACCCGGGCCACCTGGTTGGCCAGCACCTGGACATCCGGTTCCGCCACGGTGATGAGGAATCCGATGAAAAAACCGATGAGGAGAATCACCGGGAACTTGCGGATCCGTACGAGCCGGCTGCCGATGTCGTGACCCACCGGGACAATGCCGATGTCCGTGCCGAGAAGGAAAACGCCCAGCCCAAGGACAATCATGATGCCACCAAGGAAGAACTGGAAAAACTCCGTCCATGTGATGGGGGCCCAGGTGAATTTCAGAAGCAGGACAATCAGTATGATTGGAAAAACCGAAAGTCCGGTTTCCTTGATTTTTCCGATCAGATTCATGAAATGCACCCTCTGGCGGGAGAGCCCCGCCGCCCAGGCCCACCATGGGCTTATTTTCACGGGTTTGTCAAGAAGGCTTCTTTTCTTTTGACATCAACTATTTTTTGAAAGATATTTGGTCCCGGAGGCAACACCATGCCAAAAAAGGAACCATGAAACAGAACGTCCGGCCCAAACTCAAGGTCAGCGGCCGTGAAGCCTTCAAACTGGTGGCCCAGTACTTTCGCAAGCGGCTGTTGGAACAGGTCAAATCTGTCGCCCTGATCATCAGTTATCTCGTTTTCTTTCAGACCATGGTGCTGGGAATTCCCCTGGCGGATTCTGCCATGATCGCCACCGGAATCGTGCTGGTGGTCCTGGGCCTGACCTTTTTCATGGAAGGACTTTTGCTCGGGTTGATGCCCCTGGGGGAGGTCATCGGCATCAAGTTGCCCCAGAAGTCGAAATTGCCGGTGATTCTGGGCTTTGCCTTTGTGCTGGGTCTCGGGGCCACCTTCGCCGAACCGGCCATTGGCGTGCTCAAGGCGGCGGGGCAGAGCGTGACGGCCTGGGATGCCCCGCTGCTCTTTCTGATTCTCAATAAATACTCCGGCTATCTGGTCTGGTCTGTTGGCATAGGAGTCGGTGTTGCGGTGGTTTTCGGCATGTTGCGATTCCTGTACAACTGGTCGCTCAAGCCATTCAT
Source organism: uncultured Kofleriaceae bacterium (assembly GCA_964618145.1). Classification (GTDB taxonomy): domain Bacteria; phylum Myxococcota_A; class Polyangia; order HGW-17; family HGW-17; genus HGW-17. The sequence continues at coordinate 7,467 of CAZTZR010000013.1, forward strand.
TTATGTACTGGTGCTTCTTCTCACCGGACTTTCATTCTACGCATGGCTGGATCCGAACCTCAACTATCTGCTGGGACTGGCCTGGGACTGCGGCGGAGTGACCACGGGACCGGTCACGGTGCCCCTCGTGCTGGCCCTTGGCATCGGCATCAGCCGCATGGCCAGCGGGGGTTCCGGTGAAGGTGCATCCGGGTTCGGCGTGGTGACCCTGGCTTCCCTGTTCCCCATCATTGCGGTTCTGTTGATAGGGATATTCAATGGTCCCAGGGTTCCGGAGCCGATGCCGGCAGCGGATTTTTTCAGTGAGAACAATCGGGAAAGGGCGTTGAAGCTCTTTGAGGATGAGGATGAATTGGTTGCATACGCCCTGAAAAAGGCCCCGCCCCAAACCCATCCGGTCCTTTTTGGCGGAGACGAAGGGCAAATGACCGCCTTTTTGGGGCGCGTCCGGGGGGATGAAAAACTGGCGCGCCGTCTTTTCGGAACGGAGCAGGCGTTTCTGGAATGGGCAGTGTCCCGGGGCAATGATGCCCAGAGGCTGGCGGTGTTCGGCAGTGCGGAAGAGGTGGCAAAGGCCCTTCGGGACTTGCAGCCCGGAGCGGTTGTGCCATTTGAAAAAACGGAGTTCCTCACCCGGAATTCCCTTTCCGCGGTGCAGGCGATCATTCCCCTGTCCCTGTTCATGATCCTGGTGTTGTTCATCCTTCTGCGGGAAAAACTGCCCCAGGCGGACGAGAAGATCCTGGGAATTGCCTTCGCCCTGTTCGGCATGGCCATTTTCAACGGCGGGATTGAACTGGGACTCTCGAAAATCGGGGATCAGGTAGGCAGCAACCTGCCGGCTTCGTTCACCACGGTGGAACAGCCGGACCGGCAGACAACCATCACCGGATTCGACGAGAGCGTTGTCCAGACAGCCCTGGACCTGAACGGAAAGCCCCGGCGGTTTTTCTATGCGTTCCTGGACAACGAATACCGTCCGGTGGCCTTCGCCGCAGAGCGCCATGATGCAGAAAACCGGATCTACAACTACATCCCCTCCAGGGGGCCCCTTTTCGGGGGGCGTGAAGGCAGTCTGCTGGGGCTTTTCATTGTACTGCTCTTCGCTTTTGTCATGGGATACGGGGCCACCCTGGCCGAGCCGGCCCTCAATGCACTGGGGCTGACCGTGGAAGAGATTACGGTGGGTACTTTCCGCAAGTCCCTGCTCATGCAGGCCGTGGCCATTGGTGTCGGGGTGGGAATCGCGGCCGGTGTGGCCAAGATCATCTGGGATCTGCCGCTTTTCTGGATGCTGGCTCCCCCGTATTTGCTGCTCCTTTTCATGACACGAATTTCCACCGAGGAGTTTGTGAACATTGCATGGGACTCTGCGGGGGTGACCACCGGCCCCATCACGGTGCCGCTGGTTCTGGCCATGGGTCTGGGCATCGGTGCACGTACGGGGGTCGTGGAGGGATTTGGCATTCTTTCCATGGCTTCGGTCAGTCCCATCATCTCGGTGTTGACGGTGGGACTGGTGGTCAGCATGAAACGCCGCAGGGCCCTGAAGGAAACCCTGCAGGTTCCGGAGCAGGTGGAACCCGGGGAGGCGTCGGAATGAATGCTGCACTGAAAACAGTGAAAATCACGGTGGTTGTGAACCGGCAACTGTCCCGCTCTGTCATGGGTACGCTGTTTGCCGCCGGGGTGGACGGAATCCATGTCAAGTCCGGTCGCACATCGTTCATTGAGGAACCGGACGGGATTGGATCCCTTTTTTCCGGGAAACGGCTGGGAAATGATCCGGTGGAAATCCTCACCTGTTTCGTGGGGCCTGATTACGAGGAACCACTCCTGGAACATATCGCCACCCGCTTCAGTTTCAATACCCCCGGTCGGGGTTCGGTGTTCAGTCAGCAAGTGGTCTGTCTGAATGCCCATGAATTGTTCCGGCTGGATCAGATTCTCTCGGTTCCTCCGGGTGATCCGGTCCAACTGTTCCGGGAATTGCAGGGTATTTGCTGCATTGTCCAGCGGGGCGAAGGAGACGGGATCACCCGAAAATGCCTGGACATGGGAGCAAGCGTTCCCGTGACCACCTACGGTACCGGCAGTGGTGTCCGGGACAAACTCGGACTGTTGCGCATCACGATTCCCGCGGAAAAGGAACTCGTCAATCTGGTGATGAGCGAGTATGACATCGATTCCATCATGGAACTGATGATCCGCGAGGGCCACCTGGACGAGCCGGGCAAGGGTTTCGTGTATCAATACCCCGTGAAACTCGGGATCATCGACACCAGGATTTCCCGGGGCCGGACCGGACAGGTGGCCAGCATCGAACAGATGGTTTCCACCCTGGATTCCCTCACCGGGGGCATGGAATGGCGCAGGTCGCGTTTTGAAAACGAGAGGACGAAAAGCCGCTACTATCTGACGGATTTGGTGGAACTGTCCCTCTCCTGTGACGAGGGATTCGGCCCCCCCCTGATGCAGGCGGCCATGGATTGTGGTGCGGCCGGTGGCACCATCAGCAAGTTGAAGTACCGCACACCGGAGGAAGGCCGGCATGGAATCTCCCCCACCCGTGAGATTTGCCGGATGATTGTGGACGCAAATGCAGTGGAAAGCATTTGCGCGGCGCTTGAAGAAGCCAAAGGGTTCGGGGACGAAGCCCACGGCATTCTTTATTCGTCCCCCGTGCCCAAGGCATTTACCTTCATTCCGAAAAAATAGGGATTTACTTCTTGACGATGGTTTTGCAGGTTTCCTTTAAAAAGGCGGCCTCTTCGGCATTCTTCGCTCCCATGGGCATGGTGTAGCAGTTCACGTCCTGATCGGAAACCTTGAGCATCAGGGAGAAATGATACGACTTGTGTTTTCCGGCTTCCATCGTCCATTCCAGCCCTTCTTCGGAGTCGGCGGAAAAGGTGAGGGTGGCTTTTCCGGCTTCGGCGCCCTTGGTCAGGTTTTCCTTCATCTGGGCCAAATCGGGCTTTCGGAAACTCCAGGCGAGATCGAAGGCGTCCGGTCCATCCAGTTTTTGCGAGGCGATGCGGACACCGCCCAGATCCCCCATGACCTTTGCGGATTTGGGGCCCTGGGCAAACCAGCCGGCAAAGGCTTCGCCGGCGGCTTCCAGGCTCTTTTCCTCCAGTTCGGGTTTCTTGAATCCTTCTTCTTTCGGGGAGTCAGAACCGCCCTTGGCTGCGGTTTCCTTGCCGGCTTCCTTCTCATCCTTTTTTCCACCACAGGCTACCAGGGAAAAAGCCACCACCAGGGTCAACAGGAAAGTCAATTTTTTCATGGAAAAACTCCTTTTGGTCACTGGGTTTCTGAACAATGCACCCATCCGGGTGCGGGGAGCTTTATACAAACGAAAGCCCCTTTTTGTCAAGATCATGCTGAAGTGTGCACAGGAATGGTTTCATTTTGCTGTTGCCGTTAGGCAAAACAGATGTTATGTATTGGCGATGATACCGGTTTCCGGTTTTTTGCGAAACTCTACCGGATTGAGGTGTTCCCATGTTCTACCGCATTGCTGTTGCATTCTTCCAGATATGTTTGATATGCATGGCCATGTTTTCCTGTACGGGTGAAAAGAACAACGGGAAACAGACAGTTTGTAATCCGGAGTGTGGCAATGATGAAACCTGCGTTCAGGGTGTGTGCGTGCCCGTTCCCTGCGAACCGGCTTGCCCGGTGACGGAGCACTGTGTGAATCGGGAATGTGTGGAAAACATTTGTACTCCCCCCTGCCAGGCGGGATACGGTTGTCTGCTCCACGGGGGTTCTGAATGCATATGTCTGGATCCCCCCTGTGACAACGAGGTGATCACGGAATGCAATGACGGGCTGGACAATGACGGGGACGGATGGGTCGATGAACAGGATCCCGACTGCATGTCGGGGGATCAGGAAACGGGATTCGGCACTGGCACCTGCAACGATGGCATTGACAATGACGGAAACGGCATGACAGATTCGCTGGACCCGTCCTGCATCACTGCCTGGCATGATGAAGTACTCGGGGATGGACCCTGCGCGGATGTCTGCCTGTTCGGAGCGGTTCAGGGAGATCTTTCCTGTCGGTTGTGGAATGCCGTCACCCGCCAATGGGAGGAGGGGCTGGATCTTTCCACAGGGCGTCTGCATAACCGTTCCAGGGCTTTCACGGTATGGTTGCGGAACCGCCTGATGCCCGTTGGCGGTATCATGCGGGGCCTTTTCTCGGACAATACCTTCGAACAGATTGTCATGTATGGCGGGACCCGGGATTCCCCCATATGGACAGGCATTTATCTGGCTGCCGAAAGCATGCGTGCCATGGTCACCGGATCCCCGGATGCCCGGGAACAGGTCGCGCAGTTGGTTCGAACCATGAACCGGTGGTGGCGCATTTCGGGGGATCGCGGATATCTGGCGCGATATGCCGCCCCGGCGTCCAGTCCGTCCGAGGTGCTTGCCATTTTCGACCCTTCCAATCCGGAGAACCACAGGAATGTCATGTTCCAGGGGGAACTGTGGCACTGGAAGGGCAATATCTCCCGGGACCAGTACCAGGGGGTGCTGGTAGGGTACGCCTTTGCTTACGAAGCCACCCATGACGAAGGGATTCGTGCCATCATAAGGGCAGATGTGGTGGACTTCGTGGAGCAACTCATCACCCGGGAGCGCCGTGCCGTGCGGGTGGTTGTTGACGGGGTTCCCATGACGGTGCAAATGGATTTGCAGCATGTGGTGTACACCGATGACGAAACGCCGGACGGAATTCCCCGCCTGACCATCCGGACGAGTCCGTTCGAATTCGACAGTGCCGGCTTTTTGCAGTTCTGGCCCAAACCATCTCCCTATCTGAGGCAGATTCCCGGTCTGGGCTGGCTGCCAGAGATCGTACTCAACAGCCAGGCGATCCAGTTGGCATCCATGATTCTGGTGGCGCTGCATGTCACGGAGGGGGTGCCGGAATACGCTGACCGGCGGGCGGCCATCCTGCAGCACTACGAGGAGAATGTCGTGGAGTGGTACAATATCGCCCGCGACTGGAAGAACACCAATGATTGCGGAGACTCGTACCATGGATTGAACATCGCGTTCCTACCTGCCTGGAACTGGGTGCGTCTGGAAACCGACCCCTTCAGGCGGTCCCATCTGGAAGCCAATGTGCTGGAGGCGGCCATGTGGGGAGAGGTATTTGACCATAAAAATGTGTTTTTTGCTTTCATTTATGCTTCCCAGATGAGCACGCTGCCGGAATCTGTCCTGAACTTCCATCTGGACCAATTCATGCAGTTCCCCGCACCGCCAAGTGTCGCCTATCCTGTGGACAATACCGGAAATTACCCGGAAAATACCGACTGCCCGGGACTGTCCTCCATTGCGATTGATGTCCGTGACCGGGTACCAGCCACCTTCATGTGGGAGCGCAATCCGTGGAAACTGTCGGATCCGGGTACTCCGAATCTTTTGTATTCCGGGGTGGACTATCTCGTGACCTACTGGATGGCGAGATATTACGGATTTCTGGAGGATGATTCTGCCGACGTCTGCCTGCGCTGGAGTGGTTACTGAAAGGATCTCCAACTATCTGAAAAGGTCATCCGGAGTGATGGTCCAGATGTACAACAATGACAGGGTCACCAGGGCAATCAGGAGCCAGACAAGCCAGGCATATCTTTTGTCCACGGGTCGGGATGGACGAAACTCCATTTGTGAGAGCAACTGGATTTGCCTGATGCGGGTGGAGGTGTCCTGCCCTGTCTGCTCTCCGAGCATGCGGTAGACCCGGACGGCGTCAGGCAGGTTTCCGGTTTTGAAGCACATTTCCAGAAACTCGTCGTGGGACGGTTCCCCCGGGGGCAGGCTCCTGATGCGTTCCCAGGCGGCCTCCAGTTGGGGATGTCCGCTGAAGGGGGAGGGCGGTTCCACCCATTTTTCATAGACCAGCCCGCAACGTTTGCAGGCATCGGGGGTTCCGGTGTCCCGGGGAGCCTGGCATTTGGGGCAAACGTCCGTGGTGTCCGGTACCGGTTGTGGATGTTGGAGGATTTCCAGCGGTACGGGCACGGTCTGTCCACACACGGAGCACACGGCCCCCAACCCCTCCGGGTTGCGGGTAAAGTGCCGGATTTCGGTGCGTTTTCTGCAAGTGTCGCAATCCATGTGGAACCGCATCAGGACACCCGCATGGGAACCGGCATGAAAATCACCACGAACAGGATCAATGTGGCGACCCCCAGACGGACGGAGTTGGTGGATAGTTCATCGGGGCCAACGGGGGGATGCGGCATACCCCCGGACAGGCGAACCAAAACCCACAGCAGGGTGGGCCAGAGGAACCAGGGCATGGCGGAGCCCAGTCCGGTCATGGCGGAGTCCAGCCAGGTCCGCCATCCGGCGGCAACGGTCATAGGGGAGATGCGGGCGAACTCGTCCAGGGTCACCCAGGCAAACACCACCAGTCCGAAAACCGGCAACAGGCGATGAACCATGGAAGATACCCTCCGGTAGCGATCCCCGAACCAGGCAAAGGCCACATGTCCGCCATCCAGTTGGCCCACGGGGATCAGGTTGATCATGGTGATGAACAGGCCGATCCAGCCGGCAAAAGCCATGGGGTGCATCATCATGTCCCGGTTGCCTGCAGGTAAAAATTCCCCGTGCACGAGCCATTTCAGGCTGGCATACAGAATCGAGTTTCCTTCATGGAGCAACCCCCCGGAAACCCCTGCAGGCAGGGTCTCCACCGGAGACCAGAACACTCCCACGGAAATGACTGCCACTGCTACGGCAAACCCTGCCAGTGGTCTGGCCGCGCCGATGTGCATGAGTGCGTTCCGGGAAGCAATGGGTTCCCGGATGCGGATGACCGCACCCAGGGTTCCGATGCCCAGCATGGGAGGCAGGGGGATGAAGTAGGGGGGGCTGACATCCACCCCGTGATGGCGGGCTGACAGGAAGTGTCCCAGTTCATGGGTCAGCAGGATGGCCAGGAGGGGAACCGAGAACTGGAGTCCCTCCCACCAGCGGGAAAAATCCGCACCCACATAGGCCGCACCGGCCAGTGTGGTGGACGCCATGGTCAGCAGGAAGAGCACCGCAGGCAATCGCCATTCCATTATACCGTGTTTTTGGGAGAGCGCCCCTTCCGGCATCATTCCTTGTCCAGGAAATCACGATAGATGACTTCCGAGAAAAGGTGTGCGGAAATCTCCAGCCGGTTCACCGCATCCTTCAATACGCCGTCATCGGGACTGTTCAGTTTGTTTCTGCACCACTTCAGGTCCGCCGTGATTTCCTCGATCTCCTTGGCTGAAAGCATGGAGGAGTATTCTTCCAGCGCCCTTTCGGTGGTGTAGATGAGGGTTTCGGCCTGGTTGCGCAATTCGGCTGACTGCCGCTTGCGTCGGTCCTCGTCTGCATGCAACTGGCTTTCCGCCTGGATACGGTCGATTTCCTCCTGCTTCAGTCCATGGGTGGGTGTGACCTTCACCGACTGGGCCTTTCCGGTTCCCAGATCCTTTGCGATGACGTTCAAAATGCCGCTGGCGTCCAATTCGAAGGTGACTTCAATCTGGGGTACACCCCGGGGTGCAGGGGGAATGCCCATCAACTGGAAGTTTGCCAGGCTCTTGTTGTCCGCGACCATCTCGCGTTCGCCCTGCACCACATGGATGTTTACGAAGGGCTGGTTGTCCTGGGCCGTGGTGAAAACAAGGGTCTTGCGGGTGGGAATCGGCGTGTTGCGCGTGATCACCGGGGTGAAGATGCCTCCGGCGGTCTCCACGCCGATGCTCAGGGGCACCACGTCCAGAAGCAGGATGTCCTCCACGGTGCCATCAATGATGCCACCCTGCAGGCAGGCTCCGATGGCCACGATCTCGTCCGGGTTCACCCCCTTGTATGGTTTCCTGCCGAAGAACGCTTCCACCTTTCGCTGCACCAGGGGCATACGGGTCTGTCCCCCCACCAGGATCACATGAGTGATGTCTGCCGGCGTGAGTTTGGCGTCCTTGAGCGCCTGCCGGCAGGGTTCCAGTGTGTCGTTGACCAGATCCATCACCAGCAACTCGAACTCTTCGCGGGCGATGGTGGCGACCAGATGCTGTGGGCCATTCTCGTTTACTGCCAGAAAGGGCAGGTTGATGTCCGTGTCCGGCGCGGCGGACAACTCCATCTTGGCCTTTTCAGCGGCTTCCTTGACCCGCTGCAATGCCATCTGGTCGTTTTTGATACTGATTCCGGTGCTTTTTTCGAAGCCTTCAATCAGGCTTTCCATCAGGCGACGATCGAAGTCCTCGCCTCCCAGAAAGGTGTTGCCTGCGGTGGAGCGTACCTGGAACATGCCTGCAGACAACTCCAGGATGCTGATGTCAAAGGTGCCTCCACCCAGATCATACACCGCGATGATTTCGTCCACGCCTTCCTTTTCGAATCCGTAGGCCAGTGCCGCTGCGGTGGGTTCGTTCACGATGCGCCGCACTTCAAGCCCGGCGATCCGACCGGCATCCCGGGTGGCCTGGCGCTGGGCGTCGTCAAAATAGGCGGGGACCGTGATGACGGCGTCGGTGACCTCTTCTCCGAGATAGTCCTCGGCCACCTGTTTCATTCGCCGCACAATCATGGCCGAAACCTCCACGGCACTCATCTTGCGACCCTGAACCTCCACCCAGGCGTCCCCGTTGTCTGCCTCCACAATGTTGTATGCACAGTGTTCCTTCATCTTCTGGACGTCGGGGTCGGAAAACTTGTGTCCCATGAGGCGTTTGACAGCGTAAACCGTGTTCTGGGCGTTGGCCACGTGAGCCCGGCGCGCCAGTTGCCCGATGAGGGTTTCGCTGCCCGTGAAACTGACCATGGAAGGAGTTGTCCTGCTTCCTTCGGAATTGGGAACAACCGTGGGTTGGTCCTGTTGCATCACTGCCACACAGGAATTTGTCGTTCCCAGATCAATGCCAATGAGATTTCCCATGAATCCTGTCTTGCGTTCCTTTCCGGAATTCCATCATTCCTCTTGATCGCCAGAGGGTTCCTCTCCGGCGGGGGGCTGGGGCTCGGCTGCGGGGCCCCTGGAAACCACGACCCGGCAGGGCCTGATCAGTTTTTCGCCAAGCAGGAAGCCTTTTTGCCATTGTTTCAGCACCATGCCGACAGGTACTTCATCGCTGTCCGCTTGGGCCATGGCTTCATGGAAGGCTGGATCAAATGCCTGCCCGGTGGCATCGATTTCCTGGATGCCGAACTTGGCCAGCGCGGAACGAAAAAGTCTGAGCACCATCTCCACGCCTTCCCGCATTCCGTCCACGGAGGAACTGTCCCTTGCATGGTCCAGTGCCAGTTCAAGGCTGTCGAAGACAGGCAAAAATTCGGAAAGAAGGTCTGCCTGGGCCTTGTTGACCGCGTTCTGCAGATCCCGCTGGGAGCGCTTCCGGAAATTGTCCAGGTCTGCTAGCATGCGCAATTTGTGGTTCTGGTGATCGGAAATGATCTGTTCCAGTTCGGCAATGCGGGATTCAGGATCCACGGTTCCTGCATCCTCATCCTCATCCTCATCCGTCTGGGTGTCTTCCTGGGGGGAGTCAATGTCTTCAGGTTTGGGCGGGTTTCCGGATTCGTCCACCGGCTCTTCGGGGGCCACAATGCCTTGTACCACTGGTTCTTTGTCCAGTTCCTCCTCCGCAATCATTCCGGTGACGTCTTCTTCCATCATTTCGGTCACCTGCGCCGACCCGTTCTCCTCATCCCGGTTTTCCACGGGTTCCGCCACGTCTTTTGAAGGGTTTGTGGATACGGGATTCATGTCCTCGTTCATCATCATTGCCATACCTCCAGCTCCGAAAATAATCAAAACCGCCATCTCTTGCAACATAACTTCTTGCGAAAATGAAAACTTGACACTTCCGAAGTCCGGAAAACCTGCTATTCTGGCTCAGGCGGTCAGACAGTCCGCAGGCCGCGGAAAGTGGACAGGAGGATTTACGAGATGAAAGTGAATGAAACGATTGGGCTGATGTTCGTTGTCTCGCTATTAGCGTGTGCATGCGCAAAAAATACCTCGGGGACAGCTGTTTGCGGAGACGGGAAAAAGAACGGTTCCGAAGCCTGTGACGGCACTGAACTCGGGGATGCCACATGCCAGGATCTGGGTTTTTACGGAGGGGTTCTTCTCTGTTCAGACGTTTGTCAATTCGATACACGGGGGTGTGCAGGATTCTGTGGAGATGGCATTGTGCAAAACGGATCGGGAGAAGAGTGTGATCAGACGGCTTTTGCAGGGGCGGACTGTGAAAATCTTGGATATCATGGCGGGAGTCTCTCTTGTACACAGGATTGCCGTCTGGACCTTTCCGGTTGCGAAGCTGCAGGTCGCTGCGGGGACGGGGTCCATCATCCCGGGAATGAAGACTGTGATGGTGCCATTCCGGCCGGAATCACCTGCGCCACGGTGGGGGGCTATACGGGCACACTGACGTGCAATGCCGACTGCACGTTCGGCCTGGATGGCTGTGAACGCTGTGGGGACGGCATCATACAATCCGCCTTTTCCGAAGTATGTGACGGGGACAATCTGGGGTCCAACACCTGTGTTTCCCTGGGATTGCCGGCGGGTGAACTGGCGTGCAGGAGCACCTGCCAGTACGAGCTGGCCGGCTGCAACCAGGTTTTCCAGTTTGGCACGGCGCTGGATGATCGGGCCAACGATGTTGCACTGACGTCCGACAACCACCTGATTCTCGTGGGTTCGGTTTCCGGGGATTTCAACGGGCGGACCCACAGTGGAATGACTGACGGTTTTGTGGCCCGGTACAATCCGACCAGTGGCCAGTTTGTCTGGACACAACTTTTGGGCACCGAGGCAACGGATACCGCCAGCGGTGTGGCCATGGATGCTTCCGGAAACATTTATGTTGCCGGTACAACGCGAGGGGCCCTGCAGGGTTTTTCCAACGCGGGCAATGAGGATTCGTTCCTGGTGAAGTTCAGTTCCTCCGGCAGCCTGCAGTGGGTCAGGCAGTGGGGTACCCCCGTCGGGGACTGGGCCACATCCGTGGTGGTGGACGGAAATGGACATGTTCTTGTTGCCGGGTATACCCACGGCGGCATGGACGGACATGTCAACGCCGGTGCGACAGATGTCTTTCTTGTAAAACATGACGCGGACGGCACCCGCCTGTGGACCCGCCAGTGGGGTACGGTGGGAAACGATTACGGATATGGTGTTGCGGTGGGCCCTGACAATTCGGTATACGTCACGGGAAACACCTTTGGCGGCATGGATGGAAACGTGCATCAGGGTTCCAACGACATTTTCCTGACGAAGCATGACGAGAACGGCGCCCGCCTGTGGACCCGTCAAATCGGAACCACCGGAAATGACGGGGCCAACGGGGTGGCGGTGGATGCATCGGGAAACATCTACATCGCCGGTTACACGGTGGGGGATCTGGCCGGTCAGGGGAATCTGGGGGGATATGACATTTTCCTGGCAAAATACTCGCCGTCCAGTGAGCAGGTATTCCTTCGCCAGCACGGGACAACGGCCAATGATTATTGCAATGCCCTGTTCATCCATCAGAACAACCTGTATCTGGCCGGACGGACGGATGGTCCGCTGGACGGAAATCCCCAGGCAGGCGCAGGAGACGGTTTCGTCTCCAGATGGACACTGGATGGGGCGCCCCTCTGGAGCAGGAAATGGGGTTCTGACGCCGAAGATCGCCTTCTGGCCATCACTTCCAATGCCCCCGGGCGGGTATTCGCTGTCGGGTATTCGGCCGGGTCCATCCTGCCGGGGACCGGGCTGGGCATGGAGGACATTCTCGTCATAGCCACCCACGGGTTGCCATAGGCATGTCGGTTCTGTTGTTTTGCGCGGGTCTGCTGATTCTGGCCCCCGAAACGCCTCCGGGACCCGGAAATGACCGGATAGCGGCAGGGTTCTACCGGGAAGGCCGGGCGGCCTATCGTCGGCAGGAGTACCAGATGGCGCTGGATGCCTTTTCCCGCGCCCATGCACTGAAACCGAAGCCGTTTCTTCTGTTCAACATCGCCTTGTGCCACGAAAAACTGCGGAACTACGAACAGGCAATCGTGTATTTCACCCGCTATGCCCAAAAGGTTCCCGACGATGCGGGGCCCACCGAGATCCGTGTCCGGACCCTCCGGCAACTTCTTGTGGTTTCAAAAAGGAACAACAATGTCGAACCCGGGCCAGGACAGTCGGAAAAGCCCGCAAAGTCGGGCAAGGAAATGTTTCGCCCGGAGCCCACGGTCGTTCCGGTGGTTGCCCAACCTGTTCCCCTGGTTTTGCCGACTCCGCAGATCCTTTCCGACATGCCGGAATGGAATCTGAAAACCGGTTTTGAAAAGCCGCCGCATGTGGTCCGGCGCCAGATCGTTTCCCGAGGACTTGGAGTGGCCGGAACCATTCTCGTGTCCGGTGGCCTGGGTTTTGGTGGTTATTCCCTCATGGTTGCAAAAGATGCCCGTGAACTGCATTCCTGGGAATGGGAACAGCACGACGAATTGGCCTCCCGGGCCCGTCGGGCTGCGGTATTGGCAGATACTTTGACCGCGGTGGGAGTTGTCATGCTGGCCGCCGCATGGTGGCTGTACTGATTCATGCCGGAGAAGTTCCCGGCAAGAAAGGTTCCCTGATGTTTTCCAGATGGATTCGGACAGGGCTGTTCGTGGTTTTTTCTTTTCTGGTGTCCTGTACCTACATGGGGACCCGGACCCGCGCCAGCCATTATTTTGTTTCTCCGGACCGGTGTTCCCAGGGGCCGTTCGAGATCGAAGTCGAGGCCAGGGGATTCAGTTGGGGGGAGGAAATCGAACTGCTGGTGTACTCTCCGAGGAAAATTGCCTTCCGGGTGGACCTGGAGGAGGAGGGGCAACCGTACAAGGATTGGCGCCAGTTTGGCGATGCCAACAACATGGAGAATCAATCCTGTCTGGCCGAAGAGTCCCGGGAGGAAACGGCCGAAACTGGTGGGGATACGCCTGGAACGGTCGGTGAAGGTGTGGAACCGCAGGGACCCGTACCGGAAATGCCGGAATCGGAACCATCCACTCCGGGGGGCAATCCGGTGCTTGTCCGTCTGGAACCGGGGCCGCGGGGAACGTTCCTTTTGCGTGGGGAGTCGGTTGGAACGCCGGACTCCTTCCCGCGGGACAACGTGTACCCATTGATGCTGTTCCGCAAGGAAAGATCGGACCTGTCCGGAAAGAATCCATGGCCTGCCGGCAAGAAATTCCGCATTCGACTGTGGTCCACGCTTCCCAATGACCTGGAAGGGGTGCGTTTTCTGGTCCGGCACAATGAATACGTGCCCAAGCCCAATGAACAAAAGTATGTGGAAAAACTGCGGAAAAGAGAACGGGAACAGGAGCAAAAGCGGGCAAAACAACAGAGGGAGGCAGATCGCCGGCATCGGCGGTGGGTAGCAAGACAGGAGGCCAAAGGACATTCCCGTCCGAAGAAGGCCAAACCGTCAAAACCCCCCAAAAAGCGGGTGTACACGGGCTATGCCACGGGGCGGTACAAGGGGAGACGGGTCCAGATCATTCGCAATTTCACGAATCTGGAAGAATACTGGCGCTGCCAGAAGGACAAAACGGACATTGACTGCTGGCACAAACCCAGAAAGGGGAGGCACCATTATTTCATAGATGAAATGCCAAAGCCGGATGACACTCCCCGCCCCCGTGCCGCCGATGGTCCGCCACCGGCACCCAGGATGGAACTGCAGCCGCCGAAGGCAAGCGAAAACGCTGTCTGGGTACCCGGTTACTGGCGCTGGACCGGTTTCAAATGGTTCTGGATCGGCGGGTTCTGGCGGGTTCCCGCCTCCGACCTGGAACAGGAGAAAACGGCAGTGGCTCCCCAGGAACCCCCTCCGCCCAAAGAGGAAGCCAGGGAGGCGGCTCCCCTGGCCGAAGCCATCTGGGCGCCCGGCTACTGGCACTGGAACGGAGCCGTGTTTGTGTGGGTGGAAGGTCGCTGGATGATTCCGCCGAAACAAAACGAGCAGTGGGTTCCTCCCACATGGCGCAGAACCCCCCGCGGGGTCATCTTCAGGCCGGGGCACTGGCGCAAACGCTAGCTTGACAGTGCAACAAAAGCGTGAAACAGTGCACCACGTGGTGAAACTTGATTTCATGAGGCATTTTCAGTATGCAATTTGAACAGAAAGGATAGAAAGATGACCGAACTTGAATTGTTGCAGAGTCTGGAACCCTGGGTAATGAACCTGGCGGAAGATTCCAAAACCATGCGTGCCGCGCTGGATTCCGAAGGGGCTTCCCGCGAAGCCAAAAAATTCATTCTTGGTGGCCTTTCATACATGCTGCGCAAGGTGGACATCATTCCCGATTACCTTGGTGGAATCGGTGTTCTGGATGACGCAGCAGTCATGAGGGTTTCGGCCAAACTGGCCATTGAAGCGGGGCTTCCCGAGGCCGACGAGGCGTTTCGGAAACTGGCCGGTGAAAGTGAACTCAACGTAGCCTTGTTTGACAACTTGTTCGATGGTTTCGTGGCCTATGTGAAGCGTCTCCCCGACGAGCGCATCCGTAACCGCAACGCGGACCACATCCTGGACGAGGAAGGCTGCCTGGAGCAGTTCGACCGGGAACTCGAAGACGAAATCCGCGGCTATTCGCCCAAACCGCTGGGGCAGAACGAGCGCACCATCCGTGAGTTCCGTTCGTTCATCAAATCCAAGGTGCGTTAGGAAATTCCCTCCGGGCCTGATCCGGACGCAACAGGGGTTCTGCATCCATTTTCCTTCTTGGTTCCGGAGTTGAACATGCAAGTGTGGCTTTTTTCCATTTTTTTGGCGTTGTTTGCCCAGGGTAGCCGACCAAAGCCGGCCGCTGATTCTCTGCCGTTGCCCACCCTGCTGCAGATGAAACTGACGGTTTCCAAGGTGATGGACAGGTATGTGGAGCCGGCCCGTATCCAGCCTTCACGCATGCTGCTTTCCGGTCTGGAGTCCATGGCCCGGGAAGTTCCCGAGATCATGGTCCGTCAGGAGCGGAAGAATGTCGTGGTGGAGGTGGGCTCTGAAAAACTGGTACTGAAGGCGACCGTTCCCTCTGCCTGGGATCTTTTGGCTGCCTTCAACCGGGTATTCACCTTTCTCGCTCCGTTGCTTCCGGAAGATGTAAACCTGCAGAAGGTGGAGCATGCCGCGATTTCAGGCATCCTGGAAACGCTGGACCCCCACAGTTCCTTCATGCCCCCTGATCAGTTCCGGGAGATGCGTCTGCAGACACGCGGCTCCTTCGGTGGTCTTGGCATTGTGGTTTCCATCTGTGATCAGAAGTTGTCCGTCATCAAGGTGATGGAAAACACCCCTGCTGCAAGGGTAGGATTGAAGCCCGGCGACCGCATCCTGCGCATCGGGAACCAGCCCACCGAGAACCTGACCCTGAATGAATCCGTTTCCCGGTTGCGCGGGGATCCGGGAGATCCGGTTTCCATCATGGTGTCCAGGGAGTCCTGGAAGCGTCCCCGCACCCTCTCCATTACCCGGGAAGCCATTTCCTTTGAGAGTGTATCCCACCGGATTCTCGAACATTCGGGGGCCAAGTACGGGTACATCAAGGTCAAGGCGTTCCAGATGCCCACCGGCGTCATGGTGCGACAGGCCCTCCTGGAGATGAACAAGGCGGGAGTCAACGGCCTGGTGCTGGACCTTCGGGGCAATGGTGGCGGGCTTTTGCATATTGCCATCGAAATAGGCAAGTTTTTCATGGACAGCGGCATCATTGTGGCGCAGGTCAGCAAGAATACCCGGGATCGGCGGGAGGAGCGGGCTGATGCCCAGAGCACCATTTTCAAAAAACCTGTGGTGGTACTGGTGGATGACAACTCGGCTTCTGCCTCGGAAATCGTGGCAGGCACACTGAAATACAGTGGTCGTGGAATTCTCATCGGGAAAAGGACCTTTGGCAAGGGATCTGTTCAGGACCTGATTGACTTTCCCGGGGACACCGCACTGAAGCTTACCATTGCCCAGTATCTGACCTATGGGGATGTTTCCATCCAGGGTGTGGGCATTGTCCCGGATGTGGAACTGCACCATGTCCGGATGGATGCGAAAAACCGGATTCGACCTGTAACGTATTACACGGCTGGTCGCGAGGCGGTTTCCGAATCCATGCTCAAAAGCACACTGGATGCCGCACGGGTGACGCCCATGGGCAAATCCCTGTATTCGGTGTATGCAATGGCCCCCGAGCCCAAAACGCCGCCGTTCATTTGCAATTATTGTGGAATGGATCCCGATGACGTGCAGGCTTCCGCATCGGATCCCGACGAGTTCGTGGAGGACGCTGCCGTGGATCTGGCCAGGGAGATTCTGGCGAGTTTCAAGGGTACCTTTGTCGCCCGTCCGGCGGCGCTTCCCCGCATCAAGTCGGTGGTGGACCGGTTCCAGGTTCGGGCCGATGCGGAAATTGCCAGGAAGGTTGCATCGCAGTTCGCCATCAACTGGAAACTGGACGAGTCCGTGGATCCGAAACTGGAGGCCACCCTGAAGGTTTCCGGTCCCGCTCATGCCGGCCGGTCAGCCACGGTGGAGGTAGAGGTAAGAAACACCGGCAAAAATCCAGTTTACCGTTTGCGCGGCCAGATGATTTCCTCCAATCCACGCATGGATTACCAGGAGGTTCTATTTGGTCTGATCAAGCCGGGGGAAACCATGCGACGTACCATGGAAATGCGGATTCCCTCAGGCATTTCCAGTCGCACCGACACCTTGCGCCTGCAGTTGTATTCCCACATGCAGGATCTGGGAACCGCGGCCACCGGTCAGATTGCCATCACGGGTTCCCCCCAGCCAAGACTGGAACTGGCCATGCGTTTTGCCGATTCGGGTGGCAAGCAGATGGAGGTGGACGGAGTGCTTGAAGCAGGGGAGACGGGTGTCTTCCATGTCATTGTGACCAATGCCGGGGATGGACCCACAGGCGATGCCAACCTGGTGCTCAAGAACATGACGGGAGAAGAGGTACAGTTGATTTCCACCCGGGGAGACCTGAGAAATCTGGCCCCGGGCCAGAAGCGGGAATTCGCATTTGAAATCAAGGCACAACAGGAGAGTGGAGAGCCCGAGTGGCGTTTTGTCCTCGAGGCACGGGATTGCAATTTCGGAACGCACATTGAAATTCCCTGGCTGGTACGCCGCAAGGACGGGAAATTGCCGCCTTCAACCGCCGTGTCGGGCTGGTTCCATCTGACCCGGGAAGCACAGCTCCATGACACGCCATGGGAGAAGACCCGTAAGTTGGTGGGAGTGGCTCCGAAGGATTCCGTGTTCCGTGCCGCCCGGGAGATTGATGGAAAGATTCAGGTTTTTTCGGAAGGTTCCAAATTGCCCCTGTATGTGGATGGAACTGCCGGGCAGATTCGCAAGACAGGAAAGAAACTGTTCCGTTTGCAGGAAATTCGGGCGTATACACCTCCGGCCATCCAGCTTCGTGAAGGCACCCGGCTGTTGACCGGCAAGGAGCAGGAAGTCACGGTTGCAGGAGAAGTTTCGGATGCCGACGGTCTCAGGGACCTGTATTTGTCAGTGACCAATACGAAATCAAATGTGTACAGCAAGAAGGTTGCCTACAAGGCATTTGGTCCCGGAATCGCACGGTCGGAGTTTTCCCGTACCGTTCCGGTGTGGCCCGGCGTGAACATCATCACGGTTACCGCACGGGACTTGTCCCGTGCCACGGATTCCCGCAATCTGGTAATCGTGGTGGAGTAACGTCGCCGGTCAAGTCCGTCGATCCCCGCTGCAAGTCCGGTTTTTTTCAGATTATCCTCAGAACAATCAATGTGCCGGCGGATGCCAGGGCGGCCAGCAGCAGCCAAAACAGGGGAGTCCTGAACAACGGACGGTTGCCTCCATTCCATTTTTCGATGGGTTCGGCTTCGGGGCCGTCCAGCAAATCGACGGGACCCGTCATGTCCTGTGCCAGGTGCACCAGGGCCATGCTTTCCGTGATGCGGCCCGGTCGGCCTGATGATGCCTTTTGCTGGATGGTTGGTGTCATGTCTGCCAGTTTCTTCCGGATGTCTTCCATGGATGCGCCGGATTCAAGCAACCGGCTCAATTCGTCAACCTGCGTACTTTCAGTCACCAGGATGACGGTTTCCGTTACGGAAGCAAGGCGTATCAGTTCCCCCGTGCCCGGGTTGGAATCCAGAATGATGAGCAGGTCTGGAGGCTCTTCGGGGGATACTGTGGTTTTCCGGAGGAGCAGATCCGAGGAAAAAGCCTCTTCCGGCAGGGGTGTACCCGGAATGCCGGTTCCGGAATCGGCTGCCAGCCCGGCATGGACGAAAAGTTCCATGGAGACGTCGTTCAGGCGCAGGGCCAGTCCGGAAAGGCCGGCAGGGGGCAGGGAATGAAGCAAGACTCGGCGGAAATGGGGCATCAGGTCACCTGTCACCCACCGGTGTACCGGATCAGGGTCTGGATGAATTCATTGAATTCCACCTCGGACAACTGGAACAGGTTGCGTCGCAGGGGAGTGGATACCGGTTTCTTTTTCAGTTCCATTCCCGGTTCCAGCAAACCCAGGTTACGCAAGGCCAGAAGCAGGTCGTCCCGCTTGAGGATGCTGTCAAGTTGGTTGATTTCATGACAGAAAAGGAGAATGTTTCCACTCAGTTCAAAGGTGAACAATCGCTCTCCGGAAAGCCCCCTGACCCCGAAGAATCCCAAATCCGGGGAAACGCCGGGCATATACAGTTGCCGCTGGACGGAGAACTCAAGCAGTTGCTGCAGTCGGCGGGCCAGCAGGGGATCGCTGACATCGGCGATGGCTCCCTCCATTCGTGCGGGAGTCCAGATGAAAGGCTCGGAATCGTCGGCCCTGTGTTCCGGTTTGCGGGCGTTCCCGACAACTCGGGGGACCAGAAGCATGGAGGACGCCTCGTCTCCGTATATCCGGAGTTCCAGCCCGAGGACCTGGGTGGCCAGAAACTGGCTGTTCAGGAACTCCAGATTCTGGATCAACCCGGTGGGAATCTGTGGGGCGGACAGGATGAATCGTACATGTCGGGCTTCCATGCGCAGTTGCACGATTTCCCAGAAAGATTCCGGGGAGCGTCCTTCCGGCCAGAGGTCATTCAGGATCAGGGTGAGCCTGCGGTTGTTGCTGGCCCAGTAGCTTTCCAGTTGGGCCCGCAAGTCCCGCATGGTGACATTCCTGAACCAGGAAGAAAGGATTTCGACGATTTGACCGGTCAGAAAGCGCACCGCCCCCGGGTCTGGTTCGAGCAACACCAGTACCAGGGTGATTTCGCCATTCTGATCCACGAACACATGATCGATTTTGTGAATTCCGATGAAAAAATCCTGGCATACATGGGAAAACCGGGGGGGATCCAGTTGGCCAGGCTGGATCTGGCCGCCGGGAAGAACCCTCGGATGCCTCAGGAACAGGTGATGCACCGTTTCCTCCATGCTCTTCAGGGAGGAGGAAACCGGCATGGGCGCAGCGGGCATGGCGCTCATGTTTTTTCCCTTGATGACAAACACTTCGTCGGAGGATATGCTCATGATGGTCTCCCGGGTCTGTTGCGCACATGTTACTTCAAAACACCGGAAAATGCATCCATATACTGCCTTCATGCGAAACTTCACCTGTTTTTTGGACAACCGGCAACATGGGGCTGTAAGGTGGGGCGACCGGCGGTATTTCCGGTCCTGGTGGAACTCTCATGTCCCGAACGGTGAGGCGGGTGGCAACACAACCGCAGCAGAAAACAGGTTCAGTCTGGAATCGGCGCAGGATTCTGGCAGGGTTTCTTTGTCTGGGAATCCTGCCAGGAGTCTGGTTACAAAGCGCGTATCTGGCATTCTGGCTGGGTGAAGGGCCCTTGCATACGGCCGTGGTGTTGTTGGGGCTGTTTCTGGCACCTGTCATTGCGATTTTTTTACTTGTACGCCATCATCCCCGTGCCATGAAAGTCTCCGTTTTGCTCTGGGGCATTCTTTGCTGGACGAGTTCATTGTTTTTCAGTGTAGTGATACCGGATACCACCGCGAACGTGATTTCCCTGCACGGAGGCTGGATGTTTTCCTTTGCAGGGGCCCGCAAGCGGGCCGTTGCGGACAGGTTGGCAGGGCATGTGGCCCGAAACCTGCCAGGTGTGGATGCGGGTGTGCCCTTCACGTTTGAACAGGGTTCGATTTCGGTGGACGTGGAATTGCATGCACCCGGCAAGACACTGGATGTCCGCATGGTGCTGGACACAGGAGCTTCGCTGACCACCATCTCTCCGGACACCGCCATGCGGCTCGGCATTTCTCCCGGGCCGGGAAGTCCGCTTCTGAACGTTATGACCGCATCCGGGGAGGCGTCCTATCCCCTGGTGATGATTTCTTCCCTGAAAGTCGGCGGGAAAAGTGTTGGACCGCTGGCCGTTGCGGTCTGTGAGCCGTGTGCGGTAAACAACAAGGTCGGGCTTCTGGGGCTGAATTTCACACAGCATTTCCAGATGATCATTGACAACAAGACCTCCCGTATCCGGATTCGTGAAGTGGATTCATGGGTGGACCAGAAAGACGAAGTGGAACCGTTTCTGCAGGTGATGAATCTGGTGGGACAGGAACAGGGGGACTTGCTCAACCTGCATGCCCGGATGGGCAACCGGGCACCTTTTGGAATGCAGGATCTCGTCTTTGAGGTCACCTTGGTGGACGCAAGCGAACGGGTGCTCAACACCAGGCGGATCAATGTGGAAAAATTGCATGCCGGGGAAAACAGGGATTTTTCCGTGGCCATTGCTGCCCATCCCGACACTGCCGCCTTCCGGATCCAGTTGCAGCAGGCCTTCTGGTCGACTCCGTGAAATGCTTTTTCCCGTGAATCACCAAGGACAATAACCATAGTGAGTAGTGCCCCAGGAGGGCACCGGCTGGCACGTGGATGACGGGCAGTCCGAAAGCCCCAGCCGGCAGAGGCGTCGGCAGCGTCGTGGACTCTCTCCGTTGTTGCAGAAAAGCCCTTGGCTGCAATCGGCTTCCGAGGTGCAGGTGGACCCGGCTACGCCCGGACCCAGGGTGAAGGTGCAAGAACCCACATACCCGGTACTTCTGTTGAAGATGCAATACATTCCCGTGAAAGGATCGCTGCAGCCATAATTGGTGATGACATCGCACTGTCCACAGTTGTTGGTTCCGCTGGTCAGCCCCAGGCAGTCCGTGTCCGTACAGTCCGTGAATCCATCCAGGTCATTGTCAATGCCGTCATCGCAGATCTCCGGCTGGGGACAGGCCATGGACAGGGTATACCCGCCTGGTGTGAGACCTTCACCAATCCATGTATCCACAATGACATGGTAGGTTCCGCCATCGGATGTGTGCGAAATGGTTTCGGTCTGTCCCGGGCCGTTGATGCTGAATGCAACGCAGTTGGCCGTGCCGCAGGCACCGCGAATCAGGATCAGTTCCGGATCGATCTGGTTTCCCTGGGGTGTCAGGGTCAGGATGAATTCCCGTCCGGCGGGCAACTGGATCGAATAGGCACGCTCGGGTCCCGTGAACTCGTAGGCCATGCAGGCGGGATAGGTGGTGAAGACCGAGGGGGCGCCTGTTGTAGTGTGTTCCAGCACTGAACCACAGGTCAGGGAGAAGATGCTGTTGCAGGCGGAGGTGCAGGATGGCGATGTGGCACACTGGGAATCCTCGCAGTCGATCATCCCGTTTCCGTTGTCATCAACGCCATTGTCGCAGATCTCTGGCTGGCAGTGGAGTTCACCGGCGCATTCGGGGTCGTCGCAGTCGATCATCCCGTTTCCGTTGTCATCAATGCCATTGTCGCAGATCTCTGGCTGGCAGTGGAGTTCACCGGC
>CAZTZR010000013.1:29416-56321 GCA_964618145.1 uncultured Kofleriaceae bacterium
CGTCGCAGTCCGTCATCCCGTTTCCGTTGTCATCAATGCCATTGTCGCAGATCTCCGGATTTACGTTGTTGAGATTGTTGGTGTTGTTTGTATTGTTGGTGTTGTTTTGATTGTTTGCATTGTTGATGTTGTTGGAGTTGTTCAGGTTGTTTCCGACACATGCGGGATGACCGAAACAGTCCTGATCGTCACAGTCCACAAAGCCGTCGCCATCATTGTCGATACCGTCGGCGCAGTTGGATTCCTTCAGGGCGTTGATGCCAACCGTGTCGAACTGGCAGGCTGTCATCATGAGAACCAGAAAGGGGATGAATTGAAATTTCATGGCGCACTCCCGGACGCTGCAAGCTGCATTGCATCGTACCATGAATTCCCGGGATGTCACCATGAAGTTGATTTATGTCCCGGGGATTGAAAACCGGAAATGTTGTTTTTGCGGATGGTGGGCGTGGTTGGGTTCGAACCAACGGCTTCAACCGTGTGAGGATTGCACTCTTCCGCTGAGTTACACGCCCTCGACAGAGGCACTTTTTACGGCCGGTGTCGCCCCGTGTCAAGAAAAATCGCAGATCCCCCTGTCGTTGAGATGCTCAAGCACACTGTGAAGGATCCGGGCGGTGGCACCCCAGACACACGTATTTTCCACGGGATAGGAGAGTTCGGAAACGTCCGGAAGGCGTCCGGCAAAACGGGATCGGTGGGTATTCATGAGATCCCCCACGGAAAGGAACAAAAACCGGGCAATCTCCATGGAGTGCAAAGACAATGTGCGGGGATGTTTCCAGTGGCCGGCGAACACTTCCATGTCGCGACCAATCCACCCCGGAGGCGGAACGAATCCCGCGGGGTCCGTCTGTTTCCGGTGTTTGAGCGTGGAAAAAAAACCGAAGGAACCGTAGACGTCCACTTCATCCGGGACAATGCCGGTTTCCTCTTCGAGTTCGCGGAAGGCAGCGGCCAGTTGCGAGGAGTCATCTGGATCGACGTGTCCTCCGGGCAGGGCTACCTGGTTGGCCCACGGATATCCCCGGGTATTGGTTTTCTGAATGGCCAGGATTTTCCACTGACCGGGATCATGGAAAAGCATGAAGACCACGCTCGGTATCAGTTCCGGGTCCGGCGTGGATCGCAAAGGAGTGAAGTCTGCAAAACAGGCTTTGAAATCCTCTGGGTTCATCATGCGTGTTTCCGCAGGTACCATTCGAGCATTTCCAGGAGTGCCTCCCGGAAGTAACCACGGTTTTCCAGATCGGACATGGTGTCCCGCAGTTTTTGTCCGCGCTCGTCATCCGGGGCATGGCCGCTTTCAATCGCATCCATGAGACTTTTGCACAGATTGACCAACTGAAGACGTCGGGATGACAGTTGGCGCCGGTAGAAACGCTCCAGTTCCGGCGCGAAGATCCTGTCCAGATCGAGATCCTCCTCGGGATGGTCGATTTTGAAAGCTGCCATGCGTGACACCCACGCCTGGCGGGTTTCCGGAGACGGATCGGATAGGTCCAGTTCGGTTTCAAATGCCTTCATGGCGGCTTCGGACGGGTCATGGTACTGGCCGGTGACGGGATCCTTGATTTTCTCCTTTTTCACAAAGTGAATCAGAAGGTTCACGTAATTCCTGAGTTTTTCCATGATGCTTTCATGATCGAACAGTCTGGCCGATTCCCAGAGATCCCGTTCCATGAGTTTGTGCCAGAAGCCTTTGACGTGTTCCAGGATGGCCGGGAGATCATGATATCCCCCTTCCTGTCCGGGGTAGTTCACGAATTCGAAAGTGGCTTTTTGCTTCATGATGGATTCAATTTCATCCATTACATGGGCCACGGAGCAGAAGGATGGTTCGGGGCGTGTCAGGGCCCTCATGAGTACCGTACGCAAAAGACGTGGTGATGCTCCGATTCCGCCTTCGTACACCACTTCGGAATTCTGCTGGAAGATGAAGTCTCCCAGACGGGATGCGGCCACTTTGACCTGCTCCGTGGAGAAGTGTTCCGGAAGTTCCAGATCACCGTACCAGAGGGCTTTTTCCAGTACGTTCAACCCGGCGAGGTCGGGTACAGCCGTTTCCCCCTGGATATGCGGCTTGACCAGACGGGTCATGACGGCCCAAAGGCCTGCACAGGTGAGGACATGGGGGGCGATGGGCTTGTGTTGGTGGGTGTCCGCGAGGATACGTTCGAGTATGCGGGTTTCATCATGATAATCAAGCAAATAGGGCATCTGCATGAATTCGCAACGTCCCTCGAAGGAGGCAAAATCAGGCGTTTCGGAAAAGGCAAGGAACTGCCGGTCGTTGGCGGAACCGGCAAAGACCAGATCGAACTGGAGAATGGCGTTTTCCAGACTGAGAAAACCTTCTTCCAGTGTGGTTATGAGGTACTTGAATCCCTCCAGGGGGCGTTTGAGCAGGTCCGCAAACTCAATCAGGCCACGATTGGCATCCACCAGATCGCCGTTGTAGCGGTACAGTTCCAGGTTCTGAAGGGCTGGCGGCAGTGCCTGCAGGCTTCGGTCTGCGGTGATCTGCCTGGCGTGGGCATCCGCTGTCATCTTGGGTTCCACGGTGACGAGACCACGGCGATACCGTCGGCTCAGCACGGTGCGTTCCACCTGGACATGCCGCAGGACGTCTTCGGGACGTCCACCGGTGGAAAGCAAAAGGGTGTCGAAAATCATCCGGTTGCGGGGGTGCAGATCCATCCGCTCCAGCCAGGGAGGGATGAAGGTGTCCTTTCCCAGGAGTTTCTGCAGGAATTCGACACGGGTTTCCCGGGGAATCAACAGGAGAGGCGAATCCTTGAACTCATCGGGCAAAAGGGCGTCGATGCTTTCTCCGTCCAGATGGGCAAAACTGTTCGTGGCTGTGCCCTGACGAGGGACCGTGCCCCCGAACCCGATGCCGCGGCCGCTTTTCGGACCTGCCGGAAAGATCCAGTTGAAACGGTACAGGGCACCCTCTGCGGTTCGGGAGTAGGCCTCCAGCGCAGACATGAGCAACTGGAAGAAAGTGGATTTGGCACTGCCGTTGGGTCCATGGAACAATACCAGTTTGGGAGCCCGGGCATGTTCAGCCTGCCCCTGGATGAAGGAGAAAAAGGCGTTCTGGGCAGCCTCCTGACCCACCAGGGGAGTCAGCCCGGGATCGAAGGGGGCATCGAACAAATTGAACCTTGTCCAAGTCCGGCCGTGACGCACCACCTTGTGCGTATCAAAGTGTTGCATGCAATCCCTGAGGTACATGACAGCATTGCGCAATTGTCCGTGATGCCTTTTCACCAACTGGAGGTATTCAGCAAAAGAGAGGATTCCGCGTTCCAGGGTCATGCGGGGAAACTGGAAATCTTCTGCGGTGGGGTCAAAACCTGTTTCCGTCAAGGGATCCTCCATGTTCCGGCGTCACAGCGCAGATCAGGTCCACTGATACCTTCCCCCGGTATGGCCTGAATGGATCCGGCGACGTTGTCACTTCAAACGGGACACCCTTTTGCGGGCGTCCCTTGTCGCCGGTCTTTGAAATAAATTCAGTGCACCGGGATCAACGGACTTGACCGGCGCTGTCACAGCGCCTGAAAAAAACGCTTCACCGGAGACATTGTAGCAATGACCCGCAGGAAGGTCACCGGAAAAATTTCACTGCGCTTGTTTATGTTTCACAATGGAACTTCGTGCAGGGCATCCCGGATTGGCGTTGGGAATCATAGCCACTTTTTCTTGCGGAAATAAAACAGGATGAAACCCACTGCGGCGATCATGATGAACAGGGAGAACTGGTAGCCATAGCGCCAGTAGAGTTCGGGCATGGATTTGGTGAAGTTCATGCCGTAGATACTGGCAATCAGGGTGGGAGGCATGAAAATCACGGATATGACCGTGAACATCTTGATGATTTTGTTTTGCTCGATGTTGACAAAACCCAGAAAGGTGTCCTGCAGGTAGTCCAGTCGGTCAAAACAGAAGCGGACGTGCTCTAAAAGGGAATTGATGTCCTTGATGAGGATGGTGACCTGATCATGGAATTCCCTGGGCAGAAACCGGCTGCGCAACAGACTGGACACCGCCCGCTGCTTGTCGATGATGTTTTCACGCAAAATCATGGTTTTTTCCTGCAGATTCTTGATTTCCATCAGGAGTTCCTCGTCGGCCTCCTGGATGCTGATGCTGTTGGAAAGTGCGGTGATTTGCTGGGTGATGGTTTCGATGAGATCTGCGTCCAGTTCCACCCGGGTTTCCAGGATGGCAAAAAAGACATGAAATCCGGTGGCGTGGTTGACCGGATTGGCATTGATGCGTTTGAGGGTTTCCCGGAAAGTCGTCAGGTCTTCGCTGCGAACCGTGATGAGGATGTTGTTTTTCAGGATGAAGGAGACCGGCTCCTTTTGAAAGTCGTTCAGCAGGAAGTTGGAGTTCAGTACCAGACTGTCGGTGGTTTCGATGTAGCGGGCCGACATCTCGATTTCCACCATCTCTTCTTCTTCCTGGATGAAAATTTTCAGAAAATCTTCCAGTTCTTTTTCCACTTCGTCATCAATGTCGAAGAGATCAATCCAAAGGAATGAGTCCGTTGCATTCTGTTTGATGAATTCAATTCCGTTTCCGGTTTTGATTGTGTTTTCCTTCTGGTAATAAACAGCAATTTCAGACATGCCACACTTGATTCGATGATTGTCGGAAACATCAGGACAAGGATGTAAAGAAATACCTGGGACCACAGTATCCGGCACCTTGTGGAAGTCAAGTGAGTTTCATGCAAGGACGTTCTTTTTAAGATGAATTTTTGGGTTTTCTTTTTTTCCCGGATGGGGTACAAGTGGCGTCCCAAAGGAGGTACCTGCTCCATGGAATGGGTATTCGCTGTTATTCAAGTCTTGTATGTCATTCTCTGCTTGTTGTTGATCGTGGTTGTCCTGCTGCAGGCCGGCAAGGGCGGCGGCATGGGGGTCGCCTTCGGAGGGTCAGGCTCCAACAGCATGTTCACCTCGACTTCCGCCGGAAACTTCATGACCCGGCTGACCACCATTCTGGCATCGTTCTTCATGATTTTCTCTCTGGTTCTCTCCTGGTACTCCTCCCGTACCGGGTCTGCCCGCCTGAAAAAGGCTTCCAAGGATGTGCCATCCGTGCATCAGATACTGGATGAGGAAATCGGTGGTAGTTCTGAACAGAAGTCCGGCGATTTACCCGAGCCTGCCGCGGAAGAACCCGCTGCCCCGGCCGAACCGGCTGCGGAGCCTGCCGCGGAAGAACCCGCTGCCCCGGCCGAACCGGCTGCGGAACCGGCTGCGGAGCCTGCCGCGGAAGAACCCGCCGCCCCGGCCGAACCGGCTGCGACTGCCGATCCGGAGCCTTCCGTTCCAACTACGCCCCCCACCGCCGAACCCATCGAATAATTCATCCCTGCGTATCAAGGGTTCAAAAAGCGAAACATTGTGTTTTGTACTAGGTCCATGCGCCGTGAACCTTCAAATTCCACGACGATGGAAGCGGCGGCGGCGGCGAACCGGGCGGCCGTTTCCGGTTCGGTCCCGGTGGCCAGCGCCAGGCTGCAGGCACAGGCAAACGTATCCCCTGCGCCGGTGGGATCCACTGGGCGGGCAGCAAACACACCGATGGGTACCGTACGGCCGGGCAGATGCAGTGCACATCCCTTGTCCCCCCGGGTGACGAACACCCGCGGACAGCAGGTTTTCAAATAGTCCAGAAAGCCGTTTTCCGCATAACGGAGATCCTCTTCTGACAAAAAACAGGCATCTGGCCGGAAGTTGACAAAACGGGGACCGGGCCTTCTTGGGCGCACAAGACCGTCTTCTCCCGCCCTCTTCAGAAATCCCTGGAGGCAGACGGAGCGAACCCGGGCGTCCACCGTTCCCAGCCAGTCTTCCTGCGGGTTGATTTCCCCCAGAACAGGTGCCAGCAGCAATACATCGGCATGGGCCCATTCGGGAGCAAGGGTCCCAAGGGAAATGGGAGGGGCCAGGGCGTCCACCATCTGAACCCGGTCAGAACCTTCCGGATACAGGTTCGTGAAAACAGTGGTTTTTCCCGAACGCATAACCCGGGTTTCCAGATCCGCGAGATCTTCATCCCGGGAAAAATCCAGACCCACCGACGTCAGCAGCCGAACCCTGGCGCCCAGCGCATGGGCAGTCCGTGCAGCGAAATAGGCGCATCCCCCGGAAACCAGTTCATTGTCGTACCGATCGTGGGTGACCTGACCGATGCAAAGGACGGTCAGTCGTTCAAGTTCAGCCGGGTTCATGCGAAGAACTCGCCACCGGAAATGTTGAAGGTTTCTCCGGTGATGGCGGCGGCTGCCGGGGAGACCAGGAACATGGTCAATGCTGCCACCTCCCGGGATTCCACAAAGCGGCCAATGGCAATTCCTTCACAGGCGAGGCGGTATTCCTCTTCGGGGGTGGAATGTGCGATGCGGGCTCGCTTGTCAAGATCCGCCCGGGCCATGGGAGTGTCCACCCATCCGGGACACACGGCGTTGACGGTGATCCCGCGGGGTGCCAGTTCCCTGGAAAAACATTTGGTCAGGCCCAGAACCGCATGTTTGGAGGCACAATAGGCACCGTACCCGGCCCTCCCGAGTTTGCCCAGTCCCGAGGAGATGATGACCACTCGCCCCCCGTTCCGGATACGACCATGAAGTGTGCGCATCAGTTTCCAGACTGCGTCCGTGTTGGTGCGCATGACAGTCTCCCAGATCCCGTCGGCATCCTCATCCTCCAGGGTGGCCTGCAGGCATACTCCCGCACTGGCCACCACGGCGTGAAGGGGCGGAACTTCCGCCAGTGCCTGCCCGTATGCGGTCAGGTCCGAGACATCGAGCACCAGGGGAATCACCTTCCCCGCAAGACCCATGGTGGCCGTGTCTTCCAGTTTTTCCAGGGTGCGGCCCACGGCATATACGGTGAATCCCGCCTCCGCAAGTTGAAGGGTGACGGCGCGGCCGATCCCGCTGCCGGCACCGGTGACAAGAGCGAAATCAGTCATGGTATCCCTGCAAGGTCTGGGTGATGGCTTCCCTGATGATGCCATTGGGTACGGGAATGACGGTGCGGCCGTTGACGACCCATGGTTTTCCGATGTCCTGCAAAAGCGACATGCGGGTCCCTTCGGTCAGGTACCGCTTGTTGTATTTCATCGCTTCGATGAGTCCGTCCACGGAGATGCCTGGAGGAATATCCGTGGGAAGCCTGTACTTTTTCATCAACTCCACATGAATGCGGGGCAGGTTGTCATCGCAGATGTTGAGAATGCGGGAAACCCGTGCCGCCACCACCATGCCGATGGCAATGCTCTCTCCGTGGTACAGGGAGTACCCCGACAGGTGTTCCACGGGATGCCCGAGGGTGTGTCCGTATTGCATCACCATGCCTACCGACAGTTCCCGGGGGTCCAGGTGAACCAGTTCGCATTTCAGGCGTACATTCCGCGTGACAACCTCCTCGAGAAAGTCGATGTCCCGGGTGAAATCGCCGGAATGGGACAACAGATAGTCCACATAGTCAGGTTCCTGGCAAAGTGCATGTTTGATGACCTCGGCCAGGCCGTCCGGAATCAGGCGTTCGTCCAGGGTACGCAGGGTTTCCACATCAACCAGTACCATCCGGGGACTGTAATACGACCCCACCATGTTTTTCCCGTAGGCACCGTTGATTGCCTGCTTGTGGCTGATGGCGGCATCGCACTGGGCCATCAGGGAGGTGGGCAGGTGGATCAGGTTCAGCCCCCGGTAGATGCAGGATGCGATGAAACCGCATACGTTGCAGACCACACCCCCTCCCACGC
Organism: uncultured Kofleriaceae bacterium; assembly: GCA_964618145.1. Classification (GTDB taxonomy): domain Bacteria; phylum Myxococcota_A; class Polyangia; order HGW-17; family HGW-17; genus HGW-17. The sequence goes on from CAZTZR010000013.1 coordinate 37,214, forward strand.
TCACGAACACCGAACGTTCGTCCACTCCCAGACGCAGCACCTGTTCGGTGAGTTCCGTGAAACTTGCCAGGCTTTTACTGGATTCCCCATCGGGCATGGTAATCAGGTGTGCATTGTAGCCGATCCGGCGCATTTTTTCATGAAGCGGAGCGGCATACAGGGGAGTGACGGTTTCATCGGAGAACAGGAATATGGGGGAACTGGCGCTTTCCCGGGGGATGAACTCGAAGGCTTCGGGTCTTTCAAAGAAGCCGCGCATGAGTACCATCTTCGTGGTTACGGGTTCGCCTACGACAAAATCGTATACATGATCCGGAATCCGGGTGCTGGCCAGCAACTGGTGGGAAAGCACACCTTCGCGGGCATTGTCGCGGATGCGCATTTCCGCCCGGATCAGATCCTCCGGAGTATCGATGTCGTTCCAGCCACCCCATGCCGATGCTTTTGCCCAGAACAACCGGCCTGTTTCTGCAAGGGGCTTCAGCGCCTCGGACAAGGAGGCGTCATGGGAGCGAACCACAGACTCCTCCATGGCGGGGAAGAGGACATCGGGATCCACGGCAAAAAGGCCCATGTCGATCCCCTGACAGACTACAAGGTCCGGACCGATGGCGGTGATGGTTTCCCCGTCAAAAGCCACCTTCACGCTGTCGGGGGCATGGTTGGCGGGGTCAGAAAACGTGTCCACCAGGACGGTGACAGAACCTTCAACCGGCGTTTTTCCCAGCAGATCCTGAAAGTGGTTTGGGTCCAGGACATGGTCTCCCATACACAGCAGGAAGGGTTCCTCCATCCACTCCCGTGCACAGAGAATGCTGGAGGGAAGTCCACCTTCAAAATCCGGGTTGTCCAGGAAATGGACCTGAAACCGACCGGCGATCCGGGCAGTGATTTCCCGCACGATCTTTTCCCGTTCGTATCCCACCACGATGAAGACCTCTTCAATGCCGGCATCCCGCAATCCTTCGATCACATGCATCAGTATGGGGCGGTTTCCCACTTCCACCAATGGCTTGGGTTTGCTTTTGCGATCCAGTCTCTTTCCCCTGCCAGCTGCCAAAATCAAAGCTTTTTTCATGTTTTCTCCAATATTTCCGGGTGAATTTCCTCATCACACGGGACCCATAATGGGTATCTTTTTTTTCACAAAAAGGCAAGTGGAGGTTACATGGTCAGCAGGTCCCCGGCGCTGGGGGAAGTGGGGTCATCCGGCAGGACGGGGTCCGGTGGTAGCACCGGGAGTTCCGGCTCGGTGCCTTCGAGAAAGTATTCAGTGATGCGCTTTTTGGCGGAGGGTAGGACCGCCTCTCCGGTGTCGGGATCAATTTCGCGGGTGACAATGCCGGGGGGAATGAAGAAATCCTTCACAGGTCGTTTTTCATGAATCTGTCGCATGATCGAAGCGAACACCGGTACCGCTGTGCGTCCCCCCTCCTCACGTCTCCCCAGCGGCTTCAGGTCATCGTAGCCGATCCAGACCCCGCAGAGGATTTCGGGAGAAAACCCCACGAACCAGACATCCCGGCTTGCATTGGATGTTCCGGTCTTGCCGGCTACGGGGAACTTCAAATCAGAAGCCCTGCGGCCTGTACCATGGGTGATGACCGAACGCAGAAGCGAAGTCATGAGCCAGGCGCTGGCAGGGTCCATCACCCTGGTGGCTTCAGGTGGCGGCACTTCCCTGTTTCCAATCCTCGAAATCATGCGCACCGGGGCAGCCATGCCCCCTGAGGGAAAGACGCCGAAAGCATTGACCATGTCCACCAGGCGGACCTCGGAAGAGCCCAATGCCAGGCTCAAATCCCGCCGCAGGATGGTGGTGATTCCGGCGTTCCCGGCAAGGGTGGTGACCTCGTCAAGACCTGCGATCTGCGCCACCTGCACTGCCGGTGTGTTCAACGAAAGCGCCAGAGCCCGGCGGGCCGTCACCTTGCCGTGGAATGTGGTGCCACTGCGGGGGATCCATTTTTCATACACTTCGGGGTCGTCCCGCAGGATGGCAGCCGGGGTCAGTTTCTTCTGCATCAGTGCCGAAGCGAACAGGAACGGTTTGAAGGTCGATCCTGGTTGTCGCAGCCCCGCGTGGGCCCGGTTGAAATCTCCTGCAACCATGGGAATTCCACCCACCATGGCAAGGATCTCCCTGCCGGCCACGGTCATGACCACCACCGCTCCCTGGGGCCCCAGTTCCGCCCGCAGGCGCAGGGGGGCGTCCGGGTTTCCGGATTCCCCGGGCAGCACCTTCACACGAAAAACATGGCCAGGCTGGATATGTGGCGGTGCCGGTTCATCAGCCTTGGAGGGTGTGTTCTTTTTCCCCCTGGATTTCTTTTCGGCCGGCTTCTTCGCGGGAGGTTGCCCCCAGTGATATCCGGCCGGATAATAGCGATCCATCTGATCCACCACCTGGCCACGCTGTTTCCCCATATCCACTATGATCCTTCCCTCCTTGCGCTCCACCACCACTCCTTCATAAATGGTTCCGGAATGCAACCTGCGGATTTGCCTGAGTTTTTCCAGGTGTGCAGCGAGTTTTTTCCCTTCCAACAACTCCAGTCGGGTCACGTTTTGCCGCTTGTCCAGAGCCAACAGTTCCTCGTGAAGTGCCTTTTTCGCGATTTCCTGCATGCGCAAATCCAGCGTTGTTACCAGTTGTTTTCCGCTGGCTTGGACGAGTTGTTCCCCATGGTTCGAGGAAAGCAGTGTCACCAGTTCCGGTGCGGCCAGATTGTCCGGCACTTCCGGTTCTCCTGGCAAAAGGGGGGTTTCCAGTGCTTTTTTCACTTCTTCCTGACTGATGAACTTCTGCCGGGCCATTTGCTGGAGGACATAGGCCTGTCGTTCCCTCGCGCGTTCCGGATGACGGATGGGACTGTTCAGTTCCGGTCCCTGGGGGAGGGCTGCCAAAAGGGCTGCTTCGGCGATGGAGATCTCGGCGGCAGATTTCCGGAAGTAGAACCTGGCCGCTTCCTCCACCCCATAGCGACCATGGCCGAAATAGATTTCATTCAGGTATATGTGAAGGATTTGTTCCTTGGTCAATGCGCTTTCCACCCGGCGGGCCAGGATGACTTCCTGGAATTTGCGCCGCAAACTCCGTTCGGGTGTCAGCAACAATCCCTTGACCACCTGCTGGGTGATGGTGGACCCACCCTGCTTGTAACGGCCGGCGGCCAAGTTGATCCAGAAGGCACGAAGCATTCCCATGTAGTTCAGACCCTTGTGCCTGAAAAACCGGGCGTCTTCGGCTGCCAGGGTTGCCTGTACCATGATGCGCGGAATTTTGTCGTATTCGATTACGGAACGACGTTGCTTGCCCAGAATGGCAATGAGCCTGCCATTGCGATCCATGACCCGAACACTCTGGAGGGGTTCATATTTTTTTAGTGCGTCCACCGAGGGCAATTCAGTGCCATGACTGTAATAGGCAAACAGCAACATGATTCCAAGAACACCCAGAATCATGAGGCCCAGTCCGATGCCGGTGCACCAGACGAGAATCTTTTGCCATCGTTTCAATCCGGGCCGTTTTCTCCGCGTGGCTTTTTTTTTCTGGGCACCCGGATCTCCCGTTTTGCTGTTGTCATTCTTTTTTTGGTTCAATCCTGCGCCTCACTTGGGAACCTGTGTCCCGATTTGGGGGTTGCCCCCGAAAGGAAAATGCAATACTCCTGAAGTCCGGGGAGCCTGTCCAACCTACAACCCCCCAGGCTCACGGGAGGCATTCGCATGGCTTCGGACTGCATCTTCTGCAAAATCGTTCAGGGAACCATTCCCTGCGAAAAAGTCCACGAGACGGAAAACGTGCTGGTGTTCAGGGATATTTCCCCGGTGGCACCGGTCCACTATCTGGTCATCCCGAAAAAACATATACCATCACTTCTGGATGTGACGCAAGAAGACCGGGATGTTCTGGCAGAAGTGCTGTTCACGGCACAGTACATAGGGCAGACGGATCCCCTGTTGGACCGCAATTTCCGGCTGTTGGTATCCACGGGCCCCGAGGCGGGTCAGGTGGTCATGCACATGCACTGGCATCTCATTGGAGGCCGGAAACTGACCTGGCCGCCCGGATAGGATTTTTCACAGATGCCGCCAATTCTGGAAATCCGTGACCTGGAGATCACGGGACCTGCAGGCCCCATTCTCTCGTCTGTGGGATTTGCACTGGATCCCGGCGAATGCGTCTGCATTGTCGGGGAATCCGGTTGTGGCAAGAGCCTCACTGCACTGGCCATTTTTGATCTTCTTCCCCCGGGCCTCCGGATCACGGGGGGCAGCATGCGTTTCGACAACCACGACTTGCTGGAAAAGGGCGTCCGAAAAAAATTGCGTGGTCGTGATTTCGGCATGATTTTCCAGGAGCCGGCCTCGGCACTGAATCCGGTGTACACCATCGGGTTCCAGATTGGCGAGGTGCTCCGCCATCTGGACAGGAAAACCCGGAGGGACACCGTTGCGGATCTTCTGCGTCGGGTGGGTCTGGAACCATCCCTCGCAAACGATTGTCCCCACCAGTTGTCCGGAGGCATGAAACAAAGGGCCATGATCGCCATGGCCCTGGCGGGTAACCCCCGCATGCTCGTTTGTGATGAACCCACCACGGCCCTGGATCCCACGGTGGGGGCACAGATCCTCTCCGGGATTCGTGCACTGACATCGGAGGGAATTGGTATTGTGCTCATCACCCACGACTTTCATGCGGTGTCCCGCATGGGAGGGCAACTGGTGGTCATGTATGCCGGTTGTGTCGTGGAAACCGGTGGGGTCAAGGCCGTGCTGGAAAATCCTGCCCATCCCTATACCAGGGCACTTCTGGACGCCCTTCCCCAGCGGGGCGGGCCCCTGAACTCCATTCCCGGTCAGGTGCCTCCTCCGGGAATGCGGCCACCAGGTTGTCCGTTTTCCAACCGGTGTGCGTTGGTTCTCTCCTGTTGCGAAGCAGAACCAGCGCCCTGGGCCCCGGTGGCCCATGGCGGTCGTGCCCGGTGTCACCGTCTGTCAGAAAGAGAAGGAGGAATACAAACATGAGTACAACCCGAACCCTTTTTCGCGTCACCATGGTCTTGATGGGAATTGCCGCCTTGTTGGTGTTTTCGTCTTGCCGGTCGGATTGTCCGGCATGTCCAACGGTACAGTCGGGAGCCCCGGAAATGGCTCCCGGGGCGGCGGAACTTCCATCTGCGGAGACGAAACCCACCGGAGAGAAAGACATGACACAGCATCCCGTCCTGAAAAACATTTTTGAACGCAAGAGCGTGCGCCGGTACACCGGAACACCGCCGACCCTGGATCAACTGACCCTGCTGGTGAAGGCCGGCATGGCCGCACCCACGGCGGTCAACCGTCAGCCCTGGGAATTCATCATAGTACTGGACAAGGAGAAACTGCAGGTTCTCAATGATCGGCTGCCCCACGCCAAGATGACGGCAAAGGCAGGATCGGCCATTGTCGTGCTTGGCGATTTGAACCGCCAGCATGGTGGTCCTTCAGCGGACTTCTGGATCACGGATGGCTCCGCGGCCATCCAGAACATCCTGCTGGCCGCCGAGGCCATGGGGCTGGGGGCTGTCTGGACGGCTGCCCATCCGGATCCGGCCCGCATCCTGGCGGTCCGTGAGGTGCTGGGAGTGACCGCGGAACACCTGGTTCCCCTGGCGGTCATTCCCGTGGGCACCCCCACCGGAGAGGACAAACCCAAGGACAAGTGGGATCCCGACCGTGTTTTTCTGGACCACTATGGCAAGAAATTGTAATCAGGCGTTCCCGGAGAAAACTGGATTTGTGAACAAGACAAACATGTTGGACCAGTGTGGTCAGGCTTGTTCGCATGCCGGATTCACTCATACATTACAAAGTAGAGGAAATATGCGCTGTCGTTGAACAGGCGCAGGCCGGTTCGGCCTGAAAAAAAGTCGGGATCGGCTCCGGTATAGTCCCATTTCAGGCTGGCCAGGACACCCGTTTCGTCTGCATACGTGCAGAGAACCACACTTCCCTGGGTTACGAACGCACGAACCCGGTGCCATTGTCCGGGTGTGGCCGCAGTGTTTACCGGCGAACTGACCAGAAGGTTGTAGGATCCTGCGGAGTTCTGCCACAGGGTCAGCCTGTTGTTGCGGCGGTCAAATGTACATACATGGAATGCGGACAGGGTTTCCTCCTCCATGCGGGCAGCGAAGATGACTCCGGCATACCGGTCGGTGGTCATGTTCGCAAAATCATAGGTGAAGCCTGTTTCCACGGAATAGGTATTGCCGGAGGGAACAATGTCGTGAAGAATGTTGCCTCCGGTACCTCCTGCACCGGTGCCACGGACATGATCGGTCAGGGGGGTCCAGGTACCCCCTGACACCGTCCATAACCCCGAATCGATCATGAAGGAATCGAAGAGGCGGATGACGTGAAGAATCCCATCACCGTCCGGGTGCTCGCACACGTCCCCGATGCCGTCATCGTCCTGATCCTCCTGGGAGACGTTGGGATACGACGGGCAGTTGTCGCAATGGTCGTCAATGCCGTCTTCATCCTCGTCATTACCGGATAGACAGGGTTCAGCAAGAAAAGACATGCAGTCATCCGAACACAGGGGCAGTGCGGTTCCCCGGGGACAGCCCACGACTGCGCAGGTCATGCCGTTGAGGTTCTCCGAGTCGCACAGTTCCGCCCCCACCACCAGGCCGTCTCCGCAGATCGGAATGCATTGCGACGGACTTCCCGTGCAGGACCAGCCCGTCTCGACAACACACAAATGACAACCGTCCCCCTGTTGATCGTTTCCGTCATCGCACTCCTCGCCATCTTCCGGTTGACCGTTTCCGCAGACGGCTGTCATGCAACCCGAGAGGTCAAACGTGCATCGGGGGCTGCAGGCAAGAGCGCCGGACCCATGGCCCAGGCTTTCACAGTCCTGTCCGCCCAGGTCATCCCCGTCGCAGTCTTCCCCATCGTCAAGGGTGTCATTGCCGCAGGTGAGGGGAATGCAAGACGCCGTGTCGAATGTACACAGGGAACTGCAGGAAAGTTGGCCCCCACGAAACCCGAGTCCCCCGCAGTCATGACCGTCGAGATTCTCCCCGTCACAGTTTTCGCCCTTTTCCACGATTCCGTTTCCGCAGGTTGCCGGAATTTCCCCGGGACCATCGGGCACGTCCATCACCAGATGGCAGCCGCAGATGCCCGACAGGACAAGAAAACAAAAGAAAAAAAGATGGCGTGGGTTCATCCGTGGCCCTCCCGGGCGGCCCTGGATTCTACTTGTACAAGACAAATGAAAAGAAACTGGCGCTGTCGTTGAAAAGCCGCAGCCCGCCGCGACCGGTGAAGGGAGTGGTGTCCGACCCCGTGTAGGTCCAGGTCCAGGAGGCGGTTGCTCCGCTGGCGTCCAGATAGGTACACATGGATTGGGTTCCACCTCTCACGAATGCACGCACTTTCCGCCACTGGGTTGCGCTGGCCTCGGTGACAACGGGCACATCCCGGATCAAGGTATAACCGCCTGAAGCATAATACCAGAGTTGCAGTCTTTTGTTCCGGCGTTCATAGGTGCATACATACATGCTTGTCAGGTTTCCTCCGGTGATTTTTCCCCCGAAGGTCACTCCGGCAAAGCGGTCGCTGGTCAGGGCTGTCGCAACATAATTGAATGTCGTTTCAACGGAATAGGTTTGAGGGAGCGTTTCGGAGTGAAGGTAATTGGCGCCTGCGCCTCCGGCTCCTGCCGCACTGCCGGACACATAATCCGCCTGATGGGTCCAGGTGCCTCCGGCGGCCGACCAGGCTCCCGAATTGGAAACGAAAGGATCAAAAACGGCAATCTGTGACAGGATGCCGTGTCCTTCGGGATGTTCACAGACATCTCCGATACCGTCTCCGTTTTCATCATCCTGCCCGGGATTGTGATAGGTGGGGCAATTGTCGCAGTTGTCGTCCAGTGCATCGGAATCCTCGTCGTGGCCTGCAAAACAGCTGGTCAGGACGAACTGCCCGCAATCCGCATGGCAGGAAGGATTGTTGTCACTGCGGCATCCCAGTGTGCGGCAGGTCTGACCATTGAGGTTGGTGCCGTCGCAGACTTCGCCGAAGGTGGTCTGGACGGTGCCGTCGCCGCAGAAACCCGAGCAACCGGATTCGATGAGTGACAGGCAGTCGGTGGTGCAGGCAAGGGTGCCGGTGTAAAAGCCATGGGTCTGGCATGTCTGGCTGTTGAAGTTGGTGCCGTCGCAGACTTCGCCGAAGGTGGTCTGGACGGTGCCGTCGCCACAGAAACCCGAGCAACCGGATTCGACGAAGGACATGCAGTTGCTGTTGCAGGCAAGGGTTCCGGTGTAAAAACCGCGGGTCTGGCAGGTTTGACCCCCCAGGGCCGTGCCGTCACAGGTTTCCGTTGCATCAATCGTGTTGTTGCCACAGAGGTGACATCCGGATGTGTCAAAGGACATGCAGTCGGTGGCGCATGCGAGGGTACCCCCCACGAATCCCCGGGTGGCGCAGGTTTCTCCATCAAGGTTGTTCCTGTCACAGGCTTCGGGGGCTTCAATGACGCCGTTTCCGCATTCCTGCACCTGGTTGAAGCAGCCGGACGTGTCAAAGGACATGCAGTCGGCGGCACATGCGAGGTCGCCTCCGTCGAATCCCCGGGTGATGCAGGTCTGGCCACCGAGTTGAACACCATCGCATGCTTCGGGGGGCTCGATGGTGCCATTGCCGCATACAGGTCCCGTTCCGGTACAATAGGAGGTATCGAACCCCTGGCAACTCAGGAGGCATGTGAGGGTTCCCCCGTCGAATCCGCGGGAGATGCAGGTTTCACCGTCGAGATCGATTCCGTCGCAAACCTCTGCTTCTTCCCGCACATTGTTGCCGCATACGGGCCCGGAGGATATTTCCTTGAGTCCGGAGGTGTCAAAAGTGCAGGAAGAGATGAAGCCGGTGCACAATGCCAGGAGGAGCAGGAAAAAAAAGTCGGTTTGGGGTTTCATGGAAAAGCCTCCTGCAGTACGTTAGCAAAGAATCATGAATGTTCAACGATTAAATGATTGATTTGATGGATCCTTCAACCCGGTCTGCTGCAATCACCATTCATGCGCCGGAGAAGTTTTCCGGTTGGGCAGAAATGCTTTCATCTGCCGTGCGTGCAGGCAAAAAAGCGTACTGTCTTTTGTGGTTCTTGATGCCCAAAAAGAGGAAGGGACTGTCCCCGGTTGGCCGGTCCTCCACAAAATACCCATCGCGGTTGCGTTGCTCATACGCCGCACGGTAGAACAGGTATTGCTCGTAGGTGATGCGTACCCGTTGCAGAAGTTGTTCGGAAAAACCGGTCTTGTGGTTCCACAGGGCTATGCCGGTTCCAATGCGTCCGGTGAAGAACTCGGCAGAAGAACCACTGCCGTAACTGAACAGTGCAATCTGCTGCCCAACCTGGAGATCACCGTCTTCGACCAGGGAAATCAGCGCAGCGAACAAGGAACTGGCATACACGTTGCCCAGTTCCCGTCCCGCCCGCAGGGTGGGTTGGACCTTCCACCGGAAGGAATCCTCTTCGGTCATGCCCAGACCCAGTTGGCCCCCTTCCATCTCGAACAACTTGTGATGGGCTTTGTGGGCCATTTTGGGGAAGGGAGTATGAAAAACGATATGCCGGAAGTCCGCCATGGAGAGCCCTGTCAATTCCTTGTGCAGAAGGTAGCAGGCACGCAGGCTTTCCAGATAGCATTCCAGGGAAAAATGCCCGTCTACGATTGCGGAGTTGCGGTAGGTCGGCCGCCAGAAGTCCATGACTTCGTGGGTGTAGACGGCTTCCACCCCGTTGTCCAGCACCAGCAGTTTCGGATCCTGTGAAACCAGAACCGCCACGGCGGCTGCGCCCTGGGTGGGTTCTCCGGGAGACGCAAGGTCGTAATAGGCGACGTCAGTGGTGATGACGAGGGCCTTGCGACCGGCAGCGGCGGGCGTGGCGGCCCAGGCCAGTGCGTTGCGAAGTGCCGCGGTTCCTGCATAACAGGCATTCTTCAAATCCATGACCCGGCAGACGGGAGACAGTTCGAGCATCTTGTGCACATACACGGCAATGGGTTTGCTTTCGTCCACGGCGCTTTCCGTGGCGATTGCAAGCATTCCGATTTCCCGTGGATCGAGATCCAGACGCTCCATGAGTTTTCGACCGGCACCCGCTGCCATGGTGACGGGATCCTCGGTGGGTCCCAAAATGGCCATCTTGGAGCAGCCGAGTCCCACCGTGAACTTGCGGGGATCCACATTGCGGATCCGTGCCAGTTCTTCAATGCTGAAGTAATGTTTCGGCACGAAGATGGACAAGGCTTCAATGCCCACGGATACTGGAGAAAAAGGATGACGGCTCATATCAAAATATAACCTTCATGCCCCGAGGGGCAGGAAGTTCCGTGTATCAAACATTGGAAAAAGTGAAAAGAAGAAAATGCGGGGCGATGGGGTTACCAGGTCGGACCGGGATGCACGGGGGGCTGTGCCGGCTCCTCGTCATAATATTCCTCGTCGGAACCGGGTGCGGGTGGCGGAACTTCGCCCTCCTCCCCGCCGTATTCATCTTCCTCCCCTTCGTGTGCGCCATGTTGTTCGCCCTGGGGAGGAGCGGTGCGGGCGTCATAGGAAGGGTGGTGGACGTAACAGGCCGAAACCAGAAGGGCCAGGGCACTCAGGGACGCAGTGATCAGGATCAGTTTTTTCATGGGTTCCTCACGGGAAAAAACAGGGTTCAATTATTTTTTAATAATGCAGGGCCCCCACCACACCGAACGTCCACCACAGGCCGTAATAATCGCTGGCGGTGGAATTCGAACCTTCGATTTCATTGTCCCCCGGGAACATGCGATACATGCGGAACTGGGCGCCGACAGACATGTTGGGGGTGATGAAGAAGGAGCCACCGGCGCCAAACCCGACCACGGCTCCGGACCGGGACATATTGCTGTCCACCTGGTCATAATAAATGACTTCGTCCATGTATCCGCCCCCGATCACGATGCTTCCCCAGAGATCGATCATGCCGGCAGGAATGTAAATGCGTCCTTCACCGGCCACCACCCCGTAGTTGAGGGTGGAGTCATCGCCCAGGTATCCTGTGCCGAGTTGGATGTGGCCCCCCGCGATGTGCAGACCGAAGGCAAAACTGGGTTGGGGTCTGAAAAGGCCGGAATAGTAGGCACCGCCACCACCGCTGTAGTCGCTGCGCCCCTCGCCGGTCAGTCCGGCTACGGCCAGGGAACCTTCGTGGATGAAACCGAAGCGATGGGGTTCAAAAAATGGGGTCATGGGACCTCCTCCCATGGGGCCACCGTACATCTGGGCACTGGCACCCAAGGGAGCCAAGAGGATCAGACAGGCAATGCAGGAAAGGAAAAAAGTTTTCATGTGAGAGTCTCCTTGTGTTGAATTCCAGTGCCGTTGAAGTTTGTCTTCAGGCATTTCGCCTTACTATTCTGTCCGGAGTTTTATTCAATGCAAGTTTTTTTTCGGGATTTTTTTCCCTTGCATTTTTCTAGTTTCAATGGAAAATTTTAATGAGGTCATAACGTCTGGTCGGGATGACCGGGATCGGCTGTGATTCCATGATGGAACGACTCATTCAATTCTGCCATGCCACGAGTGAAGACCGTTTCTGCCAGGTGGCTTCCCGTGGCGTTTTGCTCGATTTTCAAGGCACAACGTCGTTTGGTGAATTCCTGGAACGGTCCTGCCAGGAACTGGCCTGTGTTTCCGATGTCAGTCCCGCACTCCTTCTGGAACGCATCATGGAGCGCGAAAGGGACAGTTCAACCGTTGTCAAGGCAGGAATAGCCATCCCTCACGTGGTGTTTCCGGAACTTCCCCATGCCTTCATGCTTCTTGCGCGGTCCAGGGGAGGGATCCTCTTTCCCGGTTCGGAGGAACCCGTTCATGCGGTTCTCATGCTGGTGGAAGGGTCTGCCCACCGGTATTTCCACCTCCAGGCATTGCAGGCGCTTTCCCGTGTGGCCCACAATCCGGATTTCATGGATGTCTGGATGAGTGCCCGCGAAGTGGCGGAACTCCGGGACTGGATTCTGGAGACCCACAGGTCGCGCTGTGAACATGATCGACGCTCCTGCATGTAATTCACCGTCATGAAAAGAAACCTTGTGGCTGAACGATCCTGGTTGCGCTGGGTGGTCATGCTCAGCATGAGTCTGGTGGTTTTTGGCGGGTATTACGTATATGACGCGATTTCACCGTTGCGGGCAGCGATGGAAGCCGAACTGGGAATGGGACCTTCTGATTTCGGCTGGCTTGTTTCTTTTTACAGCATTCCCAATGTGCTGGGGATCACCATTCTGGGTGGGATACTCATGGACCGGCGGGGAGTCCCGTTTGCCGGATTCTGGTTCACCGTCCTTTGTGTTCTGGGTGCTGTACTGACGGCACTGGGAGCCTCGGACCTGTTCAGACAGAGTGCGGTCAGGGACAGTTTGACAGGACTTGTTCCCGGCTGGAGCGGAGAACTGCTGGTCATGGTGTCCGGGCGACTTTTGTTCGGTTTCGGCGCCGAGGTGCTTATTGTTGCGCAGAACAAAGTCATCGCCCGATGGTTCCGGGACCGGGAACTGGCCCTCGCATTCGGCTTGAACCTGATGGTTTGCAGACTCGGAACAATAGCCGCCTTCAACGTGACATCCCGTATTGTGGAGGTGAACAAGACCTTCGAACTGATCCCCCGGGAATCCGGCATGTGGACATTTGCCACGGGTTATCCGGGATTATCCACGGCGCTATGGATTTCGGCAGCCGTGATGCTCGGTTCCTTCCTGATGTTTTTTGTCTATATGGCGCTGGATCATGAACGTCCGCTTGCCCGGAAGCAGGTCCCCCGGTTTTCTCCGGCCGATTTGGGAAAACTGTTGACAAACCGTACATTTCTTTATGTGGCTTTCCTTTGTGCCTTTTTCTATTCCGCCATTTTTCCTTTTACGTCATTCGCTCCGGATATCCTGCAAAACAAGTTCGGATTGTCTTCGGGAATGGCAGGTGCCCTTCCATCCCTTGTCATGTCGGCCACCATCGTGGGGACGCCATTGTGTGGATACTTTGTAGATCGCCGCGGCAGGCGAGCCACCCTGATGATTTTCGGTTCTTTTTTATTGATGTCCGCTCATCTTCTGCTTGCAATGACCGGCTTGCACCCCCTGTTTTCAATGATTGTGCTGGGTTTGTCCTTTTCGTTGGTGCCGGCTGCCATGTGGCCATCGGTGCCCCTTCTGGTTCCCGAGCACCAACTGGGAACAGCCTACGGAATCATGAGTACGCTTCAGAACGCCGGTTTCTGGGGGGTCCCGATTCTCATCGGCAAACTGACCGAGTGGGCCAATCCCGGGGTCAGTGCACAAATGGTCCAACAGGGCAGGGCTACATGGGACTATGCTCCGGCACTCTTCCTGCTGGCCTTTCTGGGGTCGTTGGGCCTCGTTTTTTCCCTGCTTCTGAAGGGGGCACAGGGACGCCATGCAGCCGGGGGCCTGGAACGTCCGTCAAAACGTTTTGATACTTGACCTTCCAACTGAAAGAGTATACTTTTAAGCGCTTGAACGGTTGACCCACACGTACGGAGGCAATATGTCTGCACAACAATATGTCCTGGATGGTCGCTTTGCCCTGGGAGACATGATTGAACAGAGGCCTTACGGAGATTTTTATCATTGTTCGGATCAGCAGACGGGACAGCCTGCCCTGCTGTTCATCTCCCAGCCCACGGCACTTCCCACTCCGGAACTGGTGGCCCGTGCCAGGCAGGAAATCACCACGGTGGCACAATTGTCACCCGGTGTGCTGCCTGTACTGTATCTGAATGTCCTTCCGGACCAACGACTGTTCTTTGTAACAGTGGTACCTCCCCAGGTGACCCTGACAGCCCGGATCGGTCAGGCGGTCATGAGCCTTTCCGACGCGACAGCCCTTGTCTCCCGGATTTGCGAAGCACTGCAGGTGGCTGCATCCAAAGGGGTTTTTCACCGGGAACTGGAACCAACAAACATTTACCTGGATGAATCAGGCAATGTGTTTCTTTCCAATTTCGGGATTGCACGGCAGGTGGCCCAGGGGATTTTCGGGAACCCCTGGTTCATGGCCCCCGAACAGGTAAACGGGGCTGACCCGGGATTGCCGGCCAACATCTACAGCATGGGAATGATTCTGTATTACATGGTCACCGGTGTGCCACCGTTTTCGGACGGTGATCCCGGTGTGCTGTTGAACCGTCACCGGCATGACACGCCCGTGGCTCCCAGCAAAATCAGACCCGATGTGGTACTGCCGACAGCGCTGGACACCGTGTTTTCCAGGGCAACCGCCAAGGATCCTGCCCAGAGGTATCCCAATTACCAGAGTTTCCTGCAGGATCTCCAGGCCCTGACTGTGTCGACCGTGTCGGCTACAGCCGCTGCCCCTGTCGCGCCTGTGGCTGCGGCCCCCGTGGCGGCAGCACCTGCAGCCGTTCCTGCTGCTGCGGCGCCCTCAGCGCCTGCCCGGCAGCAGGAGCCGATTTCCCTCACAAATCCGGTATCGGCTCCGGCAGCACCGGAAGCCCAGGAGGACGGGGATGACCCGTCGGGCCGCAAGGCTCCCCGACGACGGCAGAAAGGTGGATTCCGGGAGACTCTCTGGTTCAAGAAGGGTGAGGAATCCAAGGATGAAGCAGCCGTGAAGGCGGAAGACCTGATGAAAGTGGAAAAAGGGACGGGTACCATTTCCGACAAGGACAAGACCCTGGAAGAACGGTATCGGGATGGTGCAGAAGAACTTTCCGTGGATGACAGGCGCAAGTTTTCCGTGCGCACCGGGCAGACAGGGGTATTCCAGGCAGTCAAGGTGGAGGATCTGAAGGCGGCCGAACAGAAACGGGAAGTCGCCGAAGAGCACGCCGCAAAAAAACGCAAGAAAAACCAGATTGTTTTTGGAGTTCTTGGAATGTTCCTCCTGGCGGGGGCAATCGTGGGAGGCATTTTCGCCGCCAACCATTTCCTCTACAAGCCCCTGTTCGGCTCTACGCCTTTTGAGGAAATCGAAACCGCCATCCAGGCAGTCAAGGGACCACCACCACCGCAGTTCAAAACCGTCAAGGACAAAGAGGGTGCCGAACTGTTTGCTGCCGCCCGGAAGGCCTTTCTGGAGATGAAACTGGTTCCTGCCACTGCTGCTGGAGACGGGACCAGCGCCGCCGAATTGATCATGAGTGTCAAACAGGAAGAATCCACAGAGGAAGAACTCAAAAAGGTCAGACAGGAGTTTGTCCGGACCGGTCTGTCCCGCGATTACCTGGCGTCCCGCACGAAGGATCTGGATCATCTGGTTCTTCTGGCCGACACCATGTTCGAGTTCTGGCCGGAGCAACCGGCGGTACTGAAATTCCGGGAAGTGGTTTCCACCATGAGAAGGCTGAAAAGAGAGGAATTCCCTCCAGAAATGGTCAAGGTATTCCCGTATTACCCGTTACCGGATTTCTGCGTCGAACCCTCGGAAACCGAAGAAAAGGCACTGTTCGAGAAATTCAAGGGATTTCTGGCTGAAAAACGGATTTTTGAACCCGATGAAAACAAACAGTGTGCGGTTCCGGTATTTTTGAAATTCAAGGCGGTCTCCGCCCAGTTGCGCAAGCCGGACAGGGCCATCGCCAAGGTCTTTCCAAAGATGGAGCAGGAGATGCATGAAATGCTGCGCACCCAACTGGAAGAAGCCATCAAGGCAGACGACTGGAGTGCCATCCGGCGCGGTCTGGACAGTGCGTTCAAACTCAACCCCCAAAGTCCCGTGGGAATGGAAATGCTGAAGAAACTGGAAGGCAAATTCCCGCCGGACATGCTGGAGTTGTCGGATCTCTCCAAACTCGAAGTTCCCAAATAATTTTCGACATGACATCCGTTTTTCAACGTCATTTCGCCCACAAATGGAATTTCATGGCCGCATTGTGGTTGGCATTGGCCACTTTTTCATGTGCGTCCAAACCCGTTCGGTCCTACCGCCGGTACTCCCGGGCATGGGAGAAGAATGACGGAGAAACCGTCTACCGGACGCTGTCTTCCTCCTGGCAAAAAGGGTCCACACCTTCCACCTGGACCAAGGCATCCAGGGAGGCAGGCCGGAAATCCGTCCGGTTGCCATCGGGAGTGATTGAACTTCAGTGGAGTGCCACCATGCCGGTGGTTTTCGGATCCCATCGGTGGAAATACACCCGGGAAGGCTGGCGGCTGGCGGCCTCGCCGTTTCCCCGGTACCAGCAGGACACTCCCGACAGGGCAGTATCATCCTTTGTCCGTGCACTGGAATTTCAGCGATTCGATGTTCTGGCAAGATTGCTTCCGGACGAACTGCGTCTGGCCGTGAGCCCCGAAGAACTGAAAAAGATGTTTGACATCAAAAGGCCGCAGATCGCTGAACTGGTGGAGGGCCTGAAAAAGGCGGAAGGCACTCCCGTGCTGGTCAGTGGTACTACTGCGGTCTTTCCCTATGAGGGAAACCGCCGTCTCAGGCTGGTGAAACTGGAGCACGGCTGGTGCATTGCCGAACCGGAATGACCCCGGCATCCGGGCCAGGAATCCGGTTTCCTGTTACCAGACATTTTCCAGGGTGCCATAGTATTCAACGTCCGAATCCCTGATGCTTCGGGACATGACGCAATAATTGACATTTCCCTCAATGGTCGTAATGGTCTGCCCGTCTGCAGAGAGTGATGCCACCATGCCGTAGTGCTGGATGGTGAACTTGATCATGTCCCCGGGGCCAGGTCGCCATCCTTCAGGGAGGCTGCCCACGGTCTGGCGTGGCAGGTACAGGGGGGTCGGAGCATAACAGGAGGACTGCGAATACACCCAGGCCACGAAGTCGTAGCACCAGAGGCCCGGCTGGCCGTGCATGTAGGGGCGGTCATCGGTGCCTTCACAGAATCCGAGTTCCGCTGCGGCAATCTGCACCAGTTCGGCCCGGCACAGATCCGCCTGGGTTGGCACGTAAGTGCATTCGTCATACGGATTTCCTTCATGCCCGTCCAGGCAATGGCACTGACCGAGATCGCAAAACGCATTCACCCCGCAGACAACCCCCGAGCAGGGATCCTCCGGAACGCAGGTCAGTCCCTCGGCAACATATCCCTGGTTGCAAT
Source organism: uncultured Kofleriaceae bacterium (assembly GCA_964618145.1). GTDB lineage: Bacteria > Myxococcota_A > Polyangia > HGW-17 > HGW-17 > HGW-17. The sequence continues at coordinate 54,357 of CAZTZR010000013.1, forward strand.
CGCATTCGGGCAATCCCTGATGCGACACCCTGCAGGTTCCGGCTCCACAATCCACATCCTGGCACAAATCAGGTTCAGGAACATCCTGCCCCGTGTCATCCACGATGTCCCCCGAATCCTTTGGTCCATTTCCCTTGGGGGCGCATCCGGACAAAACCAGCACGATGCATCCAAACAGGCAGGTTGCGGAACGAATCAGTCTGTGAAGGGCAAGGATCATCACGGCGTCTCCAGTAGACGGAAACGTACCATGGTTTTTATGTTTTGTGAATTGGTGAGGGATTTATTCGAAGCAGGTGGGATCGTTGGGGTTGCAGCGCATGCCCATGGGAGGGGGAGGGGTCATGGTGCCCGGAGACGTGGTCATGGGGGGGCGCCTTCCACCAGGCCGTCCACCCATGGGAGTGGGTTCGGGCTCGGTTTCGGCTTCCGCCTGAAGACGCAGTTCTTCCGCTTCCTTTTTGGCCTTTTCGAGTTGATCCTTGAGTTCCTGGTTTTCCTTCTGTGCTTGATCCAGTTTTGCCTGGATGCTCATCTGACCCTCATTGAGATCCTTCAATTCGGCCAGCATTTTTTCCGAAGTCGCCTTGCTTTCCCGCTCCGCCTTGTCGGCGCGCTGCATCTGGGCCTTTTCCTTGGAATTGCCGTTGATGAAGGCGAAACCGGCAAAGGCACCGAGAACGACCATTGCAATGATCATTCCGATGATCATGCCCTTGGACTGCTTGGCGGGGGGAGGAGGCAAAATGGCCTGGGAGGCTCCGGCTTCCGCCATGAGTTGGTCACGCAGGCGCTGTTGTTCCATCATCATCTGCTGCTGGAACTGCGCCTGCAGGCGTTCGCGTTCCTGGGCCAACTGGTTCTGCAAATCGGACTGCTGGGCCTGGGCTTTTCTGGCCATTTCCTCCTGGCGGACGCGCTCTTCCTCTTCGCGAATGCGCCGTTCATCTTCGGAACGCCGCCGCCGCTCTTCTTCTTCCGCGCGGCGCCGGTCCTCCTCGGCTTTCTTGCGCTCCTCGTCTTCTTGCTGCTGAACGCGATCCTTTTCGATCTTGCGAAGTTCCTTCAGGGAGAACAGGACTGAGTTTTCTCGTTTTTCGCTCATGGATAGTGACCTTTCTGCAGCATGCGTAACCGGCATGAAATGCCGATCTTGGGCACCAATTTATAGTTGAAACGGGATTTTCTTTCAACATTTTTTTCAAATTATGGAAAAACCGGCTTTAGAAAGTACATGAAACAACCGTGTTATAAAAACCATTGTCTGTGCTTGGGATTTGGCGATTCCGCAATGATAACAATGCGTTACATGCCCGTTGAAGTCAAGGTTTTCTCGTAGTCATTCACAACCATTGGGGCGTATTTGGACGCTTTCCCGTGAAAGTTTTGAAACTTTCACGGAAGGTGATCCCATGCGCAGGGGGGGTGTACCTGAAGGCACCTTGGGTCAAAGAAATCACGCCTTTGACCCAAAAATCCCGGGATCCACCGCCCCGCGATCCCCGGGGGAAAGGGAGAGGTGCAATTTGGGAGGAGTAGGGAGAGGTGAGTAGGGGCGGGGGGCAAAGGGATTGTCAGCCCAGCAAATCAGGGCTGATTCATCGCGACAACTACCATGCTCCGAATCCTTTCGACGAGTTCGACCGGACCACGGATCGAGAGTCCAATAAACGTCTCGGCCTCAATAATGACGCATTTTGCGCCCACCTGAACCTCTGCGGTCTCAAGTTCCTGAGAGCCTCCAACACTCCAATCGTGAGCAAGATCCTTCGCTCCGAGGCGTGCTAGAACACTGTGGAGTGCTTCGCGGAGAGCGTTGTCGTACTCCGGGCCAAGTATCAGAGTCTTCTGGGCTGGTGCGGACATTAGCGAACAAGGTCCTTTCCGCCAGGCCGTGTTGCCGACTCTATATCGTTGAACACGATTTCATCGGTTTCCACCCGCTTTTCGTCAACCCGCAAAACA
>CAZTZR010000014.1:0-55565 GCA_964618145.1 uncultured Kofleriaceae bacterium
GGCTTGGTTGGTGCAACTGGAGGGTCAGTCCTTCGAGAGCGCTGGCTCAGGGTATTGTTCTTCTTCCGACGTACCCGGCGATGATGAAGAAAAACCATTGGTCATCGAAAAGCGGCGGGCGGCCCTTCTTTCCCTTGTTTCCGGCCGCTTCCGCACGGTTTTTTCCGGTTACATCGGGGAAACTTCCGACTCTAAAGATGAGGGCAAACGCAAAAACGAGTACAAAAATGCCGTCATTCATTTCCAGGACAAGGATGATCCCGGGAAAAATTTCCATGTATTCGTCCAGGAACGTTCATGGCTTCATACCCGCGTCGATGATGATCGGGGGGTCCGAATCAACGTGACCAAGGATGAAATCGAGTGTAAATGGATCAAACCCGAGGGCCTCCCGGCGCCTTTGCCGGCCGACAAAAAGGCGCTTCTGGAAACCCTGGATCCGAAATACAAGGAATGCAATGTTCCCAAGCAATATGTCCAGAAATCGGAGTGAATCCATGCGTCATTCCACCCTGATTTCCCGTTGTTTTGCCTGCGCAATCCTGATTCTGGGGCTGGCACCGGTCCCAGGGTGCGGCAAGTCTGCGCATACCCGCGGCCCCGGCGCCTCTGAGCCGTTGGCGACCTTCAAGGGTAACCAAGCAAAGGCGCCACCGGTGAAAACCACCAGTCCCGACACGGAGCCAGACAAAGAAAGCGCCGATTTTGATGACGCGTCAATCACCCCGGCCGGACTGATCCTGGCCCTCGAATCACATCTCGGATCTTCGTTTTCCAGAGAGATTCCCAAGGAATATCTTGATGTGATTGGGAAAGCACTGGGGAAGCCCATGATTCCGGGCTCCAGCCTCCGCGCGTTGGTGCTTTCCAGGGAGGATCGCTTCGTTGGTGCGTTCATCGGGGTCCGCCCCCCGAAACATGTTGCCTGCTCCGAGGAAGCGTCCGAGCGCAGCACGGCCTTCTGGTTGCCAGCGCCAACCAATCTGCGCAGGGACGGTCTTCGTCTCGTTGCCATCTCGACCCAGGTATTCGATGGCACCATGCCGTCGCTGGTGATTCCGGAAACCTACCCCGAAGTCCCGTTTGTGGAACTGCAATGGAGGATGAAGTGCCCGGTTCCCGGGTTCGGTGGTCCGGCTTACGGCACCGAAGTCGAGGTCATGGAAGCCTGGGCACTTGTGCCGGAAGGCCCCAGAATGATCAGCCGCCTTGAAAGTGGTTCCGAGGATCCGGCAGGATACAGCAGCACCACCACCGGCACCCTGACCTGGCTCCGTGGCGAGAAAGGAGCGTTCTATCTGGCGGCCCGTGTATTCTTCAAGTCCAGCACACCGGCCAATTCGGCCCCCGAACCCGGCGACGACGACGCAGACGTGATCATTGTCCGGTGCGAAGCCTCAACCAAGGTACACAAACTGGATGCCAAAGGTCAAGCCATCGAGTTGACCCGTCAACAGGTGGTTGCATTACGCAAATCGGATCCGTCCCTCGCTGCACTGCCTGCAGACGGACGCGGGAACTCCGAGGACGCCTGCTCGGACCTCGAACTGGATTTGTAATTTTGTGTTGGTGAACAAGTCCTGACGGGGGCAAGGTCATATCAAAGCATGATTACCCAAAAATGACACTTGCGCCAACTCAGGGCCAGATCATTGGTGGTCTAGCTTCCTGGCAGGGAACAACGTGACCCTACCCAGAACGGATCAGTTGTCGCTTGAGCGTGGGGTTGTTGGCGTAGGTCGCAGCATTTTGTTTACAAATCCGGGTCACTGGAATAGACTCCAGCGGGAATCAACCGGGTAATTGCCATGTTCTCACCAGGATGTTTCGGATTATGCAGATTGTGTTGCATATGGATGCTGGCATCGCTCCTGGCCTGCAACACACCCGGCGAACCTTCGACAAGATCGGTTGAATCCGTACAGGTCACTTTGCCCGAATCCGGCGGTGCAGTCGCTGAACCATCCGCAAAAGACCTTCAACCATGGCAGGTCGCTGATGTCCGGGAACCGCTGTGGGCGGCCTGGCGCCCGTTCGCCGCCGTTCTCGGATTGAATGGGGGTTCCCATGGAACCATCCCGGCCGAATGGTCCGGGGCGTTCGCTTCCATCCGCACCGATCCGAAACCACCCCGGCTGACACGAAACAGTCACTATCTGGTGTCCGATGAAACACGCCACGATTTGTTCCGGACGGACATCCTGGACAAGGGCGGTGTTTTCATGGGGGTCGGGCCGGACCAGAACTATCTCATGGCGGGCTGGGCCAGACCCCGGGTTTTGGTGCTTCTGGACTTCGACCAGGTGGTGGTGGACCTGCATGCGGTCTACCGCGTCGCATTTCTGGAAGCATCTTCTCCCGGGGAGTTCCTGGAACTGTGGGCTCCCGGGAACGAAAAATCCATGGAACGCCTGCTGGCGCGGGAATTCGGCGGACACCCTCGGTACAATCACATCCGCAAGGCCCACCGGATGGCCCGGACGCTTGTTTCTGTCCGGCTGAACCGGGTCAGGCACAGCATGAAACGCCTGCAGGTGCCGTGTTATCTCGAAGATCCGGAACAGTATGGTTTTGTCCGCGGACTGTTCGTAACGGGGCGAGTGTTTGCCGTGCGCGGAGATCTCACGGCAGCATCCAGTGTCAGGGACGTGGGGGAAGCCGCCCGAAAAAGCGGCCTTCGCATCGGAGTGCTGTATCTCTCCAACGCCGAGCAGTATTTTCCCTGGGAAAAACAGTACCGCGACAACATGCTGGCGCTTCCCCTGGACGAACACAGCGTGGTGCTCCGCACGGCATCCATCCATACCAACAGGGGAAAGGACGGACGATACGAGTACATCACCCAGTCTGGCGCCAATTTCCGGGCATGGATGAGTGATTCCCGAATCCACCAGGTACAACGGATGATCCGTCACCGTTCCGAAGGCACACTTTTGGGGCATTCCCGGATCCGGGCCTTGCCCCCGGTTTCGCGCTGATGTGTCAGTTCAATGCCCGCAACGGCAACCCGGCCGTGGAACTTCGGGCTCCGGAAGTTCGGAACGGGGCAGTTTCGGCAAGGTCTTTTCCAATTCCTCCGGTGTGATTTTCCAGTTGGAAAAACCACCCACCCGAAAATGCGGGTTCAGTTTTGCCGTCACGATGGACAGCCCTTCGTGTACCCCCGGAAAAAGCGGTTCCGGCAAACCATCGACTTCAATCGTGACCCTTGGAAGTTCGCATTCCCGGCAATCTTTGGCCACAGTGTACACCAGACGGGTTTTCCATGTGGCCAACGGAACCGAAGCCAAAAAAGGAATGGCCTCCACCAATCGCAGATCCTTTTCGGAAATGCCCGGATTCTGGCCAAGATCCTGCAATTCCTTTCGCATGCGGTCCAGTACCTTTGCCACTTCTGCACTTTGGGATGCCCACAGGATTCCCTGATCTCCCCGGTTGGTGAAAAAGCCGGCTTCCGAGTAATCCCGCAAATCCACCACGGTGTACAGGTGCTCCAGGGTGCCCTCTCCGGAACACTCCTCCCGGTAATGTTGTCCACTCACAAACAGATAGGGTCCCACACTGGAGCGTACCCACCAGAACCGGGACAAAAGGGCGGGAAACTTCTCCTCGGACAGGGTGCCCGGAATGGCAATCAGGGGGATTGCCTTTGGCTCCCCGAAAACGGCCAGTTCCAGTCCCTGTGCGTTGATCTCCAGTTTGGGTCCAGTCTCCTTGGGTCTTTTCATGCACTGGGGCGGAATGCCCGCAGGAAGGCCGGTGGGATCGGAAAACAGCGGCAAAGCCTCGTGCCGGCGCATCAGTCTCAGTTCAGCCAGACGGTCTTCATGGGCCACCCACAGGCCAGGCAGGCGGTGGCGTTCCCGCCATACACCGTCCTTTTGTGCCAGCAACACTGTTTCCGTCTGCACCGGGGAAGTCCACAGGGACTTGTCAGGTGGCTCCGAAGGCAATTCCGAGGAAAACCCGTCGGGAGGGTCCGACATGATCCACACCAGCAGGACCTCCGGAGTAGCCGGAACCACCGTGGCCTTTTCCAGTTTCGGCGGGGTGGAAGGGTCGGCTTTGGGACGAGTGCAGGCCCAGGAGACCATGATTAGCAATGAAAGACAATACAGGATCGTGCGCATCAATTTTTCCCTTTCCCGGCTCCGGAAGCAAACAGGGCAAACAGCATGGCCTCGAATACCATCCAGGGTTCCGCCCGGGAACTCTTGCACCGGCGGTCCGCATCCAGAAGCGCGCTGTGCCAGTCAAACAACTGCCTAAAGGACAGTGTCCGCGCCACAGGCTCGAGTTTCGCAATCAAAAACGGCGGAACACCCGGAACCGGCACTTTTGACTTGAGGTAAACCAGACTCCGCAACTGCCGGCCCATCAGGCCAATGACCGCAATGGGGCTTTGCTGGCGATCCTCCTTGAGCCTTTTGAGTTGCTCGAAACATCCCTGGATGTTGCGGGCAAACACGGCATCAATGAAACTGAATACCGCGCTTTCGGCATCATCCCCCACAGCCAGCAGCACCTGTTCCGCCGTCAGTTTCGAGCGCATGTCACCGGCCTTGAGAAGAATCAGTTTGTCCAGGGAAAGTTTCAGATCCTGGGCCCCCAGAAGGTCCACCAGCAGCGATGGCACCTCCGGGTCAAAACGCAGCCCGGACCGTTCCAGTTCGGTGCGGACGGCAGCCATCATCTGGGTCCGGTTTCCCCGCTGGAACCATTGCATGTTCGCCTTTTGCTCCAGAATTTTGAAGAATTTCTTCTTTTTATCCACCCCTTCCCCCACGAACACCAGGCAGGTGGATTCATTGGGGTGCTCCAGATACCCCAGATACGGTTCCAGTTGGGCGGCCGTCAGGGCATCCACATGACGGACTTCCACAAGTCGCGCACCGGAAAACATGGGGAGCGAACGGGCACACGCCAGAATCACATCGCCAGGTGTTTCCCGGGCATCAAACTTTTCATGGTTCATCCCGGTAACATCCACTGCAGCAAACACTTCACGCAATTTCTGCAGGAAACGATCCCGCTCCAGGCTGTCATCCCCAAACAGTCCGTAGAGGGGGGAATAATTGTCCATGGTAATGGGTTCTGGACGGGCACGGGAGGTGCGTTCTTTTGATTTTGCCATTTCTTCACCTGAAGGCGTCCGGGGAATGACTTCCCGGAAACACTTTTCCATTTGGATCACTTTGCAGTGGAAAATCAAGTCTTCTGTTGCAAATAACAATGATTCCACTATACTGTCACGGTTGCCGGAAAGGATGGATTGTCCATGAAAATCCGCATGATTCTTCATACCGGCGCATGGTTGTTCACCGGCGCCCTTTTCTTGTTTTGTTCGGGAATGGCCTTTTATGTATTGATGGCCAGTGGCGAACCCGTCAAGCCACCCCCGCCCACCGAAAGACGCTTCCTCACCGCCCAGGAGGTGATTCCCGGGGCAAGGCCGGATGTGAGCCGTCCCCCCGTGGCCACTCCCACCATTCCGAAAGTGGACACCAGTCGATTGGAGAACAGGCTGGGCAAACACGGCATCCAGTTTCAAAAGGACAACATCCGGCCTCCCCGGTTCAATCCTCCCAACCTCACCCCGGGTGGAGCCAACCCTGACGGGGTACCGGTCTACGGTTCCCAGGCATCCAATCCCGTCCCCTATGACGGAGTGGATGGCCAATTCGACGATGGGGCCTCCCCCGAAGAACTCAACTCCCGGCGGGCTGAACAGCGTGCCGACAGGGAACGCCGGCGGCTGGACAGCCTCAACGAACGCATCCTCAAACTGGAAGAACGACTCCATACCGTGCGCAATGAGGCTGGTGGTGATGACCAGGCTGACCGGTTGCAGCGCAGTCTCGAACGCCTGCACAAACGCCGTGATGACCTGAAGCGCGAATTGACAAACAAGCAAATCTCCGTGGATTGATCTGGTCATTTACCATCGTTCGTGCCTCTGCATGTCCCAACGCATCCTTCTGATCCTGACGGAATTTCCTCCTGCCATCGGTGGAATGCAGACCCATGCCGACCGTCTCTCCAGACATCTTCACCAGTCCGGAGCCCGGTTGCAGGTGGTTACCTACCGTCCCGACGATCCCGGCATCGACACCAGCCATGTCGACGAAACCTTTCCGTTTCCCGTGTTGCGCATTCTCTCCCGTATCAGTTTTTTTTACAATCTGGCACTTCTGCGGAAACTGTCGGGGACCTTCCAGCCAGACATCATTTACAGTTCCACCGTTTTTTACGGAGTTCTGCAGGCCTTTACGGGAATCCCCACCATTTGCCGTTCCGTCGGAAACGACATTTTACGCCCATGGATCGCCTGGCCGTTCCAACTGGGATCCCGGCTGGCCGCCCGCCAGGACCTGGAAACCCGGCTGTACCGCATCTTCCGGAAACTGGAAAAACCGGAACTGGTGGAACTGTTCCTGCGGGATCAGCGATTCCGTCTCGCGTGCACCTCGGCACAATGCGCCGGAACCATCCTCGCCAACAGTGATTTCACCAAAGAACGCCTTCTGGAGGCAGGCGTTTCCCCCGGTCGCATCCGAGTCCTTGTGGGCGGCGTGGATGCCGCAGCATTTTCCAGACCCCAGTACGTTCATCTCAACGACCTGCGCCAGGATCTGGGGCTTCCGGTGGACAGGTTCCTGATCCTGACCGCCTGCCGTCTGGTGGAAAAAAAGGGACTGGATTTTCTGATTCACTGGTTCTCCGGGCAACAACCCCAGACCCGGAACTGGCATCTGGCCATCGTGGGAAACGGCAAGCGACAGCGACGGCTGAAACAACTGGTCACAAAACTCGGTCTTTCGGACCGCATCACATTTGCGGGTGCCGTACCCCACGAAAAAATGCCTCCCTGGTACTGGTGTTCGGATCTGTTCGTACTTCCTTCCACCGTCTGCCGCAACCCGGTCACCGGCATTTCGGACGCTGAAACCATGGGCCGGGTACTTTGCGAAGCCAATGCCGCAGGGACGCCGGTCATCGCCTCCGCCTGCGGAGGCATTCCCTCGGTCATCACGGATGGCAAAAACGGGCTTCTTTTCGAGGAAAACAATCCGGGAAGCCTTTCCGGATGCGTCACCCGCATGCTTGCGGATGCCCCCCTGCGGAAGCGTCTGGTCAAAAACGGCCTGCGAACGGCACGGGACCGGTTCGACTGGAAACATATCCTGCAGATCCACCTGGAAGCCTTCGGAGGACTGCACTCATGAAACCCTCCGCAAAACTCTATGTATCCGGGCCCACCGTGCTTCTGGACCCGCCATTTTCCCTGGGGGACCGCGTCCTTCTGGACAAGAAAAAGGCACACCATCTGGTTCATGTCCTGCGCCTGGTCCATGGAGCACCCCTGCACGTCCAGGACGGCCAGGGAAATGCCTGCGACGGGATTCTGGATCTGGAATCCAGGCAACCGTTCGTGCGGATCACTTCCACGCCCGAACCGGTGCCGGGGCAGGTCCACCCGGTGGACCTGATTCTGGCCATGCCCCGGCATGAAACGTTCAACACCGTGATCCGGCAGGCGGTGGAACTGGGCGTGCGCCGCCTGTTTCCGGTGATCTCCGAGCGCTCCATTGTACCCAGGGGAGTGGCCACCGGAAAAGCCGACTACTGGGAACGGGTGATGACTGCCGCCTGTGAACAGTCCGGACGTGCCACCCGGATGGAAATCATGCCCGTCGGGCCGCTGGCCACCTGCCTGGAGCAGGACTTTTCCGGATTTTGCCGCCTTTTCTTCTGGGAACAAGCCATCGACAACCGGGAGCCCTGGGGGCTTGTTTCCGGCCAGGATACGGTGGCCGCCGTGGGTCCCGAAGGGGGCTGGTCCACACAGGAAGCCGAACTGTTCCATTCCTGTGGCTTTGCCACCCGTTCCCTGGGCCATCTGGTTCTGCGGGTGGACACCGCCGTCGTGACCATTGCCGCCGTCTGCATACACGGTCACCGCACGGCCCACTGCAGTCCGGGTCAGGGTGATTCCGGAAACTCAACCACTCCCGTCTCCAGATGATACAAGGCTCCGACGACCGTCAATTCGCCTGCATCATAGGCCGTGGATAATACTTCGGGACAGGTCCTGACGGCATCCACTGTCATGCGCACATTTTCCAGAATGGTGTTGAGTACTGCGTCACCGGGAAGGTTCCGGCCCCGCTCCAGCGACGGGTGGATGGCATGGACCACCCTGGCCAGATGACCACGGGGCAGGACCCCCGAAGCCGCAGCCATGACCGCACCACACCGGGTATGCCCCAGGACAACGATACAGGAGATCTCCAGGAATTGCACCGCATACTCCAGGGATCCAAAACCCACTTCATCCAGAACGTTTCCTGCAGTGCGTACAACAAAGAGATCCCCAATCCCCTGGTCGAAAAGGATTTCCGGGGGTGTGCGGGAATCCGAACAACAGACGACGGCGGCCATCGGGCGCTGCAGCATCACCAGTTCGGTACGTCGTTCAGCCGAACAGCGGGGATGGACAGGGCAACCCCCGGCAAACCTTTGGTTACCCTCCCGAAGAAGTTGCAGAACCTGCTCTGGTTGGGTGAAGTGGAATTCCATGGTCTTGTCACTCCGGAAAATCAGTGGTTCATGCGTGGCCTGCATCGTAGGCATATTTCATTAAAACTTGAATGCCCCGATCCGGAAAAAACATGAAGGATTTCCAGTGGCTTGTCAATCCTGTAACCACTTCAGGTCAACGCTTTTTGTTCCTCCCGGACCCAACTGGCGATTGTTCCCGGATCAGCTTGACTTTCCATTTGGAATGAGATGATACCTGAGGTCGTCGGGCTCCATTTTTTTCTGGGCCCGCGAAAGGAGTATTTCATGGACACCCCGAGAAAACACAACTTCTTTGCCGGACCTGCGGTCCTCCCCGTATCCGCCTTGAAAAAGGCCCAGGAATCCCTCTGGAATTTCGCCGGAACCGGTGCAGGAATTCTGGAAATCAGCCACCGCGACAAGGCCTTTGATGCCGTACTGGAAGACACCAAGGTACGCGCCAAACGCCTTCTGAACATACCCGAAAACTACGAGGTCATCTTCGTGCAGGGCGGAGCCAGCATGATCATGGCGCTCATCAGCCTGAACTTCATTCCCGAAGGTCAGAAAGCCCAGTTCATCGACACCGGCACATGGTCCTCCCGTGCCATCAAGGAAGCCCGCCGCAGCAAGGGCGTGGTGGACGTGATGTGGTCCGGCAAGGAAATCAACTACACCGAACTGCCGGATGTCAACGCACTGCCGTATGACGACAACGCGGCGTTCGTTCATTTCACCACCAACAACACCATCCGCGGCACCCAGTTCAGCGATTACCCCAAGACAAAGGCCCCCCTGTTCGCGGACATGTCCTCGGACTACTTCTCCCGTCCCATCGACATCAACGATTTTGCCTTCATCTACGGCGGTGCCCAGAAGAACCTCGCTCCCGCCGGCTGCGCTTTGTGCATCGTGCGCAAGGATCTCCTGGACCGCGTGCCCGAAGGTCTGTCGGAAATGCTCAGCATCCGCAATTACGTGGAGCAGAACAGCATCTACAACACGCCTCCCGTTTTCACCATCTACATGATGGACCTGACCTTCCAGTGGCTCGAAGAGGAAATCGGCGGTCTCGAAAACATGCACAAAATCAACCTGGAAAAGGCCGGTTACCTGTATGACCTGTTCGACAACTCGGACGGATTCTTCCGACCCACGGTCACCAAAAAGGAACACCGTTCCCTGATGAACATCACCTTCCGTCTGCCCACCGAAGAACTGGAAGCCAAGGCCATCAAGGAAGCCACCGCCGCCGGATTTCTGGGTCTCAAGGGACACCGCTCCGTGGGTGGTCTGCGTGCCTCCACCTACAATTCCTGTCCCGTGGAAAGCGCCAAACTGCTTTCCCTCTTCCTCGAAAAGTTCATGAAGGAAAACCGCTGATTCCGGTTTTTCCCGCGGCCTGACTGCCATGGGCACATTTCCCGTTCTCTGGAAGATGGCCTGGCGCAACGTCTGGCGCCAGAGGCGCCGTTCCCTCTCCACCTTCATCATGCTCTCCGCCGGCCTGGTCCTGGCGGTTTCCACCTACGGGCTGGCCCGGGGCATCACCCGGCAACTGGTGGGATCCGTGGTGGGATTGCGAATGGGACATCTCCAGGTGCACGCAGCCGAGTCGGCGCTGGAGCCCCCGCTTTCCGCAGTGTTCCCCTTTCCGGACCTGCCTGTAGGCGAATACGGGGATGTTCAAGGCAGTGTTTCGGGCCGGATCCATACCGCCGGCATGCTGACCATGGGCCGGCCGGTTGCGGCCCGCCTCCGGCCTTTCCCGGAGACTGTGACACTGACAGGGGGCAGGCTTCCGGAGCGGAGGTGTGATGTCCTGGTGGATGACCTTCACCGGGAGGACATCGGCCGCACCCTGTTGCATCCAGCCGCCACAAGATGCCCCCTGCTGAACATCACCGGTTCCATTCGCACCGTTGAACCCGGGACGGAGGAACACCGCCTCCTGTTTTCCCGGGAACTGGACACCACGGAGTTTGAATCCCCGACAAACGGCAAGGATCTGCCACTTCTGGATGATCCCGATGCACTGGACCGGATGGAAGTACTTTCCGGGGATGTGCCAATGGCCGATTCTCCCGGCATGACCGGTGAAGCCACCGTCGATGCCGACAGGGAGTTGACCTTCACCCTTCAACTGCAGGTTCCCGCACGCATCTTCGGCGTGGACCCGGTGGCCGAAAGACGGTTCCGCCTGGCAGCATCGGTAATCCAGGGGCGATGGCTGCCGGCGGAAGAAGATCCCGAACAGGATCTGCCGGTCTGCATCGGCACGCTGGCTGCCCGCAGGCTGGATGTCCAGGCGGGGGATCGTATCGGACTGGACATCTTCGACGCCCGGGGCCTTCCGAGGGATGCCTGGGGTACCGTCACCGGAATCTTCAGCACGGGGATCCAGGAAATGGACTCCCAGGCCGCCTTCATTCCGGTTTCCTTTGCCTGGGACCATCTGGGATTCCGGGACCCCGACGGGCGCCCGCTTCTGCATGAACTGGCCGTGATGCTGGACCGGCCACGGGATCTGAAACCGGCCATGTCCCGGATCTGCGAAGAACTCCCCGGGGACCTTTTCTGTCGATCCTGGAAAACCCTGTCCCCGGGGATGGATTCCGCCGTGGCCTTCCAGGAAGGCATGGTCTTCATGATCCTTTCCATCGTGATCCTCATGGCCATGCTGGGCACGCTCAATTCCTTTCTCATGTCCATTCTGGAACGCACCCGGGAATTCGGTGTGCTCAAGGCCGTAGGGTTCTCCCCGGGTTCCCTTTTCCTGATGATCCTCCTGGAGGCGGCCGTCGTCGGTGCCGCCGCCGTGGCCTGCGGACTGGCGCTGGGTGGATTGCTGAACTGGCATCTGGCCACTTCCGGTCTGGATCTGCGCTTCATCGTGCCCGAGGGATTCACCTTCGCCGGAGTGCTGATCCAGCCGGTCTGGAAGGCGGAAATGGATCTGCCCACGTTTCTTGTGCCCGCGCTGTGGCTGTGGGGCACAGCACTGATGGCGGCCATCTGGCCGGCCTGGCGCGTGGCCCGCATGCGCGCCGTTTCCGCGCTCACCAAGGAGGCCTGACCATGTTCTGGATCCGCATGGCCCTTGCCCAACTCGGCCGGCGCCGGCTTCGCACCGGAATCCTGGTGTCTGCCCTGGCCCTGGCCTATGGGGTACTCCTGTTTTTCCGGGGACTTGCCGACAAGGGATATGACCAACTGGCGGACCTGCTGGTGCGCACCCACTCAGGGCACGTGGTCATCTCCGCTCCCGGTTATTTCGCGGATCCCCTGCCGGGAACCATCCTCAACGACACCCGGGAGTTGTTGCGGCTTTTGCCGGAGGTTCGGCATGTGGAGGAGAGGATCTTTTTCCAGGGGTTTTTGAAGAGTTCTGGCCAGGTGGCCTATTTCCAGCGGGGCACCGCCGCTGCCTGGCCCTCTTCGCTGGAGCATGCCGAACTGTTTTCGAAAGTCACCCACGGCTCCATCCCGGAAAACGGCGAGGTGATTCTTTTGGGGCATTTGCTTGCCGAAAAACTGGGGATTGAAGTCGGTGACCGGCTGGTACTGGTCTTCAACGGCCCGTTTGGCACCCTGGAGAAAAGTGTCACCCTCACGGCCATCCTGAAAACACAGGATCCAGTCCTGGACCGGGGTTCGGTGTTCGTTCCCCTGCCCGCCATGCGCGACTGGATCCGGCTGCCCCACGGCGCCCACCAGGTGGCCCTTTTTTCTTCCCCCGGGGACGCCTCCCGTCTGGCGGAAAAGGTCCGGGCCCTTCCCTTTGCAGCCGATGTGCACACCTGGCGGGAGAACCTGCCCATGGCCGCCCAGTTCATCGACTATCACAGCGCTTCGGTGTGGGTTTTCCAGTTCATCATCTTTTTCATAATTGCCATATCCATCGTGGACGCCTTTTTCATGTCCATGTTTGAGCGCACCCGGGAAAACGGCATCCTGCGGGCCCTGGGCATGCCGAAGAAAACCCTGATCCGTCTGGTGGTGACCGAAAGCCTGATTCTGGGGTTGGGCGCCGGACTTTTGGGGTTATTGCTCGGTTCAGGGGCCATCTGGTTCGGCGCCCGGGTGGGCATTGATCCGGGCTGGTTCACCGGCGAGCAGGGGCTGGAGGTGGCCGGAGGTGTCTTTTCCGGACGGATTCATGCCCGCTTTCCCGCGTGGACCGTCCTGTTCAGTTGGTTCGGACTGGTCACCCTCACGGTGGTGTCCACCCTGCTTCCGGCCATACGCGCCGCCGGCATCCCCATCGTCTCCGCCCTTCGTCAACTCAAGTAACTTTCCTGCGGCAAGTGTCAACTCCGAATCCCCCGGAGGCTGCCTGCCCGCCGGAAAATCCTTTCATCAACCACCTGGCAGGATTGGTGGAAATAAAGTTTGCACATCTCCTCATGTTGATGTATCAATACTATGTCGTAATGATTACGACTGGAGTTTTCCTTGACGTCAAAAGAGCAGACTGAAAAACGCATTGCCATGTTTCTGGAGATCTGTCGACAGCAGGGCGTCAAGGCAACCCATCAAAGAACCGAGATTCTCCGGGAACTGGCCGGCAGCGATGAACATCCCGATGCAGAAACAATTTATGAGCGTGTGCGACAAAGGATCCCTGCCATCTCGGTCGACACCATCTACCGGACCTTGAGACTGCTTGAAGACAGGGGCGTCATATCCCGCGTGGGTTCCATCCGGGACAGAACCCGGTTTGATGCCAACACGGATCGCCATCACCATTTCGTCTGCACCGCATGCGGAATGATTGGCGACTTCTACAGCGAAATTATGGACAGGTTTCCGGTTCCCCGGGAGGTGTCCGAGATGGGCAACGTCGAAGGAGTGTATGTGGAATTGCGGGGAATCTGCCGGAATTGCGCGCGGAAAACGGGAAAAAATGAAGACGGCGCCGAAAACCGTGAGAAGTGAGCCGTTCCGGAAAAAAAGGAGAAATGCCCCCTCAACCGGCCCTATAACGGCCACAAGATGTGGAGGTTGAAAAAAACACAGTGACAGGACCTTTGTCCGGTTTTTCTGGCTCCGGAAAGGTCAACAATCCATCAACCCATAACCAGAAGAGGAGTTTTCCATGTCAAACGACAAGTACACATCCATCGTAAACCTTGACTTCCAGTACGCCCACCGGTTCATGAACTGGCCGAGAGAAGCAAAACACCTTCACGGACACTCAGGTCTTTTGACCATTGAACTTGAAGACACCGTAGACCCGGTCACCGGCTTCGCACACGCCTGCAAGGAGGGATTGAAAAAAGCATGGGAAGTGTGTGACCATTTCCACCATGCCACATTGCTGCAGGAAGGCGACCCGCTTCTCGAGGCGATTCTTGCTGTTTACAAAAAGGAAGGCATCACCAACGACCCGGAACATTGTGTTCCGCTCAAAAAGATTGATCATCCCCTTGCCTGGTCGTACCCGGAATACAGAATCGTTGTGACCAAAAAGGTTTCTACCTGTGAAAACCTTTGCGAACTTTTCCACGCACTTCTCAAGGACAAAATGCCCATCAAGAAAATCACCTTCCGGTCATCCTCCATGAATTCAGCATCCAAAGAATTCAGGCTGGAATAATCCCGTAGTTCAAAATATCCCTCCCCACGACTTTGGTCTGGTCCTGTGGTTGCCGATCTTTGAAATACATTCAGTGTACCGGGTTCAACGGACTTGAGCGGCGCTGTGACTCATAAGGTCAAAAGCGCCTGCCAGTCCAGTCCCTGCAGGAAAGTACATCCCTGTCTGAATCCGTCATCCAGCGCCAGCAGGTTGCCCAGTCGCCGGTTCATGTCGTGGGCCAGTTCCAACTGATCCGGCTGGTAGAAAACCTGGAACAGCAGTTCATCGTCCACCCGGGTATCCGGGTCCACGGTCCTTCGGGCGGCTTCCAGGGAAATCTCGCGCTGGGGGTCTGTCACCAACCCGACCACCCGCATCACCAGATACAGGTCAATGGTGCCGGTTTCAGCGGTGTAGAACCCCTCCATGCGCCGGTTTTCTCCGAAAATGGCCTGAGCCTGGAACAGGCGTCCATGCGTTCGAGGAACCGGAGCAGATTCCGGACATTTTCCGGACTCCGGGAGTGCACGATGTCCAGGTCGAAGGTGGCCATGGGAACCCCCTGGAGCACGGCGGCAATTCCTCCCACCACCACGAAGTCGGCACCAGAGTCGGCCAGTTCCAGCAGAAGGGCCCGGAGATCAGGTTCCACGACGCACCCCGTGCAGGGTCCGGACCACATTGTCCAGCCACCGAAGACGTTCTTCGGGGGTCAACGACAACATCCACCGAATGAGGGACAGATCCACACCTTCGACGGGCTCGTCCTGCAGCGTGGGTTCCGGGGCTGCAAAGGATTGCCGGGCATTGTGATTCAAAGGAAAGGAGTCCTCATCCATGTTGTGATCTCCGGTGAAAACCATGTCCTTGGCAGAACAACTTGCCAAGAGTGACCGAACAGGGGGCCAGGGCGATCCGGCTTGTCAGGCGGGTTTGTCGGCTGATTCGCCCCCTGCCCTGGGCTTTCTTGTCATCAGGGGTCCGAACAGGACATAAGCGAGGCAGAGCCCGGCCAGAAACAGGGCCCAGCCCCGGGCCAGCCCCTCATGGAGGAAGTTCAGCAGCACGAAAAGGAAGATCGCGCCGATGCCGGGAATGAAGTAGACCGCCTTTTTCGAAAGGGCCGGGTAGTGTACCAGGGAAACCTGCAAGGACGAGAGGACAAGAACCCCGAAGAGGAAAAAGTATTGGTAGTAACCGGTCAGGCCCCGGGCAGGCGGGATGATCATGACCAGAACGAACAGGGAAACCCAGATGGCGTTGACCGTGATGGGCAGACCCGTGTAGCCGCCCATCCCCCGGGATGGGTCGATGACCTTGAAGCGCGCCAGGCGGAAGGCGCCGGACAGACCGACATAGATGGGCAACAGGACGCGCCAGCCCAGGGCCATGTCCTGGAGTGTCACGGCATGGATGAGAACGGCCGGGGCCACGCCGAAGGCCGTCAAATCCACGAAAGTGTCCAGTTCCGCGCCGAAATCGCTCTTTCCCTTGAGCAGGCGTGCCAGATTCCCGTCCAGGCCGTCGAACACGAGGGCCAGCAAGACGAGGATGGCTCCCCAACGAAAGAACTCCGGCTGCCCCGTCACCATCCCCTGGATGGTCATGAGGATGCTCATAAAGCCGGCTACCCACGCGATGATCGTGGAAAGACAGGGAATTGCCGTCCGCCAGTGAAAGAGATCCTTCATCACTTCTCCTTGTTGTACCGGCCAATCACCGTTTCGCCGGCTTTCACGAATTCGCCCTCCCGAACGACCACCTCAAGGTCTCCGGCGGGAAAACACATGTCGAGGCGGGAGCCGAACTTCATCATGCCAATCCGGTCACCCATGGCGAGTTCCACGGGACGGTGATTGTCGGGCCAGTAGATCACCCGCCGGGCCACGGGACCGACGATCTGCTGGACAAGACAGACGGTCCTGTCGTTGTGGATGAGGATGGCATTGCGCTGGTTTTCCGTGGAGGATTTCTCATCGAAGGTGAAAAACCGCTTGCCGGGAAAATAACCAAGGAACTCCGATGTTCCCGTGATGGGCGTGCGGTTCACATGCACGTCGAAGAGGCTCAGGAAAATGCTGATCCGCTGGACATCGCCGCTCCGGAGACGCTCCATCGCCGGGGTCGTCACACCGCCGAGGCCCGACCGTTCGCAAAAGGTTGCGAAGTTTTCCCGGGGGATGGTGACGATGGAGGCCACATGACCATCCGCTGCGGCCACAATGACATCCGGATCACCGGGAGGCGTCCGCTCCGGATCCCGGAAAAAATACAGAAGATAACCGGTAAGGATCAGAGCCGGAATGCCCCCGATCAGCAGGGATGCGACAACCCCCAGGGACAAAAGGAAACCGCCGGCGGCGAGAATCCCGCAGACTCCCACGGCCACGGCAATGTGTGGAACTACTTCCTTGCGAAATCTCATTCATACCCTCCAGAACCAGATGGAAAAACCGGATCCCGGCATATCATGCCCGAACCCGTTGACAGTCCCTGTTCCCGGGACCGGACACAGGGAACGAAACAATCAAACCGGAATCGCCAAAGCCTATTCCGCCGCCACCAACATCAGAACCAGTAAAGTAAATCATTTCCCGGGGGGTTCTGTCAAACCTTTGGTGCGTCTTTGTGGTGAATATCTTTGCCCAAAAATGCAAGTGGAAGCACTTTTTCTTCGGACAGATCGTAACTGCCAATGGCCCGGAAAATGGCAAAGGCCTGCGCGTGGGCGGCGACATCGTGCACCCGGAACAGGTGGGCCCCCGCGCTGTAGGCACACAGGGCCGCGGCCAACGTCCCGGGCAGGCGGTCTTCGGTGGGAGCTCCCGTCAGTTTCCCGATGAAGGACTTGTTGGAAGCGCCCACCATCAGGGGGGCTTCGCAATGCCGGGAAATGAACCCGGACGCCGCAAGCAGGCGGATGCATTGTCCCGGTGTCTTTCCGAAACCAATACCCGGGTCCACCAGAATGCGTTCCGGCAAAATCCCGGCGGCCACGGCGGCTTCCTTGCGGCGCAACAATTCGTCCGCCACTTCGCGCACCACGTCGACAAAGGAAATGTGCTGTTGCATGGTGGCCGGCGTACCCCGCATGTGCCCCAGGATCACGGCGGCTCCGTGGTCTGAAGCAACCTCCAGGATCCCGGGTTCCATGAGTCCTGCACTGATGTCGTTCACCACGCAGGCTCCGGCTTCCAGTGCCGCCCGGGCCACCGCCGCCTTGGTGGTGTCGATGGACACCGGCACGCCGAGGCTGGCCAGTTCGTGCACCACCGGCAGCACTCGCCGGATCTCCTCGTCTTCGTCCACAAAAGCGGCTCCCGGTCGCGTGCTCTCGCCACCGACATCGATCATGCATGCACCGGCTGCCATTTGTGCCTGACAAAAAGCCAGCGCTTTTTCCACATCCAGGTGCATTCCGCCATCAAAAAATGAATCCGGCGTGACATTGCAGACGGCCACAAAGAGGGGGGCATCAAAAACGATTGACTTTCCCAGGACATGCAGGGGGGCAAATGGCGGCTTCATGGGAATCCGGTTTTCAGGAATAACTCAGGGAGAAATTGTCTTCGGGACCCATGGGGGGCATCGTTGACGGCGCGGAAACCAGTTTCTCCAGATCTTCGCGATCCAGGGTTTCCTTTTCCAGAAGGGCCCTCGCCACGCGCTCGAGCACATCGAAGTTGGACTGCAGGATGTTTTTCGCCGTGTCGTATGCCTTCTGGACGAGGGCATGAACCTCGGCGTCAATGGTCTTGGCGGTTTCCTCGGAAATGTCCCTGTGAACGGTCACTTCGCGCCCGAGGAAAATCTCTTCTTCCCGGGAACCATAGGTCAGGGGACCCAGTTTCTCGCTCATGCCCCATTCGCAAACCATCTTGCGGGCAATGCGGGTGCAGGTTTCCAGATCGGAGGAAGCCCCCGAAGTCTGCATGTTCATGACCAGTTCCTCGGACACCCGACCGCCCAGGGCCACCGCCATGAGGTTGAACACGAACTCCCGGGACATGTTGTGCCGGTCCTCCTCGGGCAGGCGCATCACCAGACCCAGCGCCTGACCCCGCGGAATGATGGTGGCCTTGTGGATGGGATCCTTTTCCCCCTCCACCAGCATGGCCACCACGGCATGTCCCGCCTCGTGGTAGGCGGTGATGCGCTTTTCCTTGTCGTTGATGACCATGGAACGCCGCTCGGTTCCCATGAGGATCTTGTCCTTGGCACTCTCGAAGTTCGCCTGATTCACGTCGTCCTGGTTGAAGCGGGCGGCGATGAGTGCAGCCTCATTGACCAGATTGGCCAGATCCGCACCGGAAAAACCGGGGGTACCCTTGGCCAGGATGTTCAGTTTCACGTCCGATGCCAGGGGAACTTCCCGGTTCGTGACATGAACCTTCAGGATCGCTTCCCGGCCGCGCACATCCGGCAGGTTGACCACCACCCGGCGGTCAAAACGCCCCGGTCGCAACAGAGCCGGGTCCAGCACGTCCGGGCGGTTGGTGGCAGCAATGAGGATCACACCTTCCTTGCCGTCAAATCCGTCCATCTCCACGAGCAACTGGTTCAGGGTCTGCTCGCGTTCATCGTGGCCGCCACCGAGGCCTGCGCCACGCTGGCGACCCACGGCATCGATTTCGTCGATGAAAATGATGCAGGGAGCCGTCTTGCGTCCCTGCTCGAACAGATCCCGTACCCGGGACGCCCCCACACCCACAAACATCTCCACAAAATCCGAACCGGAGATGGAATGGAACGGCACCCCGGCCTCGCCGGCAATGGCCCGCGCCAGCAGGGTCTTGCCGGTTCCGGGAGATCCCACCAGCAGCACACCCCGGGGGATCTCTCCGCCCAGACGGGTGAACTTCCGGGGTTCCCTGAGGAACTCCACAATTTCCTGGACTTCCTCCTTGGCTTCCTCCACACCGGCCACATCGTCAAAGGTGACCTTCTTGTCCCCTTCCCCGTGCAGCCGCGCCCGGGACTTTCCAAAACTCATGGCTTTGCCGGCGCCTCCCTGCAACTGGCGCAAAAAGACAAAGAACAGGACAAACAGAAGCAGCATGGGAAGCCAGGAGATCAACAGCGAGGGCCACATGCTCTCCTGTTCCTTCTTGATCTCGTATTCCACCTGTTCCATGTCCAGTTTTTCCAGCAACTGCGGGCTGACCAGTCCGGTTGTCTTGAACTTTCGGGCCCCGTCCTGGTATTTGCCGGTCACGCGGTTCCCGACAATTTTCACGTCCTCGAAACGGACGCCGTTTTCCACGTCCCGGATGAACACGGAGAACTTGATATCCTGGATTTCTTCTTCATCCGTGCTGTACATCTTGAACAGCATGACAAAGAGGGAAATCAGGATGACCCAGACCAATATGGTTTTGTGAGACTGCTTCACGAAGAATCCTCAATCTGCGGTTGCCGGATACAATGCCACGGCTGCCGGATACATCAACCTTATTCCCTTTAATGAAAAGTTGCGCAAAGTCAACGCTTTTCCTGAAAAATACCAGAAAAACCCCTTCTTGTGCATCTTCGCAAAAATGGTTTTTCAGGATACAAAATGACTCATCCCGTGCTACAACGCCCTGATGGAGGTATCCCCAATGAAAACTTTTTTCCTTCTTTTCCCGGTTCTGGTTCTTGCCTTTTCCATTGGATGTGACAATTCTTCCAAGAAGAAGAACAACAACAACGTCAACAACATCAACAACATCAACAACACAAACAACACAAACAACCAGAATTGTGTTCCCGCCTGCGAGGAGTGGGAAACCTGCAATGCGGATTCTGTGTGCGAACTGGCCACAGGTCGCTGCACCAACAATTCTCATTGCCCGGCAGGTACCCACGTCTGCGACCTGGGCACCCATACCTGCATGGAGACCATCATCTGTGATCCCGTCTGTGAAACATGGGAAACCTGTGTACATACGGGGGAAGCTCCCACATGCATCGTTCCTGAAGGGTGGACATGGATTCATCTGCCCATTGCCATTGACGATCCCATTGTCAACGGGACTTCCCTGATGGTACCGGTGGACAACATCACCCTGGCCCTGGATGGCGCCAGCGGCCGGATGTTCACCAGTTTCGGACATGACATCAATGATCCTTCCCTCTCCCACCTGTGGCATTTCGACACCACGTCCGGAATTCATGCCAAAACGCAACTGGGCGGATCCACATTTTCCGAAGACGAAAACTTCTGCATGAACGAGAACTGGTGCCAGTTCCTGAACCATCATTCCCCGACGGACGAAATTCTGCTGACCGGCCCCCGGGCCTCGGCGATCATGTTCGTCAATCCGGAAACCTTCGTTTCCCGAATGGTTTCCACTTCAGGCACCCGCCCGGCCAACAGCCACATCAGTCATTCCCATGTGTTTGATCCTGAATCCGGGCATCTTTACGTTTTTGGTGCACTGACCCCGAGCGGGTTCGGCTCCACACTCTTTCGCATGGACCCGGAAACGGGGGTATGGGCGGATGTGGCAAATGGGCTTCCCAACCGGGCCGACAACTGTCTTGCCCTGAACCCTTCGGAAAACGCGATGTACAGTTTCGGAGGTCGCACCACCCCGGACGGCGGCAACACCTCCTCCCACGTGAATACTTTTTTGCGCATCGATCTGTCCAATGGAAACCATGTGGAGACCCCCATGCCCGGACAACTGGGAGCACGGGTGAACCTGTCCTGCGTCCATGATCCTGCCCGCAACATCATTTTTGTGTTCGGCGGCGCCGTAATCCTGGACAACTGGGATGAAGGGCTGAACACCTACTTCAACGACTTGTGGGTGTATCATCCCGACACCGGAGATTGGACCTTGCTACTGGAAAACAAGCCGGGGGGAACCCTGTCCGAACCCGACCAATACGGGGACCGCAGTTTCACCGGCTTCCCGGAAGGTCCCAATTTTGGAAAACGAAACGGGCGCATGCTTCTGGACCCGAAAGAAGACCGCCTCTGGCTGGTGGGTTCCGTTCCTGTTTTCACCCATGAGCAGCCGTATTTCCTGCCTCTTTCCGTCTCCCATTGATCCACAAAAAAACCCGTTTCTGCCCCAAACCCCGTATTGACACTTTTTTTCATGGGGAGTATGATTCCCCCGTTTCACTTTTGCACTTCCACTTTGATGAGGATATGAGGTTTGTCATGTTCAAAAGCAAATACGGTCTTGTTTCAGTCCTGCTGGTCATTGTTGCCACCGCCCTTTCCTGGTTCGTGGTCACCTCCCGTATCAAAAACGGGGTGCAGCAGAATGCCGTGGCCCAGTTGGTCCGGGGTGACCAGATCGTCCGTCATAACGAGGCCTTCAACGAGGCACAATCCATCGCCCTGGCCACTCGTGCGGCGGTGCAGGTCCGACCGCATGTCAACCGCCTGTGGGACCTGAGGGAAAGTCTCAAAACCTCCATTCTGGAAGACATGCGCGGGTTTTCCACCACGCCCACCCTGGTTGCCGTACTGCAGAAAGTTCCGGAAGGCACCAAAAACGATGTGGTCTATCTTGCAGTCATCCGCGGCACGGAACTCTCCACTTCCATCAATGCCGAATGGATCACCACCGAAGAATGGACGAAACTGCTCAGGGATACCAAACCGACACCCGTCACCCCCGCCGCTCCTGGCACAATTCCCGAAGCCATGCCGGTGCTTTTCCCGGGCGAAGAGGAAGGCCAGCACGGGATGGAGGGCAAATTCTCCATCAAGCCGGTTGCGGAAGCCAAGTATGTAAATGACACCACCCGCGTTGCTTTCAAGGTGGACATTGCCTTCATGTCCGAGGGGACCCCGGCGCCCCTGGCCATGGGGGAACTGATCGTGGCCTTTGAAAACGCCGACGTCACCATTGAGTCCGTGGAAAGGCAAATCATGCGCATGGCGCGCAACCCCATGGTTCGTTCGTTCATCCCCGCCTTTGAACTCGAGAGGCGCAAACTGCACCAGATGCTTACGGTCATGAGCGTGGGAACCGCCGCCGCCGAATCCACAACCGCAGATGATTCCCGGCAACCACAGACGGGTTCCGAATATGCCATTGCCGGACTCAACCCCTATTTCATCCTCCTGAACTTCTCCAACGGCGCGGTCATCACCCGGGACAAGGATGATTCCAAAACCATGGGTTTCAACCATGTTAAATATGCCGCTGAAGTTCTGCCCTCGCTCCAGCGGACCGCTACCACCGGCCAGCCCACCTATGACATCGTGGAACATGAAGCCATCAACCGCTTTCCCCTGGAAGACAAGCCCGTGAAACTGTATCACGCCGCCAGCGTACCGGTGGTGGATGGTCCGAAGGGTGCATTTTTGACCATGCTTTGGCCGTTTGACGTTCGCGTGCTGCAGATGCAGATGCAGACCGAACTGGATCTGGCATTCTTTTATGGACGACATGTGTTCCATCCAAGTTTCCGGGGGGAAAACACCATTGAAAAGAATACCCAACTCCAGGACAGCATGCAGGGACGCCTGACGGACGTGAAGGAAAGTCCCCTGCTGAACACCCCTGCGGGTCAATTGATGACTTCGAGATTTGTGTTCGGCAAGGAAGATTATCTGGGCACATACTCCCGGTTCCAGCGGATGACCCTCACAGGAAAACCCTACGGATATGCCCTGTTCACTTCCATGGACAACATCCGCAAACCGTTTGGCGGCATCGGTGTCATCATCATCCTGCTCGGCCTTTTCGGGGTCATTCTCATTCTGGTTCTGGAAAACATGGTGTTCTTCTACTTCTACAACTCGGTGGACTCCCTCAACGAGGGCATCCAGGACGTGGCTTCGGGCAATCTGGATTTCATCTTCGGAAGGGTCAGCAAGGAAACCGAGGGCATTTCCAATTCGCTCAATGACTTGCTGAACATCCTGCTGGATCGCGAGGCCTTTGACGAGGACAAGGCAGAAGCGCCCACCCGCACCGGCATCCAGTTCCTGGTTCTGGGCAAACTGCCCGACATGCCCTTAGAAGAGAACGACCCCCGTGTGTCTCAACTGCTCAACGCCCCGGAAGAAGCCAACAATGCCGCCCTGTTCCAGAAGTTCCAGACCCTCTGGCCCAAACTGGAGCAGGAGGATTCCGCTCCTTCCCGCGAGGTGTTCATGCTGCGTCTGAGCCTGTTTGAACGCATCGTGCGTCACCAGACCTCCTGTGAGCGCGTGTTCTTCTCCCTGGAATTGCAGGAGCAGGAACTCGTCCTGGTGCCGTTCCCGGTCGCCGACTGATCCTTGCACACTGGAACCCCGTCATGAAAGTAAACTTGACATCTCCTGTTCTGACCGGACTGGACCGTTGCCTCCGGGAAGGCTTCCCCGAACTGACCGGCAAGCGTGTGGCCTTGCTGGCCCATGCCGCATCCGTGGACCGAAACCTCCACAACATTCTGGATCTGCTGTTTGCTGCCCGGGTGAATGTGGTGCGGGTGTTCGGCCCCGAACACGGATTTTTCGCCGTGGCCCAGGACATGGAACCGGTAAACCACTTGCGGCGTTCCCCCGCTGGTGCCGACTCCCACAAGCCCTCCCATCGCTGCGAGTTCGTCAGCCTTTATGGCACGAATGAAGCCAGTCTGAAACCGGATCCCGGCCTGTTCGAAGATGTTGACCTTCTTCTGGCCGACCTCATGGATGTGGGTTCACGGTATTATACCTATGTCAACACCATCGTGTTCGCAGCGGAAACCGCCCTTTCCATGGGCAAGGAAGTCCTTCTGCTGGATCGCCCCAACCCACTGGGAAGGCATGCCGAAGGCCCCCTCATCCACGATGGCTTTTTTTCCTTTGTAGGACTCGTTCCCATGCCGGTACGGCATGGCCTGACCGTGGCCGAACTGGTCCGGTATGCCCTGTCTGTGCGAAAGAGGGTTTCCGGCCTGGAAGGTCTGCGCGTGGTACCCTGCCTGAACTGGGACCGCAATCAATGGCTGGATGAAACCGGTTTGCCCTGGGTGCTTCCATCCCCGAACATGCCCACCCTGGAAACCGCCACGGTCTACCCCGGTGGTTGCCTTCTGGAGGGTACCACCCTCTCCGAAGGACGGGGAACCACCCGCCCGTTCGAATTTTTCGGGGCTCCCGGAATTGACGGAAGCATCCTGTCAGCCGAAATCGGTCCCGTGCGCGGCGCGATTCTCCGGCCGGTGCTGTTCAAGCCAACCTTCCAGAAGCATTCCGGCCGGGTGTGCGGCGGTGTCCAGATCCATGTGACGGATCGCAAGCAGTTTTCTTCCTGGTCCCTGACGATCCGGGCCCTTGCAACCATTCTGCGCTGCTTTCCGGAGTCCTTCGGCTGGCGCACGGACGCCTACGAATTTGTGCATGAAATCCCGGCCTTTGACCTGCTCGCGGGCTCGGATTCCATCCGGCTGGCCCTTTGTGCCGGTGATGATCCCGAAAAAATCGTGGCCTCCCATGAACACGATCCCGGCGACTGGATGGAACGCACCGCCCCCTTCAGGCTGTATCCCTGATTTTTTTTTGATTTCCAAACCGTATTTACAGGGGAGGAACTCAGGTGCCTTCGAAGCGGCGGCCGATCTTGGACAGGTCCACGCCCACGGCGGCCTTGACTTCTTCCACGAGCCGGGCACTCTTGCCACCGGTGGAATCCCCGGAACCCAGGTAAGTGATGCGATCCACCCGGACCTTGTCGAGGATCTCCAGGGTCTTGGGAAGGATGGCATCCAGTTTCTGAAGCAGGAAAATGTCACGGCCCGCATCCCCGGATGCCTTCCAGGTCTGCACAATGGCCCGCAGGGCGGCGGCCCGGGCGCGTCCATCTTCGATCTGGTGGGCAACGGCACCTTCGGCTTTGGCCATGTCGGAGTTTTTCTTAGCCACAGCCGGTGCGATCAGATCCGCCTCCAACTGGTGCTGCATCTGGATCTTGCGGGCTTCCTGCATGTACAGTTCCGCTTCGGCCTTGGCCACCAGCGCGGCGACCTTGGCGCGTTCCTCGGCAATGACGGCTTCCCGTTTCGTGATGGCATCCTTGAGTCGCTTGGCAAACTCGGCATCATGGGTACGGTGGGCCACCTGGATCTTCATCAGTTCCTTTTCCTTGCGGTTCGTGGCATCCCGTACCGTGGCTTCGGCCCAGTTCTTGGCCTGGGCCACCCGGGCATCCCTCTGAACCTCGGCGTTCCGGATGCGACCGATGCTCTCCAGATACTGCACCTTGTCACTGATGTTCTGGATCTTCAGGGTATCGAGCACCAGTCCGAGTTTGGCCAGATCCTCGTCGGCTTCTTCCTGCAGTTCCTTGGCAAACCGGATGCGGTCCATATTGACCTCTTCGGGGGTCATGGTGGCCAGGACACCGCGGAGATTCCCTTCCAGGGTTTCCTGGGCAATGCGCAGGATTTCGGAACGGGGACGGCCCAGAAACCGCTCAATGGCGTTGCGGATGGTGGGCTCTTCACCGGCGATCTTGAGGTTGGCGATCCCCGCCACGGACAGGGGGATGGCGTTCTTCGCATACGCATCTTCCACCTTGACCTCGATGTTGATGTTCGTCAGATCCAGGGAATCGACGGTTTCGAACAACGGCCAGCGGAAACCGCGACCCCCGCGGATGATGCGGTAACCCACACGCTTGCGGGTCTTCTGACCACCCCGTTCCACCAGAATGTTGCGGTACCGCCCGGAAAAAATGAGTACCCGGTTGGGCGGACAGATATGAATGACATTGCGGATGATGAATACTGCCAGAAGAATCAGGATTGCTATGATTCCGGTCATGAATGTAAACATGATAAACCTCCGTGAAACGGCAATTACAGTCGGCTGCCTGGCCGGTTACGGGTATCGGGTGAAAGCACTCCGGGCACATCAATACCGGTGATGGTCCGGATCTCCTGCAGTACCGACGAAATGATGGCCGGATATGCCTGTACATGGTTTTTCAGGGTGGAGGCATCCCCGGGATCCAGCAAATTGATCTCTCCCATTTCCAGGTTCTTGACGGCATCCACCACCTGCCCGATGATCAACTCAATCTGTTGCAGGATGTAGATGTCCTTGGCAATGGGACCGGCTTCCTTCCAGACTTCATGGGTCATGGCCAGCACCTTGGCCGTGGCTTCACCACGCTTTTGCAAAAAGGCAGCCTCGCCCACCGCCAGCACCTCTGCTGCACGCTTCTGGAACTCCGCCGGGAGGACCTCTTCCACTTCGCGACGCCGGGCCTCAAGTTCGGAACGAATCTGCTGAAGTTTCTGTTCAGCCTCGGCACGGGCCTGGGCGGCGGAAACAATGGTACGCTCCTCCTCCGAGGTGACCTGGGCCAGCATGTTGTTCACAAAAGTGGCCAGTTCGTTCTGGGACTGCTTGACCACCATGTCCACTTCCTCGTTGGTGGCCCTGGCCAGACCCTTGGCCTCCTCCTCGATGTTCTTGGCGACCTTGTTGGCATCGGACTCCGCCACGGCTGCGAGTTTCTTGATCTCCTCGATCTTTTTGCGACCCACTGCCAGGAGGTATTCTTCCTTGTCACTGATGCTCTGCATCTTGAAGTTGTCCAGGTGAAGGCCCAGTTTTTCGAAATCCGGAATGACGTCCTTCTCCACGCTTTCGGCAAACCGGAGACGGTCTTCGTTGATCTGTTCCGGCGTCATGGTGGCCAGCACCCCGCGAAGGTGTCCCTCGAGGGTTTCCCGGGCCACGTGGGCCACCTGTTCCCGCGGCTGTCCCAGCAGTCGCTCGATGGCAGCATCCAGCACATTGGGTTCCGAGGAAATCTTCACGTTGGCGATGGCCGTCACGTTTACCGCAATTCCGCCCTTGGAGTAGGCGTTGGAAACGGACACCGGCACCGGGATTTCCGTCAGGTCCATGCGGTCCACCCGCTCGATGATGGGGAACCGGAAAGCCCATCCCCCGATGACATATCGATACCCACGAACGGATCCATCCGGGAAGCGGTGGGAGCGCCCGGAGAAGATCAGCACTTCGTTGGGTTTTCCGATGTAAAAGAAATAATTGATGACGATTTTCAGGATGATGTAGACGCCAAACCCGGCGCCGATCCCCCAGAAAAATGGTTGCATGTTTTCCATCAGATTTCCTCCTTGCCTGCAGTGGTTTCCGCAGCAGTTACAATGAACAGGTTCTGTTTGAATCCCACGATCCGGACCCGGGTGCCCAGTTCAAGCGATGCATCATCACAGACCGCCTTGCGTTCCACGATTTGTCCCTTGATCAGCACACGCACTTTTCCTGGATCCCCGGGGGCTACCGGGATCGTCACCTCGGCCATCTGCCCAACGGCTTCCGTCAGGGAAACATCCGTGCTGACATTCCCGCGACTGAGGTACTTGAAAAGGTAACTGGCGGAGAACCCGGCCACGGTTCCCATGATGATGGCCGACACCAGGGTGGAAATCCCCCCGCCAATGATGTAGTACCCCCCCACCCCGGTCATGCCGAAAAAACAGGTGAAAAAGGCCCAAAAGCGAAGTGAAAGCAGAAAGAACAGAATGTCCAGGACGGGGGGATGGGTGGTTTCACCCATGTGACCGTGGGAATCCGCATTGAGTTGACCCACGTCACCGGCAACGATCCCGTCGGCGTCCACGGATCCATCCACATCCGCATCCCCGTCGGAATCCGCACCGAGAAATACTGTGAAAAGAAGGAATATCCCGCCAAAACCAAATGTGAACCAATAGATGCTGATCATGAGTATCTCTCCCGGTTGCCGACCGGCTACGTTTGAATCAGCTGCAACATACCACGTTTCAGAACGCTTTCCCAAGAGAAACTTCGGTCATTGATTGAAAACGGGTGAGATGGTATGGTGTCCCCATGATACTCTTCAAATCCCAGCTTCACCTCCTTTTACTGTTTATCGTCACTCTGTCTTTTACCCACTGCAAAAAGGACGGCAACTCCACCCCCCTGGATTATCTGGATGGATGGCCTCCCCATGTGGATTTTGATCCTTCGGATGAACCGGTGGTGTCTCTTCCTGCCGATCCGGGCCAATGGGATACCCTGGAGTTTCCGCTGACAGTCAACGGCCAGGACAACGGGAAACAAACCCTCCTGTACAGCCTCATGCTGTCGCATTACTGGCTTCTGCGCAATCAGGCATCCGACGGCAACTATCTGTATGACTGGAACGCGGACACTGACACTTCCAGCACGGACAACGTGGTGATCCAGCAACTGGCCACTGCCTGGTCCCAGGTCCTTTTGTACCGCTTTCTGGAACGCCCGGAGTTCCTGCTGGCGGCCCGCCGTGCCGTGGCACAAAACCGCACCCTGACGGTCATGGAAACCCCTGATGGCACCATTGGATACAGCCGCTCCCTGGCACAAACGATGTTCCTCTTGTTTGCCACGCTGGAAATCGAAAGTGTACGGAAAACCGGGGATCATCTGGAAGAAATCGGCCAAATGGGGCGCTTTTTGCTCGCCCAGGTGGACGATGATGGCTGCATACGCACGGCGGCGAGGGACTTTTCCTCTTCCTGCCCCGGCATGCACTCCGAGTTTGCGGTAGGTCAGGCCCTGGTGGCCATGGAACGGTTGTACCGCTTCACCGGGGACACCGTGTGGCAAGATGCCCTGGAAAAATCGGCCCTGTATTACCACGATTTCTATCATGGCCCCCGCAACTGGAAAGATGATGTTTACTGGATTCCCTGGGCCAGCGGTCCCCTGGTGGCTCTGGTGCTGGCGCGTCCGAATCCGGATCTGGAAGCCTGGATCTTCCGGATGAGCGACTGGATGCTCGAAGACCAGTATCGTCCCCCGGATCGTGAGGATTACATCGGCGGTTTCAAAAGAAAGGCAGGAAATTATCCCACGTGGGGTACAGTGAGCATGATTGAAGGTGTCATCGACGCATACCGACTGGCCGAGGCCCGCGGCGATGCGGAACGCACCGCTTTGTATGCAAAGCGCATTCGCTATGCCCTGCACTTTTTGCTCGGATTGCAATACCGCGCCGACAACGTGGGTTCACTGAACCTGGCAAACCCCGAACGGGCCATTGGCGCCTACCACTTCTCCCACTGGGGCAGCCTGAAGCACTATGTACGAACCGACTACATGGACCACTTCGCCGTGACCATTCTCAAAGCGGTCCATGCCATGGATCTGGAAGGTTATCCGGGTCCCGGTTTTGCCGTTTTGGAACCGTCGGACAAGTCCTTTGGCGAATTTTCCGGCAGGGACTGAATCAGGCGCTCCCACAGAATGCGCTCGATTTCCCGGCCCAGATTCCGGCTGCGGCGTTCCCAATTCGGGGAGTTTGTGACTGATGTGCTACGTACCATGATGCACCTCTCTATACACCATACTACATCGTCGCCATTATCTGTCAAACTTTCCGGATAAAAAAGAATGCACCCCGAGATCCTGCCCTCCGTACCCTCCTATGGCATGCTGATCCTGTTGGGTTTTATCGCAGGAATGGTCTTGTTCAGGCATCTTTTACGGCAGCGTGAACTGGACCTGGAACATCACACCGACATGATCCTTTTGGTCTTTCTGGCCGCGTTTGCCGGGGCCCGCGTGTTTCACCTGATCTTTGGCGAGGCAAAGGCGTTTGACCCTTACTGGCGACCGATTGCAGTCTGGGATGGGGGGCTTTCTTTCCAGGGTGGCTTGCTTGCCGGTGCCGCAACTGCGTTTTTCATTCGGAAAAAGGTGCATTTCAGGATCTTCCTGGACGCTGCATCCATCGGTCTTGTACTGGGACACCTTTTCGGTCGGATCGGCTGCCTGACCGCCGGTTGCTGCTGGGGAAAATCCCATGCATCCTGGCCGGGGGGGTTACGGTTTCCCGCACACAGTGCTGCGGGGCTGACATACGAATCCACAGGCAGGCTTCCACCCCTGATCCCGGTTCAGGTGTACGAAGTGGTCTTTCTTGCCGTTTTACTTCTGGCAATGTTGCGGCTTTTCCGGAGGGAACCCGGAAAGAAGCACCCAGGCACCGTGTTTGCCATGTATCTGATCCTGTACGGAACCGGCCGGTTTTTTCTCGAAATGCTCAGGGGGGATCCTGGACGCGGTTTTCTTTTTGAATTGCATTCCGACACCCTGAGTGCCGTCCGCGAACTGCCCACCGAAACCGCCATTCTGTTGAGCATCCCCCAGGTGGTTTCACTTCTCATGCTTGTATGTGGCATATTCTTGTTCAGGAAATGGCGCGCAACCGCCCAAAAATGAAGGCACCCGGCGGACCCCGAACCGGGTCCGGCTAACTGCCGGCAGTCGCAGCCCTGGGAGCCGTTTCCAGAACCGGGGGCTTGCGGTCACGGACGACTTCCTCGTCCACGACACAACGCCGGACATTATCCATGGAAGGCAGTTCATACATGACTTCCAGCATGATGTCTTCAATGACCGTACGCAATCCCCTTGCGCCCATCTTCATGTGGTGGGCCTTTTCTGCAATCGCCCGCAATGCACCATCGGTGAAAACAAGTTCCACCTGGTCAAACGCCAGCAGTTTCTGGTATTGCCTCACCAGCGCATTCACCGGCTGGTGAAGGATGTACATGAGATCCTCCACGGACAGATCGTTGAACGGCACAATGATGGGCACCCGACCCATGAACTCCGGAATCATCCCGAACTTGTAGAAGTCCGCGTTCTGCACCTGCATCCGCAATTCATTGCGCTCGTGGATCTGGCGGGTGTTCTTCGTTCCGAATCCCACCGACCGGTTTCCGATGCGTTTTTGGACAATATCTTCTATCCCATGGAAAGAACCGGACAGGATGAACAGGATGTCCGTGGTGTCAATGAGCACCGGATTGGCATTGCGGTTGCCCTTTCCGGAATCCGGCGTAATGCTGATGGTCTTTCCTTCCAGCATTTTCAGGAGACCCTGCTGGACGCCCTCTCCGGATACATCGCGACCGGAAGCAGAACCCGAACCCCTTCGGGCGATTTTGTCGATCTCGTCGATCACCACGATGCCGCGACCGGCACGCTCAATGTCGTTTCCGGCGGCCCGGTACAGGTTCTTGAGCAGGCTGTCCACGTCCTCCCCCACATAGCCGGCTTCCGTCAGCGTGGTGGCATCCCCCATGGCCAGCGGCACATCCAGTTTCTTCGCGAGGGTCTCGACCAAAAGGGTCTTTCCGGTACCCGTGGGCCCCAGAAGAAGGATGTTCCCCTTGGTCAGTTCCACACTGCCCGTCACATTGGCCCCCCGCTGGCGGGAATCCAGCCGCTTGTAATGGTTGTATACCGCAACGGAAAGGACTTTCTTTGCGAACTCCTGACCCACCACATGTTTTTGCAGTTCATCATAAATCAGGCGGGGTTTGTAACTGGCCACGGAGGAAACAAACTCTTCGCGCTCCAGAAGTTCGTTGCACAGGTGCACGCAGTCGTAACAGATATGCACCTTGGGCCCCGTGATGATCTTGCGTACTTCCGCACGTTTCTTGTTGCAAAATGAACATTTGATTTCATCAAGAAGCATCACAAGCACCAGCCTCCGGGCCAACCGGACCAATGGAGTCCAACGACTCCACTGAGCTTATAGCAACAAAAACCGGCCTTTACAAGTTTTGAGTCCGGAAAATATGCGGATAATGGAAGGAAATCAACGATAACGGGTCCGACGGGCCGGAGCGCTACGGACCGGAGCGCGACGGGCCGGAGCCGGACGTGCACCCGGACGGTGGTATGCGCCACGGTGGGTACGGGCACCCGGACGGTGGTGCACGCGGACCGGGCGGCTGTAATAGTTGGGACGATGATACCGGCCATGCCAGGCGCGATACTGATGACCGCGGGTCCGGTAGGCACGCACGGAAGTGTGATAGTACGCCCAGGTGGAGGGCACATAGACAATCCGGCCGCCGCTATAGTAATAGGGACGGGCCATTCCGTCGAAATAGACCAGACTTCCATTGTAGTAATAGGGTGTCCAACCACCATAGGAATAATCCACGGTAGCGGTGGCATGGTACGGCCGGGCATGCACATAACACCCGGAAAGCACCATGACCGAACTGACGCCGGCAACGAGAACAGAAACCAATACCTTGTTCATGACAACTCCTTTCAAATGCCTTGTAGTGGCGAAAAAATCACAAATCACCAAAACCTGTGACTTTATACGCCAACATACGCCAGCTTGCAAGGCGGATTCAGCATGCAGCCGAATTTTCCGGAAAAAAATGGGAAAACACCATTTGCTCCGGTGTGATTTTCAAAAGTCCCACGGAAGAACGGGGTGGTCCGTCCAGATCCGGATGCATCCGGGGAAAGCCCAGGGAGCCCGGATTGAAATACCAGATCCCTTCCTGTTCCCTGAGCATGTGCACATGGCTATGGCCATGCATCAAGGCGTGAATGGGAGGTTCAAAAACGGACAACACCTGTCGCATGGCCCGGCCGGATACTTCAAAATACCCGCCTCCACCGCCATGGGTGGCCGCAATGCGCCACGGCCCCGATTCAATGAGCATGACATGGGGAGAGTTCAGCAGCCTGTCGTTGTTTCCCAGCACGGGATGCACCACAAAACCGCAACTTTCCAGATCGGACAACACCGCAGGGCAGGTGACATCCCCGAGATGAATCACATCGCGGATGCCGGAAAAGATGGTACGGACCTGTTCCAGTAGATGGGGGTCCAGGGAATTGGCATGGGTATCCGAAATCACCCCCAGGGTGACCGGACAGGCAAGACGCAGGATCTTGGAGCGCAAAAAGCCTTTCATGTCCACTTCATTGTGTTTTTGTCTTTACCGAACAAGAGGACCCGATCTTGCCGAACAAATCAGATGATGAGAAGCATGGCCATGGCAAAGCCGAGGATTGCGTAGAATTCGGGGAACACTGCCAGCAGGAGTGCGTTGCCCACACTCATCTTTTCCTGGTTGATGCTCTTGATGCCTGCAGCACAGACCACACCCTGGTACCAGCCGGACACCAGGCAGGAAATTCCGGTAACCGTCCCGGCGGCAAAAATCTTCAGGAACAGCATGTCATCGACCTTGTCGCCCTTGAGCGCCTGCATGCACATGAAACCGACCGCAAAGGAATACAGTCCCTGGGTGCCGGGAAGCACGGAGACAACCAGTCCCAGATTGCGGCGTTCGTTGCGCATGCCGGCCACGGCGGAACCGGCCGTGGCCAGACCGATGGCGCTGCCGGAAAGGCCCAGCCCCAACAGGCCCAGTCCCAGGTAGGCCAGGAACTGGCTCCAGTTGAATCCGGTGATGCCGATGGTGGGTGCAAAATCGGCCGCCTGTGCCAGTATGGTGGAAAACATGCTGATAAAAGAGGTGGTTTCAAACACGTGGTACTCCTTTTCCGGGCTGTACAAAGCCCTTCATGATTATCCCTGTTCCCCGAAAGGCGCGTAGGGCTTGCCCCCGCCATCGAAGAATTTTCCGTAATACTCCAGAAAGTTCAGACGCGCCGAGTGCACGAGACTGCCGATGATCGCCATGGCGAAATTGAAGGTGTGACCAAACACCAGCAGAACCGGACCGAAGATCCATCCCAGCCCGGGGCGCGGCCCCATCATCGTGAACGACATTTGATTGACAACCACGGCGATGATGCCTGAACTCATGCCCAGACCGAAAATGCGGGCATAACTCATGACGTCCCCGAAAAGACCGGCTATGTTGTACATAGCCCACGCCCCGCCCCCCAGGCGCTTGCCAAGACTCGGACTCGGATTGGAGAAGAAGAACAGCATGGGTCCACCGGAAGCCAGCAACGGCCAGACCTCCTTGAATTTCACCCACGTCATGCCATTCCCAATCCACTGGTAGCCGAAAACCAGAAGCAACATCCAGCCAGTCGTGGCGATTACCGTCTGGAATTCCTTGCGAATCAGGGACAAAATGAATTTGATGATAAACCCTATCATCAACTGCACCACCCCGATTCGCAGGGACATATAAAACATCTCTTCCGGCTTTTCCACGAGTGTATACAAGGGGAAAAAACCGCGCAAACCTGAAAAGATGCGCAGGGTCGGCAACTGAACGCCGAAAACCAGACCCTGCATGAGTCCGATGATCAACGTGAAACCGCCCAGGATCTGTAACAGGCGCATCATGGGAAGGATTGCCCGCTTCTCCCGGAACTGGTAGGCCAGATACGTACCCAAAACCAGAAGCAGCAAGCCATAGGCCCCATCCCCCAGGCAAAGTCCAAAGAATACACCCATGAACGGAGCCACCATGATGGTGGGATCCGGTTCCCGGTAATTGGGCAGGTTGAACATCCGGATCAATGACTCGAAGGGGCGGATCACTGGATGATTGTCCAGTTCGATGGGAATGTCATCCTCCAGACCGGGATCTTCCAGGATCACCACCGTGGAGGATCCCGAAAATGCGTTTTGAACTTCGGCAGCCCGTTTTTCGGGGACAAACCCGCAGGAAGCAAAGACCGGACCATCTTCGAGCAGGCCGGCAAACACCCGGGCACGGGCCAGACGGCTCTGCGCACCGGCGGCATATTTCTCGAACACAGGCAGAAAGGCTGCCAGTTCCACCAGACGGCGGTCTGCCTTTTCCAGATCGTCCCGGATTCGCTCCGATGCCCTGGTCAACTCGGACACCGAACGCTGGGGGAGGCTGACCCGTTCAAAAGGAACCTCCTCTGGAGGGGAACCCTCGAAAAAGGCAATGATCCCGCAATCCCTGGCACCGGTCAGAACCACACGTCGATGCCAGAAAGCCTCCTTCAAAAACGAACGATCCGCTTTTTCCCATTCCCGGGTGGAAGTCTGGTACAGGCGCAGGAACACGCCGGCGTCCTCCAGTTTCCGGACATCCCGCAGGTCAAAGTCGCCCCAGGGGGATACCGTGCGCAGTTCCTTCTCCAGTGCCGCCAGTTCCTGCTCCCACTGCCCCTTTTTCAACATGACCTGATCATAGGTGGCCAACAGGTCCGCCGGATCACGATCGTCCCGGGGTTCAGGCTTTTCAGGCATGTCCTTGAGGACTTTCTTCAGGGTGTCCACCACCCGGGCCGCCCGGGCCGCTTCTGCCACCAGTTCCGCCGGAGGCTCCGCCACCTGCTCCGCCAGATCCTGAACGTGCACCACCCCCAGTTTTTCCAGGCGTGTCACACTGTCTTCTCTGGCCTGCAATGGCCCGGCCAGGAGGACTTTTTTCATCCTGACAATGCTCATGACCCGCCTCCTTGCGCCTTGGCCACGATTTTGTTCTTGGCGATCTTGGCGCGGCAGACGGCCGCCGTCTGCTGGTCCCCCAGATAAACACGAATCTTGCGGATGTTTTCCCGGGTCTGCGGAATGAGGACCTTTTCGTAAAGATTGATCCGTTGGGTGGTCTTGGTCAGTTCCGCCACCAGCAGATCATGTTTTTCCTGCAACACGCGCAGTTGTTCCCGGGCAGTGATGGCCTTTTCGAAAAAGGTCATGGCCGCATCCAGAATCCAGGGGGTGGCCGCCAGGGAATACGGTCCCTTCTTGAACACCACCTTGTCAAACACCGGAACACGCACGCCGGCTACATTGGCCGAATAGACCGATACCAGATCCACCCGCAGCAAATCCCTGACCATGGGCAATACCGTGTTCAGGCGGGCACGCCATTCGCGGGCATCGTCCATGAGCGCATCCCGACGGAGTTGGGCCCGATCCATTTCCTTGCGGGCCGAGGCGACCTCCGCCTGCAGTTGCTGCTTGCGCAGTTCCAGGGTCGGCAAAAACTCAAGGTACAGTTTCAGGGACTGGTTCTGATCCCGTAAACTGTTCTTGTTGAGTTTGATTTTTTCTGCCATGTGCTACGCTTCCTTGGGCCAGTAGGTGTCCACGACTTCCTTCTTGACCCCGATTTCGGAACGGTCGAAACACTCGGACATGGTTTTCCAGCCCAGATCCAGCGCATCATTCAGGGGAATGTCCACGCGCAGATCCATGAATCGCTGTTCAAACAGGTCCGCATAGCGAAGGTATTTTTCGTCGGTTTCGGTCTTCTCGAATCCCATGGAAATCTTTTTCTTGGATTCGAGGGCCTTGGCGTAAAGACGGATCATGGCGTTCATCACCGCTCCGTGATCGTCCCGGGTCACCTTTCCGACCACCAGTTGCTTGAGGCGGGAAAGGGAACCGAACGGGTTGATCACGCCGTTACTGAGATAGTACTGTCCCTCGGTGATGTACCCGGTATTGTCCGGAACCGGATGGGTGACGTCACCACCGGGCATGGTTGTAACGGCCAGGACCGTGATGGAACCGGCACCATCGAAATCCACCGCCTTTTCATAGCGGGAGGCCAGATCCGAATAGAGGGAACCCGGATATCCGAGGTTCGAGGGGACCTGTTCCATGGCAACGCTGATTTCCTTGAGTGCATCGGCAAATGCGGTCATGTCGGTGAGCAGGACCAGGACCCGTTTGCCGGCGATACCGAACTGTTCGGCCACGGCCAGGGCCATGTCCGGCACCAGCAGGCGCTCCACCACCGGGTCGGCTGCCGTGTGCACGAACATCACGGTGCGGTCCATGATCCCGCCCTCTTCGAACTTGCGGCGGAACCCGATGTATTCATCGAATTTGAGACCGATGCCGCCCAGGATGACGATGTCCGCCTGCGCCTGCAGGGCGATGCGGGCCAGAAGTTCATTGAACGGCTCGCCGGGCGTGGAGAAGATCGGCAGTTTCTGACTCTCCACCAGGGGATTGAAAATGTCGATCATCGGGATGCGGGTCTCGATGAAGTTGCGGGGCACCACGCGCTTGACGGGGTTGACCGAAGGACCGCCGATTTCCACTTCCTCGGCTTCGGCAACCGGGGGCTTGCCATCAATGGGCTGGCCGGAGCCGCTGAAAATCCGTCCCAGAAGATCATTGCAATACTGGACACGCATGGGGTGCCCGAGAAAACGGACCGCAGAGCGGTTGGACAGCCCCTTGGCCCCCGCAAAGACCTGCAGGGACACCTTGGTGCCATCGATACGGATGACCTGGGCCAGGGAGGTCTCCCCGTTGGTGTTCGTGATGGCGGCCAGTTCACGATAGGCGATCCCCTGGGCGGACAGTTCAATGATGTCGCCGATGATGTTGGTGATTTGCGTGTATTCCTTAAACAAGGCGACCACCTCCCGACACGATGATTTCTTCGATTTGACTTACGAATTTGGCATATTCGGGGCTGTTCTCGGCTGTGTAGTTCTTCTGGTAGAAGCGGTCCTGCAGGTTTACGAAAAACTTGCGGGCCTCCGGCTTGGAGTCAAACGAGAACGGGGTCTTCAGTGCCTTGTACAGCAACTTGAAGTCCGCCACCTGCCTTTCGATGGTGGCCGCGCAATCAATGTCGTCAAAAGCGTTCTGCTGCAGATAGGTGAAGTCCAGCATCTCGCTCTTGAGGAAGAGAATCAGATCGTCAATGGAAATGCCTTCCTCGCCGACGACAGTCATCATCTTGCCCACTTCGGCTCCGCGTTGCAGCAATTCCCGGCTCTCGTGAACCATTTTGACCCATTCCCGGTCCAGGTTCTTGTTGAGGGAATCCGCCATCTGGTCGGTGTAGAGGCTGTAGCTGTCCAGCGGGTCGATGGCCGGAAACTTGCGTTCGTCGGAGCGCTTGCGGGACAACCCCAAAAAGGCGCCAACAACCTTGAGTGTTCCCTGGGTCACCGGTTCCTCGAAGTTGCCGCCGGCCGGAGAGACGGTACCGATGAGGGTCACCGCCCCGCGCTCGTCATTGTGCAACTGCACCAGACCGGCGCGTTCATACAACCCGGCGATCCGGCTTTCCAGATAGGCCGGAAACGCTTCTTCTCCGGGGATTTCTTCGAGGCGGCCGGACATTTCACGCATGGCCTGTGCCCAGCGGGAGGTGGAATCCGCCAGTACCAGAACGTCCAGTCCCATCTGCCGGTAGTATTCCCCCAGGGTGATGCCCGTATACACGGATGCCTCGCGGGCAGCCACCGGCATGGAAGAGGTGTTGCAGATGATGATCGTGCGGTCCATCAGGGAACCGCCGGTTTTCGGATCCTCCATCTCGGGGAACTCATGGATCAGTTCCACGACCTCGCCCGCCCGCTCGCCGCAGGCAACCACGATGACGAGATCCACGCTGGAATACTTGGATATCAGGTGCTGCAAAACCGTCTTGCCGGCGCCAAAGGGGCCTGGAATGCAGGATGTCCCGCCGCGGCAGATGGGGAACATCGTGTCAATGATCCGCTGTCGGGTGATGAGCAGTTCCTCCGGATAGATCCGTTCCTTGTACGCCTTGATGGCCTTTTTCACAGGCCATTCCTGCATCATGGTGACCGGAATCGTCTTTCCGTTGAGGTCCAGTTCCACCACCTTCTCGGTGATGGGGTATTCCCCGGCGGGAAGCACCCACTTCACCGTGGCAGTACCAATCAAGCCAATGGGTGCGATGACCCGGTGGGTAATGAACTTTTCGGGCACTTCCCCGAGCCACTGGCCGCACCGGATCCGGTCGCCCACGGCGGCCAGAGGCTTCCATTCCCACTTTTTCGTGCGATCAATGGCGTCCTTGTACTGACCACGCTGCAGAAAGAATCCCTGCTTGTTCTCCAGCAGGTTCAGGGGGTTCTGCAACCCGTCGTAAATCTGCCCGAGCAGACCGGGGCCGAGTTCCACTGCCAGCATGTTGCCGGTGAAGTTCACAGGCATGCCCACGCTGATACCAGTGGTATCCTCGAATACCTGCAGGTAACAGCGCTTGCCGATGACCTTGATGACCTCGGCCTTGAGTTCGCAGTCCGGAAGGGCCACGAAAGCCACTTCGTTCTGCACAACACTACCCTGGTCAACTTCGACGGCAACCATGTTGCCGTTGATGCTGACCACATGTCCTTTTGTGGAAGAGGAATCGATCAAGCGAACACCTCCAGCATGGTTTCAGGATCGGTTTCTTCCGTCACGCGCCAGGAGTCAACGACCAGCGCGACGGAAAGGTACGCCAGAATGGCATCAATGGAAAACGGGTCAATCCCCTCGAGTTCCTGTATCAGGTTCACGCGCTCCCGGTCCAGGATACGCTCCCGGGACTCGGGGTCCGGAGCTTCGGCTGCCCGCAATACCAGACCATGGTAGAGCCCGGCACCTTCACCGCCCTGCACCATCGCGAGATCGGGATCCACGTTCATGCGTTCGGCACGCTGGCGGGCAATGGCATTGCGCAGGCCAATCTCCATCTCGACAAACTCGGAGAGAAAACGGTTGCGGGTTCTTTCAGCGATTTCCGCCAGGGCAAGGTAATAGGCGTTCCAGAGACGGGCCACCTGCTGGGCAGGTTGAAGGCTTTCCTCGGAGCGCAGGATTTCATCCAGAAACGCAGGCAGCATCTGCCGGGTTTCCATCTGTTCCTGCGAGCAGGTACCCCGGGGGTCGAAATGGCTCCTCTTGAGCAGGATCATCTCGGCATTGTGGGTGTCAATGAACCAGAGAACCGCATGGATCAGTTCCGCATCGATTCCGTCCACTTCGTCAAGGATCAGTTGAACGATCTCCTGAAGCGGAACCGGAAGCGGACTGAATCCATCCGGCAGTGGGGGCAAGGCTGTGACGAGTCTGTAGTATTTCACGCCGGCACCCTCAGTTGGAAGCGGTGAACAGGTTCCGGAACTTGGGTGACACGAATTTCACGAAGATTTCACGCAACCCTTCATCGGACAGGTCAAAAACATACCCTTCCTGGCTGGGTCCGACCTTGAATCCGAAGCGGATGTTGTCGTCGAACTGCACGTTGAGCGCACCACCGGCAGTCATCATCTTCATCTTGGCTGCGAATGCAGATCCCAACTGCTCCTTCATGGCCTCGGGCAGGATGACGTCCAGATCGGCACCCTTGAACTGGTTTGCCGCAAAGCCCTTGATCATCTCGGCAAGAACCTTTTCCATGTGTGCCGGATTGGAGAGCAGTGCGGACAAGGATTCATCCACCGCCGGAACCACCAGACTCTTTTCCACGGCGGTCTTGAATGCAGACAGGGCTATCTTGGACGCCCGTTCCAGTTCCACCTGGAGTTGCTCACGGATCTTCTGGGCTTCGGCTTCCGCATGGTTGACGATCGCCCTGGCCTTGGCACTGGCCTCGATCTCGATGGTTTCGGCATCCGCTTCGGCATTCTGCCGGATGCGGTCGGCTTCTGTTTTTGCCGCGTCAATGCCCTCTTTTTTGAGTTTTTCAATTACTTCGGTCAAAGAATCGGATGACATGTCGCCTCCCTCGAAAAGCGAGGGCATATTAACGTAGAACCTCCCGTGATCAAGGAAAAAGTGAAACACCTGTGATTTTCAGGTGTTTTCTCTTTTTATAAATAGCCCCGTCCTGCATTTCGGAGGTTGGAAACAGACTATTTGCCCCCTGAACCAAAATTCTGCGTCCAGTAAGTGCCTGCCTGACCAAAGCCGACATGTTCATAATCCGGACTGAGCAGGTTGTTCCGGTGCCCCGGGGAGGTGATCCATGCGACTACCACCGACAAACCCGTATGAAATCCCCATCCCACGTTTTCAGCAATGCGGTTGCCGTCATAATAACTGCGTATCCGCGTACTCCACAAGGTGCCATCACAGGAATCGTGTTGCAGGGTCTTGCAGTTTTCATCCATGTCCCTGCTGTGGGCACGGGAAGCGGCTATCAGTGCCTTGTGCAACTCCAGCGCCGAAACCGGCTGCCGTCCCTTGAGGTCCAGGTAGGCACCATTGTCCCGCCCCCCCTGGTAAGCCTCCAGAAGAAACTCCTCGGCAAAACCGGAGGGGTCGGTCCGCGCGTAATTGGTGTACAGGAATGCGTTGTATTCCTCTTCATTGAGACCGTGACGGTCACCACCGGAACCGGAATCACAGGCAATTCCCACCTGCAGGACAATCAGCATCGCAAGGGTCAGTTGAACCATCCTTTTCATTCTCATGACAACTCCTTTCCGGTGTACTGTAGCAGATTCCGGAAACAATATATCCGAAAAAAACCTTCCGGGGTTGAATATTGCCGCCGCTGGCACAAGCGGTACCACGAACCGCGCTACCGGGTCCGCCACCGGAAACCCGCTCCTCCGCCACCGCCACCACCGCCACCACCGTCCAAGGAAGAACGCCCCCGTCCCCGTCCCCGGTAATCCGGTCGCCGACAAACCCAAAATCCCCAATTCCCCTGTCCGACCCGGAACCCGCCAAAAACCATTGATGGAAGGCTTTTCCTTTTTCCGGGTTCTGGTATGATCCGGAATCCGACAGCGGAACGGATCCGTTGGCACATCATCTTCCGGAGATTCTCATGCGTGCAGTTGTCTTCCTCTCAAGCTTTTTTCTCATACTGGCCTCCTGCGGGAAGCAAAAACCGGCGGAACCTGAAGGGAAGGACCCCCATGGGGAAAAAACTCCCAACCAAAAACCTGAAACCCCACCGGAAATGCCGGTATCGGACCTGGACAATCATGCCGAAAAAGCCGCCCGCATCATCGACCAGTTGAGCAGCAAGGAATATGACGCCGTCCTGGCCGAATTCGACGACCAGATGGCCAAACTGATGGACAAGCCCAAGTTGGTCGCGGCCTGGGAACAACTGATCTCCCATACGGGTCCGCTGAAGAACCGGGTCAGTTCCAAGCGGGATACCAAGGGACAGTTCCAGATGATTTCCACGTTGTGTGAATTTGAAAAATCCTTTCTCACCATCAAGTTGACCTTCAACCGGAACGGACAGGTGGCGGGGCTTTTCTTCGCTCCCGCCGAACAGCCGGGGGTGGCTTCGGTCCCCACCTACGTCCAGTCGGACCGTTTTTCCGAAGAACATGTGTCCTTTGGAGAAGAACCCTATCTGCTTCCGGGATTGCTGACTCTACCCAAAGGAGATGAAAGGGTTCCTGCGGTGGTCCTGGTTCATGGTTCAGGTCCCAATGACCGGGACGAAACCATAGGACCCAACAAGCCCTTCCGTGATCTTGCCCATGGGCTTTCCTCCGGCGGCATCGCGGTCCTTCGCTACGACAAGCGGACCCGGGTGCATGCCGGAATTGTCATGCAGGACGAAAAGAATCTGACCATGGAACAGGAAACCATGGAGGATGCCCGCCGGGCGGTTGCCTTCCTGCGCACCCAACCCCGCGTCCATCCGGAAAAGATATTCGTCCTCGGGCACAGCCTGGGTGGATTTGCCGGCCCCCGGATTGCCCGGGACACCCCTGGTCTGGCCGGGCTCATCCTTTTGGCGGCCAATGCCCGCCCCCTGGAAGAACTCATCCGTTCCCAGGTAGCCTTTCTGGCCCGTCAGGATGGACGGATCACCGACGAGGAGCAAGAAGCCATCGACAAAATTGAAAAAGGCATTGCCCTCGTGAAAGATCCCGGACTATCCCCGGAGACACCCATGGATCAGTTGCCCCTGGGCATGCCGGCCTCGTACT
This sequence comes from uncultured Kofleriaceae bacterium, assembly GCA_964618145.1. Lineage (GTDB taxonomy): Bacteria > Myxococcota_A > Polyangia > HGW-17 > HGW-17 > HGW-17. Next base: position 42,507 of record CAZTZR010000014.1, read on the forward strand.
GGTTGCACCTGAGAAACCATGACGTGGTGGCCACCGCGCTGGCGCTTGATTTGCCCATACTGATCCTTCAGGGCGATCGGGACTACCAGGTCACCGCCGAGGAGGATTTTGCCATCTGGCGTGAAAAAACCCGCGGCAGGAAGAATTTCACATTGAAATTATACAAAAACCTGAACCATCTTTTCATGACCGGAGAAGGAATTCCGGGTCCTGCCGAATACATGAAACCCGGGCACGTGGCAGCAGAAGTCGTTGTGGACATCATCGGTTTCATTCAAAAACACCAAGGAGGAAAACAGCCATGAAGGTATTGGCACTCATCATGATTCTTGCAGTCACCGGTTGTGCGAAAAAAGGAGAAAAACCGGAAAAAGACACTCCCAAACCATCCGCCACCCCGATGGAAGCCGAATCCACGGGCGAGATCGGTGCGGAAAAAGTTCAGGACGCTGAAGAATCCACCGGAAAACTTGCGGATCCCGAATCCCCGGATGTGGTACCCCCCGACGGGGAACCCATGAAAAACGGGGTTTCGACGGAAAAGAATGAACAGGAAGAAGTGGAAACCAAATCCGATGAACAGGACAAGGATGCTTCCGAACAAAAACTCAGGCGTCCAAGCCCCGCAAAAGGCATTGATACCCTTACCGGCGCAGGTTCAAAATCGGGAGGCGGCATTGGTGGTGGTTCCGGCACGGGGGGTGGCCTGTCGGGTCCACCGCCTGCCACCATGGCTGCCCCTGCACCGTTGCCCGTCCAGAGAAGACCAAAAGCGACCGGGTACCATGACATGGATCAGGATGAACCTGTCCAGGAATGAACAGGTCCGAACCGCCCTATGCCCGCAAAATCACGAACCCGGGCAATTAATCCCGGAAAAACCTTTGCATGCATTTGATTCTGACCGTTTTGCAGTCTACACTTGTATTGGGTCTGTTCGGAAGTATACTATGGGCAGCCTGTTATCCTTGGCATGGATTCGTTCTGGAAGGAGCACCCATGAAAAATTCCTGTTTCTCCCTTTTGGCTTTGTTCTTCTGCATGTCCCTGGTTTTCGGGTGTGCAAGAGGCGGAAAAATCAATGTCACAAAAGAGTTGTGCGACAACGGCATTGACGATGATGGCGATGGCCTCATCGACTGTGATGACCCCGATTGTGCCGATGATCCCGCATGCGAAGTCCCTGTGGAAATCTGCGATGACGGCATCGACAACGATGGAGATGACCTCGTGGATTGCGATGATCCCGATTGCGTCGGTGACCCCGCCTGCGAAGTCCCCGCAGAAATCTGTGATGACGGCATCGACAACGATGGCGACGACCTTGTGGATTGCGAGGACCCCGATTGTGCCGAAGATCCTGCCTGCGAGGGACTTGTGGAGATTTGCAACAATGGCGTTGATGACGATGACAACGGTCTGGTGGACTGCAAGGATCCGGCCTGTTTTGGCAGGCCCGGCCCGGGGGGCGGCATCTGCGAAGAGGTCGAAACCCGTTGCAATGACGGGTACGACAACGATGCCAACGGACTGACGGACTGTGCTGACCCGGCCTGCGATGGGCGCACCGGGCCGGGCGGTGGCATCTGCGAGGAAATTGAAACCCGCTGCAACGACAACTACGACAATGATGGCGATGGTTTCATTGACTGCCAGGATCCGGATTGCCAGTTCGCCCCCGTCTGCCAGGGCCCCCAGGAAATCTGCAACAACGGCATTGACGATGACGGCGATGGTGCCGTGGACTGCCAGGATGCGGACTGTGTCGGACAGACCGGACCGGGAGGCGGCATTTGCGAACTGCCCGAGGCCTCCTGCAACGACGGTTATGACAATGACGGGGACGGGCTGGTCGACTGTGCCGATCCGGACTGCGCCGCGTCTCCCCACTGCCAGGCCCCTGTGGAAATCTGCAACGACGGCATTGACAACGACGGCGATACGCTCATTGACTGCGCCGACCCGGACTGTGTGGGGCAACTTGGCCCCGGAGGTTGTGTCTGCCAATCCGTGGAAACCAACTGCAATGACGGTTGCGACAACGATGGAGACGGACTGGTCGACTGCTTCGACCCCGACTGCGCCTCGGCCTCCAACTGTATTGCCACCTGTGACCGCAATTACGTTTTCTGGGATTCCCCCCCCAGTTGCGCCACCGGAAACAAGTGCGGCCTGAATTCCAGCACTCAACCGGCCTGTCTGCCCAACAGCAATTTCTATGATGCAGGAACTTTCTATGCCAGTTGTGGTCCCTCCGACACCTGCCCCTTCGGGAGTGCTTGCCATATCCTCGGGTTCGGGAAAAGATGCTATCCGTTGTGTGACAACTTCAACACCCCGGCCCAGCACCCCTGTCCGGGCACCGGCATCTGCGCCTACGTTCTGACGGCCAACACCGACTTCGGACTTTGCAAGGACGCTGACGGATGCAACGTGGCTGCCAATTCCGGGTGTCCACTGAATTACAGCTGTCAACTTTTCAGCGATCTATATTGTTTCCCCACTGCCTGGGCAACGGTTCCCCTGGGCGGCAATTGTACCGTCGATCTGTGCCAGGGAGGCCACATCTGTGCCAATGACGGCACGGGCAGCAAGTGCTTTAGGGCCTGCCAGATTTCCAGCCCCACAACCTGCACCGGCGGGCAGTCCTGCGTGGGAGCAGGGCACGACGTGTACGGGGTCTGTTATCCGTTGTGATTTTTTCGTCTGTTCATTCCGTTCAGGAGTTACCCATCATGAAAATTCGTACCATCCTGCTGGCCGGATTGATCTCCATCCTGTCGCTTTCCGGCTGCGACCCTGAAAACAAGCAGAAGAACGAAGCCCCCGTGCTCATCGGCGGACCCGGTACCCTGCAGGCCTATGTGGGTCAGCAGGTGACCGTACAGGTGGTGGCTACGGATGTGGACAGTGAAACCCTGACGTTCTCGTTTCGGGCCCCCACCATCCGTGACTGGCAGACCCGTCCGAATCCTCCCACCATGACGGCGGCGGGACCCAAGTCCGCCTATTTCCGGTTCACCCCCACAGCCATGGACGTGGGAGACCACTTCGTTGATTTGGTGGTGTCCGACGGAAAGGTCGAAACTTCCGGAGTGCTCACCCTCCGGGTGCAGGCATCCACGGGCTCCAATCCGTATCCGGTTTTCGTCGCTCCCATCGGGTCCGGGGCCACCCTGGACCTGGCCCAGGAAAACTGCTTCAACCTTCACATCGAGGTGGAAGACGCGGACTCTCCCTCCGTGGACATCACCCTGGAAGAACCCCTGCATGACGGATACAAACTGAATACCACCGATGGCTCCTTCACCGGCACCTTCACCTGGTGTCCTTCCCCGAAGCAGATGGACGAATCCGACCGGTTTTCCCTGAACCTCAAGGCTGACGACCGGGAGGGTCACGTCACCCACAAGCGATACATACTGCTTTTGCGACGGGAAGCCGGCACGGACTGTCCCGGCACTCCTCCCGTCATCCAGCATACCGCCCAGACCAACCTGTCTTCGGTGAATGATGTGGAGATCCTGTTCCAGGTGACCGATGATCTGGGGGTGTTCGATGCCCCCATCGTGTATTACTCCACCCAGGTGACGGATCCGCAAAATTACAACATCATCAGCCTGACCCCGGTGGCCTCCACTTTCGTCTCGGGCACCCGCCAGAACGGCCAGTACCGGGCGGTCATCCCCAATCCGGTGGTTCAACTTTCTCCCAATGAAAGCCGTACGCTGTACTATGTGATCGAAGCCGTGGATGACGACGACACCGAGGGGAAATGCGACAACCGGACCACCGCGCCCGCCCAGGGCATGTTCCAGACCACCGTCACCCATCCCGCCGGGACGATCACGGGAGCGGGACTGTGCGAACCCTGCACGGCGGATGTCCAGTGCGGCTCCACCAATGATGCCTGTGTGGTGCTCGGAATGGGACAGACCCGCTGTCTCGTGGACTGCCAGGACAATCCCGATGGCTGCCCGGGGGGCACGGTCTGTTCAGTCGACGCGCTGATCGGCGTCAGCGGCCTGACCCGGCGCCAGTGCGTTCCCTCCTCTGGCTTCTGCGTGAGCTCCGGCACATGCACAGCAGATACCTGGGAGGAAAACGACACCCCGTCCCCGTCTTTGCCGGCCATCACCGAAGGCACCATCTCCGGTTTGACCATGTGCATGGATCCCACTACCGGGCTTCCCGATCCGGACTGGTTCCGCTTCGTTCTCAACCGACCCTCCCTGACCCTGGTGGAATTGCGGTTCCTTCATAGCCAGGGGGATCTCGACCTGCGCGTGCGCAACACCCAGAACCAGATCCTGGGGCAGTCCATGTCGGTCACCAACAACGAACTGGTCCTGTTGTGCCTGCAGCCTGCGACTTATTACATTGAGGTTTTCACCTGGGACGAGGAAATCAACACCACCTACAGTCTGGTATTCGAAACCATCGAAGACGGCTGCTGCCTGGATGACGAATGGGAACCCAGCAACAGCCCGGCCCAGGCCATTCCGGTCCTCTCCGGGGACATCATTGATGACCTGACCATCTGTTCCGGGGACGAGGACTGGTTCTCCATACAACTGCAGGCCGGGGACATCCTCTTTGTGGAACTCCTGTTCGACCAGTTGACAGACTCCCAGGATCTGGATGTCTACGTCTACGGTACCAACGGCACCACCAATCTGACGCCATGCTGCGACCCCAACAACGGCCAGTCCGGCACGTCCAACGAAGAACTTCTCTTCCAGGCCCCTGCCACCGGAACCTATTATGTCGTGGTCGACGGCTTCTACGGTTCGGAAAACGAATACATCATTTCCTTTGAAATCTGGTAGGAACGGAAAACTACGTCACAAAGAAGAAGAAGGAGCCGCCGGGATAAAAAGCCGGGTTGCGCCCGAAAGTGGCTGCACCAAAGGCGTTGACGAACACGCTGATGGCCAGAAATGCCCAAAACCAGCGATCCGTCTTCCGACCGGACAACACCAGCAAAAGGATCAGCAGAACGGTATAATCCAGGCTGAACCGGTAACCGAACTGTACAAACCCCGAGTTCTGGTACAAAAGGGACAGCATGGCCACCGGGATGACACCGAACCACAGGAGAAAACGGCCAAAGGTGTGGGGCCGCACCGGCCTGAAAAGCAGCAGGAAAACCGGCGTGGTCAACCACAGTGCCATGCCGTGGGGGGAAATCTGCACCACCGGATGGGAAAGGGAAAACCGGGGCAGCAGGGTGAGCATGGCCGACAGGTTCCTTGACAGGTATTCCAGGGAGAACAGCCCCCAGGTTTCCATGCGGCGGCGCCAGCCGATGTGAAGGTACATGTGGCCGAACTCGAATGGGCTGGAAAAGCGGACCCAGTTGATTGTCATGGCCAGGGAAAGCCAGGCGACAACGGGAACACCAAAGGCAACCGCCTCCTTCCATGCCCGCCGGATTCCGGAAAGCCCCTCTTCGTGCCAGACCCAGGCCGGATACAGCAGACCGGCAAACAACAGTGGGGTGCGGCACAAAAAAGCGGCGCCCAGAAACAGACCCGCCAAAAAGGCCTTGCGGGCGAACACCGACCACACATACAGAATCAGGAAAGTCTGCCCGACAATATGTGCCGTGTACCAGACCTCCCCCCGGACGGAACTGAAGAAGTTCACTGTCCCGAAACTGAACAGTACCGAAAATGCCAGCAGTTGCATGTTGGTCCGGTCATGCATCTTTTTTTTGCGCAAAAAAACCAGCAAAAACCAGAACAGTCCGGCGTTCAGTGAGGCAAAAACCACCGTGAACAGCACATCATTGAACGCGAGACCCCAGATGGCCACGCCCGGCGCCATCAACCAGGCGGGCATGGGAGGAAAGGTGACATACCAGGTTTCGGACCGCTTCCGGATCAGGGCCGGATCCACGACCACGAAACCACCGTCCATGGTACGGAAGGTGTTCGGACCGCGGGTGCGCCAGTAGGATCCCTGCAGCACCCTCCCATCGGCAAGTTCCAGACGGTCCACCCTGGCCCAGTCGTTGCCGTGGGGACGTCGATCCACCATTTTCGTTGTACCCGCCAGATGGGAACGGGCCAGATAGGCAAAATGGTTGTTCGAAGAAGCCCGCAGGATTCGTGATCCGGAAAACCCGGACAGAATTCCGGCGGTCAGAACCATGAGCAGCAACCCCATGCGAAAGGAGTGTTCCTCCCGGTTCAGGAAATCAAGGATTCCGGACATGTTCCAGCACCGCCTGATCCCTCAGGGGATCCACATCCAGCACGCGCAGGAGAATCCGTTCTCCCACAGGCAAACCCTCCTGAAGTTGCACCTGCACCCGAAGGGCCAGTTCCTCCAGCATCACCTGTGCACGCAACCTCTGGACTTCAAGAATCAATCCGGTCACCATACCCATGCGCCGCTTCAGTTCCGTCATCAACCAATACCGGACACTCCTTCTTTCCTGCCGGGCAACCTCATCCACAACGGCTTCGGCATTACCCAGAATCGGCATCAGATCCGATGCCGCAAAAGGAGGCTCCTTCCCTGCCATCCATGCCTTCAACTGCAAAACCGCCAGAAAATCGGCATATCTGCGTATCGGACTGGAAGCCTGCAGGTAAACATCCACACCAAGCCCGAAGTGGGCTGCAGGATGACAACTGAGTTCCCCCTTTTTCAACTTGCGAACCAGGGAAAACACACCCGAGTTCTCCCCCTGGGTTCCCAGGGAATCCGGCGGACGCTGGGTCCGGTAGATCACATTCAATCCGTGGGCCCGGGCGGTGCGACCGGCGACAGTGTTTGCCAGCACCATGCACTCGCTGACCATTTTCCTGGCCATGGAATCCGGATCCAGAATCTTGACGCAGATGTCCCCCTCTTCTTTGACCCTGATCTTCGCCTCGGGAAGGCGAAGTTCGACTGCACCAGCCTGCAGCCGGATTTCATGCAACTTGCCGGCCACTTCGTGAAGGGTCTCCACCAGATTGGCGGGTTCAACCGGAAGCCCCGATTCCCCCCGCAGGTGGGCATCCACCTGATCATAGGAAAGCCGGTGGGTGACCTGTATCACCTGGGAACAGATCCGGTAATCCTCCACATTTCCCCGGTCATCCAGCCGGGTGGTGAAGGTGATGACTGAACGGGGTTTTCCCGCCACCAGTGACAGGATGTCTTCTGACAGTTCTCCGGGAAACATGGGGGCCCTGTATACAGGAAGATACACGGAAGTCGCGCGCCTCCGGGCTTCAAGTTCCACCGGGGTTCCCACCTCGACACAGGACGCCGGATCGGCAATGTGGATGGAAAGTTCAACACCCCCTCCGGGAAGACGGACCAGACTGATGGCATCATCAATGTCGAGGGTTTCCTCGTCGTCAATGGTAACGATGCAGGCTTTGGCAGATACCTCCGGCACTTTGGCACCCAGGGCCATTTCCCTTGCCGACTGGATTACCTCCTGGGAAAAAGACCAGGGAAGCCCAAGGGAAAGGGAGGCAGGACAGTCCAGCGGGGAAAAGAAACCAATCCTGTGCAGGATCTCGAAGGCTGCCAGCGGCAGTGGATGCTGGCGGATGCGGGCACCTTCACAGATGCTGGCAGTGAGGTTCGCCGCCTGTTGCCAGCGCGTCTCCTCATCACCGGACAGGGCAAAACGCCTCAGGGTGTCCAGATGGGAACGCGAAAGGGCCATGAGTCCTTCCGGAAACGGATTCCGGATCAGAAGGATCACCTGGGTGATGAACTCCTCCCGCTGGCGCTCCCGCAGCCGAACCTGCTCTTCCTGGACCATCATGGAGTGCACCGTTTCCGGATCCCTTGGGACTATGGTATCGTCCCGGTTCACCCGGAAATAGGCAGGATAGTCACGGATGGCCCGGTACAGGGCGATCCTTGAGGCCAGATCTGCCTGTTCAAAGGCAATCTGGCACACTTCATCGCACTTTAGCCGATCCGCCTCCCCCTGCAGGATCTCCCACAGGGTTTTCAGATCCAGACGGGACAGCCGATCCAGAACTTCATTTTCCATGTTGCGGACAAAGGCGCCGGGGTCATCCAGATGACGTACCACAGCCTGATGGCGCCGCCAAATGCGCTGTGGAGAAATCCGGATGGATTCTCCTTCGGTATTGATGAACTGCGCCTTGCCCGGGGAATCGCGCACCACTTCCAGCGCCAATTGAGATTTCCCCTGAAATTCGTATTCCACCACACGAATTTCCGACATCCCGGGTCACCCTGGAACCGGTACGCTCACCGGAAGTTTGTCAGGCGCAAGGCGTAACTGTTCAGTTGGAGGCCAGCGCGCGGGATTTTTCGCGGATGCGGGCTGCACGGCCACGCAGGGCGCGCAGGTAATACAGACGGGCCCGGCGGACACGTCCCTGCATGCCAAGTTCAATTTTATCAATCACGGGGCTGTGAAGCGGGAAAATACGCTCCACGCCAACACCGTAGGAAACCTTGCGCACGGTGAACGTGGAGGCCACGTCCGCACGATGCTTGCGGATGACGACCCCTTCAAACACCTGGATGCGCTCGCGGGTACCTTCCTTGACCTTCACATGAACACGGACAGTATCCCCCACACGGAAACTGGGGATATCCTGACGCAGGAATTCCTGGCCGATCTTCTGGATTCTGGGATTCACGTTGGACATGATCACTACCTCGACATCAAAAAAACCTTGAAAAATCAACCTTCCGTATCACCTGTGATACCGGACAGGCTGACAGAGCGGATGAATACTAGTAAAATTCATCCGTTTGTCCAGCTGTTTCTCCCGGAATCCGTGTTTTTCCCGAATCATTCAGAAAATGAACCCGAAGTTGAAATGGATGCGACCCTTCGGGTCAGTACCCCACACAAGATTCAGGGGCACTGCGTATTCCAGGCTTATCACGCCCACCGGAGTCACGAGCCTCAATGCACCGCCATATCCTGAATGAAACAGGGATGTCCCGAACGAATTGTAATGATTGATGATATATCCCGTATCAAAAAACGCGGCCCCCCAGATGGGCATTCCCAGAATCACACTCCGTTTCCAGATGGGAAACTGCAGTTCCGTGTTGGAGATGAACCGGATGTTTCCCCCCAGGGAGGTGACCTTGAAAAACTCGCCGCTTCCCGTGGGATGCATTGGCGTTCGCAGAAGTTGGGTGAACAGCATGTCCTCCTCGTATCCACGTACTGTCGTGTCCCCTCCGGCAAAGAAGCGTTCCACCTTGGGCAGTGCCTGGGTTCCCCAGAACGGCAAGCCATGATCGTAGCGCAATCCCTGGGCCAACACGAGTCCGAAAGGCAGCGGAAGAAAGAACTGCCCGGTGGCATTGAAATGCAGGAAGTTGTCGTCACCCCCCAGGTATTCGCTTGCCAGGCGGACTGAACTTGTAAGGCGGTAACCCTTTTTGGGCACCAGGGGATTGTCCCGGTGGTCCAGGATGACCGTAGGCCCGATGCTGGCTGTGGTGGTGGAGAAGTTCACCCGGCTTTCCTCTTCGGGAGCACCTGAAACACGGATGAGCGTTTCCTTGTAGGATACCCGACGGATTTCATACCGGACAAACCACTGCAACCGCTGGGACCAGCGTTTTTTCACGGTCACGGAGGAACCGTATGTGATGATGTCCCCCAGACGCACAGTGTCTTCGGAGCGCCCGTAGGCCGAGATTTCGAAAATCAATTCAGTGCCCAGGAATCTGGGATCCTGATAGGTGGCCCGACCGCTCTGGATTTCTGCACCCACCTCACCGCGCAATTCCATGCTTTTTGCCAAACCAAAAAGATTCTTGTTCTGGTAGGAAAAACTGGTGAAGTACAGGTTGTCTGTGGAAAAACCGCCACCAACTTCCATGGCTCCATAGTCATCAAACCGCTCGATCACCGTAACGATGACCGGAATCTCGGACAACTGTTCCTCCAGTCCAAGGAACTGGAGCCGGACACTCCGGAATACTCCGAGACTGCGCAGGTTCCGCCCGGCCTCCTCCACCTTGGAAAAACTGAAAGGATCACCCGTCTTGAACGGAATCTCCCGCCGGATGACGCTTTCCCGGGTCTTGAAATTCCCCCGCACAAACACCGGTCCGATGCGCACGGGCTGCCGGCGGTCGATCCGGTAGGTCACATCCACGCTTTTGGCGTCCTCCGAAGCGGAGATTTCGGTGGTGATCACACAGAAGGGAAATCCACGGTTCGAAAAATGCCGTTTGAACTCCAGAAGGTCGTTCTGGATGCGTTCCATTGAGAAGGGTTCTTGTGCCTTGACCTTCTGGATCCGGCGCAGGGCACCTTCCTCCCGATCCGCCCCGATGAAATGGACCCGGTTCAATAGGACCCGGTTCTTTTCCCGGATGTCAAAACGCACGGTGACATATTGATGTCCCTTGCGCTGGGGCAAGGCTGCGTCCAGGGATTGGCGCACCATGGCCCGGACGGGATCGGCGGAGACATGAACGGAACTTTTCACTTCCACGTCAGGAAACCCGGCTTTCAGGTAAGCATCCCGGATCCGCTCCTCGTCCTGGGTCAACTGGGTCGGAGTGATGAAACCGCCACTCCCCAAACCGATGACCGACAACTTTTTCGGAAACGGTTTGGTGGACACGATACCCCTCAGTCGCATCGCCGTGAAATGCCGGTTGCCGGAAAACCCGATGTTTTCCACACGATACTGCAGCCCTTCCTGGATGAAGAAAATCACGCGCAGGGCATTTTCCCCGATGAGGTGGGACTCGAAGAAGACGGTTGCGTTGAAAAAGCCCATCGTGTGGTAATAGTGTTGCAGGAACCGGGCACTGCGGGCGATTTCGTGCTCGTCGTAGGATCCGCTTTCCACAAAGGTCAACTGTTCCCGCAACTGATTCACATGCACCTGCTGGTTGCCGTCGAACTTCACCTCCACCTTGCGACGCTCCCGGATGTTCAAGGTAATGTTGACCGTCTGTTCCTTGCGGTTCAGGCTGTGAACCTTGTGGAAGTCGTGCCGGATTGAAACGGCGAAAAATCCCTGCTTCCGGTAATACTGCGTCAGGGTCTTGATGTCCTTCTTGAACTGCTGCATGTAAAAAGGCTTGTTGTAAATCACCACCCTATGTCGGAAAAATCCGTCGATGGTGTCCGATGGCACCGAAACATTGCCACGGATGTCCAGCCTGCCGAGCCTGTAGGAGGAGCCCTTGTCGAGGTGCACCACAATGTCGATTTCGTGGGGTTTGGACAGTTTTTTCAGTTCAATCCGGATCTTGGAGTCAAAATACCCTTCGCGATGCAGGTACTCCTCGACTCTTCGCTCCTGGTTCTCAAGCAATTCCCTGCGTTCGGCCTCGTCCACGGGCAATGCGGTGCCGGGCCTGAGGATGATGCGACGCATGATGTCACTTTCAAAAAGCGGCCAGTTCCCGCGGATGAATACGCTGCGCACCAGTTGTACCGGCTCAATGTGAAGACGCAGGATCGGTGGTTTGTCATCCGTCATGGCGGTCTTGACGAGGTGATACCCCAACACCATCAGCCGCCGCTGCAGAACCGACAGGTAGTCTCCCTCCCCGGTAACCCTTTCCAGCTCCAGTTGAAGCGCCTGTTTCACCCGGGCGCTGTCCTCCAGGAACGTGCCCTCGACTTCCAGATCCGGCACCACGGCAAAAGCCTTCCACGGAAAAACCGTGAAGAACAGAACCAGGGGGAAGAGTTGTCGGAAAAAGGCCATGGCGACTCAGTCGGCCCATATTACACGATTGTCATGCATAAATGAAGATTCTTGTCCCTTTGGGCTCCAGGAATCCGGACGGATGGTGTCGGTGGCCGGTCGACGGGGCCCGGTGGTTTCTTCGCTAGGAGTAAACGACAACTCAAACGAAAGACCCGCAAAGCTTTTCCCCGGCGTCAGGGTGGACGCCTCAGTACACCGTCCCCCGGCGCCCGTCGCCGGCACCGGAAGGCGGTGCCCCCCTTTTCTTGCGATCACCCTGATTTTCATCAATATATGCACTTGACATCGTTTCATATTCTGGTATAGACAAGAGTGGCTGAAATGATTTCAGTCGAAATTTGATGTTATGGGCATGCACGAAACACGAAAGGAATGGAAGGTGGAAAATGAAATTGATACGATTGAGTATTTTGATTTGTTCACTCCATGCAGTCTTTTCCTGCACGCAGGAGGATACCCCGGACGCGGGGGGGGGGTAAAGAGCAATTATTAGTGGCCTTGTCGCAGGAAATTGCCGGAACTCAGAAAGAAATTGTTTACTTTGATGAAAAACTATTCATTGATGCCCAAAACATTGGAGATCGCTTGGTTAGTCCATTCCTGGATGAAGAAGTCTGGAAACGTGCCATACAACCGGACCAGTACACATCCCCCAATGAACCATACGTGTATTCGACGCATGAGTCGGTACAAACCCTGGAAAACGGCAAAATCCACCAATCTTTCAGGATTATGCGGGAACCGAACCAGTTTCCCGAACTGCCCAATGTGCCGGAAAGACCGGAAGATACAATGGAAGGGGAATTGCGTTCCCAAATAGACCGGCTGGCAGAAACGGGCGAAAAACCCCCATTTGTCCGCGCACACATCAAATTGCACGGGTTGCCACGTTTCAACGTACCGGCTCGGGCGGATTCTCCCGCGTTGTCCCAACAGCAGAAAGAAATTCTGAAGCAACAGAGACTCGATGTGTTTGAAGAACGCAAAGTGCTGTTCCGAAACGCTGCTGAATCGATAAAGACGGAAATACTGGCCCATCAGGGGACCATTGACATCGAACATGACACCACGGGGTGGCTGACAGTCACCATTCCCCTGGATGTGGCGGAAGCCCTGTCCAGGCGCATGGATGTCAGACGAATCACATTGGCCAGGGAAGTCGTGGAAAATGGATGCGATCCGAATTGTGGCTGGAATGACTACAATCCAGATGCAGACTTCTTTCCTCCGTTCAACGAAGGAAACCGGTTCTGGATCATGGGACGGGGCAGGAGTGCAGCGTTTCTTGACATTGACCGGTTCCACGCATTGGGGATGGATGGATCGATTCCCAACCCCGGTCGGCATTCCCATGGTTCCTTGC